>JALZUD010000114.1 GCA_023301725.1 Granulosicoccus sp. | reverse complement strand
ACTCTGAGTTTGCTCTAGAATAGCCTCGGCAATAACACGGCCACCGATGGCCGTTGTGTTCATACCATGGCCTCCAAACGCGGTGCAGTACCAGAGGCCGTTATCCATTCGCCCGATTTGTGGCATCTGGTGTCGCGCATAACTCATTAAACCTGACCAGGCGTAGTCCACTTTTAGTGTTCCTAATTGCGGGAAAGTAGCAACCATGCGTTTGTGAAGAATCTTGCCAAGTTCTGCGGGTTCAGTTGTGCGAGTTGTTATGCATCCACCCCAAAGTAGCCGCCTGCCACCATCAACCACTCGATAATAGTCACCGGCACGCCTATCATCCAAGATGGCTGAGTGAGTTTTAACAGCTGTGGAAATGAGCTGTTCATTGGGCTCGGTGAGCATGACATACGTTGCAATGGGCAAGAAACTACTGTGTAGTTTTGGTACCAGCTCACTGGTGTAGCCGCCGGTACACAGCACGACATGGTTAGCATTAATGGTCGTTTGTGCGCTGGAGATTTTCCATCGCTCATTGTGTGGCACCATCGATTGAACCGCACAGTTTTCAATGATGTGTGCGTTGTTTGCGCGTAGGGCTTTTGCCAAGCCGCGTGCGTAAGCCAATGGGTTAAAATGGAAGGCGTTATTGTCGTGTAGTGCGTCAAAGTAGCAATCAGAAGTTAAGTGTTGTTTGATGCCGTGCTGGTTTATGTACTCAACATCGTAGTTAAAGTGCTTTTTTAACCATTGTTGTTTAGCTGTTAATACATCACGCGCCTGATAACGGCTGGTGCTTAAGATTCCGTGAACAGGCAAAGTGTCGTGTATTTGATATTGATCGATGTTGTCTCTAACGCAGTGCATGCCTTCAATAGACAGGGCGAACAGTGCATTGGCTTGTTGTGTGTCGGTTTTAGCTGCAATCTGGGCATGGCTCTGCGCAAATCCTGGTGATACAAACCCACCATTTCTACCTGATGCGCCCCACGCTATTTGCTCCTTCTCGAGCACGACAACGCGCTTGCCTGCCTTGCTGAGTTCCAGAGCTGTGCTCAGCCCTGCCATGCCTGCTCCGATAATGCAGACGTCACAATCCGTGTTTGTGGATTGCGTGTGGGGCGTTTGGTTCTCCAGAGATTGGTGGTACCAGGTTTTCAAAAGCAGCGCGATTCAATGAAAGTGATGGATAGCATAGCAGTGGTGGTAATTTGCGGAGCAATCTAAAGCGTGTAATGAAGGGTAGAAATGAGACTCAACAGTAGGAGCTGTTAATTGAAAACCCGGCCAGCGCTCGCAGCGCTAGTATTGCCCATTGCCACACTAGTATCTGCAGCGGTGGCAGCTGATGAATCGTTTTCCTTGAGGTTCTCTGCGGGCAGTAGTTGGCAGGAGCGCAACACTGTACGGATTCCTAATAACGATCAGGGCACACGCTTTTCTCTAGAGCAATTAGTGGGCGATGGTCCGGTGGATGCGACCAGATTTGAGCTGAACTGGTTGTTTAACAATCCCCATGGCGTTCGCATCATGCTAGCCCCGCTTTCATACACCGAATCGGCGAGCTTGGATTCTCCTATCATGTTCGCCGGAGAGAGCTTTGCGGCGAACCAGGACACCGACGCTACTTACAAATTTAATTCGTGGCGTATCGGCTACCACTACACGCTTCGGCAAAATAAGCGAGGCTTTTTTCGTATTGGTGGCACCCTGAAGGTACGCGACGCTGAAGTGCGCCTAAGGCAAGGTGCTGTTGAAAGTTTTGATGATGACATTGGTGTAGTGCCGTTGTTTTATATGGCAGCTCAATACAAGGTAGACGACCGATGGACCGTTGGTGCGGATTTCGATGGCCTGGCTGGTGGGCCGGGTAGGGCAATTGATCTGGGAGTTACACTGGATTACGCAATTGCCGATAAGTGGAGCATAGGCGCAGATTTTCGTGTTCTCGATGGAGGCGCGGATGTCGATGATGTATTTAACTTTGCGCGTTTTTATTCTGCAGCACTGGCTGTAAGTTATCGTAGTTCTAAATAGTATTTAACTACAGAGACTGCCTAGCCGACTACAACTGATCACCCACCAAGTCGCGAAGAGTCTTCATTCGCTCAGCATTTGCTCCAAGGTCACTTTTGCCGAGCCTTGATGCGCTTCTAACTTGCAGGCTTTGTCGGTTGTCGCTGAGTAGAAATTCTACGTCGTCCACAAAGCCCATAAGCTTTGTTTTGTAGATGGCGTGCAGGTAATTTTCGTCCTGCTTGACGATAGATGCGCCGGGTTGTGCCGCGATAATGTCAGACAATGTCTTCATCGTGTTGCCTGAAGAGTTGTTGGCGGCAAACCGTTCAGTCACTTGCGCGCTTCGGCTCGACTCAGAGCCAACGCAATTAGGTGTGTCCGGGCAGTCGCTCAATGTTAATTGCCCATCCTTGTCTACAACACCACCTGCAACACTGTCGCTTGATAAGTAAGGTACTGCCAAGCGCAGTGCCACTGCTGCAACAATAACCAAGGTGGCACTGATGAAGAAAATCATTTTGAGCTTTTTCATAGGTTGCAGGATTGGATCAGTTTGCTAAGGCTGTATACGTTGAATAGACCAGTCTGTTGCATCTGTCGTTCTGCTATAGATAAAGCGATCGTGTAGCCGATCAGCGCGCCCTTGCCAGAACTCAAGTCGGTTAGGCACGATACGATACCCACCCCAAACAGCAGGCCTTGGTACGTTGCCATCTGGGTATTGTTCGTGAAGTTTTGCCACTCGTTGTTCCAGAATTTCTCGGTTTTCCACAGGCTGCGATTGGATTGAAGCAGCTGCGCTGAAACGGCTACCTTCGGGCCGTGAGTAAAAGTATTCATCAGCCGCAGTCGGGTCTAATTTTTCAACTGTACCCTCAATACGAACTTGTCTTTCTAGTGCACACCAGTAAAACAAAAGCGCAGCTTTAGAATTTTCTGCCAGTTGCTGCGCCTTATCGCTCTCTTGATACGTGTACCAGACGAAGCCTCTATCGTCGAATTCTTTAAGCAGTACAACGCGCGAATGCGGCTGCCCACTGGCATCTGCTGTACTCAACATCATGGCAGTAGCGTCGAGAATTTTTTCATCGCGAGCATCCTGGAGCCAGTGGGTGAACTGATGAACTGGATTATTCGTGAGATCCACACGGCGCAAGGAGCCAGCGGTGTAGTCTCGACGAGGTTCTATCAGACTTGAATTACCTGAATTTGTATTGCTTGAATCACTCATACAGACGTACGATCTCGGTTAGTTGACACTAGGGTTAAGTTTGCTGGCACCGATGGCCAGACTCACCCACGCGATAATTAATAAAAGGCCACCGATTGGCGTAATCATGCCCAAACGAGTGATGCCGGTGAAGGCCATGGTATACAGCGAACCGCTGAACACCAAAATACCTAATACGAAACAGATGCCCGAACCGGTTAACCAGCCGTGAGCTGGATTGTGCGGCAGGGAGTTGGCGTACATCGCTGCGAGGCCACAAGCCACCATTGCTAGCGCATGACTCGCGTGATAGGTCACCGCAGTGTCGTACCAACCGCGCGCCTGATCGCTGAGTACACCTTGCAGTGCATGGGCACCAAATGCACCGGTGCCTACCGCTAAAGCGCCAAATAAAGCGCCGCATACCAGAATCCATTGCGTCATTGATTGATCATTACCGTTATTCGTGGATAATTGGCTGCATCATAGCAAGCTAACAGCGGAGCCTTTCCTATGCCTTCATTCGATGTAGTGTCCGAAGTCGATCAACATGAACTCTCTAATGCGGTGGATCATACGCAGCGTGAGATATCAACGCGCTTCGATTTTAAGGGTTCCTCAGCCAAAGCGGAGCTTAGCGAGGGCAAGACCATCATGCTGCACGCCGACAGTGATTTTCAGATTCAGCAGATCCATCCAATTTTGTATCAGAAGCTGACGGCTCGGAAAATTGATATTTCCTGTCTTGAAGCGGGAAAGGTAGAAAATAGCGGTAAAGGCGTGAAGCAGGCAGTTTCTGTTAAACAGGGAATCGACAAAGAGACCGCAAAAAAGACCATTGCCAAAATCAAGGAATCAAAGATCAAGGTGCAAGCGCAGGTGCAGGGTGAACAACTGCGTGTTACGGGCAAAAAACGAGACGATCTGCAGCAAGTGATGGCCATGCTCAAAGGGGAGGAGCTTGGATTACCCATGCAGTATCAGAATTTTCGTGACTGAGTTTTGTTCTTTGCGGTTACAACCTCCTACCGTCTAGTCTAGGTGCAGTGATAAACGTCATAGCGCGTATTAGGCGTGGAGATCTCCGTTCGTTGCCCAGTAAAGCTCTCGCTGCCAGCCAATAACGGTGCGCCAGTGGGGCGTTTTACGGCAACGCGCGCGGCTCCGCTACCCAATGCCGCCATCAGTAAATCTGGGGTATCGGTATCTAGTGGTGGGCCCAGCAACTCATGCAAAAATTGCATGCCTTTTTTGCTACTGGCCTTTTTGCGCCTCGAGGGGTACATCGGGTCTAGGTAAATCGCGTACGCCTCGGTTGAATGAGGCTGTAGCGCCTCTGTTGCGTCCGCTAGCTGCAAGCTTACGCGGTTGGCAATACCTTGAGCCTGTTCATCACCACGAGCACGCAGCAAGGCATCAGAAAGCAACGCATGCACCACTGGGTGGCGCTCAAAGATGCTCACCTGGCATCCGAATGATGCCAGCCCCCAAGCATCCTGGCCAAGTCCTCCAGTGGCATCAATGATGGCTGGATACTGTCCATGGTGTTTAAGGTAATTCTTTGTACCCAGAGCCTTGGACAGGCCTTGCACGCCCATGCCACTCTCTGTGGTGCGATGTCGTGTTTTGCCACTGGTGAAGTCCGTGCACAGGGCAACGCCATCGGGCCTTGTTAGGGTAAGTCGTTGGTCTTCTGAGGTTCGGCTTAGCGTCCATTGCTTAGTCAGTGGTGCGCTGACAGATTCTATGCCCAGCCCTGCAAACAACTGAACATCAGAAGCTAACTCGCTGAAGCCTACAATAATTGGAGGTGTCCATGTGCTCGAAGGAGCCATCAGGTGGCAGGACACTCATCGTCAAATGAAAGGACCTGCGTTATCGCTTGTTCAGATGGCTTTGGATGACACGTCTTGAACGTAAAAGCTTCAGCATTCGGCCCGTTTGATTGCAGTAATTCAAGCTTTAGCTGAGCCTCCCAAAGCGTTGGGCGATGCCCTTCTGGAACCCACCAAAGCACAGTGTACGCATTGGTCATTCTCTCAAACCATTCTTTGCGTCGACTCATAATCTGTGCGTGGGCAGTTTTATAAATGTAGTTGTGTAGCGCTTCTACCGAATCCCAAACAGACATATTGGCAATAACGCTGTCGCCAAAACCATGTTCGACATCAGTAGCGTTGCCTTCTTCAGACTGCAACCGCCATACGAAGCCAGGCGACTGATCGGCTACTGCGTTTATTTGATCTAGCTCTGCCACAAAATCAGCTAGAACTGGAGAATCCAATGGAGCTACGAGAGTGGCGATGTTCAATTCTGCAAGTTCCCAAGACACTATGTTATCTCCAAAATAGTCAACTGGTGAGAAGGGTATCAAACCTTTTGAATGATCGTTCCTGAACCACGAGCTGTAGTACAAATTCAGCCGTTGCTGGCTGTGCAGTTCACTTAGAGCCCATAAACAGATTTTGAAAGCCGCTTGTTTTGTGGGAATAGATGCCCTCGGAAGGTTCTGCGCAGGATACACGTGTATCTTACGAGCGAGTAAAAGTTGCCAACTGCAGAGTTGGGCAGGTGCGGTGACCGGCAGCAAAGTGCCCATAGCGGGCATGACCAACCTTGAATCGCACGAACCTGTAAAGTTCAGGGTCTCGGTGAATTGGAGAAAGTCATGTTGGAAGCCTTTGGGATAACACTATTTGCTTTGGTGTTGATGCAGTTGGCGCCTGGCCCCAACCTTGTCGCTGTTGCATCCGCAGCATTTTCAAGTGGCCGCCGCGCCGCCATTATGGTTGTGCTGGGAATTGCCAGCGGCGCGATGGTTTGGGTAATAGCGGTTGCTTTTGGCCTTGGAGCGACGCTCAAGGCGTTACCCGCGCTGGTTGTAGCAATGAAAGTAGGAGGCGGATTTTACTTGCTGCTTGTCGGATGTATGAGCCTACGACTCGCTAAAGGGAGTGGTTGTACTTCGACCATACTAGAGGGAAACACCAAGACTTTGGCTTCAGATGCCCATTTCAAGCGTGGACTATTCATTGTTATAACAAATCCAAAAGTTGCTTTAGGATGGGTTGCTGCTGCTTCCTATCTGTTCGGTGTGGGGCTAACCTCATTTCAAGTCGCGGCATTTGCACCCGTAGCAGCGTTGGCTGCCACAACTGTCTATGGGAGTTATGCTCTGTTGTTTTCGACTAATTCAGCAGTATCCACATATCGGCGTTTCTGGCGGACTGTTGAAGGAATATTCGGTAGCGTATTTGTCGCAATTGGACTCGCACTTTTGATCGACGGAGTTCGTCAATTGAAAATTGAATACTAGTTGGGAGCGATAGAAGATACGGAATCATGTTGTGCACAACATGATTCCCTTTCCTGTGTCCACCCCAAATGGCACGCTGACGTGCAACGATAGATGTGAACGCAATAACTGATACAAGGTCGGTCCATGAAAGCTAACTTTGATCCTGACGGCATTATTCGTTTGCCTTTAATGGCAAACTTGGCGACGGTTTGTTCAGAAGGTCCTCGCAATGCGCCGGTTTGGTTCCTGTGGGAGGAAAATGCACTCTGGATGCTCGGAGGGAAAGACGGAAGCTCGGTTCAACGACTCATTCGAAATCCCCAGTGTGCGGTAGAAATTGTTCACTTTGAGAATGAAAGAGGGATCTTGCTTCACTTAGGATTTCGGGGAAATGCGACGATAGAAACCGCCTCGGTTAGTCGATTTAAGCGACTACTTTCGAAGTACCTTGGTAGTGACGAAGCTTTGTGGAATTCTTGGTTTATCGAAAATATTGCCCAAATAAATAACCCAGCTAACCGGATGATCAAACTTGTTCCAGAGAGTACGTTTACAAATAACGTATCGTTCTTCCGAACAGGTCCTGCTTTTGCTTGGCCCGAAGAAGTAACGTGAGATTTTGATCGCCAAACTATTATTGGTATCACTGCAACGGGACTTGAATGTTGTACAACAATGCGTTGCAACCGACACTTGCCAACCCGTCCGAACCTAACTACGTAAGAACCGAACGCGTTGGCAAATACGGCTGAACTTAGGCGTTACGAATGACCGCTTTGGGCCGATTTCGACGATTGAATGCAACGTGAAACACTTTGTATTCAATTAAGGCACTCTTGCGCCAGGTAGTCGCTGTGCAGCCTTGTCAAATGTATAGAACCCATTGAAATCAACAGAATTCTGAGCGGCAGTCTGTTTTGCACAGTTCAATATAAGCGCATCTGGAAAGTCGATTGCAGCTCTTTGCGTCTCATTTGTGTTTATATAATCACCCAACGTGCGCCATACTGTTCTAGCATTTTCAAACACGATGCGTGGCTCTTCAAATAGAGCCCGCACCGTGACTGAAACGTCGGTCTGTGTTGCGTTGTATTTCTTTCCACAAAGTGTCCATATCGTTTCCGACAACACTACGTGCGTTACCAGAACATCTTCCTCACCAGCAAGTAATGCAGCTGCTTTTGCAGATTGCCTGGGATCGTCCTGGAGGAGGTATCTAAGTAAAACATTGGTGTCTATCGCAATCATCTTTCAGTAGCACTTTGGCGCGAGTCAGTATCTGTCATGGATTGATCGATCTTGAGTCCCTTGAGAATGCCCTTAGCTGCTTCGGGCATTTTTTT
>JALZUD010000113.1 GCA_023301725.1 Granulosicoccus sp. | reverse complement strand
GGTCCCAAACGTAAACGCGATCTATTGCGGCTCTCTAGAATGAGATGGTCTGGAGATGCGTTTATCACTTTGAGGCTGTATAGATTAAGGCCCCAGGTACTAGTATCGTTTTGCGCGAAAAACTGTGTTTGTCCACTCAGTATTTCCATTGCCGTGAAATCTGTTCTCGCTGTTTTGGAGTCGACTGACTCTAGTGCGTATGCGTCAGAGATCAATTTACGCCACTCGTTACCAGTTACTGACCAATAGCGCAATTTTTGCGTTGTGGATATTGCCCCAAGACGCTGTGCAAGATCCTCAATAGTCCCTGCGTGCTTAAAGAGACTAGCAAATGCCATGGTCAATTTTGCCGGATTCTCGATAACAATATGGCAAGTAGGGGCAAGCTTTGACAGTTTTCTCCAAGTAGCCACACTGGGAGGCGCGCCCACGTCAGCAAACGGTGGATAAGTAGCGTCGGTATATCCAGGGCAAGCAGGTGATTGAAGAGATAGCACTGATGTTGGCAGCCATAGCACTGGAGCAACGCAGGTAATAAATAGGCGCTTAGCCCACCGACGTATTTTAGGAACAAAAATATTAACTAGTTGGCTCACTTTCCCACAAGGCCGTTTTTACCAAATTTATCCAGAATAGGGCAGTCAGGCCGGTCATCGCCGGCGCATTCATTAATCAAATGTGACAAGGTATCACTCATGGTATTGAGTTTGGCTATTTTTTCTTTAATCTCTTTCAGGTGCAGATTAGCAATACGTTTTACATCAGCGCTTTCACGAGCATCATCTTCATAAAGCGCCAGTAGAGCGCGGCAATCCTCAATGGTAAATCCTAGCGAGCGGGCTTGGGCAACGAAGTTCAGTTTGTGCAGATCAGTATCTTGAAAATCTCTATAGCCGTTGTGATCTCGGGCCGGATTGATGAGCCCAATTTCATCGTAATAACGAATCGTTTTAACAGGTAATCCTGAGTCAAGAGCTGCGTGTTTTATATTCATTGTGTTGATTCTTCTCAACTTGCCTTCAAGGCCTGCGACTGACTCGTAGTGTGACTACGGCGTGTTCGCATCGGCGATTTCACCCAGCGTAATCTCAAAGCGTTTGACAATACGAAAACACTTGACAATGACATAGCCAGTGCCGCCAGCATAGGCGATAAAAGTGTGCCGTTTACCGGATACAAAACGCCCGCCGCTATCGGTATCAGCAGGATGTTATAGGCAAAAGCCCAAAACAGGTTCTGTCGAATGTTGCGCATCGTTCGTTGACTGATCTGAAACGCATTGACCACGCCTGTAACGTCCCCAGACATCAACACGACATCAGCGGCCTCAATGGCCACATCAGTTCCTGTACCAATCGCAATGCCCACATCTGCCGTTGCCAGTGCTGGCGCATCGTTAATGCCATCTCCCACAAAAGCAACCTGACGGCTCTCTGTTTGTAGAATCTCAATAGCGCTAACTTTTCCATCAGGTAGAACACCTGCAATGACGTGCTCAATGCCTAGTTCGTCTGCAATTGTACGAGCGGTGAGCGGGTTATCACCTGTAATCATCACTGGCGAAAGCCCCAAGTTCTGTAGCGTCTGAATGGCTGAATAGGAGTTCATTTTTAGCGGATCTGTAACACCGATAATTGCTGCGATCTGACCATCAACAGCTGCAAATATGGGCGTTATGCCTTTCACAGCGAGAGCGTCGCCTTGTTCTTTTAACGCGCCGATAGTAATGTTCTCGCGAGTCATTAACCGATCAGCACCGATGACCACGCTATGACCATTAACAAGCGCTTGAACTCCATAGCCTGTATGCGAAAGGAAGCCGTCTGCTTTTAGTAACGGCAAATTTTTCAGTGATGCTGCGCGCACAATAGCATCGCTAACAGGATGTTCAGAGGAAATTTCTACAGCCGCAAGCATGGGCAATACTTCCTCTTCTATAAATCCATTAACCATTTCCAAATGAGTGAGTTCCGGGCGCCCTTCGGTTAACGTGCCTGTTTTGTCGATTGCAACAATGCTGACCCCTTGTAGTCGCTGTAAGGCATCACCCTGACGAAACAACACACCCATCTCTGCGGCAGTTCCTGTGCCCACCATGATAGAGGTTGGTGTCGCTAACCCCATGGCACACGGGCAAGCAATAATCAGCACAGCCACACCTGCCACAATTGCATAACTTAGCGATGGCTCAGGCCCCACGAAAAACCAGACAGCCATTGTGATAAAAGCGACCGCGATAACCACAGGAACAAACCAGGCGCTAATTCGATTTACCAAATCCTGAATAGGTAGCTTTGCGCTCTGTGCCTGTTCAACCATTGAAACAATTTGCGCCAGCAGTGTCTCTTCGCCCACGGCAGTGGCGCGATAGATCAACGCGCCTGTACCGTTAATCGTGCCACCAATGACACGGGCATCAACCAGCTTCTCCACAGGAATAGGTTCGCCTGTCATCATGCTTTCGTCAACATGTGATCGACCATCAAGCACGCTCCCGTCTACGGGGAACTTCTCACCGGGTTTTACATGCACCTTATCGCCATTAACAATCTGATCTATGTCTACATCAACGATGTCACCGCCACGCTCAACACGACCTTTTTTTGCTTGCAACCCGATCAGTGTTTGAATGGCCGCACCGGTGCGACCCTTTGCACGCGCTTCCAGATAGCGACCAAATAGTATGAGCACAACAATAACTGCAGCTGCTTCAAAATAGACGTATGTCGTGCCAATCGGCAAGAGACTAGGTAAAAACGTTGAGACCACTGAAAACGTGTAGGCAGCCGACGTGCCCAGTGCGACTAAGGAATTCATCGTAGGCGCGCCGCGGAACAGGGCAGGGAAACCAGTTCGGTAGAACTGTAAACCTGGTCCAAATAGAACGAAAGATGTGAGAATGAATTGCAAGTAGTGGCTGTTTTTCACGCCCATTGTTGCGCTGATCAAGTCGCGAATAGCCGGAAATAGGTGGGAGCCCATTTCAAGTAGAAAGACGGGCAGCGCACATGCAGTAGCTATGATTGTGGAGCGTCGTAGATGTGCAATCTTATCCACACGATGATCAGCAACAGAACCATTTTGATCACTACGCACCCTAGATGCATAACCTGCTTGAGTCAACTCTATGGCAACGGCGTTTGCGCTTACGGTTGAGTCAATGAAACGGATGTTGGCAGACTCTGTTGTCAAATTGACGTTCACATCGATCACGCCCGGTACAGCGTACAAGGTCTTTTCAATGCGTCCGACGCACGATGCGCAGCTCATTCCTTGAACCTCAAGCACGGCGCTGTGTACTCTTGCAGGATAGCCGGCATCAGATAGCGCTGTAACCACAGTTGATAGGGCGGCTTGTTGCCCATCAAAAGTGACTAAAGCTGTTTCTTGTGCCAGATTGATAGAGGCGTTCGCTACCCCTTTGACCCCAAGTAATACCTTCTCCACGCGAGAGACGCAGGATGCGCAGTTCATTCCCTCAATGGGTACCGTTAGTGTTCTGGTCACTTGCATGGTCGATATCTACCCAAGAATTACCACTGATCGGGTCATCATGAAGGTTCCAGTGACTGGAGTGTCAATCTTTATTTGTCTACTTTTTACATTGCTCAAGAATTAAAGCTTACTGACGTCAACGATCTCCAGCGCATTACTGGCTTCGACTATGGCACTACATAGCCCGTGGGCTGATTTGCAAAGTGGGATTCGAGCGCTGCCGGATCGTCGAGGTTCTCCGAATTGCTAAGAATTTTAGCAAGTGGTTGTTGAGCTTTAACCGATACTGGCAATGTAATACCGATACGGGTAGCTTGAGCAGCGGATTCGGCGAATGCATGGCCTGCATGCATTTGAGCGATGCCAGCAACGATAGACAAGCCTAGCCCGTGATGTAAATCAGCGCTACTTCGCGCAGAATCTGCCCGATAAAAGCGCTCGAAAACACGACCAAGTTGGTCCTTAGGAATACCATTGCCTTTGTTGCATACCGCAATCACTATTCGTTCATCGCCAACCTTCGCGATTTCGATGTCGATGGTGGTGCCTGTTGTGGCGTGAGTTATAGCATTGCCAAGTAAGTTGGACAAAGCGCGCTTGAGCAACTGTGCGTCGAACTCGCCTGCAACATCACCTATTATTTCCACTTGCAGACTAGCCTCATCTAGGAGGGCTTCATGATAGTCAGCAACTTCTGACGCTAGCGAGGCGAGGCTTGCCACAGGCACGCAGCGAGCTCGGCTTCCACGTTCTGCCTGCGAGAGGAACAGCATGTCGCGCACAATACCCGATAAGCGGTGGAGCTCCTCCAGATTAGAGCCTAAAAGGTCGATCTGCCCCGCCGATTGATCAGGTTTTCGAAGTGCTAATTCTGTACTGGTGATCAACGTTGTTAGGGGTGTATTGAGCTCGTGTGCAACATCAGCATTGAAACTCTCCAGACGTCGATAGGATTTGGCTAAACGTTGCAAAAGCGCATTAAACTGTGCGACAAGCGGCTGCAATTCGGAAGGTTGTGCAGTGCCATCAAGCTGATCGTTGAGCGAGCGCACGCTTAACGCAGCCGCTTGAGTGGCTAGATCATCAACGGGCTTCAATCCTTTGCGAACCAGCCAGTAGGCACCGCCTGACACCACCAGGGTGCCTAGCAATGTTACGGCAATCAATGTGTATCCTAAATGTTGCAACAACGCGTTATCCGCGTGACCATCGTGTGTCAGTGTTGCCGTTGTGACTAGTGTGGAGTCGTTAAGCGAGCGAATGGAAAACGCCAGTGCCGTTTTGATTGCATCGGCTGCCATGGGAGGATCGCTTGCATAAAATGTGGTTCCCGACTCATCCATGATCGTTAAGGCTAATTCATGGTGGCCTGCCAGAAAATCATCCAGACTGTG
>JALZUD010000112.1 GCA_023301725.1 Granulosicoccus sp. | reverse complement strand
GCAAGAGACAAGGGTTGGCCAACGATATACAGGGCAGCCACACTGCCGATGAGTGCTAGCGGTATGTTGCCGATGATAATCAGGCTCAGCGCAATGGATCGATAGCGAGTGTATAGGACAACAAAAATGAGGCTTAAAGAAATCAATCCTAAAAAGCTGATAAGTCGTGTTGCTTCTTCCTGCGCCTTAAACGTGCCTTCCAGTTCAACTGCATAGCCGGGAGGCAGGTCGAATGTGGCAAGGCGCAAGCGTATAGCTTGAGCAATTGCAGCCGTATCGCCGCCATCCGTATTGCCTAAGACAACAATACGGCGGCGGCCATTTTCCCGCAGTACCTGATTGGGGCCTTCAGTTTCACTGACATTGGCAATCAGCCCGACAGGGATAATGCCTTGCTCGGTTGTTAACAGGAAATTCTCCAAGCCGTCGCGCGTGCGATCCGTGTCGCCGGATTTCAAGACAAGATCAAAGCGGCGTGGTCCGTCAATAATTTCGCCAAGTACACGGCCTTCAGATATTTGACCAAGCGCCTCTGTTGCGTGACTTGGCGAGATTCCGTAAATTTCTGCGCGTTCATAATCCGTGACAACCTGAATTTGTGGAATCTGTACCTGTCGTTCCACTTGAAGGTCCACTAGGCCATCGACGTCACTCATGGTGACTCTGAGCTGCTCTGCAACCGAGCGCAATGTGTCGAGATCATCACCAAATACTTTGAGCACGATTTCAGCGCGTACACCTGACAAAAGATGATCTAGGCGATGGGAGATCGGCTGGCCGACATTGGTGGATGCGGGCAGAATGGAAAGCTGGTTGCGGATATCCGCTAGAACTTCCTCGCGATCTCGTTCGGAGGGATGAAGATCAACATCTATCTCGCTTGAATGCACGCCCTCGGCGTGCTCGTCCAATTCGGCACGTCCTGTCCGACGACCCACTTGCACCACTTCCGGGACGTCGAGAATAAGCTTTTCAGCCTGACGTCCAAGCGCATCTGCCTGTTGGAGCGAGACACCTGGCTGCATCAATAAGCTGACTGTAAGTGATCCTTCATTAAAGGGTGGCAGGAACGAACGGGGAAGCCCTGTTATCGCTATCGCTGCGATGATAACTGCTGTCACTGATGCAATGACAGGAACCATAGGCCAGCGAAAGGCAAATGACAACATACGGCCATTCACACGTTTCAAACCTCGCACCACAAAGCTGTCCTTGTGATCAAGGTTCTTCATCTTAGGCAAGAGATAGTAAGCCAGTACTGGTGTCACGGTAACAGCTGTCAGCAGACTGCCCAAAATCGAAATGATGTAGGCAATGCCAAGAGGGGCGAAGAGGCGCCCTTCAATACCACTGAGAGCAAACAATGGCACAAACACCAAAATGATAATCATCGTTGCATAGATGATCCCACTTCTCACTTCCTGGCTTGCATCTGAAATTACCCGCAGTGCCGAGTTGGGGTTGCCCGCCTGACGATTCTGTTTTAATCGGCGCATGATATTTTCAATATCAACAACGGCATCATCAACCAGCTCACCCGTGGCAATGGCAAGCCCGCCAAGTGTCATGGTGTTGATCGTCATGCCGAAAAAACGAAAAACCAATATGGTGATCAGGATCGAGATTGGGATGGCAAGCAGCGAGATGGTGGTGGTGCGAAAATTTAAAAGAAACGCAAAAAGGATCAGTGCCACAACGAATGCCGCTTCAAGAAGAACGCTTTTGAGATTATCAATTGAATTCTCAATGAAGGTAGCTTGCCTAAACAAAAGCTGATCGACCTTGATATCCCCTTGCATCGTCCGTTGAAGTTCACGTAGGGCTGTCTCAACTTTCTCGGTTAAAACGAGCGTGTCGATGTCTGGTTGTTTTTGTACAGAAAGGATGACGGCAGGTGCTGCTTGAAAGCTTGCATCTCCGCGTTTTGTTCTGGCGGCAAAGCTCACTGTCGCTACCTGATCTAGCCTGACAGTTCGTCCTTCGCGCAGCGCAACAGTGACAGCTTTTAGATTGTCGAGAGATGTTGTGCGACCAATATTGCGTACCAGATACTCGCGGTCGTTTTGATCGATAAAACCGCCACCCGCATTCTGACTGAAATCCTCAAGGGAGTTGGTAATATCCTCTATGGATAGGGCAAGGTTGCGCAGGCGGATAGGATCCGGTGTGACGCGGTATTGTCGCACCTCTCCGCCAATCGGAATCACCTGCGCAACTCCTGGGATGTTCAAAAGCCGGGGACGGATGGTCCAGTCTGCAAGCTCCCTGAGCTCCATCGGTGTGGCTTCACTTGATGTCATAGCGACCAGTAATATTTCGCCCATGATTGACGAGACAGGACCGATCAATGGTTCAACGAACTCAGGAATTTGTTCTTCGACGCCGCTCAAGCGCTCGCTGACAAGCTGGCGATTCAAATAGACATCAGAACCCCATTCGAACTCGACAAACACCAGCCCCAGACCAATGCCTGATACCGAGCGCACCCGGGACACACCCGGTATCCCATTCATTGCCGTTTCAATCGGAAAGACAACAAGCTGTTCAACTTCCTCAGGTGCCAGACCACCGGCTTCGATATTGATCGTCACCGTCGGCTTATTAAGGTCTGGAAAAACGTCGACGGGTAGTTGTTGCAGCGTCACCAGCCCATAGGCGATCACAACGATTGCCGCCGCCAGAATGAGGAGTCGATTGTTTAGACTGAAATTGACAATGGCTCTAAACACTATCGCACTTGACTCAAAAAGCTGGCGCCTTCTATCACCACGCGGTCGCCCTCGTTAAGTCCTGCATTGATCTTCATGTGAATGCCGTCAAATGATTGCGCCTTAACAATCTGTGGCCTGAATATTTCGGGGCTCTCCTGAATCCAGACGATCATCAGCCCGGCTGAGCCACGCACTACCGCGCTGCGTGGAAGCAGCAGTGTTTGCTCCTGAATGTCACTTTCCAGTATCACTGTAACGGGCGTTCCAGTTGGAACAGCCTCATGTTCCTCCAACCTGAAATATAAGGTCTGGGTTTGCGCCGTTAAGGACAAAGAGCGACTAACAAAAGACAACGGGAGTGAGATGTTTTCGGGCAACACTGCACGTGCTTTTGTCACAAAATCTGTGCTCTGACCCGGATAGGCAACAGCCTCTACCCAAACACGATTGGGGTCGATTATCTCGATCAAAGTATCGCCCACAGAAACCACCTGACCGGCAGTAACATTGACGTGTGAGATCGTGCCTGACTGACTGGCCACCAGTTCCAGACTGCCAAAACTAATCGCATTCAGAGCTTGACGACGGCTGATCAGAGTGGCCACCTGAAGTTCCAGTTCCTCAAGGCTGCCTTTAGACACAGCAGACAGGCTCAGACCTGTGCCTTCACCGGCGACGTTAATCTGGGAGGCGGTCTCAAGGCGGGTTAGCCGCTGCTTAGTAACCGCTATTTGCTGGGTCAAAACGCCAAGTTGTTCTGTCATGCTCACTTGGGTTTCTGGAGCAAGAACAGGTGTCAACATGGCAACGACATCACCGGCCTTAATGGTTTCGCCAATCGTGGGAAGCTTTTTAGAGGGGAAATCAATGAGGCCATCGCGCACGGCTTGCACAACGCCAGTATAAGCTGGGTCAGACAATGTTTTACCCAGCAAACGCACAGATTGAGGCACATTACTTAGGGCCGCAATGGTTGAGCGGATTTGCAAAAGCCGCTGTGTTGGCTTTGGTAAAAACACAGACCCGTCCGCCAAGCGCTGAGGTCGGTTGCCCGTTGAGACTGCAGCCTCTTCATTGTCGTCTCCATGATCGTGGCCACTGTGCGCGATTGTTTGCTTGGGCGCTGCGATCAGCGCAAGGACAAGAACAGTGCTTGCTACCGGGAAAACTGTGTTGCGAATGAACAGGCCCAGAACCAATCCCACGGCGAAAATTGCAGCGAAGAGGTACGCGATGTTTGCACTTGAGAAAAAGTTTGCAGCGGAGGTCAGGGCAGGCGTTACATAGGTGTTGAGGCTCTCAGGTAGATAATCTTCCCACCAGGTAGACACTGTTTTGTCCAACACCGCCGTTGGCTCTGGCACGATAAATTCGGCCAGCATTAGATCTGCCTCCTCGCCTGCGGTGATTGAGATAATGAGATCATGTTGGCCACTGCTTGCCACCCAGTCGCCTGAGATCTGATAAGTGCCGGAAGAGAGCTCATCGGCAACTTGATCGTCGACTCCAACGGTAATATTGACGACAGCGCCCGCAACAGGCGCATTTGTATCGAACGTATCGAGGTATAAAGTGAGTACCTCTCCTTGGGCTTCGCCTACTAGTTGAAATAAGCTGGTTTCCACCGCAAACCGTGGATCACTTATTCCCACCGCCACAGTGGGCTTCTCGTCGTCGCCGTGGTCATGGCCATCGTGGGACCAGGCTGATGTACTGAGCATCAACGCCACTAAAAATCCGAGGAATAGGAAGGTGAGCCCCTGTGTTATTCCTGTGTTACTCCCGGTAGTCATTTTTACGGAAGCCATAGTCATCCTCGAAGTTGGTCTTTTGATGTCTTCCCATGAGTAATGGTTCAATTTTTTATTATTATGTTAGTAAAGCGTTATTGCAATGTTTGTCAGGGTTGGCCAGCAATATGTCTCGCAGTCTTGCTTAAGATCATTTTGGTTACGCACTCCAAGGGAATTAGCTTCAGCCGGTAGGGAGCAATTAAGGCCCGTTCTTATACTCGTGCACTTAATTAGCCAAAACTTCGCATAGTCATTGAAAAGCTACAACTTGGTTATGGGATTCATGTAACAGATGTCCTTTCGGCGTTCTTGACCTATGGCACGCAAGACACAATGCGTATTATGCAGGCAAGGCACGTCCCACAGTGCCCAGGTTTTGGTCACGGATGTTTGTGTGCCGATATCACGACTGGCTGAAGCAATAAGGGAGACGCAAAAAAAGTGATAGATGCCTCTGGACTACTGGCACCTTTGGTTGGGCGCGAGGGCGATGAATGATAATCGCAGCTCCCAGTACATAGGCAATGACAGACAAGTAGCCTGCGGGTGAGACTGGTTCAGCCTTCACCATTTGCGGCGAGGACAACAACTGGAGAAATACATGAAGTCACTACTATTGCCTGTAGCTATTTCCGCGGTTATAAGTTTTGCATCAACAGCCCATGCAGTCGATCTGCGTTTATCTCATCAGTGGTCTAATAAAGATATCAGACATCAAGTCGCTCAAATGGCGGTAACACAGTGCGGACGTGCACTTCGCCAATACGCTTCATGGTGTCACCACAGTGAGTACATTGACGCTCATTCTCGTCAAGCTCATGCGTGACATCTACGCGAGGCAGATGATCAGGAATGGGTTTGCGTTGGATTTTGCTGCGTCGTTAATGAGCTGCAACGTGGCTGACGTTGTGCTGTGTCTGACTCGAAACAATATTCCACACGCACATGACCATCCTCGCTACTTGACCGCTAATTGAGGGGAGTGCATTGACGCGGGGTAGGGCGTGAAATTGTTCCTGAACGAGTCGTGTTATTCACACGGTTGATAAACCCCGACACGTTGAAGCGGCTTCCCATCTTCGGTGATTTCAAAATTTGTCCATTGCTGGCTCATAAATTCGTGCCTTTTTCTCTGCCTCGCTTTTTCAATTAAATAATTCCTCAAGTAACCTCGGAATTCATTGCCGGAATAGAGTCGATCTGAAGGCCGTATTTGAGAAAGCACTTTAACTTCGTATATTTTCACCATCGGGTGATAGAACTCTACTTCCTGAAGAATTTTTTCAATACCGTACACGTCCCCGGCTTTTACCTGAGTCTTGTCGATATCATGAGGCAGCGAATCAAGTAACACCCATCGATCAGTTTGGTAATCGATGGTGTGTTGAGAGGGGTAACGGGCTGCAACCTCTTCAAATGACATTCCCTGTTTGATATCTGTGGCTTGTTCAATTAATTTGTCGTCCCAATCGGGGCCAATTGTCCGCTTGATCTCCAGCACTCTGACCACGGTGACATCAACAACTTTTGGGTCTTTATCACGCACTCTAATGCGGTATTCGTCGTAGAGGTCCTGCTCGGTAACGTCGA
>JALZUD010000111.1 GCA_023301725.1 Granulosicoccus sp. | reverse complement strand
TGCTTCAGCGCTCCACTGCTCAGAATTGCTGGTACGACTTCCGGCCACAACACCACCTCCCTCTTTAATCTGACACAGCCAATTGTACAGGGTCCCTTGGCTGATACCTTCAGACTCCGAGACAACCGGTACAGGTTGGTTCTCAGGGGGGAGTAGTTTTCTAAGTACTGCTTCCTTTCTCTCTAACGAATAACGTGGCATTTCATTGCTCCAATACTGCCCCCGAGTAATTCCGGGTTTAAGAAGCAACTATGTTGACGTAGGGGGTGGGGCAATCAAGTAGCAATGAAATACAATCCTGGATCGTAGGGGAGGGTAAGAGAGATCTTCTTGTTGTGTATTATGAGCAAGGCATAATCGGAAGTGCTGCATGCAATTGCATAGGCAATAGATGTTACGTTTGGGGCATGTATGTATTGCCTAGGTATCAGAGGACTGGGGTTGGCGGAATGCTGATGGAAGGAATTGTAAAAAGAGCAAAAGATAGTGATTCTATGGCTGTAGAATTGACTGTACTAGAATCAAGCGAGGGTGCTGTTGAGTTCTATAAATCAAATGGCTTTGTGCAAACATCCAAGTCGGCTTATGAAATAACTAGCGGACTTGAGCTATCCTCACTGACATTGGAACTAGTATTGTAGTTTCAGCATAAAGAGAGGATCTTTCCTTGTTGAGAAGGTGGCGTATAACAAGGCAGTGCAGATCGACAATTTACGCGGTGTATGTATTGTGGCTTCGCTGTCGCTCAACTGTACCACAATACAAACCCCGCATAAATTGCGACTGACTGCGGCGTTAGCTTTAATAGGGGAAATTTGTGGCAAAACCAATACATTTCGGCGAACACCATTTTCCAATAAAGAAAGCAGCAACTGTAGTGGCATACTAAATTTGGTCGCTTAATAGTAGGTGATATCATCACCTAAGACAATGAGTGATCCGTACTATGAGCAAGAGAACACGCCCTACATTCAGCCCAGAGTTTAGGCTTGAGTCAGCGCTACTGGTTGTTGACCAAAGTTACAGTATTTAAGACGCAGCGTCAGCAGTTGGCGTTGCCGTATCAACAATGGATAAATGGGTGCGACAACTACGCGAAGAAAGCTAGGGGCTCACGCCTACGCAAACTGCGATGACACCCGAGCAGCAACGTATTAAAGAGCTAGAAAAGAAGCTACGACGAGTTGAGGAGCACAACGAAATACTAAAAAAGGCTACCGCTCTCTTGATGTCGGACTCGCTGAGCAAGTAAAAATTGTTCAAGCACTTCAAGAGAGCTACAGCCTAAATAAATTGTGCGAAGCATTTGGCTTGCATAAGAGCACGATAAACTATCGCAAAGCGGCAGCCAAGCGTATCAATGTTGAAGTGATAAAAATCAATGCCATGGTTAAGTTAGCACATAACATCAGCAATGGCTCCGCTGGTGCACGTAGCATTGCACAGATAGTGACTAACCAAGGCACGCCATTGAGTCGATATCGGGCTACAGGCTTTATGAAGCGCTTAGGGCTGGTTAGCACACAACTCGTAAAACACCGGTACAGGAAAGCGTCACAACCTCACACACTGATACCGAACGAGTTAAACCGCGAGTTAAAGGTGTAGGAACCGAACCAAGTCTGGTGTCGTGATGTTACGTATACTTGGACGGGTCAGCGCTGGTCATATTTAGCCGTGTTTATAGACTTGTTCGCACGCAAGCCAGTGGGTTGGGCGTTGTCTAACTCACCGGATAGTTCACTTACATCAAAGGCGTTAACGATGGCTTATGAGTCGCGTAACAGGCCAGAAAATGTTTTGTATCATTCGGACCAAGGCTGCCACTACACCAGCTTGCTATTCAGGCAACACATCTGGCGATACCGCATGAAACAAAGCATGAGCCGGCGCGGAAATTGTTGGGATAATGCGCCGATGGAACGATTCTTTAGAAGTCTAAAAACTGAATGGGTGCCAGAGTCAGGCTACACATCATTTTTAGAGGCAAAGAAATCAATCGCTAATTTTATAACTGGCTATTACGGTCAGATACGTCCCCATCAGCACAACGATGGGCTAGCACCAAACAAGGCAGAGGAAATTTATTTCAATTCCTCTAAATCTGCGACCAGTTTTACTTGACCACTACAATCGAGTAATTTATAAAACGAAAGATCAGGAGGTAATCGTAGAGGTCATAAACTTGATAGCGCACGATTATAGAAATAAATGAGCGAATATAGATTAGCGAAAAAACAGATAGATGTATCTCTTGGCGAGTCCGTTAGAATTTTGCGTGAACTTCAAGAGTTGAGTCAATCAGAGTTATCCGAGTTAACAGGTGTGCCCCAATCCACGATCTCGGCAATCGAGAATGAACGCATTAATTTGGGTGTTGAGCGAGCAAAAGTATTAGCTCGAGCATTGAAATGTCACCCAGCAGTTCTTGTGTTTCCAGGTTGGGACATCTCAAAAGAGTCTGCTGCATAACAAGAACCTGCAGCGGATCAATTGACAAAGCCATAGAGCGTGGCGTAGAAACGCCACAACCTAAGTCTTTGTCAATCGCCGCTGAACTAGGCGTTAGAGAGCGAAGGAGTCCTTTTATGGTGCAAAAATTGGGGCTATTTGCCAGAATGTGACATCCATTTTAGATAGAGCTACCTATGCAGCTAAGTCAGTATGGTTTTTGCTGGGTTAGTCAATGATAGAATAAGCAACACAGCAACGGATGACTCTAATGAGTGTTACTGCGAAATCACTAGGAATCGACAAACTAGACGTAGGGAATAGACTGGCTTTGATAGGGGAGCTTTGGGATAGTGTTTCCTCTGAGACAGAATCACTGCCACTGTCGGTCGAATTGAAAGCCGAGCTGGATCAACGAATCGAAGAAGCCGAGTCTAATCCTGATGCAGGGATTTCTTGGAACGAAGTGAAAGAGGCAACGTTAGCTCGTCTTCGGAATTGAAAATAACAGTTACGTTTCGACCGGCTGCGCTGGTTGAATTTAATGAAAGTGCAGATTGGTATGAGGCACGACAACTGGGTTTGGGTGAGAAGTTTGTCAGCTCAATAGACACCGCTGTTGCCGTAATTGTAGCTACACCGAAGAGAGCTCCCACCGTTTACAAACAAGTGCGTTTGATATCGGTGAAAGGATTTCCATATCAAATCTATTATCGGCTGCTTGGTGAGGATCTCATTGAAATACTGGCGGTATTTCACGTAAGGCAAAATCCTAAGATATGGCAATCTAGGAGTTGATGCTGTCAAACATCCAATGCCGCTCTCTAACAAATCGCTGCAAGCGAAACGTGACAGCTCTCACCCTGCGCTGCCGCTCCGGTCAGTCGCCGTCAAGTTCGCGTGAGCTTGGAGTTATGTTGTCCGGAAATTATATGCAAGAATTGAATTTTTGTAAAATTCAGCTTTATGTCTGCATAACAGGCGTTTATGATTCTCGTATAAGTCAGAGTAACCAGAAACCTGGTTGAATACATTGGAAAGCAAATCGGATTATGAGTACCGAATTATATATCCAAGGGCTGGCCGCTAATGGTCAAACTGGGCTACCAGTGTCAACGGTGCTTGGCGCTTTTGATGATGTAAGCAAGCCTGACGATTTCGGTTTCTACCGACTGAACTTTGGTGCTGAATCCTATGTAGACTTAGGTTTGGAAGTTTCCGACGGAATAGTAGTCTACGTAACTGCAGTCCGACCAATCAACCACGATGAGTTCTGGTCAGGTGTTTATGGATTACTTGTCGAAGGCCCATATGTAGCTTATATGCCCGGGTCCAGAGTCGTAGCCGGTTCTATCAATTTGCAATCTGCAATGCCTGTAGATATGTTTGAGTCGTTAGGGGAGCTTGTAGTGGTTCACAGTGCAGTTGAGATGCGCGATGCTCTTATTGCATAATCAGTCGGTTAGCAGGAACCACGCAGCTGCATTGCTTGGTTATCCGACAGAGAGTTAAGAAGGTCAAATTTTGGCGCATAACGGTGGTTCGCAAAAATTGCTACTATGGGCTGCACGACTAATATAGCCAGAGTTCGCAATCGGACAGCGCGCTCATTGTCAAGATTGCCATGCCGCTAGGCGGCATTTTATGGCAATTTTAACAGTGAGCACACAGCCTCTGAAGTTGGCGTTAGAGATATAAGGAGATCAAGTGGCAAAAGTTGAAGTTGGAAAAGGCAGAAGCGCAATTGAAGAAACCACTTCGGATCTACAAATCACTATTCCCGCAAAGAAGAATTATTTGCTAATTCTATTCTTATCGTTCTGGCTAGTTGGGTGGGCTGTTGGTGAGGTTACTGCATTGGCGATGATCCTCAAAACGGAGACACCTAAACTGTTTATGCTGGCCTGGCTCGGCGCATGGACTGTAGGCGGCGCGTTTGCTATGTATACCTGGCTCTGGAACGTAATGGGTCAAGAGATCATCAATCTATCAAACACAGAGCTTCGACATGTTCGTCGTCTTCCAGTTTTTCAAAGATCGAAAGAGTATGATCTCTCAGCAGTGTCTAAGTTGAGGGTACAAGCACAAGATAGCTTGATGTTTAGCATGCACAACGCAATGGAGTTTTGGGGCATATCTGGTGGTTCAGTAGTGTTTGATTATGGTCATAGCACACATAAATTTGGTGCGCAGCTAGATGAGGCAGAGGCTAATCATATTGTTACTATCATCAAACAGCGGTACAAAAATCTCTAACAATTGGCGACAAAATGCACGCTACGCGTGCGCAGACTGCGCTATCGCGCATCCATTGCCACAGGCGTTAACCATAATGCCAATAACCCAAAAAATAATAAGAATCTCAGAGAGCAAACTCCTGGAGTGGAGTGGTAATGCTAAGTTTTTTCAAAAATTAGTAGACTTTGAATTCACTGGGCCAGAGAGCGAACTCGATCTCAATTGGGCATCTGAAGGGTTGGTCAAATATTTTCAATTGTCAAATCAACCTGATTCATGCATAGCTGCTTTGAACGCCTTGTTGAATGGTAAGAGAACGCTAGACAGCTATTTGGGATGTACAGCAGAAAAATATATTGTGTATTCCCCAATAACAATATTGGAGTCTGCCGAGCTAACCATGGAGCTAGAAATCATGAATGAGATTGATCTCGATGCGCTGAAAAACTGTTTGCCTAGATCAATCAAGATTGCAAATAGCATGCTTGGTACTGAACTTAACTGCCACCCCGATGAGTTTTACCTAGAGTACTATAAGAAATTGATGCAATTTTCAGCGGAAGCAGAAAAGACAAAGCAGAGTCTAGTGCAGTGGTGGGATTAACACATAACGTCACATATCCGTTCAACGCGCAACCACGAGTACCTCAGAACACGCACTGAACGCAATTGTCGCTGACGGTGATTGTTAGGAAAAATTGAGACCGCCAGAAGATGAAAAGGAGCAACAGTATGAAAGTAGAAAAAGAGTTACTAGCATTCGCCGAGGAAATCTTGGATGAGATGATTCAAGCTGAGAGTACTGATGAGGGAGACTACGAGTTATTTGTTAAGCATTTCGATAAAGTAGATGATTTTGGGCCAACCAGATTTAAGAAAGAAGTGCATTGTATCCGTGAGGATCTAGGAGATTACAAAAGTAGAGAGTATCTCGGTGCACTTAAAGGGCATGTAGATCCGGACTATTCTGATAAACATCCTGAACATGTAAGGTTTAACTGGCGTGGGATATTTGAAAAAAACGAGACATTGATTACTTTGGGGCTATTTAAAAAAGAAGGTAAGTTTGTTGTCAGGGAAATAATGTACCGTTGAATGTGTCTAACAAGAAGTTTCAGACCGACATTTCAGATGGTGTCCATTTGCATGAATGCTCGTGCTCTACATATTTTCATGCAAACCGCCCCCGCATGAAGGCCGGGTGAGGTTGGCGTTAAGCCCCAATAAGAGATCTGATCCACCAAACGAAATAGATACTAATTGTGCTGGTTCTCATCTAAACCGAGGTAATGCATTTAGTGGCGTAATTTGTTAGTGTTGCTCGGCAGTTCATAGCTAAGTATTTTGAAGCAAGTATCGAAAAAAAGGGATGAGAAGTATGAATCAAAAAACTGAAGCCCAAGCAATCGCTGATGCAATTACGAAAAAGGGTGCTGGTAAGACGGCAGGAATTATCGCTTGTATTCTGGCCATTTGTGGCATTTTATTTCTTGGTATCGTATTCGTACCACTGGCAGCAATAGTAGCGTTAGTCGGTACCATAGTCGCAATAAAAAACACTAACCTGTCTGGTATCGCCATATGTGTTCTAGCATGGATACTGGTTTTAATCGGTTTGGTTACTTCACCACTATTGCTTGGTGTGCTCGGTATTATCTCCGGTGCTTAATATCTAGAGACTTCCGTTTTCAAAGGGTGTGCATAACACGCCAATGCAGGTCGACAATTTACGCGGTGTTTGATTTGTGATGTCGCTGCGCTGCAATTTACCGCAAGGCAGTCACCGCGTTAATTGCGGCTGACTGAGGCGTTAGATAGTCTCTTGAGCCACTCACGTGGTTCTATATTTTTATGCAAGTTTGAGTTGTAGTGATTTGCGTTAACGGGAGCTTACTACATGTTGGAATTAAGACCCAATTGTGAGTGCTGTGATAAAGACTTGCCTCCGGATGCAGATGACGCCATGATTTGTACTTACGAATGCACATTTTGTAGACAATGTGTGGATGAGGTTTTGCGTAATGTGTGTCCCAACTGTGGAGGTGGGCTTGTATCACGACCGATAAGACCTAAGTTGGCGCGTAGAGAGGGTGTGAGCCTCAACCACCATCCTGCTAGCACTGGGCGAGTCCATATTAAGTACTCTCGGGAGGAGATTGCCGAGTTTGCTCAACAGTATGAGCACATTTTGCCCAAGGATAGGTAGTCAGCTTGTTGAACAAGATTCGTTGAACCAAAGTGAAAATACTGAGCAATACATTGTTTTTTAGACTCATTGTTTGGACAAAGGGGAGTTAAGTGCTAATCAGGCGTACCTAACAGAATGTTGCAGCGAAAAAATTGATAAAGACATGGAACGCAGTTTCTGATCTTCTGTCACGAACTTGCTGAAAGCCATCAAAATACGATTCAGTATGAGAAAAGAGTGACCGTTACGATAACGCGTGTTCAGAAAATTCTTCCACACAATGAAGGTTGAGGCTATTCACAGAGAACTGTTCCCCACGCAAGATTCAATAAGGGACGTGGTATTGCAGTAAATCCAATCAGACTAAAATGGAATTTGCAGCCACACGACGATTAACAATACAAGTCGGGTCAATTACGAAATGGTGAAATCTTCTTAGTTGATTGGTCGCTGGTGCTAGGGGGATTTTGTGTATGCTGAGACGGGTGAATTCAAACTTTATGGCGATGAAGGTTTTGATATTTAAAAGGTTGAAATGATAAAAAATATATGCATTATCGGTGCTGGTTTTTCCGGCATAAGCACAGCGCGAACTTTAAAGGCTCTAAATTACGGTATTACCGTTTACGAAAAAGAACCTGACGTTGGTGGAGTTTGGGCAGCGTCAAGGCGCTATCCAGGAGTCAATACGCAAGACTCAAAGTCAACCTATGCCTTGCCTGACTATCCCATGCCAGATGACTATCTATACACCCAAAGGAATTCTCATGCCGCCTCATTGTGGTTAGCCGACTACTTGCACGATGGCGTTAAACTACCAACGACAGAACAACAAAACCACAGCATAGATGAACGTTTGGCTTGGTTGGAAGTTCGCACAAAAGGCAAACACTCAAAAGGCACCAGTATGATTCCTTTCTTGCAACTTAAAAGGCAGTTAATTAGAGCAGAACAAACGAGGTGTAGTAACCGGAGTTTGTCGATATTCGAAGCTACGCTAGGGCGGCGTTCTAGCAAGCTTATGTTGGTTGTTGACAGTGACGAAGCGCATGGGTATCCGTAATGTCTTCAGGTTCCGCGTTTCAGCAATACATACACGGCGCCGGTGCCACCATCGTTCATGCGGGCAGAGCAGAACGCTAACACTTGTCGATTTCGTTGCAACCAAAGATTGACTGCGGGTTTGAGTCTGGGTGCACGCTCTGCAGTTTTTCGCCCCTTTCCATGAATGACGCGCACGCATAGGTGACGCAGCTCTTGCGCCTCCTTTAAAAAAGCAGATAAATCTTGTCTTGCTTCCTCAACAGTCAGGCCGTGGAGGTCTATTTCATTTTGTATTGAATAGCGTCCACTTTTGAGTTTTTTCAAAACGCTGCGTTGCACTCCGGGCTGCGTGTGCGACAGGTGCTCACCGGTCTCGAGAAAGTCAGCTTCACTCAAATCGTCAAGTAAGGCCGCCATGACCGATTTGTCGTCATTCTCTGAGCGCCGCACAACGGGCGAGCGAGCAGGCTTGCTGGCCTCTACACGATCGTGACGGACCTCTTTAACCTCTCCCACAGCATCTCTGAACAACGCCATGTCATCTTCACTGACAGGTTTGATAACAGGCTTGATTGCAGATTTATGGGTTTTTTTCTTTGCGCTCACACCCTATTATACGGGTGCAATAGCCTGACTGGTTATTCAGAGAGTATTGATAAAAAATGCAGACAAATCGTGCCAAACTTAATAGTGAGCCGATGGTCTGACACATGACAACTCAGGGGCAGACCATGGCACGAAAAGTTGAAAAATCTCTAGAGGAATGGGCCAAGACGCTCACTCCATCACAACTCGATATTGCGCGCAAAAAAGGCACCGAACGAGCCTTCACTGGCGAGTACGATGGGCACAAAGCCGATGGAGTCTATACGTGTGTTTGTTGCGCAGAGCCTTTATTCGACTCTTCTAAAAAGTATGATTCGGGAAGTGGCTGGCCCAGCTTCTACCAGCCGGTTAGCGAGGATGTCATTGAGCAAGAATCAGACACCACGTTGGGCATGCGGCGAACCGAAGTGGTTTGCGATGCATGTGGTGCTCACCTAGGTCATGTCTTCCCTGATGGGCCGCAGCCCACTGGATTGCGTTATTGCATCAATTCAGCGTCGTTACAGTTTGTTGATCGAGCCGATGGGGGCGTTGAAAAATGATGAACATTCGCTTAGGAGCCGTCATTGCGGTCGTATTCGTATTGGTTGGTATTACGTTGGCGATTAAGTCTAAAAATGACATCATTGTCGATAGTGCGGTCGAAGAAGCCAGCATCGACAAGCCTGCACCTAACTCCCATGTATTAGGCCCATTGTTAGTACCGGTGGACAGAAACCTGCCTAATTTCTCTCTGGCCGGATTGGATGGCTCCCAGTACACGGCAGAATCATTGAAGGGCAAGCCTTGGATTATCAATTTCTGGGCAACATGGTGCCCGCCCTGTGTTTACGAATTACCCTCGATGAACGCCGCATACGAAGTAGTTGAGCCTCTTGGCATAGGTATGCTGGCTATTAATGTGGCAGAGGGGGCTGACGCTGTTAGGCCGTTCTTGCAAAGGGTGCCTATTGATTTTCCAGTTGTGTTGGGTGAGACCAGTACGATGGCGCAATGGTCAGCTGTTGTTTTACCCACCACCATTGTTGTGGATGCTAATGGCAAAGTGGTATACGAGTCTCAGGGAGAGCGTGAATGGGACGATCCAAGGCTTCTGCAGACCGTGATTGATTTGCTGTAGCCCTTTCAGCTCCACAGAACGCTAGCGATGGCATGGATGCCCACTTTCGTGGGCACGACAAGAATTCTAGTGAAGCATATTGAGAATGATGGTGTGGCATGACAAAGAATGACGACCAGAGTGGGCGTCATCCGTTTTATGCTAGGCGCTATGCATTAGCCCTGTTTTCAACCAGCCCGTCTACAACACCCGGGTCTGCCAGGGTAGAGGTGTCTCCAAGGCTGCCCACATCGTTTTCTGCGATTTTACGAAGAATACGGCGCATGATTTTCCCGGATCGGGTTTTAGGCAATCCTGGCGCCCACTGAATAAGATCGGGAGTTGCTATCGGGCCTATTTCGGCACGAACATGCGTCACCAGCTCAGCTTTTAGCTCATCACTGGGCTCTGCGTTGTTCATAAGGGTGACGTACGCGTAAATGCCTTGGCCTTTGATATCGTGCCCGTACCCCACAACAGCGGCCTCAGCTACTGCCTCATGTAGTACTAAGGCGCCTTCAATTTCGGCTGTGCCTAAGCGGTGCCCAGAGACATTCAGTACATCGTCCACTCGGCCAGTAATCCATAAGTAGCCATCTTCATCTCTGCGCGCGCCATCACCCGTGAAGTAATAACCCGGATACGCCGAGAAGTAAGTGTCTTTGAAGCGCGTATGGTCTCCGTAAACCGAACGCATCATGCCAGGCCATGCACGTGGAATGACCAAATTACCCGATGCTGCACCCTCCAGCACATTGCCTTCTTCATCGACAAGTACAGGTACGATGCCAAAAAATGGTTTGCTGGCGGAGCCTGGCTTCAAGGCGGTGGCACCTGGAAGAGGTGTGATCAGTATGCCGCCAGTTTCTGTTTGCCACCAAGTATCAACTACCGGGCATTGGGAGTCACCGACCACCTTGGAATACCATTCCCAAGCCTCAGGATTAATAGGCTCTCCGACACTGCCCAGCAAGCGCAATGAGCTGCGGTCTGCTGAGGTTACTGGCTCATTGCCATGGGCCATAAGCGCACGTATGGCGGTTGGTGCTGTATAGAACGTGTTTACTTTGTGCTTTTCTACGACTTCCCAAAATCGGCTAACGCTAGGGTAGGTGGGAATACCTTCAAACATCAGCGTGGTTGCGCCATTGGCTAACGGGCCATAAACGATGTAGGAGTGTCCAGTAACCCAACCCACGTCGGCCGTACACCAGTACACATCCCCGTCTTTGTAGTCGAACACGTATTTGTGTGTCATTGCTGCATAAACAATGTACCCGCCGCTGGTATGCAAAACGCCTTTTGGTTTGCCTGTTGAGCCCGATGTGTACAAAATGAACAGTGGGTCTTCTGCGTCCATCTCTACAGCTGGGCAATCAGGCGAGGCTCCGTTGATAAGCTCGTGGTACCAAAGATCACGACCATCCTTCCATTCGACATCGTCGCCCCCGCGTTTAACCACTACCATGCGTTTTACGCTTTCAGCTTTTTCGCAGGCGATATCAGCGTTGGCTTTCAAAGGCACTTTGCGTCCACCACGCAAGCCTTGATCAGCGGTTATAACGATTGAGCATTCAGCATCATTGATACGGTCCTTGAGTGCATCGGGAGAAAAGCCGCCGAACACAATTGAGTGCACAGCGCCAATGCGAGCACAGGAGAGCATGGCGACTGCCGCCTCAGGAATCATAGGCATGTAGATACATACTCGGTCGCCCTTTTTAACACCTAGGCCTTTGAGTGCATTGGAGAAGCGGCATACCTCGTCGTGCAGCTCGCGATAACTGATGTGTCTGGATTCGTCGGGGTCATCGCCTTCCCAGATGATGGCAGTTTGCTCGCTACGATCTTCCAGATGTCGGTCAAGGCAGTTGTACGCAACGTTTAGCTTGGCTCCGTCGAACCATGCGATATCGCCGGTGTGAAAATCCCAATTCTGTACCTGATCCCAAGGTTTGAACCAGTCAATAAATTCCTCTGCTTGATCAGCCCAGAAGCCATCAGAATCACTGAGGGAGCGCGCGTAAAGCTCCTCGTATCGTTCCTGATTGATATGCGCTAATTCAGCAAAATCTGCGGATATCGGGTAAGTCGGGTTTTCGGACATTCGTTGTAGAATTTTTTACTTTGATGGCCGCAGTTTACCTGCCTGAAAAATTCCGTCAATTGGATTGATGAATTTAAGTTAAGAAGCTGAAAAATAAACGATTATTTGCTCTTGATATTGCTGCAAACTGGAGTTCAACCCGAATTTTCGTCGATTCGGTCACGTAGTAGCTTCATTTTCTGGCGGCGCTCCCAGAGTGCCTTGCGGCTAATTCCCAAACGCGAGGCTAATTCGGTCTCTGAGAGCTTGGCCTGATTGCGGATAACAAAATATCTGAAGTACTCGTCCAGGTTAAGATCGCGGCCCTCATTTGTGCCTTCGCTAATGTCGTTGCTTAAGCCTAGATCGTTCAACGTAAGTGTTTGAGTTCTACACGTAAATACAGCGTGGTTTAAAACGCTCTCTAGCTCGGCTACATTGCCCAGCCAAGCATTTGCCTTTAGCGCGGCCATCGCGTCTTCATTGACTTTGAATGTGTTCCACCCGTACCGTTGCTCGAGTCGTAGCAGGTGTCGCTTGACTAGGATGTTTATGTCTTCTGGGCGCTTTCGTAGTGGAGGTATTTCAAATTCGCAGCCAGCAAACAAGTCGGAGAATTCCGGTATGAGCCGATCTGCATCGACGGATGACTGCAACTTGTTTTCACTGATACAGATTAGTTGCACCTGTTTTGTTCCACTGCTCATGTTGCCTAAGGACACGGGTATCCCCACAGCAACAGCCTTGTATAGCAACTGCTGAGCTTCAAGTGTCAGTAGCTCTGGATTACGTATCACAAGCGTGCCATTCTGTGCGGCTTGTAAATAGCCGCCGTTGGGCAAGTCAAAGTTCAACTTTGCACTGGGTACATTTTTCAGGTCAGAAGAGGCGTTTGATCCAAATAGTAATGTCGCCATTTCATGGTGATTTTCGCAAGCATCCAACACCAGCAGGGGGCCTTCACTATCGGCACCCAGGCTATGAATGGCTTTGGCTACCGACTCGCGTTCTGTACCTCTTTCGCCATGCAGGTACATGAATCGTTGCCGTTGTGATTCGTGTGTGATGCGTTCTAGAATACTGGATAAGCCGGTGCCGTAAACATAATGCTCTAGTGGGTGCTGCCGATGTACATCCAGTTTCAGTGCGCGGTTTTGAGCGTGCATGAGATTTTGATGTAACGAACGTTGTATGACTATCAACAACTCGTCATGATCAAAGGGTTTTGCAATGTAGTCGATGGCTCCATGACGCATAGCGTCCACAGCAGAACGCACACTGGCATGACTTGTCATTATCACCACAGGTATAGGGTCTGCAGGGCCTATTAGCGCTGTACCAAGTTCTCCGGGTAGTCGTAAGTCGGCGAGTATCAGATCAAACGAGTGCAACTTATACGCTAGAGCTTCTTGCACTGAGCCTGCGCAATGAACCTCGAAATGGTTTCTCTCAAGCAAGCGTTTTAGGGCCTTGAGAATGACGTCTTCATCCTCGACGATTAATAGTCTTTTCATTTAGTTGTAGCCAACGGTAAGCTGAATGTCATGCAGGTGCCTGTTAAGCTATTTGCCACACGTAGTCGTCCACCGTGTTTGCTGACTATGCTATAGGCCAATGATAAGCCAAGCCCAGTACCTTGGCCTACTGGCTTGGTGGTATAGAACGGTTCAAAAATATGTTCACGGTGTGCCAAGTCAATTCCAGTGCCTTGATCTTTTGTATTCACTATTAGCCGGTTATCTTTCAAAAAGCCTTCGATTTCAACCTTTGCTCCATCAGGTGATGCATCGCAGGCATTGTTAATTAGATTAACAAACACTTGCATGAGCAGATTTGGGTTAGCGTTTACAATGGCATCGGCAGGTAGAGAACATTCGAAAGTGAGTCGATGTGTGTCAGGTGCCAAGCGCACAAGGCGTAGCGCTTCGTGTGCTATGTCAGCTGCATTGACGTGATTATGTGGGCTGTCGTCCACTGAGTCAGCGTGTGAAAAAGCTAACAACGATCTTACAATGTTGTTTATGCGGTTGACTTGAGACAGGATGTCGTTTGTTTGTTCGCCTACAAGTCCTTGTATTAGCTTTTCTGTGGGTGCATCAACCAGAGCGTCTGCGATATCAAAATGTATGTTCTGCGCGATACTGGCAATGCCTGTTAGCGGGTTGCCTATTTCATGAGCAACGCCTGCGGCTAGTCGGCCTACCGACGCTAAACGCTCTGTATGTGCAAGTTCAGATTCAAGTGTGTGCAGATTGGTCTGGTCTTCCATAAGAATTACCAGGCCTGCGAGCGCAGTATCGCTGGGTTGTTCTGATACATCAATGTTTGCTTTATGCAGGTTAATGGTTGTTGCACGTCCCGCAACACTCACTGTCTGGCGAAATCGTGTGTTGTCATCCGAGAGGGCAAATTCTTGTAGCAGTTCACCCCAGGGTTGTATCAGCTCTGGCAGAAGTTTTTCATAAGCATCACGATCATTGATGTTGGTAAGAGAACGCATGGCGGAATTCCAGATATTAATTCTGCCTTCAGCTGTGATGGAGCATACGCCCAGCGGCAACTGTGTAAGTACTGTTTGTAAGTACTGCCTTAAGTCGTCAAGTTGTTTGGTTAATCCTCGCATCTGTTCGCGAGAGTCGCGTAAGCGCCTTTCAAGTTGACGAACGTCAGGAGATTCGCTTGAACTCTTGCTGCTACTAACTTGTCGTTCGAGAATTTCTCGCGCAAGAGCAGGGCCGAGCAGACCGGTCAAGTTTCGTTCTAACCGGTCATGCAGAACGCGTAACTCCGAGCGCCTGTTCTCTTCAAGATTTATTCCTGTTTCCTGTACAGCGCGTTGTAGTTCTTGTGTGGCAACTTTATTACCAAGCGATTGCTGTAACGCATACTGGTAGTGTGCAACCGACCGACCCACCGTGTATTCGCCAGTGCGCAAACCGGTGCTTTCCATGCTGGCAAGCGCTGCAAACTGCTCTTTGTTGGATGGGCGTGTGCCGAGTGAGCCGATAACAAACAAAGCGAAATTGAGACTCAGTGTGCTGAACGTTGATAGCGTCCAGATATCTGTTTCAACAGGGAACCAGCTCTGTGGGTCATAGCCTGAATTCAGTAAAGGCAATATAAGAATCAAAAACCACAGTGTTGCACCGCCGGCTAAGCCTGCTATAAATCCTTTTTGTGTGGCGCGAGACCAGAAAAGTAAACCGACCATGCCCGGCAGAAGTTGTGCGGCGGCCACAAAGGAGATGAGTCCAATGCTGGCAAGGCCTTCGTTAAGTTCAATCAGAATGTAAAAGCCGTAACCTGCACAAATAATGATGGCAATGATGGCGCGTCGGCCCCATAGCAATCGACTGTAAAAATCTTTGGCCTGATTAGCCGATAAAGCTGCGGGCAGAAACAGATTGTTCATACACATGGAAGACAGTGCCAGTGTGGTAACAATCATCATAGCGCTGGCTGCAGATAATCCACCAATGAAGACCAGAACGGCTAGCCATTGATGACCTAACGTTGTTGTCATCCCTAAGACATAAAAATCGGGTTGTATAGAGAGAGACAAGTGCCTGCCTGCAAAAAGAATGGGAATGATGGGCAGGTTTAGTAACAGTAAGTACAAGGGAAACAACCAGTAAGCTGTGCGCAAAAACTTTGGCTTCTGATTTTCTGTAAACATCATGTGAAACTGTCTTGGCAGCATGAAGGC
>JALZUD010000110.1 GCA_023301725.1 Granulosicoccus sp. | reverse complement strand
GTCTGGTTGCCTTTGCGCTCACGCCAGCTACCGGTGTTGCACAGTCATCCGGGCTACCCGACTTCAGAGCACTCGTAAAGAATAATCACGAAGCCGTGGTTAACATCAGTATCAGTCAGGCGCGACGAGGCTCTGATCGCCCAGCTATTCCCGGAATTGAAGGCAATGAAGAGCTTGACGAACTTATTAAGCGATTTCAGGAGCAGCCTAGAGCGCCGTCAGAGTCAAGCGCGACAGGTTCGGGTTTTATTATTTCCAGAGACGGTTATATCCTCACCAACAATCATGTGGTGGAATCGGCCGATCAAGTCACCGTCAGGCTGCACGACAGACGACAATTAACCGCTCAGGTGGTGGGCGCTGATCCGCGCTCTGATGTTGCTGTTCTAAAAGTCGAGGCTGACGATCTACCTGTGGTGCGTATTGGCAATAGTGATGCGCTTGAAGTTGGTGAGTGGGTGCTGGCTATTGGCTCGCCATTTGGTTTTGATTTTTCGGTTACTGCCGGTATTGTTAGTGCAACAGGTCGTGCCTTACCCAACGAAAGTTATGTGCCATTTATTCAAACCGACGTTGCTATTAATCCAGGTAATTCTGGAGGGCCTCTGTTTAACCTTAGTGGTGAGGTTATTGGTATTAACAGCCAGATTTATAGCCGTACGGGCAGCTTTATGGGCTTGTCGTTCGCTATTCCTATCGAGATGGCTATTGATGTGGCCGACCAGATCAGGAACGGAGGCGGGGTGAAGCGAGGTTGGCTGGGTGTCATTATTCAAGAAGTCACTATGGAGCTTGCCGAGTCTTTTGGTATGCAAGTGGCACATGGTGCATTGGTATCTCGTATTCTTCCTGACAGCCCTGCTTCGCAATCGAGTCTGCGCGTTGGTGACGTTATCACGCACTTCGAAGGCAAGAAGATTGAACGCTCCTCATCGCTTCCACCTTTGGTAGGTCGTGTTCCGGCCAACAGTGATGCAACGCTTGATGTCGTCCGCGAAGGGCAAAGCGTTGAGGTTGTTGTGAATATTGGTGAGCTGCCCAGCGACGATGATCTGCGCCAGACAGTGAGGCCATCAGCTAAGCCGAGCATCAGAAACGTACTGCAAATGACCGTTCAGCCGCTGGATGATGAAACCCGAGAAGCCTTGGGTGTTGATCGAGGTGGCGTCGTGGTTGACAGTGTCAAAGAGGATGGCCCTGCGGGCGAGGCTGGTATTGTTGCAGGCGATATTATTTCGATGCTAGATAACAAACCTATTGATAATGCCGATGACTTGCGCAACGTACTGGCAGAGCTCGATGGCGGGCGCAACGTGGCCATTCTCGTGCATCGTCAGGAAGGTCCTGTATTTCTGGCGATACAGCTAGAACCTTAGTAAGGACCTAAGGCGCGCCATGGTTACTTCCATGCCTGAAGCAAAAGCACCACTCACTCTATTTTATCGTGAGGGGTGCCACTTATGCGAAGACATGGAGGCGCAGTTGTACGAGCTTCTTGATGCGGGCAGCTTTGCATTACAGAAAGTGGACATCGATAGTAGTTCTGATCTGCATGCCGCTTACAACGTGCGAGTCCCCGTGCTCTTTTGTGGGCAAGTCGAGGTTTGTGAGCATTTTTTAGATCTGCAAGCCTTGCGAACTGCACTTGCGGTGGCCTAGCGCCGCTGCAGGCGGTCCCATCGAAACAGGATAACGCGTGAACGATTAATTTGTTGTCGCGCAGACTCCTAGGCAGGCTACAATAGCGTCTTTGTGGTAGCGGTGGCTTCGAACTCGAGGTTGCCATGTCACTAATTGCGTGCCTTAGCCAACGCTTTTTATTTTCTAGTCAACGCACCTCTTCACTGTCACGCGAGCCGCATGCAGCAAAACATTCGTAATTTTTCAATCATCGCCCATATTGATCACGGTAAGTCGACGATTGCAGATCGCTTCATTCAAGTTTGCGGTGGGTTAAGCGATCGTGAAATGTCTGCGCAGGTTCTTGATTCGATGGACATCGAGCAGGAGCGCGGTATCACGATAAAAGCGCAAGCAGTGTCCCTAGACTACGTCGCAAAAGATGGCGTGACCTACCACCTTAACTTCATTGACACCCCGGGCCATGTCGACTTCTCCTACGAAGTCTCACGCTCGCTGTCCGCGTGTGAAGGGGCTTTGCTGGTGGTAGATGCCTCTCAAGGTGTAGAGGCGCAAAGCGTAGCCAACTGCTACACAGCGATAGAACAAGAACTGGAAGTCATTCCTGTACTGAATAAAATCGATTTGCCGGCAGCTGATGCAGAGCGTGTGGTCGATGAGATTGAAGAAATCATTGGTATAGAGGCTCACGATGCCATTCAGGTGAGCGCGAAAACCGGTGTGGGTATAGAAGATTTGCTGGAACAGCTGGTGGCTCGTGTTCCGCCACCCAAAGGGGATCTGGATGCACCTTTCAAGGCGTTGATTATTGACTCTTGGTTCGACGCCTACGTGGGCGTTGTGACTCTAGTGCGTGTTATCGAGGGCACTATTGAGCGTCGTTCAAAAATCAAAATCATGTCCACTGGACGTACATTCCAGGCAGACGATGTGGGTATCTTCACGCCCAAGCGTAAAACGCTGGATCGCTTGTGTGCAGGTGAGGTGGGTTTCATCATCGCGGGTATCAAAGAGATCGAAGCTGCTCGTGTGGGTGACACCATCACCTTGGCGTCAAAACCTGCGCTTGAGGCATTGCCTGGATTCAAAGAGGTGCAGCCGCGTGTATTCGCTGGGCTGTTCCCCATTGAAAGCGACGATTACGAGAACTTTCGTGAAGCGCTGTCCAAGTTGCGCCTCAATGATGCAGCTCTGAATTTTGAACCTGAATCATCCAGTGCGCTGGGTTTTGGTTTTCGGTGCGGTTTTCTGGGCATGTTGCACATGGAGATCGTGCAAGAGCGTCTAGAGCGTGAGTACAATCTTGATCTGATATCAACGGCGCCTACCGTGGTGTACGAAATCCTTGATACCAAAGGTGAGGTTACGTATATCCATAATCCGTCCGAGCTACCGATGATCAATGTGATCGACGAAATACGCGAGCCCATTATCCGAGCCAATATCCTCACACCACAAGACTACGTGGGTGATGTGATCAAGTTGTGCGTGGAGAAGCGTGGCGTACAAATCAGCATGCAGTATCTAGGACGACAAGTACAGATGAGCTACGAGCTTCCCATGTCGGAAGTGGTACTCGATTTTTTCGATAGGCTTAAATCTGTGAGTAAAGGCTACGCCTCGTTCGACTACGAGTTCAAGTGTTTCCAGGCCGCTGATCTGGTCAAAGTGGATCTGCTGATCAACGGAGACAAAGTGGACGCTCTGGCATCGATTATCCATCGTGACCGTTCGCAAACTCGCGGCCGCGAGCTGGCTGACAAGATGAAAGAAATTATTCCTCGGCAAATGTTTGAGGTTGCTGTGCAAGCCGCCATTGGCGCGCATATCATTGCCCGCTCATCTATCAAAGCGTTGCGCAAGAACGTTACCGCCAAGTGCTACGGCGGAGATGTGTCGCGTAAACGTAAACTGCTTGAAAAGCAGAAGGCAGGCAAGAAACGCATGAAACAGGTTGGAAAGGTTGAAATTCCGCAGGAAGCCTTTTTGGCCGTACTACAATCGGACCGTAGCTGATGCAAACCAGTTGGATAGATAAGCTTAATTTTCCGTTGGTGCTGGTGCTGGCAACCGCCATCACTGGTCTCATCTGGCTGATAGATGCTTTGGCATTTGCGCCCAAAAGACGCGCTGCGGGTCGTGGCGAGCACGTACCGATATTAGTTGAGTATGTGCAGTCTTTCTTCCCGGTATTTCTGGTTGTACTGGTGCTGCGCTCTTTCCTGTTCGAGCCATTTCGAATCCCATCAGGCTCAATGATCCCGACGTTGCTGGTTGGCGACTTTATTCTCGTCAACAAGTTTAGCTACGGCGTTCGTCTGCCTATCGTGCATACAAAAATCCTCGACACAGGTTCTCCTGAGCGTGGTGATGTGGCCGTTTTCCGTTTTCCTGATGACCCTCGACTTGACTACATCAAGCGCGTGATCGGTTTACCGGGTGACGAAGTCCAGTACTCTGACCGAACGTTGACCGTTAATGGTGAGGTTGTCGAGACTGACGGCGATGCACCTTATATCAGCCCGATAAACGATCAACCTGTTAGAGGCTCAGTAGTAAGAAACGAGCTGCTGGGAGAGCACCCTCACACTATTCTTGAATACAGCGGTGAGCGCCCCAAGGGTTCTGGCAACTTTGTAGTACCGGAAGGCCACTATTTCATGGTTGGAGACAACCGTGATCGTAGTAACGATGGCAGGTTCTGGGGATTTGTGCCCGAAGAGAACCTTGTGGGTAAGGCCAGATTCATCTGGATGCACTGGAATGGTGGTGTTATCTGGAGTCGACTGGCAAGCGCTATCAAATAGCTGCACCTGTCACAAAATACCACCTTGCTATTCTCGACCAGTGATCAAACTGCGACCACTGGTCCAAATCCTTACTCAGGAACTACTCTCTTCTGACGATCTATTAATTTACAGCTAACTGGTAGTTGAAGCTTGCGCGGGTTTATTGACCGTAGGTGAGCCTTGTTACCAGCACAGCTTTTAAATAGATGGGTTTATTCGCGTCAAGCGATGGATCCACAATACAGATGAGGAAAGGTTGCATGCACTACACCACCCACCGGTCGTTTCAACGGCAACGAGGCCTCAGTTTTATTGGGGTTATGTTGATTATGTCGGTCGCGATATTCATTGGAATGTTTGCCTTGAAGGTGGGCCCGCATTATATGCAACATTGGACGGTAACCTCGATCACCAAAGACCTGGCATCACAGCCGGAGATTTTAAAACAGTCGAAAAGCAAAGTTTACAAGTTCGTCAATCAGGCCTATGCACACAATAACTTGTGGGATCTGAAAGCCGAAGACACGATCCATCTCAAACGCGAAGCTGATGTAGGTTACGTTGTGACGGTTCAGTATGAGCGTAGAGCCAATTTATTTCGCAACGTTGATGTGGTGACCTCTTTCCATAACGATGCCCAAGGCGCGCCGATCCAGTAAAGTGTCGTTCACACTAGTGTCTGCCTGCATGCGCTGGTAAAGTGCATGCATGGCACAGATACAAACACTGCTAGACAGAATTGGTTATACGTTCAAGGACGAGCAGTTGCTCAAGGAAGCCTTGTCGCACAGCTCAAGTGGTTCGAGAAACTACGAGCGCCTAGAATTTCTGGGTGACGGCTTTCTCAATTTCACGATTGCTACCGAATTGTTCCATCTGCGCAGTGGGGACAACGAAGGCTCTTTAAGCCGCCTGCGGGCCAGTCTCGTTCGTCAAAGCACCTTGGCAGAGATTGCCCGTGAGTTGCAGCTTGGCGACTACCTGATCATGGGGGTGGGTGAGTTTCGCAGCGGCGGGTTCAATCGTGACTCCACATTGTCTGATGTAGTGGAGTCGATCATTGGCGCTGTATTTGTCGAGGCAGGTTATGACACGGCTCGCGCTGTTGTGCTGAAGCTCTACGGTAATCGTATTGTCGAGTTACCTGCCTCGGCAGAGCTCAAAGACCCCAAGACCCGACTACAGGAACAACTGCAGTCCACGGGACTGGCATTGCCTGACTACCAGGTGATAGAGACCAGCGGTAAACAGCACGACCAGCAGTTCGTGGTGCGCTGTGAGGTCAGTGAGCCTGCATTCAAGGTCACAGCCACAGCACGTAGCCGCCGTAAGGCCGAGCAGGCTGCAGCGCAATTAATGATTGAAAAATTAGTAAAACACACAGAAGACGAGCAGGGTGCGTAAACTGTCGCTATTCCTTTAAGTGTCAGGTTGTATCATGAGTTTTTGCGGTGTTGTATCTATTGCTGGCAGGCCTAATGTGGGCAAATCGACGCTGCTCAATTGCCTGATTGGGCAAAAACTGAGTATTACTGCACATAAGCCGCAAACAACGCGGCATAGCATTCTTGGTATCCAGACAAAGGATGAGACCCAGGTCATTTATGTCGACACACCCGGCATACACGTTACCGGTACTCGCAAGCTGAATCAGGTGCTCAATCGCACGGCCTCGTCCTCTTTGCACGATGTTGATTTGGTGATTCTGCTGGTTCAGTCCATGGTCTGGAATGATGATGACCAACGGGCTTTTGATCTTGTCAGCAACACGGGCGTACCTTTTCTTATTGCGGTAAACAAGATAGACACCATCAAGCACAAAGAAGAACTACTGCCCTACCTGACGCGCATACCTCAGCACGATATGCTCAAAGGTGTGTTCCTGATATCTGCCAGAAAAAACAAGGGCGTTGATGCCTTGGTGAGTGCCGTACAAGGGTACATCCCGGAGGCTGCATGGCGCTACGATGAAGATGAGCTAACTGACCGCTCATCAAAATTTCTGGCTGCTGAAGCGGTGCGAGAGCAACTAACGCGATTGTTGTCCGCCGAGCTGCCTTATGCGCTCAGTGTTGATATCGAAACCTTCGAGGTAGCACCTGATTTATTACGTATTGGCGCTGTTATCTGGGTGGAGAAAAACAGCCAGAAGCGTATTGTTATTGGCAAGGGTGGCGCACAACTCAAAGAGGTAGGCACACGTGCTCGAATCACTCTGGAAACCTTGTTTGATAACAAAGTTTTTTTACAACTGTGGGTACGAGTGAAGGAAGGTTGGGCCGATGATGAGCGTGCCTTGCGTAGTCTGGGTTATGACAACACTTAGCCTGAGCTAGCTATGGACTACGAGGACGACAGTGTAAGCTCATCGGTGCAACCCGCTTACATATTGCATTATCACGAGTATCAGGAATCCAGTTACATCGTTGATGCGTTTACGCTCAATCATGGCCGTGTGGCGTTGATCGCCAAAAGTGCGCGTAACTCGCGACCTTCCATTCGTGCACTCTACCAACCGTTCCGACCCCTACTGCTATCGTGGGTTGGAGCTGGTGAATTACGCACACTAACAGGCATTGAGGACAGTGGTGCTGCGTTGAACCTTGAGCGGGTCCGCCTGGCCTGTGGTTATTACATCAACGAGCTAACGTTGCGATTACTGGGCAAGGATCAACGCAATGAGTCTGTATTTGCCTTGTATTCAATGGCATTAGCCGAGTTGACGCAACCCGAGATTGATCATGAGCGAGTAATACGCAGCTTTGAGCTACAGGTGCTTGATGCCATGGGCGTGTTGCCTGTGCTAAGTCATTGCACAGCTGATGGGTCGCCTATAGTGCCTGAAACCCAGTATTTGTATCATCCAGCGAATGCTATAGCAGTGCCTATTGAAGGTAGTGCCGGGCTTGGGTTATTGAAAGAGAAGCATAGATTGGGCGTCACAGTGGCACAAGGAGGATCAACGCGCAATACAGGAGCCACCACAAGTCTCAGCCCCTCTATTCATGCGGACGGAATAACGCTTGATGAGGGTATTAGTGTGAAGGGCCAGACGTTGATCGCTATGGAACAGATAAACTTTGACAGTACATCCACGTTGCAGGAATGCCGGCAGTTGATGCGTGCCATTGTGCGCTTGCATATTGGCGAGCGACCATTGAAGAGTCGGGAACTGTTTAAGACTCTGGCGGGGACGCAGTAGGCCGACACTTAACTGTGCGGGAACGACAATATTGCCGAAGTCAGCATTGCAAAATATGGACGGCTTCTTATTCGCGAGCAAAAGTTAGATCGACTGTTGCCACACGAAAACCCCAAATACCTACGATCGCCTTGTTACTGATACCACCATCGGCCTGATTAGCTAGCACATCAAGAAACTTCATTTTACGCCCGGGGTTACCATCTTCATCGGGTAGTGCCATGGTGTATTCCAGTCTGAACGCCTTGCCATCCTGGTAGCCTCGTGCAGTTCCAACAACATCTTCACGTGTGCCTGAAAACTCTCCGTTTTCAAGCTTGGTTAGCACCCAGGTTTTTCTCTCTTTAACCCCATCGGCATATTCGAAATCTTCTACTAGTGTCATCTTCTCGCCATCCCAGCTACCATCAACATAGGCGACAAATTCCCGATAGGTGCCATCAATTGCACTGAAACTCCCCGTGGCTTTTGTCTTGCCTAGTAGGTCGCGCTCGAGTACGAAGGGTTGTACAGACTCTGCCAGGGCCTCCTCTGGAATAGAGGGTTTGAGCGCACAGCCTGCGAGCAGACCAAGAGCCAGAAAAATGATGGTGAGTCTTGTGATTAATTTGTTCATGTTAAGTTTACGTAACAACAGAGTGATAAGTTTAGCAATATGAGTGTGGCCAATACCGTTCGAACCACTGACATCTATGCGGCCTGCGAGCAGGCCTTGCTGTGTGCCGACCCACCGTTCAAGTCGCAGCTGTGTGCAGAGCTATATGCTTTCTGGATGAATGCGAGTGATCAAGAACGCAGAGCTGCCATGGTTGACACCGGCGCATCGGAAATACGCACGCTTAAAAGCCCTGGAAGGCCTGATGCACCTGAACTGGTAGATGCCCGGCAGCTGGCTAAACGTTCATTGGGCAGTCCTCAAGGGCGCATTGCACTAATTCACTCGCTGGCACACATCGAATTTAACGCGATCAATCTGGCCATTGATGCCGTGTATCGATTTCGTGGTATGCCAGCCGAGTATGTTGAAGATTGGTTGAGAGTGGCATCAGAGGAAGGTGAGCACTTCATGCTCTTGCACCACCGGTTGAAGTCACTCGACACTTGGTATGGGCAACTACCTGCGCATGATGGATTGTGGGATATGGCGAGAGGTACCGATCACGACGTGCTCGTGCGTATGGCTCTGGTACCCCGAATTCTAGAGGCACGGGGGCTCGATGTTGCACCGCCAATGATTGACAAGCTTAGGCATATGAATGACGAGGATACAGCTGATATTCTTTTACGCATCTATACGGATGAAATCACTCACGTGGCTGTCGGCAATCGCTGGTTTCGTTATGTGTGCGCACAACGCAAACTGGATGGAACTGCCGTATTTCAGGACTTACTCAAAGAGGGCGCCAACAGCGCCTACCTTCGAAGCCCGTTTAATCGTGAAGCTCGATTACAGGCTGGATTCACTGAGCAAGAGTTGGACGTGATTAAAGAGATGGAGCGTGAATACAAGGAGTGGCAGAGACTTAAAACTGCCAGCGACGGGTAATGACAGTCATATCGTAAAGCCAGCACTATTTTTATCCCCGCGAAGGCGGGGATCCAAAATTTACAGCTGCATGGATCCCAACCGTTGTCGGGGTGGCGAACTCACTGCGCAAGAACTACAGCTGAAACACCAAGGTACTACCGGGTCAAAGCGCTAAATTTCAGTTTGTCCGTCAAACCTGCAGAGCTGCAAGCCACACTCATCGTGAACCACATAAAGAGCATGATCATTGTGCCAATCGCCCACAACGAAGCGCTTGTTCTGATTGGCAGGATCGATGTGCTCAGCCGGCCGGTGAGTGTGTCCATGAATAACTGTGCTGCAGTTATTGGCTAACAGCCGTGCAGCAACAGTGGATTCAGTGACATCCATAAGCTCGTTCGTCTTATTGGCGCTGTGCTCTTTGCTCTGTGCGCTGAGTCCCTTTGCTGTTGCTACTCTTTCTTCAATGGTTTGTGACAGGAACCAAGACTGCCACTTAGTGCTGCGCAATTGCTGGCGAAATTCCTGGTAGTCAGCATCATCGGTGCACAAAGTGTCGCCGTGCATGAGTAGAACGGATTCACCGGCAAGTTTGATCAGGTATTCATCCTCACGCACAACTTGAGCACCGGTTGCCTGCGAGAACTGAGGGCCCAATAAAAAATCCCGATTGCCCAGCATAATAACCAAAGGGATGCCGGCGACGCTCAGGCTATACAGCTCTTCTATCACTTCCCGATGGAGTTCCAGCCCCGCATCGTCACCTATCCAGTACTCGAATAGGTCTCCCAGGATATAAATCCCTTGAGATTGCCGGATGCTCTTAAAGAACGTTAGAGCCAGCTTGTATGCCTTGCTGTTACTCAGATCGAGATGAAGGTCGGCAACAAAGTAGGCTGGCGCCTCAGGCGAGTAACTTTTCAAGCTACTCACTAACAACGATTGATTCGATGACGACAGCTTCGACAGGCACATCTTGATGGTGGCCCGATGAACCGGTGCTTACTGCAGCAATGGCGTCCACTGTTTCCATGCCGTCTACCGTTTTGCCGAATACGCAATAGCCAAAGCCTGCTTGAGATTCGTCACGGTAGTTCAAAAAATCGTTGTTCGTTAAATTGATGAAAAACTGCGAGCTGGCAGAATGAGGGTCAGGGGTTCTGGCCATGGCAACTGTGCCCAAGTCGTTAGTTAAGCCATTTGCAGCTTCATTCTGTATGTTGTCACGCGTGGTTTTTTGTTCCATGTTGGCGTCAAAACCGCCGCCTTGAATCATGAAATTAGGAATAACCCGATGAAATATGGTTCCGTTGTAATGCCCCTCATCGGCGTACTGCTTGAAGTTAGCGCAGGTGATCGGTGCTTTCTCAACGTCTAGCTCTAGAGAAAAGACGCCTTTGTTGGTCGTGACTGTTGCTTTCATGAAATTAAGCCTGAGCGGATCGATTAAAATTGACAGCGCTAAGTTTACCCTAGTGATGCATAAAATTTCGAGACCAGGAGCTTATAGAGATTTATGCAAGGAGCGGCACGGAATTTTATGCATCACTAGGGTTACACCCTAGCGACGTGCTGATCACAGCGCAGGGCAGACTAGTTTTGTCTAAACAGCTCTATAAAAGTGAACAGGGGGCCACGCTCAACATTAACATTGGCTTCAAGGCTGGTTTTCGTTGCCGATGGCTCAATGCTTTGCATGGCGTCGCTGTCAGGGTTCGCTGCTGCTGCATTTGGTTCGTCAGTGGAGTCGGCGGATTTTGCAGTGTCACTGGCTTGGTTGTTATTACCAGCCCCATTGTTGCCGGTAGAACCCTCAGCGGCCTCATTCTGGAGAGCGGCAGCCCGTTCTACACCATTGATGACAATGGATGTTGTTGGAACGTCGCGGCTAAACGGTCCACCGGAAGAGGTTCTGGTGGCACTGATAGCGTCAACAACTTCAAATCCTTCAACCACTCGACCAAACACGGTGTAACCCCAACCGCGTGAACTGGTATCGGTATGGTCAAGGTTGTTGTTGTTTGCACTGTTGATGAAAAACTGCGACGTGGCTGAATGGGGCGCATTAGTGCGAGCCATCGCGATGGTGTAACGTGAATTGCGTAATCCGTTGTAGGCTTCGTTGCTAACCGGGGCGCGCGTGGTCTTGCGCTTAAAATCGGCTGTAAACCCGCCACCTTGAATCATAAAGCCATCGATGACTCTGTGAAAAATGGTGCCGTTGTAATACCCGTCGTCGACATAGGTGAGGAAATTCTCTACCGTTTGAGGTGCTCTTGCAGGGTCAAGTTCGACAAGGATGTTTCCCATACTTGTCGTCAACGTTACGTGAGGGTATTCCTCGACAAAACGCTGGCTGCCGTTGCTATGGCTGTTATCTTGGGCGATCGCATAAGAGGCTGCAAACAGTAGTGTTGCCAGCAACATGACCGCAGTCGCATTGCTTTTGGCATTGCGTTTGAGTGACATGGTGAGATTTCCGGTGCTATTGGAGGGATTACACTGCATAAGTTCCATATGGTATCCGCTATTACCTTGATTCTAACGTCCAGTAACCATCCCGTAATCTGGTACGCTTAGCGGCTTACTTTTTACCAGTTACTTTAATACAGGTACCAATGCTGCACCTACACAACACATTGACTCGGACGAAAGAGCCTTTTGAAACCCTGAAAGAGGGTCATGTAGGGCTTTATGTGTGTGGTATCACTGTCTACGACGTGTGCCATGTAGGCCATGGCAGAGTGATGATCGTCTACGATGTGCTGTTCAGGCACTTGCAGTCAATGGGGCTGTCCGTCAACTATGTTCGTAACATAACTGATGTAGACGACAAAATCATCAAACGTGCGGCCGAAAACAATGAGTCTCCAGAAGCTCTGTCACAACGTTTTATCGACGAAATGCATGATGATGAGCGAGCCTTGAATGTACTGCCCCCCACCCATGAGCCGCGCGCCACACAAACCATCAAAGGCATGATCAGTATGATTTCGCGCCTCATTGAATCCAAGCATGCGTACGCTGCAGATAACGGCGATGTGTTCTATTCAGTGTCATCGTTTGCCGACTATGGAAAACTTTCCGGGCGTAAGCTCGATGAGCTGCGCTCGGGTGAGCGTGTGGCGGTAGATGAGCATAAGCGCGACCCGATGGATTTCGTGTTGTGGAAGTCAGCCAAACCTGGCGAGCCGAGTTGGGATTCACCTTGGGGTGAAGGACGTCCGGGATGGCACATCGAATGCTCAGCGATGTCTTTGGAGCTACTGGGCGAGGAATTTGATATTCATGGCGGCGGTATGGATTTGGAATTTCCTCATCACGAGAACGAAATTGCGCAAAGCGAGGCACTCACTGGAGGTCGCTTTGCAAAATACTGGATGCACAATGGCTTGGTGAGAATCAAGGACGAAAAAATGTCCAAATCCCTCAACAATTTTCTGACACTAAAAGACGTGTTAGAGGATTACACAGGCGAGGAGGTGAGGATGTTTATATTGGGCAGTCACTATCGTAGCCCACTCAATTACATGACGGAATCACTGGATTCTGCAAGGGCGGTACTTCGGCGTTTCTACACGGCGTTACGCGACTACACA
>JALZUD010000109.1 GCA_023301725.1 Granulosicoccus sp. | reverse complement strand
GATCGGCGCGTATAGATCTCGAAAATTAGTCATTCCTTTCGTGAATCTCCGCCTAATCGTTTTTTCTGGTATGTCATGGCCTCCATGTCGCACCCGCTGGGCTACTCGGCTCACTGCGTCATCTGCGGAATTTAGCTTTAAAAATATCAACTTTACTAAATACCCCGTGCGTTGCCATTCTGGAATCATCCGCGAATATGAGCTGCCAGAGAGCGTGGTCTCAAACGCAAAGCTCTGCATATTATCGGCATGGCGCTTTAATTCGCCGAGCATCAACCTACCAGCGGCAATCGCTGCCTTAGCTGGATCAAAAGGGGCGAGACCAGCCGCAATGAGATCTGCATTTACAAATACTGGACAATCGGCCTCATTGGGCAAATATTCTCTCGCAAACGTCGTCTTGCCTGCACCGTTTGGGCCAGCAATTATGAATATTCGAGAGGTGGCAGCAGTGCTCATCCCGCTAGTTTACAGTGTTGCCCAATAATGATGTGATAACGGTACTAGCGACGATGTCTAACTGAGCCATGCAGCAAGCACTGGACAGCCTCCGACCAGAACGTGGGCTCCGCCCATAACTTGATCGTCTATCCAGTATTCCTGATGGCAGATGTTGGTCGGCAAAACCACTTTTCTAAGAAATTTTGATGTCAGTTGAGAATTAGCTGTAGAAATCAAAGGTGTTTTTCTAGATCGACTGATTCGTGTAGTACTCTCATGATTTGAATTTCATCACCAATCAAGCGGTAGAAGGCGAGATGATGATTGATCAGAAGTGATCTGTAACCCTTTCTGAGTTCGCTTCTGTCTTTTCCCAATTCTGGGTAGTCAATCAAATTCTTGAGGGTGTTACCGAGTTGAGCTAGGTAACTATCTGCTTGCGAAAGGTTCCATTCTTCAGCGGTATAAAGCCAGATTTCTAGTAGGTCAAGTTCAGCAAGTGCTGAATTGACAATTCTAAGCACGTTTTCGTTTTTCCTGCAGGCGCTCTCTGCCTTTCTGCTTTATCCGTTCAATATCCAACGGACCTGCAATGCCACTTTTTTCACCAGCAATCAATGCTTTTCGAAGTGCTGAGCGTTGTTGCTCTTGTTCTTCGAGTAAGCGCAGGCCATCACGAACAACTTCACTTACTGAGCCGTATCTACCAGATTTCACCTGCTTGGAAATGAAGCCATCAAAATGGTCGCCTAGCGATATACTTGTATTCTTGGGCATAAGAAATACTCACCTAAAGTTTCCGTACAATACCAAATATTGGTATAGCAAGTCAATTGCATAGTGGTGTAAGTTGTATCTTGTGTGCCGTCTAACTGAGCCATGCAGCAAGCACTGGACAGTCAACCAGAAAGCGGGCTCCGCCCACAACCTACCTGTCTATCCAGTGTTCCTGATGACTGAAGTAAGGCCTGCTAACAAACTTTCTTTTTGATTGGAGGTGTTATGTGCAAAGATACCGACAAGTGGTTGGATAGATGGCTTGAGACAATTCTCGGCGCTTCAGGTGGAAAAGCCATTCTGGAGTTAGGTTGCGGGGAGGGGCGTGATACACAGCAGTTGTGCGAGGCTGGCCTTAAGGTCGTTGGGGTGGATTGGTCAAAAGACGCCATTGATATTGCATTGCAAAGAAACCTTGATTGCTCCTTTCATGTTGGTGATATTCGGTCGGATTTGCCAAATGATGAAGCGTCTTACCCTGTGGTGGTAGCAAGTCTTAGTTTGCATTACTTTACGTGGGAGGAGACGATAGAGATTGTTGAGAAAATACACACGTCCCTGGCAGATGATGGCCTTCTACTCGTTCGAGTTAATTCCACTGACGATGTCAATTATGGTGCTACTGGATATCCTGAAATTGAATTCAACTACTACCAAGTTAAGGGCAGTGCAAAACGGTTCTTTGATGAGAGCGCGCTAGTGTCGATATTTACTGCTGAGAAATGGGATACTTTACTGAGAGAAAAGCATACGATTCACAGATACGATAAACCGAAGTTTGTTTGGGAATTAGTTTTATCTAAGCTGTGAGTCGTTTGCATGCATTCGCAAGACTGGACTTCGTAACAACGCAGGTCTAACGGAGCCATACAGTAAGCACTTGATCCTGCCACACAACCTGGCTACGGCAGAACGTTGTTGCGCTGGGGTGGGTTTTTCTACACCCTCGTTAGCCGTACCGATCTAATACTTTGTTGTAGAATCAAATATGGAGCTGCCTGGCGGTTTAGGGCACAGTGTGCCGTTTATAACTCTCAGGTTACTAGCGGAACACTCGCCCATTGAAGATTCGTTAAAATATCAGGAGCACCATGCCCAAAGACTCGCATTCAGAGGAGGAAAGCTCTATAGAACTCGTAGAATATTCAGGTTTAGTTTGGCGGATTATGTTTGCCGAGCAATCAGAGCAAACTTGCACGCCTGTCAGCTCTCCTATAGGCCGCTTTCATCATAGCAATCAAGTTGCTCTATATACCTCGTGCACCGAAGAGGGCGCGAGCGTAGCAATCAAACGCTATCTAAAATCAGCTGATCGAGATCGTATTATTGTCCCTCTACAGATTAATGCCTCCTGTATCTATGATATTCGACAGACAGACTTTACGGCTCACGCATCAATGGTGTGGCAGGATTGTGTCGAGAATGGCGAGCCTGCGCCAACTTGGCAGTATTCCGATACTGCACGAAAATCAGGGGCTAAAGGTATGCTCTATGCTTCTCGTTCTAGGCCTGACTTGACGCATTTAGTTTTATTTGATGTCTCTGATGGTCTCGTTGTTCAGGCTGGTGATGCTAAAACATGGAATACACGTTCGACATATCAATGAAGTAGGGTCAACATGTGTTCAAGGCTCTTAGAAAGCTAATTAAGCACTGCGCATCTAACTTGAGCGCTAAAGAGATAAACCTGCCAGTAAGAAGCGATAGCTAAACGGACAATCGCTACAATTTTAATGCGCTCTCAACTGAGTCTGTTAGTGCAATCTGCCCACAAACATCGGCTACCCATTTTAGGGCAAGCTCGTGACTAGCGGCATCAAACGCCCCCAACGCATCTGCTACAAAGAACACTTTGAAGTTACGCATGTACGCATCAACCGCTGTGGTCATGCAGCCGTGGTTGGCGTAGTTTCCACATAATATGATTTGACTTCGGTTCATGCGGCGCAACAGTGCTTCAAGATCGGTCTCGAAAAATGCGCTGTACTTTCTTTTAAGAATAATAAAGTCGTCGGGTTGCGGTTTGAGTTCGGAATAGATGTCCTCGTCAGTGCTTTCGGCATCTTGCACGGCACCGATACCATCGCCCCACAGATCTCGCGCAATGCCACGTTCGGTGAGATGGGAAACTGGGTCAGCTTTTGCAAATATGGTTGGCACACCAGCTGCCTCTGCACTGGCACGCAGACGAACAATTTGGGATACAAGTCGAGATGGATCTTCGTACCGATTCACGTACCAGGTTTGCATGTCATAAATGAGTAGTACGGCTTGCGAGCTATCAACAGACCAATTACATCGGTTTAGGCTTAGATAGGATTCAAAATCCAATTCGTAGGCAGGGATGCTGGGGAAATGTTGTTTTTGCGTAGTCACGGTGCTAGCCTAAAGTTGTTGTATGGTGGTCAGAATAATATTCGTTTTTACGGCAATTTGATATCAATTGTTGCGATGGGTTCTTCACCTTCATCTGGAATAACAATGGATACCGCGTTGGCCTGTGTCTTAGTCAGGCGTTTGAATATTGAATCATTGCGATTGTCAGGGTGGTTCTTTATATAGAGTTGTGTTGTAAGCAATTCCTTGTGTTCAGTACATACTTTTACATGGACGTGTGGTGCTCTACCAGTGTACTTGGCTGGTTTTATTGTTCGGAACTGATATTGACCGCTGTCGTCAGTTATGTCGTGTCCAAACCCTTGGAATGCATTATCGTGTTCGCCTGAACGGCTGTCACCAGAATGAAAATAAACACCGTTAATATCGCATTGCCAAATTTCAACATGCAAGCCGGACAGCGCTTTCCCGTTCTTATCAACAACCTGTCTTTTTAGCCAGATGATTTCGCCACCGGCCTCATTCACGTGGTTTGCAATTTTAACTAAATCGTTGTCTGAATCATCTTTGCGCATAGAGCGTTGAGGGTAAAATGGGCCTTCGGCAGCGCTTGGGGAGGTGGTTGCTGCGGTTGCTTTTTGAAAGAAGTACATGCCACCAGCCATTGCAAGGAGTTTGGCTAGCACGGTTCGTCAGTTTTTTACATTGCCATTAATCATTGGCTGCTCTGTTTGCTAACGAGTAAATTAGTTAAGGTTTCGTGTACCTAAATGAAATCATTCAGTCAGTTAGTTCCACTAACCATGGGCGATGCGCGATCCAGATAGAGGCGTGGCCCTAGTGGCTTAAGATTGCGACTTTGCAAATCTGGCGCAGATCGAAAGGTTTTGGGTAATGAAGCCTTTTGAGAAAACCGCTATCGATGGCGTAAAAGCCGGTGTGTACTGCCGGTATGCAACTCATACGCTTAATGGAACAGTATATTTTTCGTCACTACTGTTCGTTGTTGTAATCGACTTTCGAGCGAGGTGAAAGACTACGCTGCTCGGTTGAACTCGTTCCAACCTGCGGACTCCACCTGGTGGCCTATAGCCACTATCACGTCTGGTAGCTCGGCAGCAGAAACGGGCTTTGAGTACAGATAACCTTGAATGTGGTTTACGCCCAAGGCCCTTATTTGTGCTTCTTGCTCGATGGTCTCGACGCCTTCCGCAACAGTTTCCAGATTAAACAGCGCTGCCAGTTGCACAATGAGATTGGCAACTGAACGATCAGCCCCTGAGTCGTCCAGCGCTGTAATAAATGCCCGGTCAATTTTCAGTGTGTTTAACGGAAGTTGCTGTAGGTACTGCAACGAAGAATAGCCTGTTCCAAAATCGTCCACTGCTATGTCAATACCTAGATTCTGTAGATTTTTCAGCATCTGGATTACGCGTGTAACATCGTTCATTACAATGCTCTCTGTGACTTCCAGCGTCAGATTTGAATAGCTCAGGCCGTGTTGGTCTACGGCCGCACACACGTGTTCCACAAAGTGTTCATCGCCAAACTGTTGAGGTGATATGTTAACCGCCATTTGCAGATTCGGGGATGTGTTTTTTTGTAACTCTGATAATTCTCGACAAGCCTCATTTAGTGCCCAAAACCCAATGTGCCCCATCAAACCAGTTTCTTCTGCAACGGGGATGAAATGCACAGGTGACACTAGGCCGCGAGTTGGATGTGACCATCGCAGCAGAGCTTCTACGCTCTTGACCTCACCAGTTGCCGTGCAGACCTTAGGTTGGTAGACAAGATGAAACTCGTTGTTCTCCAAACCTTTTTTCAAGTCAAGTTCCAGCGCTAGGCGTTGTTGATGATTGATCGCAATAGATTGATTGAATCTGAATACAGTGCCCAATTTGTTTGATTTGCAGTGGTACATGGCAATATCAGCATTTTTAAGTAGTTCTACGCCACCAGCGCAGTCTGTAGGCGCTATGCATAGTCCAGCACTCGCACCTACTTTAAGGTTGAGCTCGCGAATAGTGATTACGCGCTCCACAGCGTTTACCAAGTCTGTGGCAAGCTTCTCTACGGCTTCCTCTGACGCTGCACAGTGTACCAATACGGCGAATTCATCACCGCCTAACCGTGCAAGTAGATCAGCTGGCTTGCATATCTCTTTCAATCTTCTGGCCACTTCAATTAAAAGCTCATCCCCAATCGCATGGCCGTAATTGTCGTTAATGGATTTAAAGCGGTCCAGATCAATAAATATGACAGCATGACTGTGTGAAGCTGAAGTTGACATGCTTTTCAGAGTGGACTCGAAGTTCATTCGATTTGCCAAGTTGGTCAACCCATCGTGATAGGCCAATTTCTTCACACGTCGATTGATCAGTACAGATGCCAGTGTAATAGAAAAGCACAGAAACACTAGAATAACGTCAATAATGAGATTTCTAGTGGCTCTTGTAAACGACTTTATTGCAAGATGTTCGATTGAATCGTGAGTGGCTGCTGTAAGATCGTTGATTAGTTGAGTCAGTTTTGAGGTAATAATGAACCAATCAGCTTGTTCAAGCGGCTCCCATTTTGAAGACACCGCAGCACTATCAATTTTGCTTTCATGCAAGCGGTATTCACTTAGGTAAAATTGCTGCAAATTCACAGCTACCGAATATAACTGCTCATTCATTCCACTAGCTTGAGCGAGTCTTGCAGTATCCTTAAAGCGTTGTGTGATTCGCTCATTGAGCTTTGCCAAGTGAAATCTGGAAACTGGCATGCGAACTTTGCGGTTTGTAAAGACGCCGCCTAGCATTGATCGCTTTGTGGTCAGATCAACATTGATCTGCAAAATTTCGTTCAGGAGTGAATAATGGGTTTCGATAGAGGCTGCATCAAAATCTGGTAGGTACTTTAGAGTTTTTGCCAGGCGTGCCAAACTTTCCTGAAGGCCTGATTGACTGAGGTGCAAGGTACTCAGTGCAAAAGGATCGTTTGCAGAATCTGTGCTCTTTCGCTGTGCCAATGCGTGTGAACGCTGATCTTTTAGTAGATCTTGATATTGTTTTAGACTGTCTAATTTTATTTTTATGCTGGAACGAGTTGCAGGAATTCTGCTGATAAAGTCAGGCGTGCTTATCAAACGTTCAGTCACCTCGTAAAGTACTCTTAGCTTTTCATCTGTAGCACGAGTAACCGTTTGCACTCGTTGCTGATCTGCCTCGGATGCCAGACCTGACGTGTTCAGATACTCACTAAAAACTTGTCTCTCGTAAGCTAGAGCTTCACTAATATTCGATATGTTTTGCTCATTTTTCATCCCCTCCTGCAAGAGAACAGCCTGACCTCTTTGAGAGACTGCCATAATCAGAAAACTGATCGCCAACCATAAGATCAGTCCGACGACCACCACATTGATGAGTAAAAGGTTGCCGCGTATTGTCAGAATTTTTTTCATAGATGACGGATGTCAAAGACCTCGTTCGCAGGTGCAGCACCTTGGGTGGATAACACGCGAGTACCTATAAGGCTTAGTTGCCTACTTGATCCTTATCGGCATGGATGTCCTGATGTTGAATTCTCATTATTTTTGAGCGTTAGTTCATAAAATTTCTTGCTCTGTTAAATCGCTGATCCAGTGACACCGCTATGACTCGTATCGGTTGGTACTTTTAGGCTCAAACATGCTCACAACGAATAGATTGGGACAGCGATTTACCCTTGCCATCGGGGGGCGATTCTCGAATATAGCTTTTAGCAATGATTGAGAGGCAGGCTCATGAATCAGCTTTTGCTTGACCGCGAGTTAGCAGCTGAATTCAGGGCGCTAGAATCGTATTCCCACCAAAATGCCACCCAGAATGATAAACCCTTCACCCACATCTTCGCCGTCGGTATCAACGTTAATCTCAAACCCGGCTGCGGCCGTAGGTGTTATAAAAAATTGATTGCCTAGCGGGTGATGCCAAGAGATCTCCACAGTGGGTTGCAGCACTATGACGTCTGTTTGCCCACTTCGTTCGTTAGCTGTTCCGATATCGTCGCGCCAATCGATAGAATTAAACCAGAGGTCTGTTTTGAAGCCTATGGCGGGGCCGGTATGTCCTGCACGCAGGTACCTTTTGTAACCAAGGGTGAATCCAAATCCGTCACCTACTTCGTCATCTTGTTCACCCTCATCCTCATGGTCTATGTCCTGCACGCCAAGGCGAATACTCAAGGCCTGCTTGCCACTGATTGCACGCTCGTATCTGGCGCCGTAGATGACGCCTGTGGGATAGACCTGCGTCTCGAGGCTGATGTCGCTAGGTAGATTCTCAGCGCTGTGCAGAGTAGGCGAGGCTGCACTCAGTGCGAGTAGGCTAAGACATACCAATCGCTTCACTAAAGTGGTGTGCGTTAAAAAAGACATATTTGCTCAAATTTATCGTGATTGCTGCTGCGTTATTGTTTCTGCAGACACCAAATCGTGTGTGGGAAATGCAGGCGTTGACCAGACTTCTTGTAGTGGACTTCGGAAAAACGATAGGTTCCGGGCACAACGGGCTACTCAAAGCAAATTAAAGCACAATCCTGTGTTGTTTGTCCGACATCAACTTCTTTGTGAATGCCAACTCTCACCCCTTTAGTGCGTAGGAGTCTACTGTTCAGGCACCAACTGCTGCCGCGTAAGAAACTGATTTTGTAGACGAACTAAACCTATGTGGGCACTGTGGTTCATCGCTATGTTTAATAGCGAAAACAAGTTGTACCCACTTGTGAGCTTACTGAGATACATGAACCTCACTGTTGGCTATGTTGTGAGTCATTGGCAATAGGCAGCGTATCTTCGTTCCTTTGCCCGCCGCACTCCAGACTCGTGCCTCACCGCCATGCAAGTCTACAATTTTGGCCACTATGCCTAAGCCAAGCCCGGTGCCATGAGAGTCTGCAGATGGGCTTTGGTAGGGTGAGTTGGCAGAGCCTTGCCACCATGCCTCTTTTGTTGCACCTACAGAAGACAATGAACAGCCATCCATTAAATCATTAAATCCACAGCCACTGTCGGCTATCTCTACCTCCATGCCTAGGTCTTTACGGGTAATGGTCAGAGACACTAAACCACCAACGGGTGTATGACGAATAGCGTTGGTTAGCAGGTTGTCGAACAGCCGATGCAGTAAGCCCATATCTGCTTGCACATTACCGCCTTCAATCGGTATTGCTGGATGAGCTTCAAGCCTCACACGATGTTGTGTGGCGAAAGATTGAAGATCCTGCACTGTGTCTATCGCTAATTCCTGAAGTGATACTTGTTCCAGCTGGAGTGTGTATTCGCCTGAATCAAGACGCGCCAGTTCAAACACCTGAGTGATCAGCTGTTGAAGCCGGTTTCCCTGGCGTTGCGCAAGTAACAGGTAATCCTGCGCCTCTTTTGAGGACATATTTCTACCTTTAACCAATACAGTTTCGATAGCACCACACAAACTCGTTAATGGCGTTCGCAGATCATGCGATATTCGAGTCATGAACTCCCGCCGCCGTTTATCCGAATCATCCAGCGTTTGATACTGGGCTGCCAGTCTTGCCGCCATAGCATGGCAGGTAAGCTCCAGTTCCTTTAATTCGTTTTTGACGTGATGCTCAGTTGCGAACGGTGTGTTTTGCTGTGACTGTGCCTGCGGCTGAGGTGATGTTGCAGCTAACTGCCACTGACTGATTGAGGCTGTCATGGCTCGGAGCGGCCGTGTCATGGTGAAAAAAACGACAATGCCAGCCAGTAACGCAAACAGTAAAACACCACCAAGCATACCTGTAGAGGATTGCAAGCTATAACTGCTGGAAAGTGACTGCAAAACTGGTTGCGTTCTCTCGCCACCGAGCACTGCATATACATACCCACACGGATCGCAAGCAGGGGGCGCAATAGAGGTATCGGTCAATGGGTACACTGAAAATACATTTTTGCGATCTGGTGATTTCGGATTGTCGCCATAGATCGGCATGCGAATCTCGCCTGAAAGGAATTCGTTTATGGGTTGCAAATCAACTGATTGTTTGCGCAGTTGATTATCACCGAGTGCGGTTGCGATGACGGTTCCGTGTTCGTCAAGAAGATAAACCTCAAGGCTAGGGTTAACCATCATGACATGGGATGCAAGTTCTGCAAGCACCTCACTGTCTGGACGACCATTGACCAGCAACGGTACTTGCTGTGCCATATACATGGCTACAGGTCGATTGAGTTCTTGAGTAAATTCCTCAAAATATTGCTGCTGGCTTTGATGTGCTATCACCCAAGTGACAAGCCCCAGACACAAAAGTATGAGAGTAAACAGTATCGACAAACGTGAGAATAGTGTCGGCATAATGTAAATCAGTTCTTCAGCTTGTAACCAACACCCCAAACAGTCTGAATATACTGTGGATCGTGAGGATCGAGTTCAATTTTTGAACGTAGACGATTGATGTGAGTGTTTACCGTATGGCGATAACCCTCGTACTGAGTACCCCATACACGTTCCAGTAATTCGCCCCGGCGAAACACTTTGCCGGGATGGGCCACAAACTCGCCTAGCAATCCGAATTCTCTCGCAGTCAATGAAATACTGCGACCATTTATTACTACCGCATGCGTTTCCACGTCGAGCGTCAGGTCTCCAGCAACCAGCACCTGATGATTGAGTTGTGCTTGCTGATTGTCTAGTCGTCTGAATACTGCGCGTACTCGAGCGACTAGTTCGAGCATTGAAAAAGGCTTGATGACATAGTCATCAGCACCTGCATCCAGCCCACCGACCAGATCGGCTTCAGAGCTGCGCGCAGTGACCACCATAATGGGAAGTGAAGGGCGCAATCGCTTGATGGTGGCAGCCACTTCGATGCCGTCTATCCCGGGTAAGCCAAGGTCAAGAATGACCAGGTCCCAATTGTCGGCCTCGATACGTGCTAGTCCGCTCTCACCACTTGAGACATGCTCAACGTGTGCACCGCTCTCAGACAAATGCCTGTGCAACAGGGCCGCTATGTCGCTGTCGTCTTCAATGAGCAGGATTCGTTTCGAATCTTGAGGCACTGCCACATCAGATGGCGAACAAGCTACGGGCTGAGGCGAAGACAGATTCATGGATTTTCCTATGATCAACAACTTGCACAGCTTACAATGAAGCCAACGGTGTGGTGAGAACTCGCCCTGTTAGAGTAACAGAGCGAGCACTTTTCGTACTTTTACAAAATTACCGAGCGTTGGTAGTCAACTGTACAGTTGTAGCCTCACCAGCCGTACCACTTGCATCTAGTGCGCTTACAGCGTACTCATAAGTAGTGTTGGCTTCCAGACCTTGCTCAAAGAAGCTGAGCGCATCAAAAGTACCCACTGCTGAACCATCTCGAGTTACACGATAAGCCGCGACAACGCCCGAGGTTGAAGTAGCTGGATCCCAGAATATCTCAACCGCTGATGAAGAGTAGACTTCACCGGACAGGCTTCCTACGGCTGAAACATTAGCTTGCGTACCGTCATCGCCAGTAGCAGCGTCAGTGTTTGTGATGACAACACGGGCAACAGGGCCTTGAAAGCGATGAACGGCAGCGTTGATGTCACTGGCACCACCTGAAGGGTCAAGATCACCCAGTACGCCAGCATGTATGTGGACAAAACCTTCAGCTTCAGCGGCTACACCTTGTCCACCTGTACCTGTGCCTGAAGCAAGGACTGGCGGTGGTGCTGGGAATCCTGCAACACCGGGTGCACCGCTACCGACTAGCTCATCATTTGCTTCAGTACCTGCATCGTAGCTCCGCGCGAAGAGTGTTACTGTTTGGCCAGGCGCAGGTAGTGCTGCCGAGTCGATACCAGCAAAACCATCATTGGTAGGTAGCAACATGCCAGTCAGTGAGAACACACTGCCAGCTGACACATCATCAAGGTTTAACGATACTGTTTGCCCGGGAGCTACCAATCCGTCTCCATTTGCCACACTAGCGCCAATGCTGTTCAGCAGTACATTCAATGCTGCAGTGTCGCCACCTTCAGCCATCGCTTGAAGCGCGGCAGATGATTCGGTACCCAACTCAAACATGCGAGCTGATGGATCATGTCCTGCAGCAATTAAAGGTGTGAAGTACTGACTACCAGTAATGTTAGTTACGCTGATTTCGAAGTCTGAGGCTACGGCTGTGCCGGCCAGAGCAGAAGATGCCAAAAGGGTTGAGGCAATCAACGAGAGATGCAAATTCTTCATGAATTAGATGTTCCTTGTAATTTGAAGTAAGAAGAATCGCCCGATGAGACATCCACATAGCCTGCATCGCTGACGACAAACCCTATGACCGCACCAAACATCACAAAGTTGTAACAAAATAATAACAATTTGATGTAATGTGACAAATCGCCCTAATGGCTAATACCTCGCTTAGACAGTGCAACACCAATCAGCACAATGAGCAAAGCGACAAGATCCTGAGTGGACAATCGTTCGCCAAGTAAAACCCAGCCAAACATCACGCCAAATAGCGGAACTAAAAAATTGATTTGGCTCAAAAAGCTGGCTCCTTGGCGCTGGATGATGACCAATATCAATAGTGTTGCGATAGCGGTTGGCCCGACTGCCAGTGCTATCAATGATGCAAGTGCCTGCCATGAGGGGCTAACGTTGAGTGGTGATTCCAATAACAAGCCAAGCGGTAGCATAATGCAGGAGCCGGTGAGCATTAAGGCTGCCAGCATGGATAACTTTGGCACTTTTACTAGAGTGCGTGTTACCAGTGCATTGATGGCGTAACAAATCGCGGCTGCCAGAATAGCCAGCTGTGCCAGAGCATCAGGTCCGCCCAGATCGCTCAGTGTCTCGATACCGAACAACACAACAACGCCGAACAAGCCGCACATCACACCTGCGAACTTCCAACGGTTAAGCTTTTCGTCGTTGGTAAACACATGCGCCAGTAATAGGGTGGCCAGTGGCATAACGGCCATGAAGATCGCCGCAAGGCTGGATGGCACGCGAAGCTGCCCCCAGCCCACCAGTGCAAAAGGCAAAACATAACCAAATACGGATGAGGCTACTATGGGCACCCAGATTCTGCCAAACACCGGCAGGCTCTGGCGTGCACGTAGCATTAACGGGTAAAGAATGAGAGCTGCGATGGCCACCCGAGCGG
>JALZUD010000108.1 GCA_023301725.1 Granulosicoccus sp. | reverse complement strand
TTAGCATTTCCCCGTTGATTTTCTTGACCCAGCGAGTGGCAGTCAACAAAGCTGGATTATTTCTTTTCCTTCCTGCCCTCGATAAGATCCCGCACAATCACACGTGGCACCCCAAGTGCTCGCAAGGCGGTTGAGATGACATTGTTGATCGAGTCCTGCAGGTGGAATGTACGCTTACCATCTTTCTCAACATAGGCTGGCTGGTGGGCATCGATCAATGAAATGCATTCCCCCCCGAGCTCGCTTTTCATGAAGTCCACTGATGGTTGTACGTTTTCAACATAAAATTCGAAACGACTGCGCAGTGCCTCTGCATGATCATCGGCGCGACCACGCTTACCAGCGCGTGCACTCATCTCGGCTTTGCTTATTGACAGGTGTAGTACCTTCAGCACGGGTACATTGACGCTGTTCAGGTAGTTGAGCAGATGATCGGCTGCCGCCACTGTTCTGGGATAACCATCAAGAATGAATGGAATATTGTAACCATCAGTGCCGTCAGCTGACTTGGATTGCAGAATAATATCTATCTCCGCAGAGATGAGATTCTGTGTCCAGCGATTAGGGATAAGTAGTCCACGTATAGTACAGAACTCCAACCATTCCAGTTGGCTTGCGTCGGCGTTGTTGGTATCTGGTGTGCGACCAAAGAGTTTTTCCAGTTCGGGCAAATAGCGACGCACTTTTTCGCTCAGGTCGTCGTTGGTGTCGATGCAGTCAAACATGCTCACGGAGTTTGACAAGGAGTATTTTTCAGCCAGTAGTGATGCATAGTCATCGTTATTTTTGGCTCGCTCTACGGTGGTGCGCAGGATGAGGCCCATTGACAAGTGCCGTTCTGGGTCAATAGATAGCAATTCGCATAAGGCATTTGCGACTTCACCCTTGCCGCAACTGGATGGGCCCGTCAGGATTACAACACCTGGGCCGTTTAACGCAATAGTCTCAACTCTAACTAGAGATGACGGCAGATAAGCGGTTCGATTCATTGCAGGAATTTAGCGGTAGAGTGGGATTGGCTACAAAAAAATTGCAGGCAAAGGGCCGAGGCTGGAGTTAACCCTGCAATCATCCCCTACAACCCTGTTACTTGTCTACCACGGCTGATGGCAATAGTCGGTAGTTCTCACTTTGAATTGGCCTTGTTCACAGATTTTTTCAATTCACACTCGCACAGCTTTACGGATCGATCAGGAATACTTATCGGTCAAACGTGAGGCCATTGACCATTATCTCATCTTGGCTATCACCTAGTTTCAAGCTCCAACGCACTACGGTTTCATCGTTTGTATATTCCACATTAATACGTGGATATTATTTTTTGACAGACGACTCGAATATTCGCTTGAAACAAATTCACCCAAGCGATTCCGCACGTCTCGGCAAGCGCTGCATGAGGAGTAGCCTACTTTGAAACTAGAGTGAAGTAATAGAAAAAACCGCACAGAGTTTGTCATGCAAGATTGAGTGCAAAGCTACCCTTTACCTGAGTTCCGTTGGACAGAGTTCGCTCTGAACGGAATTCTAGTTTGTCAAAGGGCTCAATATCAAATCGTTGACAAATCGAAGCAACGCTCAATGGGTTTTCATCTTTAGCCACTAGTCTATCCGCTCGATAGAAATCAACCCCATCATCAGGGGTGTCACTGAGCCACGCTGTTAGCCCAACAATTTCATCTTTAACAGTTGCAATGAAACCGTTTAGCTCTAGATCTCCCGCTATAGTGATTGCAACCTGTAGATACAGAAAATCACGAAATGGAAGATCATTCTTAGTTGCAATGGGATAAAAGGTTTCAAAGCCCTCGGTGTAAGGCTTAACAATCACTTCTTCAAATTCGAGTTCATTAGTGCATATCGATTTCAGATAGGGTTCTTCTGCTGGATCATGCCACTCACACCAAACATCAAAGCGTTCAAAATCTGGCTTTTCTGGAAATGACGGGGAGTTAATTACATAGAAATCTGGCTGCATCGGTACTTTGCTACATTAGGTTGCTAGCGAAAGAATATAACGTATATAGCAGCTTGGTTTCTTCACACGATAGCTTTCAACAGATTTCATACAAGCCGATGTCTTCGCGTTAACCACTGACTAGAATGTGTGGCGATACTGCTACGCATTGTGGTGGGTACCATTAGCAGTATGAATCTGCTCTGGAAGCTATCTTTGGCAGCGGCTCTGTGATGCTTGTAAAGACTGTATTTCACCCCTCCAAGAACTAAACAATAGCTAGGACGTTTTCAGCAAAGATCTCAACGAGACCGTGCATACTCTTAAGCCATTGTTGTTAACGCGGAAAGGTGGAATACAGTTAGTAACGACAGTGAATAAATTACTCCGTCATCATCGGTTCTGAATATCGCGTAGCGTTCGCAACCAATGCATCAGCGTCAGAATCTTTGTCAATCATGACAAACGGGCCACCCCAGACCTCTACGACGGGCTCGCCTTTGCTGTCAGCTACAAATGCATCTGCCACCGCTGCACCGCTATCGTCTATGGAGCGTAATACTGAAGCGGTTAACCAGCCTTCACGCATCGCAACGATCTCGTCGCCCGTACCACCGAAACCCATGGAAGCGATAGTTTCAGATTTACCAGCTTGACGAATTGCCTGACCGGCGCCCAACCCAATGGTTGAAGAAACACCATAGATAAGGTCGATGTCATCGTGAGCCACTAACAGATTCTGCGCAGCATCGAACGCCTTGGTGCGATCGAAATCGGTGAAAGGGCCCATAACCACCTCAATATCAGGATTCTGCTCAATGATTTCCATAAAACCACCGACGCGCAAATCGTTAGTGACTCCCGGAGCACCTTGTATGATAGCGATCTTTCCGGCTCCTCCTAAGTGCTCAACCGCCCATTCTCCAGACATCTGGCCGCCAGTGAGGTGCGAGAACGCGATATAGCTCATGGCTCTGGCCTGTTCATCGTCGTGTGGCTCGAGGTAGTTGTACAACACGGTTGGGATACCCGCTTCCTTTAGCTTGCGTAGTGCAGGAATGGCTGCTTCGTACTCGGTTGGCCCTAGGGCCACGTAGTCAACACCGCGAGCAATTATCGCTTCGACTTGTGCCAACTGGCCAGCGTGGTCCACATGACTGGCTACTGCGAGGTGCTGAATTTCATAGTCAACACCAAGCTCATCCAGTCTTCCCTGCATGGACCAGTAAACTCGCTCCCAAGCATCGGATAAGTCAAAAGAAGGCGATAAATAGGCAATGCGAACCTTATCTTCGTCGGCTTGTACGGGCAGGGCTGTGGCTGCAAGAAGTGCAGCTGCCGCGCTTGTGGCCAGAAATGATCTACGGTTGAAAAAACGTCTTGTTTTCATAAGAGGTAGGTTTCCGTTGTGGTTAGCGGCTTCGCCGCGTGAAGGACGAGAGCAGCGAAATGCGATTCTCCCGCAGGTTGTTGATCGAAACTGCCATCAACACGATGATGCCCATGATGACTAACTGCCAAAAATTGTCGACACCTGCTATCACCAACGCGTTGGTCATCATTGACAGCAGTATTGCGCCTAGAACGGTTCCGTAAATAGTGCCCCGCCCACCGAACAAGCTGGTGCCTCCAATAATGACCGCAGCAATGATGTGAATTTCCATACTGGTGCCGATGGTGGCCTGAGTCGAATCGATTCTTGCGATCATGATGAGACCGCCTATCGCTGTGACGAAACCCATTAACGAGTACACCAGAATTTCAATGAGATTAACGGGCACACCCGCTAATCTGGCAGCTTCGCGATTACCACCGATGGCCCGTACATACAGACCAAATTTAGTGTGGTTGAACAGCCAGGCGCCAACCACTGCAACCAAAGCTGCAACAATCACAGGAACGGGCACACTGAACACCTTGCCCTGACCAAGCCAGGTTAAGGAAGTCGGTAAACCAAAGTGCATGGTTCCTGCAGAATGTAGCAACGCAAGACCACGAAGGCTCACCATCATGCCCAGTGTTGCAATGAATGGTGGAATCTTGATGATGGCGATTAACGTGCCCGTGAAAGCACCGATAAGTGCACCCAAAGAGAACATGATTGCCAAAGCTAGAACCGGATTCATTCCCCCTTTAATGAATGAAAAACCAATCACTGTTACTAACGCTAGAACCGATCCAACCGACAGGTCAATACCGGCACTGGTGATAACGAATGTCATGGCAACTGCAATGATGATGTAGTGTGACGACTGGGTAAGCACGTTTGCCAGATTAGCCAGTGTGGCAAAGCGAGGATTAATCATTGTAAAGACGATAGCGAGTACCACCACCACGATAGTTAATCCCATGCTTTGCAAGAGCCAGTGCCGATCAGCATGGCCAACGCCTGGTGTTGGGATCGTGCTTTTTACATCGGTGCTCATAGACTTACTCATCCTAGTAAACGCTGCCAAAGGTGATCATTTTTATCACCGCATCGCGGCTTGTTTTAGCCGTCTCGACAACATCAACCAGTCGCCCGTTTTTTAATACCGCAATGCGGTCGGCAATTTGAAAGACGTGTTCAAGGTTATGACTAATGATGAAAATGCTGATGCCTTGATCGCGCATATTGCTGACTAATTCCATCACCCGTTTACCTTCGTCAAGTCCGAGTGCTGCCATCGGTTCATCCATGATGACTAGGCGCACGTCCTGAAGTAATAGGCGACTGATTGCGATAGATTGACGTTGCCCGCCTGATAATTTGACCACGGGTGTGTTCAGGGTAGATAAATTCACACCGAAGCGTTCTAGCAGTTCAACCGTTTTCGCCCGCATGCTTGCATGGTCAAGTTCTGGAAGAAATCCGAAACGTTTTCTTTGTAGTTCACGACCGAGAAAAACATTCTCAGGTACGTTCAAGGCATCGACTAATCCAAGGCTTTGGTGAATGCATCCGATACCTGCCGCATCTGCATCGCGTGGGGTACGAAGTTCAATAGGCTGACCCTGACTTTCGATTTGCCCACTGTCGGGTGGCTGGGCTCCAGAGAGCGCTTTAACCAGTGTAGATTTTCCGGCACCGTTATCACCGACCAGCGCCATAACCTCACCGCGCTTTACTGAAAAACTGACGCCATCCATCGCCTTTAAACCGCCGTAACTTTTGGTCAGTTCAGTGACTCGAAGTACGTCAGTTGAGCCTTCCATCTCTCCGGTCATCCTTTATCCTCGCTTCAACAGTGCAGTTGTTGTTCGGTGTTTGGATTAATAGGCTGCTTCGTGCTTGCCCTATCCAATGTCTTTCTCAAACAAAAACTAAACAGAATCGGGGAGTTTGTCTAGCACTCATTTACGCATTGAAATGATTTAAGCGATTCAATAGTAACGTCAAAAAATTGAATGTATGCGGTTGCTGCTAGCGATATAATTCACGATCAAACTTTCTTATGTTGACTTTGCGGCAGAGGAAGGTGTCATTCGCGATTTGCACACGTAAGAAAATAAACTTATTAATACGTGCGATAGATAGCGCCATGTGTAAACACATTCGAACAGGTGTAGCCAACAATAAAAATCACTTAGTGTTTGTTCAAAAACAGCGAATGTTGTGATGCTTGTGAAGAGTAAAATCTGCCGTAAAAGCTTGAAAGCCTAAGGGCGACTAATTTACTTATTACATGAGTTGTGTAGCATGTAACTCCACGTAATTTCTATTTTTCGATCTAATTAGATGCGCGAAAAATAGGCGAAACTCTGCGTAATGTTAAGTCTCTTAGAGAAATTTTCACGTTGTTGTAGTGGCAGTGAACTGCCAATGGATAACTAGATGAGCATCGAAACCAACAGATTAACCCTGAGACGCTTTACGTAAAATGACGTCGGCGACATACAGAGAATGGCAGGTGATCGCCGAGTATCTGTGAGATATCGATATTTTCAATATTCTGCTCTTCGCATCGTCCTGGGAGTATCTGAGCGGTTGTACGTATTAGAGTCGGGGCAAATCAAGGCGCAGGGACGGGTTAAAGAGCTCAGGATTGACCCACGATTAACTGAGGCCTACTTCGGACACTGGCAGTTGTTTTAGGAAGAGTACTAGCTGTTTAGCGCTTTTGGTATGTAAAAGGTACCATCAGCGGTCCCTTTGTCAAAGACGACACCGTAACACTGACATTTTTTGGTCAATTATTCTGTTTTTTTCAGATGATCGGATGTTGAATAATTAGCTTTTAAGCGATTTCTCTTAAACTCTGTGGTCTATCCCAATCAGTTCTAAACTGAATACAGTTCTATTAGTCGGCAAGGATTTATTATGTTTAATGCAACAATGAAATTTGACCTGGGTGAAGACGTGAATTCTCTCCGGGATGTCATACATCGTTGGGCGCAAGAACGCGTCAAACCACTCGCTGCTCGGACTGATAAGGACAATGAATTTCCAGCAGAACTGTGGCAGGAAATGGGTGAGCTTGGATTACTGGGCATTACCGTACCTGATCAATATGGCGGTGCGGGCATGGGCTACCTTGCTCACACGATTGCTGTTGAGGAAATTGCGCGTGCAAGTGCATCAGTGTCGCTGAGCTATGGCGCACACTCTAACCTGTGTGTCAGTCAAATAAATTTGAACGGTACGCACGAGCAGAAAGAGAAGTATCTACCTGATCTGATCTCTGGCAAGCATGTAGGTGCATTGGCCATGTCAGAGTCTGGTGCAGGATCAGATGTTGTCGGCATGAAACTCAGGGCTGAGAAGCACGACGGCTTTTTCAAACTCAATGGCACGAAGTACTGGATTACCAACGGTGGCGAGGCGAATACGCTGGTGGTTTATGCGGTAACCGACCCTGATGCTGGTAGCAAAGGCTTAACCGCTTTCATCATTGAAAAGGATATGCCGGGTTTTTCGCATTCCGAGCATTTCGATAAATTAGGTATGCGCGGCTCTAATACCGTCGAGTTAGTTTTTGATGGCGTAGAGGTTCCGTTTGAGAACATCCTTGGTAAAGAAGGTAAGGGCGTAAACGTGCTTATGTCAGGTCTGGACTATGAGCGAGTTGTCTTGTCTGGGATTGGTTGCGGAATCATGGCGGGCTGCCTCGACGAAATTATGCCCTACATGGCCGAGAGGAAACAGTTTGGTCAAAGCATTGGTAACTTCCAGCTTATGCAAGGTAAGTTGGCAGATATGTACACCAAAATGAATTCTTCACGAGCTTACGTCTATGAGGTGGCTAAGGCGTGTGATCGTGGTGAGGTAACACGCCAAGATGCTGCTGCATGCGTTCTTTATGCTTCTGAGGAGGCTATGGTCGTGGCCCATCAGGCAGTGCAGGCCATGGGTGGTGCCGGCTTCATGAATGACAGCCCCGTAAGTCGAATTTTCCGAGATGCAAAGCTTATGGAAATTGGCGCGGGCACATCTGAAATACGTCGTATGCTAATCGGCCGGGAATTGATGGGAGCCATGCTGTAGATGAGCGTTATTAATTCCAAGATCTCGACAAGATCAGCAACGTTCAAGGACAACGTTGCCGCACATGAAATTGCGATGGATGTGGTTCGAGAGGCTGAGGCAGTTTCCATTGGCGGGGGTGGGCAAAAATCGCGCGAACGGCATCAGTCGCGAGGAAAGATGTTGCCGCGAGACAGAGTGACGCACCTGCTTGATCCGGGGTCTCCATTTTTGGAGGTTGGGATATTTGCCGCTTTCAATCTACATGACAGTGCTTGTCCTGCCGCAGGCTTAATCGCAGGCGTTGGCAGGGTCTGTGGCCGCGATGTCATGGTGGTGTGTAACGATGCGACCGTTAAAGGTGGCACCTACTTTCCCATGTCAGTAAAGAAGCATTTACGAGCACAAAAAATAGCCGAAGAAAACAACTTGCCTTGTATCTATCTTGTAGATTCTGGAGGCGCTAACCTGCCTAATCAGGACGAGGTGTTTGCTGACGAGAATCACTTCGGTCGCATTTTTTTTAATCAGGCAACTATGTCTGCAAAAGGTATCCCACAAATTGCAGTTGTCATGGGGTCATGCACCGCCGGTGGTGCTTATGTACCTGCAATGTCTGATATTTCCATTATCGTCAAAGATCAGGGCACTATTTTTCTTGCTGGTCCGCCACTGGTGAAAGCGGCTACTGGTGAAGTGGTTACCGCTGAAGCACTGGGTGGTGCGGACGTTCACACAAGATTATCAGGTGTTGCCGATTACTTGGCTAATGATGATGATCATGCGCTGGCGATAACGCGCGAAGTGGTATCGAATTTGAATCATACAAAACACGCCATGGTTACGCTACGCGATGCGGAACCGCCTCTCTACGATCCAGAGGAGATATTAGGTGTAGTACCTGCGGATCTGCGTACACCCTACGATATTCGAGAGGTCATTGCTCGCCTGGTGGACGGCTCTCGCTTTGACGAATTTAAGCGACGATACGGTACTACTCTGGTTTGCGGGTTCGCGCATGTGATGGGCATACCCGTCGGCATCATCGCCAATAACGGTGTGCTTTTTTCGGAAGCAGCCGTGAAAGGTGCACACTTTGTAGAACTGTGCTCACAACGAAAAACACCGCTTGTGTTCCTGCAAAACATCACGGGGTTTATGGTGGGACAAAAATATGAGTCAGAGGGTATTGCAAAACACGGTGCAAAACTGGTTACCGCTGTTGCTACAACATCTGTCCCCAAAATAACTCTGCTGGTTGGAGGCTCTTTCGGCGCTGGCAATTATGGAATGTGTGGCCGCGCGTATGCGCCAAGGTTTCTGTGGACATGGCCTAACTCGCGTATCAGTGTTATGGGCGGTGAACAGGCGGCTGGTGTCCTGGCCACTGTGCGGCGTGATTCAATTGAGCGCCGCGGCGAATCGTGGTCGGTGGAGGAAGAGACGGCGTTTAAAAAACCCACCATTGATATGTTTGAAGAACAAAGCCATCCACTCTATGCGTCCGCTAGACTTTGGGACGACGGCATTATAGACCCACGCAAAAGTCGCGACGTGCTAGCACTTAGCTTACGGGCAGCGCTGAATGCCCCGATCGAAGAGACCAAGTTTGGTCTCTTTAGAATGTAGGAAGCATTATGTTCAGTAAAATTCTTATCGCCAATCGAGGCGAGATTGCCTGCCGAGTGATAACAACTGCACACCGGCTTGGTGTGAAAACAGTTGCCATCTATTCTGATGCAGATGCGAATTCGAAGCACGTTAGCATGGCCGACGAAGCCGTTTATATCGGTGCATCGCCTGTGGCTGAGAGCTACCTTCAGGCTGATCGTATTATTGCCGTAGCTCTGGCGAACGGCGCGCAAGCTATTCATCCAGGGTACGGTTTTCTCTCTGAGAATCCCGGATTTGTTCAATCTGTTGAGAAAGCAGGGCTGGTTTTCATTGGTCCGTCAGCCAAGGCCATTGAAGCTATGGGCCTCAAAGATGCTGCTAAGCGATTGATGGAGGATGCCGGTGTTCCTTCAGTGCCAGGATACCTTGGGGAGAGTCAGGATCTAGACGTGCTTGAACGCGAGGCTGATCGAATGGGTTACCCAGTGCTCATAAAGGCGCGAGCTGGGGGCGGTGGCAAAGGCATGCGATTGGTAGAAAAGCGTGAAGATTTCAAGGAGCTTTTTGAAGCAGCTAGTCGGGAAGGGGAGTCCAGCTTTGGTGATCCTGTATGTATTGTTGAGAAATACATAACCCGCCCTCGGCATATTGAAATACAAGTGTTCGGTGATAACCATGGCAATGTTGTTCATTTGTTTGAACGGGATTGTTCACTGCAACGACGACATCAAAAAGTGATAGAGGAGGCACCTGCGCCTGATATGCCGGTTGGTGTGCGAAAGGCAATGGGGCAGGCGGCCGTTGATGCCGCAAAAGCGATCGGTTACTCCGGCGCAGGAACCGTTGAGTTTATCGTTGATGGATCCTCGGGCTTGAGGGAGGATGGCTTCTGGTTTATGGAAATGAACACGCGCTTGCAGGTTGAGCATCCCGTATCTGAAGCCATCACGGGGCTGGATTTTGTGGAGCTACAACTGCGAGTCGCAGCTGGCGAACCGCTACCGTTTGCACAAGAGGATCTTGAGATTAATGGCTGGTCGTTTGAGGCTCGAGTGTACGCAGAAGATGTACCCAAAGGATTTCTTCCTGCCATTGGAGTGATTGAGCATCTGCACTTTCCTGAAAACTGTGCAGAATTTGGTGCAGGTTCGGTACGCGTGGATAGCGCGGTACGTCAAGGAGACGCTATCAGTCCATTTTACGATCCCATGATTGCTAAAATCATCGTACACGGACCTACACGCGCATCTGCACTGAACCTGTTAACTAGAGCGCTGGCGCAAACACATGTAGGAGGAACCGTTACCAATATGGCGTTTCTATCCACGCTGGCTAAAAACAGCGAATTTTCTAGTGCTGATGTTGATACGGATCTTATTGCGCGAAATATTGATAGCCTTACATCGGAGTCTGCGCCTCCAGAGAGCGTCATCGCACTCGCCGCTATTGCCTCACTCGGGTTATTGGACAAACAAACTGATCATTCGATCAAGTTGTGGGATGAGCTGTTAGGTTGGTGCCATTGGTCGAGCAGTGCTTACACCACAAACCTAATAGCCGATGGAGCAGCTTTCAGGCAGCAGATCACTATAGTTGATCAACATCAGTTTACAGTTGCAGGCGAGGGTACGTCGTGTGAATTGAAGATTCATCATGTATCTGGGTCTGAATATAATGTCGAGCATAACGGCTTACAAAGCTCGGTGAATCTGGTTCTACACAAGCAGTCCGTCTTTGTTTTCTACCACAGCAAAAGCTTCACTTTTGAAAGGCCTGATTATTTAAATACACAAGCTGATGAGGCTATTGGTGGCGATGTTGTCGTAGCACCAATGCCTGGCGTGGTCACCGTACTGAGTGCAAAACCAGGTCAAAAGGTCTCGGCTGGAGACACTCTTGCTGTGTTAGAAGCCATGAAGATGGAGCACGCACTGCAAGCACCGCGTGACGGAACTGTTGCAGGCGTACTGTGTGCGGTTGGCGATCAAGTGGTTGACGGTGATCTACTAATCCAGTTGGACTCTGATGATGCCTAATAAGATTACAATCGTTGAACATTGCTGTTCGTGGGCACGTCTCCTGTGTTACCGACTGTCCTTACTACAGGCCTACGCAGCCGTCGCAGGTTACAGATGTATCGGCCAAGCTTGTTGAGTTGGGATGTTTAAACCTTTGCCGGCGCTGACATCGAACTTTGCCCACGATCGGGGTTAGGCTCCACAGGCGCATTAACAATCGCAGCCAATTTATCAGAACCACCCACATATTTACCATCGATCCAAATTTGTGGAACCGTAATAGGCGTCTTCGGGCCAACAATGGGCTTAACTCGCGCAAGCATCTCGTATAAATCAAGCGGGTTGCTTATGACATCTCGATATTCATAGTCAATACCTGCTGTCTCCAAATACGCTTTGGCATTCACGCAGTGTGGACAGCTAGCCTTTCCAAAGACGTGATTGCCAGAAATAGAAGTGCGTTTGGCATGATGCTCTATAACGGCTTGAGTTAGCACACCTCGATTCAAAGCACCACCTTGACCAACAATTTGGCCCTCAACTAATACAATCGGCGCATGCCAGCCACCTTTTAACAATGGCTTGTACCATTCAGTCAGCCAATCTCTAGTTTCGAGTTCAACATCGATACCCTTCAACTCATTTTGCATTGTATCTTTGATGACATCTGAGGTTAACGCACATTCACCACAGGGGATGGAGACTTTAAATGGACCGAATGAGCCTGCCCATCGATACACTAGAATTTTTATTGGATCTGCCATTTAGGTGCCGTTTGTTAATTGAATCAGAGGAGATAATACAGCTTGCCACAAATTGTGGCTACATCACAATCTGCGTTAGCCTTGTCTTCACTAACAGTAAGTGTCATTGACCACTGAGTCCGCTGCGCAAACCTTCGTAGCCAGGCTTCACCTGATGATTCTCATCAAGGTACAACGGAGAGGTAAAACTTCTGAACGAATAGCGGTCAGTGAATCCCCAGGTTTGTAGTACGGTACAGCGGGGTTGGGCAAGGCAGGTTTCTGCCACACGTTCATACACCTCGGCTTGTAGTTCTTCTGTGTCATCACCCACCAGAGCTACATCCAGTTCAGTGACATGGATGTCTAAACCACGCGCCGCAATTTCTGCCATGTTGGCGGCGAATTCGTCGTACTGGTCATAGCTGGAAAACACATGCATCTGAAAGCCTATTGCATCAACTGGCACTTCTCGTTCCAGTAGTCTGTCTATTAGAGACAAAAAGTCGTCAAACTTGCGGCCTGCAAAGCCGATGTCAAATTCATTTAATACAAGTGTGGCGTTAGGAGCTAACTCACGTGCCTGAAGAAAAGCCGTATCGATATAGCTCTCTCCCATGGCTTCAAACCAGATGCTGTCGCGCAAGCCGTCTTCTTCACTGATGGGCTCATTAACAACGTCCCAGTAGTCAACTCTGTCAGCGTATCGAGTCATCACCCGCGTGATGTATTCACGCATGTGGACTTCTCGGTCTTCGGGGGCAGTCTCTTCAACCCACGAGGGCAGGCTGGTGTACCAGATTAAGGTGTGGCCGCGCACCTGCATGTCGTAGAATTCGGCAAAGTTTAGGAGTGTGTCCATGTCAGCCCATTCGAAGCGCCCCGGTAGCGGATTAATGGCGTCCCATTTCATGGAGCTCTCGGGACTCATCACACCGAACTCATTGCCAGCGAAGGCTTCATACACACCGCCATCGGCTTGAAGGTAGAACACCGGCGACACCGCGCTGCCAAATGCCACGCCACTACCCGCAACTGCGTTGCGCAAACGTTCGCCATCTCGCTCGAATGCTTCCGCGTCGAGTACCTCAAGAGTGATCTGATCAAGCCCTGTGAGTGATGGATCGTCTGCATCTCGTGTGAGCACATCAATAACCAGCGTACCTGCTGAATCGGGGACCACTTGCAGGATCTGAATCTCAGGGGTTCGTGGGTCTGGAGTCAGGATTGTGCCGAGGGGAGGGTTTTGTAATTCAATGGTTGGGACAGTGCCATTTCTGTCTGTGCCGATCAAAAAAATCGATACCGGATCGCCTACGCGCACAGTGTAGTCGGTCACAGGCTGGATGCCGGGTGGCACGTTGGGTATACCGGCAAGGTTGCTTGGCTCGTCAACCGCAATGAGCACCATTTGCGAGCTTCGGTAGTTGCTGTTGTCTGGGTCAATGGCCACAGCTGTGAACTCTGTAATGCCTACATCACCTTGCAGTGGTGTCCATTCAAGCGTTCTTGTGCCATCACGGTTGTCATCAAAGCTGGCGCCCGGGGGTAGCTCTTGGCCGAACATCCCTGGTAGATCTCCTTCAGGATCAACAGGGTCGAAGAGTAACTGCAGCGTTTGCCCAGCTTCTATTCGAACATTGGCTAAACCTTCAAAGAAAGGAGGCGCATTGGTTTCGGGATCTACATCGCTGGGTACTGTGATGATTGCCTCTGGAAGGCCTGCGTCAAAGTCCTCTTCGGTGAATTCGTCTGCGTCTTTAGCTTTGCTAATTCGTGGGCCGGTGTCGCGCAGAGCCTGAAATTGTGTGATTGTGTGCAATTCAGAATCGAAGGCCACCGGTTCATCATCGGCCGATGGGCCTTCAGTGAGCGGCGGGTTTGGCAGTGCTGCCAAGCCTACTTCCGTCTCGCCTGACGGTATTTCGTCAATCGGCGGGTTCGGTGTTTCAGATTCGGATCCCACAACGCCGGTCTGGTCGTCATTGTTGTCGCTACCGCCACCACATGCGCTTAACCCAAGTGTTATGAGCAGAAGTGCACTCGGTGTGGTCCATTTCGAATTCATCAGCGCTTGCAGTGTCCCGTTATTAATCTAGGAATATGTGTATGACTCACTAGGTAAGGCGTGAAGTGCCGTGAGTCTGTACCCAGAAGGTTAGCTAAAATGTGATGCGCAGAACGGGTAATTTCTCGCAAAAGCTAATTGTTTACCTTCTGGTTTGAGGAACAGCGCCTGTTTTGGTTCCTTACTGCCTCAAATGGCTCGTTATTTCTATAAGTCAGTTATTTAAGCGCCTCGTAAGCCTCCTCATCAAACCCCAACAGAAACCCAGCGTCGTGTTGAATAACAGGGCGCTTGATCATGCTGGTGTGCTCTTGCATCAGCGCTATGGCGCGGCCCTCATCAATATCTTGCTTTAAGGTTTCATCGAGCTTGCGAAAAGTGGTGCCTCGCTTATTCAGCAAGGCTTCCCACCCTAAAACTTTACTCCAGCTAATGAGAGTTTTCTCGTCAATGCCTTTCTTCTTGTAGTCGTGAAACTCATAGCTGACGTCATTGGCATCGAGCCACTTGCGTGCTTTTTTTACCGTATCGCAATTCGGAATGCCGAATACCGTGACGTCAGCCATGGCTAGTCAACCAACCTTAGTAGCTCGTTAATGCCTACTTTGCTGCGTGTTTTTTCGTCAACTCGCTTAACGATGACTGCACAGTAAAGGCTGTATTTGCCATTACTTGATGGCAGGTTGCCTGAGACCACTACTGAACCTGCTGGAATGCGTCCGTAGGTGACTTCATCGCGCTCACGATCATAAATACGTGTGCTTTGACCCAGATATACACCCATAGAAATGACCGAGCCTTCCTCAACAATCACACCTTCTACCACCTCAGAGCGAGCACCGATGAAGCAATTGTCTTCAATGATGGTGGGTGAGGCTTGCAAAGGCTCCAGTACGCCACCAATGCCCACACCACCTGATAAATGCACATTTTTGCCAATCTGGGCGCAAGACCCCACAGTAGCCCAAGTATCGACCATGGTGCCTGAATCGACATAGGCGCCAATGTTGACGTAGGAGGGCATGAGTACGGTGTTGCTAGCAACAAAGCTACCTTTACGGGCCATAGCGGGAGGTACCACGCGCACGCCTGAGGCTTGAAACTGCTCTGGTGTCATGTCACCGAATTTGGATGGCACTTTGTCGTAGAACTGTGTATACCCACCGGCAGCCATAGGCGCGTTGTCACGCAGGCGGAATGATAGCAATACAGCCTTCTTTAGCCATTCGTTGACTTTCCATTGGCCCACACTTTGCCGCTCAGCTACGCGAGCTTCACCTGAATCAAGCAGTGCTATCGCTTGTTCAACTGCTTTGCCGATCTCGCTACCCGCTTGCGATGGGTTGATGTCTGCGCGTTTTTCCCATGCATCATTGATGATGCTTTCAAGTTCGCTCATGCTTTAAAGGCTCTCTATTGTTTGTGAAGGGCAAGTTGTGAAAGGGTAAATCTATAAGGAATCATCGAAACCGTGTGATTCTAGTGCGTGTTTTGCTATCGCTTCAGGCGTGTTTTTTTAAGCATTCAACGATGCGCTGCGCCGCATCAATACAATCTGTAATGGGTGCAACCAGTGCCAGCCTAAGTCGATGCGTACCGGGGTTGCTGCTAGTGTCGGTTTCTCGAGCCAGAAAGCTACCCGGTACTGCCCGAACGTTGTGTTCGGCAAGTAACTGACGAGTAAAAAATTGGTCGTCTATGGGAAGCTGTGGCCATAGATAAAAACCGGCAGGTGGTGTTGTTACGTTCAACACAGGCGATAGCACATCTATTACGCCTCTATATTTTGCGTCATAGGCCAGTCGGTTGGCTTCAACATGTGTCTCGTCTGACCAGGCGGCAATGCTGGCATCTTGCACTGCGCCGGACATCGAGCACCCTTGGTAAGTTCGGTATTCCACGAATCGTTTAATAATAGTGGCATCGCCTGCTACGAACCCGGAGCGCAGGCCCGGTAGATTCGAGCGTTTGGATAAGCTATGGAAAACGATGCAGCGCTCGAACGTGCTGTGCCCCATGTCGTTGGCAGCCTCAAGAAGCCCGCAAGGTGCGCCGTGTTCTTCACGATAGATTTCGCTGTAGCACTCGTCGCTGACAATCACAAAATTGTGCGTATGGGCTTTTTCTATCAAACGCTGTAAACCTTGTTTGGAATTCACAGCGCCTGTGGGATTGCCAGGCGTGCACACGTAAATCATCTGGCACTGATCTAATTGCGCATCACTGAGGCTATCCAGATTGCCGTCTGCATTTTCGTCAATGGTATAAAAGTCTGGCTGGCAGCCTGCGAGCAGGGCGGCACCTTCGTAAATTTGATAGAACGGGTTTGGCATGAGCACTGAGCGAGCATTCGGCTTTTTGTCTAGTAGGCACTGGGCGATGGCAAACAGGCCTTCACGCGTTCCATTGACCGGAATGACATGTTGCTTGGCGATGGTGCTGCTGTGACTGGCATCAATGTGAAAACGCCGGCACAACCATTGAGCCATAGCTTCACGAAGTGCATCGGAGCCTTTGGTAGAGGGGTAGTTTTCCAGCTTGGCAAGCCCTGCCACCAAGGCATCGAGGGCTATTTGTGGCGCGGCGTGTTTAGGCTCGCCCACAGATAAGGACACCGCATTAACGTTGGCAGGTTCAATACCTTCGAGCAATTGTCGAAGTTTTTCGAAAGGATAAGGTTGTAAAAGGTCTAGGTCAGCGTTCATCCGGCGTATTATACGGGACGGTAGGCCACTCAAGAGCAGTAATAGCAATGCAACACCATCAGGATCACGAACAAATAGTTGCTCGAGTGGAGCGCTGGGCCGAATCTGTGGTTATCGGGCTCAACCTTTGCCCTTTTGCATCAGGCGTGTTGCGTCGCGGCCAACTCAATATCGTTGTCGCAGAAGATACGACCGCCGAGCTGTGCCTGCAACAAATGGCCGATGAGGCCGATGACCTACTGGAGGGTGATCAGCAGGCCACCACGTTGTTTGTTCTTCCTGAAGGTTTTGAGAATTTCGACGATTACCTCGATCTACTCGCGTTAGGGGAGGCGCTGCTTGAAGACATCGGATTAGAGGGCGAGCTGCAGTTGGCAAGTTTTCATCCACAGTATCAATTTGACGACACCGAGTACGACGATGCGGAAAACTGGACCAATAGAGCGCCTTACCCCATCCTGCATCTACTCACCGAAACCAGCGTGGCCGACGCGGTAGATTCGCACCCCGATATCGATAGCGTGCCAGAGAACAATATCGACAGACTGGAGGCGATGGGCACGGAGACTCTTGAGGCGCTCAATCGTGCTGCTGATGGCTAGTGGGTAAGGAATAGATGCCTTGCACGACATGTGTTCTTGAACCGAACGTTGAGACAAAATTATGAAAGCAGTTGGATTCAAAAAATACCTACCTATCAAAGACGATGAGTCGTTCCTCGATCTGGAACTGGAAAAGCCAGTAGCCAGCGGGCGAGATATTCTTGTGTCGGTTCAAGCAATTTCAGTGAACCCAGTAGATATCAAGGTGCGCACATCGAAAGATAGCGTCGAAGACCCGGCACGTATCATCGGCTTTGACGCCAGTGGCACTGTTGAGTCGGTTGGTAATGAGGTCACCTTGTTCAAAGCAGGGGATGAGGTTTTCTATGCGGGCGACCTGACCCGCTCTGGCAGTAATACTCAATTCCAGTTGGTTGACGAGCGCATTGTTGGCCGAAAGCCATCAACATTGTCGTTTGCACAAGCTGCGGCTTTGCCACTTACCACTCTAACAGCCTACGAAAGCTTCTTTGATCGCCTGAACATCGACATTGCTGGTGCTAACAATGGCGAATCCATTCTGATTATTGGTGCTGGAGGCGGTGTTGGCTCAATCGGCATACAATTGGCAAAGATCGCAGGGCTAAAGGTTATTGCCACAGCGTCGCGCAAGGAGTCCGCGGATTGGGTGACATCACTCGGTGCTGACCACGTGGTCAATCACCACGAGAATATGGTGGAGCAAGTGCACGCCCTCGGACTTAAAACGGTCGACCACATTGCTATCTTCAGTGACAAGGTGCATTGGGATGCCTGTGTCGAGCTCATTCGCCCGCAAGGTGGCATTGTGGCTATTGGCGATCAGAATTCAGACTTCCCCATGGCAGGTTTGAAAGTCAAAAGTGCCAGCTTGCATTGGGAGTTCATGTTCGCTCGGGCCATGCATAAAACGCCAGATAGGATTAAGCAGCATGAATCGTTGAACTATGTCGCTGACCGTATTGATGATGGAACGCTGAAAACGACGTTGAACGAAACGATCTCACCCATCAATGCGAGCAACTTACAGAAGGCACATGCCTTGATTGAGCAGGGTAATGCCATTGGTAAAGTCGTGCTGGAAGGGTGGGGCTGATCAACAACAAGTGCGCGCTAATGCACTCTCATTGAATAACTTCTGTAGCAAGGCACAAGGCAAGCTGCCCATCGGATTTCCGCAGGAGCTTGCCTTGAGTTACTCTTACGTCGTGGAGTTGCGCTGAGCAATTCTTAGCGCAACGACATCAGCGCAACGAAATCAGCTAAGGTGCTTTTTGAAAAAATCCATAGTGCGCGTTTCCGCTAGCTGAGCGGTCGCCTCGTTATACCGTGGCGTGGAATTATTGTGAAAACCATGCTTCGAATTTTCATACACATGCCGGATATGCTCTTTTCCTCCGGCCACAAGCGCAGCTTCGAAATCTGGCCACTGGGCGTTAATCCGATCATCATCACTTGCTGTCTGCACCATGAGAGGCGCTTGCATGTCTGGCACTTCGCTGGCTGCAGGCGATGAACCATAAAAAGGCACAGCTGCATGAAGATCTGCTCCCATAACTACAGCGAGATGGTTGGTTGTGCCGCCACCCCAGCAAAAACCAACAGAGCCTAACTTGCCTGTTGAGAGCTCGTGGTTCTGAACAAAGCGTGCACTGTTGAGCATGTCACGCTTCAATTTGGTTTGATCAAGACTTTTCTGTAATATTTTGCCGTCGTCATCATTGCCTGGGTAGCCGCCAACCGGTGACAAACCATCAGGTGCGATGGCTAGGAAACCCATGGTGGCGAAACGTCGTGCGACGTCTTCGATGTAGGGATTAAGGCCACGGTTTTCATGGATAACAATCACTGCCGGATGCGGTCCCGCTTCTGCTGGTTGAACCAGATAGGCACGCATTTCTCCGGAGGTGCCCTCGGGAGAGGCGTAGTCAACATAGTTGGCTTTGATGCGCTCATCAGTGAACGAAATGGTTTGCGCTTGAGCGTATCGTGGTAGAAGAGACTGAGCCATAGCGAGGCCTGAAACACCGGCGATAGTGATGGCGCTGGCTTTTTGTAGGAAATCCCGGCGTGTCATACCGCTGTGGCAGTACTCATCGTACAAGTCATATATTTGACGATCAACGTCTTCAGGGGCAATCTGTGTGGTGTTGTTTTGTTCAGTCATTTAAATTCTCCTTTGGTTAAAAATTTGGTTAAAAACTGGATTCAACAATACGTTACGTAACAATGCGTGTAGGCGGTTTGCAGGTTGTTCCTGTACACCATCAGATAGTGACCTCTAAAAGACATAAAGTTCCTAGCGAATGTGGTCCCGTCTGCGCGGCTTCTCCCTAGGATTTTCGCCTCGTCAATGCCTGCGTCTGGCTGGACGCACTCATTTTCCTCAATGTTGTCTATTTCAATAGTAAAAATTGAGCTGTGGATTTTTGGGTGCGAACTATGCTTACACATTGGCTCTGAAGATGTGGACGGAATTGCGATGGCTGGAAATGATGCGCTTGATAATTTTCTCAAGCAGCTAAAAGGTTCGAAGGGTAGGTCAGGTAGAGGCGGTGGTGGTTCTTCAGGCACCTTCGTGTCCACTGGCGGCAATGGCAGTTTCTTAGGTATGGGCGCGCTCATTGCCTTAGGACTTATTGCGTATACTTTGTATACAGCTGCTTACACTGTGCCCAGTGACTCCGTTGGGATCGTGCAACGCTTTGGTGCCTATTCAACAGAACGCACATCGGGTTTGCATTTCAAACTGCCTATGGGAATAGACAAAGTCACGATCCTGCCCGTTAAGCGTCAGCTGAAGCAGGAGTTTGGTTTTTTTACCTCAGGTGCAACCAATACGAGCCAGGCCCGTAGCAACGATCTGGCGCAACAGAGCCAGATGGTGACGGGAGATCTGAACGCAGCATTAGTTGAATGGGTGGTTCAGTACCGTATTTCAGAGCCGCTCAAATATCTCTTTGAAGTGCGCAACCCGGGCGAGACGCTTCGAGATTTATCGGAGTCTGTAATGCGTGAAGTGGTGGGTGACCGTACGGTAGATGAAGTTATCACTATCGGTCGACAAGAGATAGAGGATGAGGCACTCGTGAATATGCAGGATCTGGTGGGTAAATACGCCATTGGTGTGAGCATTGATCAGGTGCAGCTGAAGAACATTAACCCGCCTCGCCCCGTTCAGGAATCATTCAACGAAGTGAATCAAGCACAGCAAGAAAAAGAAAGCCTGATAAACAGGGCCAGACGTGAGTACAACAAAGTGATTCCGCTAGCTGAGGGTGAAAAAGATCAACGCATTCGTGCTGCTGATGGATATCGCTTGAAACGTATTAATGAAGCCGAGGGTGATGTTTCACGATTTAACGCAGTATTTACCGAATATAAGAAAGCACCTGATGTGACTCGTCGAAGAATTTACATTGAAACATTGCAAGAAGTGCTGCCTGGTTTAGATAGCAAAATTATCGTGGACGATAATTCTCAGCAAATTTTACCGTTGATGCATCTTAATCCTGGGCAGGAGAACTTGCGATGAAAATCATACACATAGTATTTGCCATAGTTTTCCTAGGCATTGTATTGGTAGCCTCTGGATTTTTATACACAGTTGATGAAACTGAACAAGTTATTATTACGCAGTTTGGTAAGCCTGTAGGTGAACCGCAAACTGAAGCGGGTTTGAAGTTTAAAACCCCCTTTATTCAGCAAGTAAATCCAATTGATAAGCGGATTCTGGAGTGGGATGGTGCGCCGAGCAACATGCCTACAAAAGACAAGCTATACATCGCTGTTGATTTGTTTGCGCGTTGGAGAATTACTGATCCATTGCAGTATTTCTTGCGCTTGCGTGACGAGCGTAGTGCTCAATCGCGTCTTGACGATATACTGGGAAGTGAAACTCGCAACGCGGTGGCCAAGCACGAGCTTATTGAAATTGTGCGTACCACTAAAGATCGAGAGCCACTGCGAGATGCGTTTCTTTCAGAGTCTGATCTGAATACTTTGGGTGGTCTTGTACCGATTCGTAAAGGCCGAGCATTGATAGAAGAGGAAATCTTTAGTGCAGCGGCTCCAAAGATAGAAGTGTTTGGAATTGAGCTGTTGGATATCCGTTTTAAGCGTATCAACTACAACGAAAGTGTTCGTCCAAAAATCTATGAACGTATGATTAGTGAGCGTCGCCAAATCGCGGAGCGGTTTCGTTCAGAGGGTAATGGTGAAGCTGCGCGCATAAACGGTAATCGTGAACGAGAACTGAACAGGATTCGCTCTGAAGCTTATCGTGAGGTTGAGCAAATTCGTGGTACCGCAGATGCCGAAGCTACAGGAATTTATTCTGCGGCTTATAACCAATCAGCGGATTCAGCTGACTTCTATCAATTCCAGAAAACAATGGACATGTACAAGTCAGTTATGGAGACCAACTCCACGTTAATCATGAGCACCAGTAGTGAAGCCTGGGAGTATTTGAAGTCGATGGATCCGAAAGCGGAAGAGGCGGCGGGTGACGCGCAGTAAGTGTTATTTGCTAATGGCAGTGTGACAAGCTAGTGCATTGCCATTGCCATTGCCATTGCCATTTCTGTGGCTGTGGCTGTGGCCAGTGCCGCTGCTGTTGGTTTCGTGTTGGCGTAATTGGCGTGTCCACACGTGCACTGCTTCGCAACTGCTAAAAAGGTTGCGTAAAAATTCACGCTTTTGAACCTCAATTAAGAAGCTTATTTACGCTCAAGCTTCTCTTGCAGAACATAATTCCTAACTGCTTGGTGATACTTGCCTCCTTGCTGGATGCGTCTTATATTCGATGCTCACGGTATCAAAGGTACTCGCATGTTTCGCACTGATCTTCAAGATTTACACATCCATACGCAAGCTGCTGAAATTATTGAATCGGTAAACGCTGTATCAAATAACCTCTTTCTCTCAACCAGCTTTGGTCATTACTCGGCAGTACTGCTCAAGTTGGTCACCGATGTTGCCCCCAATACACCGGTAATTTGGGTAGATACCGGTTACAACACTGAGCAAACCTACCGCTATTGTGAGTTGTTAAAAGACCGACTCAATCTGAACCTGCACATTTATCATCCTCAACGTAGTGTGACGCATCGCTCGGCATTTGGTGGCCAATTAACACCGAGCGATGATGGCTTTAAGGAATTTGTTGATGAAATAAAGCTGGAGCCATTTAGGCGGGCACTAAGTCACTTTGAGCCCCAGTACTGGTTGTCGGGAATTCGAGCGGAAGAAACTGAACATCGACGCTCATTGGGCATTTTGTCTGATGGCCCTAACGGAATACAAAAGGTCGCTCCTTTGTATTATTGGGCGGAAGCGGATCTCATCAACTATATGGTTGACAACGACCTGCCATTCGAAGAAAACTACGTTGATCTGACAAAATCAGGTGCCAAGCAAGAGTGTGGGTTGCATAGTCGCTTATAGGCGTGATGTACACCTTTAGCATCACGCTAGTTGTGGTAGCTGCTATTGCTGACAACGCGTTACTAAGCCGAAGTTACTGTTCTGAAATTGTAAAAATTTTCTAATCACTCAGCTATTAACAGTTTCAACCAGATGCCGAATTGAATTGGCGTAGTAGTTCAATAACTGATGCTCGTCAGAGTTGGCTTGTAATAGGCCATCAGTATCTAATAATGCTCCGCGCATAACAAGCATGCGTACGCCAACGTCTACCGCATAGTTATCATCACCGCGCGGTATATAAGCTCTATAGCCGGCTTTTTGCAGTTGGTTTAACAGGGCAAGCACGTCGGCTTTGAGTTCTAGAATGCTGAAACTTCGCTGCGGGTTGGCCGTAACCACCGTGGTTACCAGAGACACAGGTAGTATGGGCACAATGTTGCCAATACGCTGCATCATATCCGTTGCCAGCGGTGTGACATCATCTAATTGGTTCAAACCCAGTGATCGCTCTTTCATCCAAGTACGAAGCGATACAGGGGCTCCAAAATTTACGCAGGCATAGCCATTCTTGTAGCGTCTACCCAGTAGTTTTTTCCAGGCCACTTTGCTAACGTGCTTGGCGATAACACCTATGGCGTACAACGATGAGCGTCGAGGCAATTGTTCCAATGAGCGCAACAAGCTTCGATCTTCCATCACACGATCGTAATTAATACCTACCGGTATGAATACGATGTCACGGTCGCCATCAGGATCAAAACCGCGAGTCATATAACCGAGTAAGCCGAGTTTTGCAGATTGCAGATTACCATCGCGGCTCAGTTTTCCTTCAGGGAATACGGCTTGTGGGACACCACCTTCGGCAGCCATTTGTACATAGCATTCCAATACACGCCTGTATAAGGGATCACCAGAATCACGCCTCACAAAATAGCCGCCCATGGCGCGAATCAATTGCTGTAGCGGCCAGACTCTTGCCCATTCACCCACTGCATACGACAAGGCTGTGCGCTCGGCGGCAAGATAGGTGGCAAGGATGTAGTCCATATTGCTACGGTGATTCATCAGAAATACCACACTGCTGTCAGGGTTGATATCTTTCAGGGTCTCGTCTTCTGCAAACCCTAAGCGCACTCGGTAGAAAGCGTGCACCACGTGGCGGGCAAGCCAATAGGCTCCCTTGAAATACACCAGAGCATTGAAGGCGGGTACGATCTCGCGTGCGTAGATGCCCACTCTGTGCATTAATGCCTCGCGTGGGATGTCCTCTTCGCTGGCCAACTGATCGATCAGTTCAATAACGTGCGGGTGATAGCTGAGTCGATCTACAAGGACGGTGCGCTTGGTCAGTTTAAAGCTGGGCAGTTGCAACGCCAGGCGAGAGTTGACGTCCTCGATAAGTTTGTTGGCGCGATGCCGAAGCACCCATCGGGCTGAAGGAAGCAAAAAGTGCTGTAGCAACCAGAGGGCCGCAAAACTGAGAAACAGCCAGACAAACCACAAAGGTAGTTCAATAGTTGAGTTCACACTAATCAGGTCTGTAGTTAAGGGGATAGCGAGAATGGTGGGGCGCAGGAGGAGTATACTCGTCCACTTTTATCACAGTGCACTAGTATGCTTGCCGAATTGGAGTTCGATTGTCGTTTTGACCATTTGGTGCTGTGCGCCGACGAGCTAGCCAGCGGCGCTCGATGGTTTGAGGAAAAAAGTGGAGTGGCTATGGACAAAGGTGGCAGTCACCCGTTGATGTCCACCCACAACCGCCTGAGCGCGCTATCCCATAATTCATTTATGGAGATTATCGCAATAGACTCAGAAGCTCCACCTGTTACGCATCCGCGCTGGTTTGATCTTGATAGTTCTGGATTCCAGCAATATCTCAGGCAATCTCCTGCACTGGCCACATGGGTGGTCGCCACAGATAACCTTGAGGCAGCTCTAAGTGCTGCCCGCAAGGCAGGTATTGATGCCGGAGAGCCTGTTGCAAGCTCTAGAGGAGAACTTCACTGGCATATTGCTATCAGAGCTGATGGAACCCTTGCGTGTGGAGGTACTTTCCCAATCCTTATACAATGGCCAACGGGTACTAACCCTGTGAACAGTATGCAGGATCAGGGCTTACGTCTAGAGTCATTCATCGTGCAACACCCCGAGCCCGACAAACTGCGCAATGCATTGACCGCAATTGGTGCGGGGCACCTCGCCCAGGTTCGTGAGGGGCCGGTTTTGCTACAAGCGCAGATGAGCGCCCAAGACCGTCAATTTGATCTGCGTTCGTAAACGCTGCTGTATCCTAGCGATGCATAAATTGTTACCAATAACTACGGAAAATTGCAATCCATGTCGAACAAGAGTCCAGTAGAGCTTGAACAGTGGCGTGCTCTAGAAGCACATCAGCAAAGTCTGGCAAGCACCAGTTTGCGAGCTCACTTTGCCAATGATGCCAATCGGTTTGATAAATTCCAGCTAAATGCCGCGGGTATTTTTCTGGATTTTTCTAAAAATCACATAACTGAAGAAACGCATCAGAAGCTTATCGCTCTGGCAGAAGCCAGCGATGTGGCAGATAACTTCAAGGCTATGTTTTCAGGGGAGATCGTTAACACCACCGAGAAGCGTCCGGTATTGCATACCGCTTTGCGCTATCAGGGCAGTGATCCCATTCTGGTAGAAGGCCACGATGTTATGCCCGGCGTGCGAGAAGTACTGGATCGCATGCGCGTGTTTACTGCGCGTGTGCGCGATGGTAGCTGGACCGGCTTTACAGGCTTACCCATTACAGATGTAGTCAATATTGGTATTGGTGGCTCAGATTTAGGTCCACTAATGGCAGTAGAGGCACTGGCACCGTTCGCCCATGAACGGCTACGTATTCATTTTGTATCCAACGTCGATGGGTCTCATCTGGTCTCTACACTTAAGAAAGTGAATCCGGAAACCACGCTGTTTGTCGTTGCCTCAAAAACCTTTACCACTCAGGAAACGCTCACCAACGCGCATTCGGCTCGCGATTGGTTTTTACAAAGCGCGGCGACTGAGGCCGATGTTGCTAAACACTTTGCAGCTCTGTCCACTAACGCGGAAGCGGTCTCGGGCTTTGGCATCGACACTGACAACATGTTCGGATTCTGGGATTGGGTTGGTGGTCGCTACTCATTGTGGTCGGCCATAGGTTTACCGTTGGCATTGTCTATCGGCATGGACCGCTTCGAGCAGTTTCTCAGCGGTGCCTATGAGATGGACCGGCACGCTGTAGAGGCACCATTGGCGGAAAACATGCCCGTCACTTTGGCACTGCTTACCGTTTGGTACAACAACTTCTGGGGGGCGCCTAGTCATCTTATTGCGCCTTACGATCAATATCTACATCGCTTTCCGGCCTATTTGCAACAGCTAACCATGGAAAGCAATGGTAAGTCGGTGCATCACGATGGCAGGGCGGTCAATATGGCGACCGGTCCTGTTGTTTGGGGCGAACCCGGCACTAATGGGCAACATGCGTATTTCCAGCTTGTGCATCAGGGTACACACTTGATACCCACTGATTTTATTATGGCGATGCAAAGCCTTAATCCACTAGGCATTCATCATGAGTTGCTGATGGCTAACTGCTTTGCGCAATCTGAAGCATTGATGATGGGCAAGAATGCTGAAGAATTGCGTGCGGAGATGAAGCAAAGCGGTGCCTCAGAGGATGAGATAAGCGAACTCACTGGCCATCGTACCTTCGAGGGTAACCGGCCGAGTAACACCTTGTTGGTTCCGCAGCTAACGCCCAAAGCACTGGGGGCGCTCATTGCACTGTACGAGCACAAGGTGTTTGTCGAGGCTGCCATCTGGGATATCAATGCATTTGATCAGTGGGGTGTGGAGCTTGGCAAAGCACTGGCCAAGTCCATACACGGCGAGATTCAGGAAGGCTTAACGGTGAAGTCTCACGATGCATCTACCAACGGGCTTATCAATCGCGCTTTAAAACTGAATAATACGCTGGCATAAAACAATGGCACAGAAAAAGAAAAAGAGCTCAAAGAAAGCTCTGGCTATGTCGGCAATGGCACTTCCAGAAAACATTGAAGAGCTACCGTTAACCGATTACACACAGAAGGCGTACCTGGACTATTCCATGTACGTCATTCTCGATAGAGCACTGCCACATATTGCTGATGGCCTAAAACCGGTGCAACGACGCATCATTTATGCGATGTCTGAGTTGGGGTTGTCGGCCACGTCCAAGCACAAAAAATCAGCAAGAACAGTGGGTGATGTATTGGGTAAGTTTCACCCGCATGGTGATACTGCCTGCTATGAGGCGATGGTGCTCATGGCGCAGCCCTTCACGTATCGCTATCCGCTGGTTGATGGGCAAGGCAACTGGGGTTCGCAAGACGACCCGAAGTCGTTTGCTGCTATGCGTTATACAGAATCTAAACTTACGCGTTTTGCAAAATCGTTGTTGCAGGAGCTGGGTCAGGGCACAGTAGATTTCGCCCCAAATTTTGATGGCACCCTGACGGAACCTACGTTGCTGCCATCAAGGTTGCCGGGTATTTTACTCAACAGCACCACAGGTATTGCGGTGGGTATGGCCACCGATATACCGCCTCACAATCTACGTGAAGTAGGTCAGGCTTGCATTCATTTACTGGATAAGCCAAAAGCCACACTCGACGACATGTTGGAGTACATCAAAGGCCCAGACTACCCAACAGATGCTGAGGTGATTTCTTCACCAGAAGATATCCGCATGATTTACACGACAGGGCACGGCAGTATGCGTGCACGAGCAATCTATGTGCGAGAGGACAATGACATCATCATTACCTCACTGCCATTTCAGGTATCTGGCTCAAAAATACTGGAGCAGATTGCGCAGCAGATGATTGCCAAGAAGTTACCCATGGTCGAAGATTTGCGTGACGAATCTGATCATGAGCATCCAACGCGGCTGGTCATCACCCCGCGCAGCAATCGTGTTGAGGCAGATAGCCTCATGCAGCATTTGTTCGCCACAACTGATCTTGAACGCACGTATCGCGTCAATATGAACATGATCGGCCTTAATGGGCGTCCCAAGGTCAAACCACTACTAGAGATTCTGGTGGAGTGGCTGAGCTTTCGGATGGAGACGGTTAGGCGGCGTTTGCAATGGCGACTAGACAAAGTTGAAGCGCGCCTGCACATCCTCGAAGGTTTGTTGATTGCGTACCTCAATATTGACGAGGTCATTGCGATTATTCGTAATAACGATGAGCCGAAACCTGTGTTGATGAGTCGCTTCAAGATTAGCGATGAGCAAGCAGAGGCTATTCTAGAACTCAAACTTCGTCACCTTGCACAACTGGAGGAGATGAAGATTCGTGGCGAGCAGGATGAGCTGGCAAAAGAGCGTGACAATTTACAAGCGACTCTAGGCTCTGATCGACGTATGAAAACGTTGGTTAAAAAAGAGCTACAGCTAGATATTGATACGTACGGCGATGAGCGACGTTCGCCTATCGTGCAGCGAATTGCAGCACAAGCTATTTCTGAATCTGATCTCATTCCTAGCGAACCTATCACCGTAGTGCTGTCGGAGCGCGGCTGGGTTCGTGCAGGTAAAGGCTACGATGTCGATCCCGTCGCATTGAACTACAAAGCCGGCGATAGTTACCAGAGTTCGGCTCGTGGGCGTACCAACAAAAACGCGATGTTCCTCGATTCCACTGGGCGCGTTTACTGTGTGCCAGCGCATGGATTTCCGTCAGCTCGCGGACTTGGCGAGCCGATAAGTGGACGACTTAAGCCACCCGATGGTGCGCGCTTTATCAGCGTCATCATGGGTGAAGACGATGATCGTTATCTGTTCTCCACCAGCGCAGGCTATGGATTTGTAGCGCGCCTTGGAGATCTGATTAGTCGAAACAAGGCGGGTAAGTCGGTAATAAGTGTGCCTGCAGGAGCGCACGTCCTACCGGCCCAACCGATTAAATCTCTGACCACCGACAGAGTCTGCGCTATCAGTAATTCGGGTAGTTTGCTGGCATTCCCAGTGGGTGAGCTTCCTGAAATGGCCAAAGGCAAAGGCAACAAGATCTACAGTATTCCCGGGCCCAAGTTCAAGTCAGGTGAAGAGTCCATGACAGCCCTTGCTGTGATGGCACCAAAGGAAAAACTGCGCATCGCCAGTGGCAAACGGCACACCTCCATCAAATACGCGGAGTTGGAGGAGTATCTTGGGACACGAGGCCAACGTGGCAGGAAGCTACCACGCGGATTTCAGAGCGTGCAGGCAGTGAGCGTTGAATCTTGAGATTCGTCCCAACAACTTGTGCTGGGCGAGGGACTATCCAGCAGCGAGTTTCAATCGGTATAATGGCGCTCATCAGAGTTTCGAATAACAAGGCAAAACGCAATGGCTAACTACGGTACAAACGAGTTTAAAGGTGGCTTAAAGATCATGCTAGACGGTGATCCACATTCCATAGTCAGTAACGAGTTTGTAAAGCCGGGTAAGGGGCAGGCGTTTGCGCGCACCCGTGTGCGCAATCTAAAAACGGGCCGAGTCGTTGAGCGCACGTTCAAGTCAGGTGAAAGCGTCGAATCTGCAGATGTCATGGACACCGATATGCAGTATCTGTACAACGATGGTGAGCAGTGGCACTTCATGAACCCTGAAACCTTTGAGCAACTGGCAGCGGATAAAACTGCGGTTGGTGATGCGTACCTTTGGTTAATGGACGAAGCCATGTGTGAGGTCACTTTGTACAACGGACAACCTCTGGCCGTGACTCCGCCCAATTTTGTAGAAATGATCATCAAGGAAACCGACCCGGGTCTTCGTGGTGATACAGCCACTGGTGGTACCAAGCCGGCTCACATGGAAACTGGTGCAGTGGTTAAAGTGCCGTTGTTTATAGAAGAGGGTGAGAAAATCAAAATCGACACGCGCAATGGAGAATACGTTTCGCGGGTCAAGTGAGCTGGCAGCCTACGGCTAGCCTGCAAGCCTTAAAACAGGCAGCGCGACTTAGGCAAACTCTGCACGCATGGATGCGCAGCCAAGAGATTCTGGAGGTTTGGACGCCGAGTTTGTCGAGTGCTGCGAATACCGACCCTCAGGTAGAAAGCCTATGCGTCAGCTCACAAGCTGAGGCAACAGGGTTGCGGTATTTGCACACCTCGCCAGAATTTGCCATGAAGCGATTGCTGTGTGCTTATCCCGACACAGACATCTACCAGATAGCAACGGTATTCCGAGCGGAAGTTCAGGGTCGTTATCACGTTAGCCAGTTTAATATGCTGGAATGGTATCGAGTGGGCATGGATCATAAAGCGCTTATGTGCGATACCGAAGCGCTGTTAAAACAGATCTGGCAAGCGTTTGATCTACCGTACCCTACAGCGCAGCAACGTTCTTATTGTAAAGAGGTGTTCCAGCTCACAGGTTTTTGGCCAGACGATTTGGAAGGATCAACGGTACGTGATTACTTTGCAGCGCATGGGCGTAGCTTTCCGCAAGGATTAGAGCGTGATCTGGCAGCTTGTCTGGATTTGTTTGTCGATGAATTCGTCATCTCCCGTTTTGAGCCGAACCAAATAACTTTTCTGAGCGAGTACCCGGCATCGCAAGCGGCGCTAGCGCGCACGGGCGTTAACGATGATGGGCAGTGTGTGGCGGAACGCTTTGAGGTGTACGCGGGTTCTGTAGAACTTGCCAATGGGTTTCATGAGTTGGCCGATACGAACATCCAGAGGACACGTTTTCAAGGCGATGTACAAATACGCAATCAGAAAGCTCAGATGCCGATGCCAGTGGATGAAAACCTGCTTGAGGCGCTGGAGCACGGACTACCTGAGTGCGCTGGAATTGCCATGGGAATAGATAGATTGTTAATGGTTTTGGGTAACCATTCACACATAAGCGACGTGCTTTCTTTTACGGATGACAATGCCTGAGTTAGCTGAACACCTTGTCTTGCGTATGCGAGATGTACGCTGGTCTGAGGTGCGAGAACTATTGGAGCCCAGTGGTTTACAGATCAGGGAGGTAGCTGAGCATACGCCTATCCCTGGAAGCCATTGGGGAGACGAGGAAGCGGGGCTGATTGGTTATGAGCTCTATGCCCGCCCCGATACTCCTGTGCATTCCTTGCTGCACGAGGCGTGTCATTGGCTATTGATGGATGATGATAGGCGTCGTAATCTGCATACAGATGCAAAGGGCACAGCAGTCGAAGAGATGGCCGTTTGCTATTTACAGATACTGCTTAGTGAGCTACTGCCTGCTATGGGGCGGGCAAGGATGTACCTTGATATGGACCGATGGGGGTACTCGTTCAGAATGGGGAGCACCGAGCGTTGGTTTACACTCGATGCTGAAGATGCTCTAGCTCACCTTACCAATAAATTGTCCCATTTGGACTGCATCGCCGGCTTGCATATCGGCACGCCAAGCACCGGGGTTCTCCAGCAATACAATAATAGTTGAGCCCATGTTGAATCTGCCCATTTCAGCACCTTTGGCAAGCGTTACCGGATTAGGGGCTCCAGCTGGGTAATTAAAATGGCTTATTGATGTGGCCTGCGGTGGTGTGACAAGCCCATACCAAACAGTCTCTATAGCGGCGACATTCATGGCGCCTACCAACACTAAGGCCATTAAGCCATGTTCAGTGTCGAACTGTGCAACCACGCGTTCATTCATAGCGAATATGCCGGGGAGGGCACGAACCGTATGCGGGCCAACACTATGAAGGCGCCCGGGAATATGAGTTTGCTTGAGCAGAGTGCCACTCAATGGCATATGCAATCGGTGGTAGTCACGGGGGGATAAGTAGATGGTGGCAAATCGCCCATTGCCCAAGCGCTCGGTGGCTTCACCATCACCTCCAAGCAACTGTAGCAACGAGTAGTCGATGCCTTTAGCTTGGAAAATTTGCGCATCGCTGATATCACCAATAGCCGAAATACGGCCATCAGCAGGACAGGCAATTTCGTCTTCAGCGTCAGTGACTACCCTTGCATTAGGTTTTAGTTCACGCGTAAAAAACTCGTTGAATGTTTTGAAGTTGCTGATATCAGGGGTGAGCGCATCTTGCATCTGCACATCAAATTTCTTGATAAACCAGCGAATGACGGCAGGCGTCATTGATGACTGGCGACGAGTTAGCCAATAGACCACGCGGGTTAGCGCGTGTTGAGGCAACACATATAAGCCGTAGGTTTTGAGTTTGTCTGTAAGGCTGGCAGTCATAGGGATTTCACTAGTGCTTCTCGTCGTCTTTGTTCTTATAACCCTTTGCAGAGTCATCCGATTTCATAGCGTCTTCCAGCGAGATGATGGGCACGCTGACCTTCAACGCACCAGCGCTGGTGTTTAGTGTGAGTTGCATCGACTCGCCTGCCACTAACGCCTTGTTCAATCCCATAAACATTACGTGGAAACTACCATGCTTGAACTCAAGTGATTCACCCGCCGACACGCTAACAGATTCCTGCTTTTCCATCTTGGCCACATCGTTCTCAACACGGCTCAGATGTATTTCAACCCTCTTGGCAATATCGCTTGTGACACCTGTTATTTCCAGCGTATCACTGTCCGTATTATTGATGGTGAAGTAGGCGGCGGCGACTTTTGCACCCGGCGGAGGCTGCACTACTCGGGCATCATTGACTTGTGGCAGCTCGGCTATTGCTGGCGTCATCAAAATGGCGGATAACAACAGGGTTTTGAATAATCGAACAGCCATGGAAGCTATTCTGTGAGTGTTTGTTAAGCTGGTGGTCATAATTTTCGTAAGTCTGCCTCTGAGCAGATTGGAGTTATTAACTTTGGCAGGTTGGTAAGGCTCATCAATTGCCACGGCTAACTGTCTCATTGTGTAGTGGCAATTTACAGTGCCAGTTTACAGCGAACGGGCGATGGGGCTTTTTGGTGTAACCCGCCTAACTGGGTTGTGCCGTTAGCAACACCAAATCTGCGGTGATTTTCTCTGCCTCGTGTGGGGGGGTTACTTTGGCTTTCACGCGGCCCTGTGGATCTATCAGCAATAGCGATGCGGTGTGGTCAACACCGTAGTTTTCAGGATCGGTTTCGTTGGCCGTGAACGATGCCACGATGCCCAGCGATGAGGTGAATTTGAGCACAGCGTTAACATCGCCAGTTATGCCGACAAAGTCCTTATCAAAATAGCCGATGTATTTCTCCATGATTTCAGGTGTATCACGCGCTGGATCAATAGAGACGAAGACAATTTGTGGCGCGGTGTGTTGTTGCTCTTCGAGGTTGGCAACAATTTCTTTCATGACTTGTAAGGTTATGGGACAAACATCTGGGCAATGCGTGAATCCAAAAAACACCAAGCTCCACTGATCTTCAAAAACACTTTGATCGACGGGGTTGCCAGTAGCACTCACTAGATTAAATTCTGGCACTGTTCTGAAGTCGTCGGGTAGTGCCAGTGAGGTTTGTAGGTTTTCTTGCATACTTGCAAGTGCTGCGTTGTCAGCATTCGTGCTTTGCGTGGTGCTCAGCTGGCCATTGTTGGCAGAGTTGTTGTCAGAACCCGTAAGGTAAGGATAGGCAATAAAACCCAAAACAGCCGCCGCCACCCCGGCTAGGACAACAGGCAACGTGATCCCCGACTGAGACGAAACAGTTTTGTCAGGCATCTGAGTCGGTTTTTTGTAAATTGTCATTTGTACAACTGGCTAACGTAGGAGGACTGGCGAGTATACTTGGGTTTGTTCATCCTGATAACAAACTGTCCAGAGGTTATACGTGGTTCTCCCAACTGCACAAGCTCAAAGCCTAGAGTCTGCGATTCGAACGGCTGCCGATAAGTTTGATGCGCAAGACTTGTGTTTTGGGCACGGAACGCAAAATGCTATTGATGAAGCCAGTTGGCTGATATTGCACGCCTTAGGCCTGTCACCAATCGAGGCGCCTGACTACACAGCCATGCTAACGGTGCAACAACTTGAAACGTGCAACACGCTGCTACAGCGGCGTATAAAAGAACGCATCCCCGCCGCCTATCTAACGGGTGAAGCCTGGTTTGCCGGTCGTCGCTTTCTCAGCGATAAGCGTGCTCTTGTGCCTCGTTCGCCATTGGCTGAATTCGTCACGCACGATTTTTTTGGTGCTTTGGATAACCTAGCTCAGCCAGCTATTCTCGATTTGTGTACAGGTGGCGGATGTATTGCAATTGCCAGTGCTTATGCGGCCCCCACAGCCACAGTGCATGCCAGTGATCTCTCGTCGCAAGCTCTGGAACTTGCCCGTGAGAATTGTCAACTACACGGCATGCAAGAGCGCGTTCAATTATTTCAAGGTTCTCTGTTTGAACCCTTAAGCGATAGTTACGATCTAATTATCTCGAATCCGCCCTATGTCGATGCGCAAGACATTGCGGCCATGCCTGATGAATTTTCACATGAGCCTATGATGGGCCTTGCTTCTGGCGACGATGGGCTCGATCTGGTTCGTGAGATGCTGCGCGACGCTGCCAAGCACCTAAAGCCGAATGGCAAATTAATAGTAGAGGTGGGTAATAGCTGGGAGGCGCTTGAACTTGCATTCCCGTCGATTGACTTCTCGTGGCTAGAATTTATACACGGCGGAATGGGAGTGTTCAGTCTTGAAAAGCAGCAATTGCTTTAAAAGACGGTTAGCGCCGACTGCCTGAATAATTGATTACGACAAATCGTGCGTTGAAAAGACACATCGTGCGCTAACCGAAAGGGGTAATTCCTTAAAAACTGTGGGCTTCAACAAACCTGCGGTGACTGTAATCGCACGCTAGTCTTAAAGCAAGCGCTAAGCAGACTGTTAAAAACAGTAGTCTAAACAGTGACTTAACTCTTTTTATTGATTTGGTGAGGCTTGGGCTAGGCAGTCATTGCTCTTAACATACTGATTTACAACAATAAATCAGTGCCCTTCAGGTTTGACGCGTGTTCGGCTTATTGTGAACCAGCGAGTGTTTTATCAAAGAACCGTCTCGCTTTTGTGAGCTCGTGCAAGTACGCTGCGCTGTCAATCCCTATCTCGCGGGGCCTTACGACCCTGTCTGAATTGTAGGTGGAGTTGTCGGCTTTTCGATATTGCCGGCCGATGCTGTGAGCTTCGACGCTTCCAGATTCTTTATTGCTGTAGTGAACATCTTGTCAGCAAAATTATCCCACTCGTTGTTGGTGCGGTTGAATTCATTGTCTGGCATGGATATTCGTATCTTTAACAGCGTACCTTCATGTTCTGTCTGGTAGACCAGCGTGTATGAGGCTAGGTTCTGCCTCAGGTACGTGGCTTGTACTCGTGCCGTGGTTCGCAGACCGGATGCTCTGGTTGATGCGTTAACCACATTGAAATTTGCGTAGTGTCCTTGTTGGGTCGCCTGGCTAATCGCCATCAGAGTTGCACGGGTGGATCCAAGCACCAACTGGTTATGTTCCAGATTGGTATTTTCCTCTGCTACCGGGTACACGTAAAGATCTGCCATACGCTTTTTTCTTTTATTGGCATACCGAATTGAGAATCCACCAGAACCATCCTCGAAATGCTTGAATCCTTCGTATTCGAAAGAGTTAATTGTTGTCGGTAGTTCGGCAATCAGAGTCGGCTCGGGCTTTGCTATTGGCTGTGCCTCGGTCTCTTTGACGATAGGAGCTGAGGTAGCGCAAGCTGTTGCAAGCGCTAGGCTGCTAACAAGGGCTAAGGTGGCTGTAAGGCGCATAATGGTTTCGCGTTGAAATGCTTGAAAAGACATTTCGCAAGAACTGCGCCTCTGTTCGCCAGTTTGCGGTTAGGTTTCCGAATCTTGGCAGCGTTTTGATAACTGGTTCAGAGAATGCTCACTTAAAGTAACCAGTTCGAAGCGTTTGGCTTGCGCGTTGTCAGGGGTGCCATTTTTTCTCGTAACAGGATCTAGCCAAATAGCCAGCGGACGAAGCCAGAATCCGAATTCTCCATACAGGGCTTGATAAACCACAAGCCACTCCTCGGTTTCGGAATGTCTTGCCATGCCCAGCACTTGATACATTGCGCCTTTATAGTGCCTGTAAGTGCCAGGAGCAGGAGCCTGCTCAGGTGGAGATTGTTCTGTTTTTGAAAAGCTCATGAGGTTCCTTGGAAATGGCTGTGCACGTAACGGTATGAATCTCTACAATGCTCAGCATGAATTTGTTTGCACCTAATTACACTCATCGATCAGTACTGCTTGTGGCAGTGCTTTTGATGCTACAGGGCTGTACCACTACGCCTCCATCGCGACCCGATGATGTGTGTTCAATCTTCTCAGAAAAAAAAGGTTGGCACAAAGCTGCCGTGTCAGCTGAAAAAAAATGGGGCGCCTCCATGCATATCCCTATGGCCTTCATGTATCAAGAGAGTTTGTTCCGGGCTAAGGCCAAGCCGCGTCGTAAAAAATTGCTGGGTATCATCCCCTGGCGTCGGCTCAGTTCGGCGTACGGGTACGCCCAAGCTATAGATGGCACATGGCGCCAGTATCAAAAATCAACCGGCCAGTACTGGCGTGTCCGCCATGAATTTGCTGATGCCACCGACTTCATTCAGTGGTACATGAGCGAAGCCGTCAGATTGAACAATATATCCCCAAACGATGCGCGCAATCTGTACCTGAACTACCACGAAGGTACCGCCGGCTACGCCCGCAAGTCATATCAGAAAAAGGCTTGGCTGATCGCTGCCGCTGACAATGTGCAGCGTCGCTATCAAAAATATCTGACTCAGTACGAGAAGTGCGGTAGATCCTTGCGACCGGGATTCTTTGGGTGGCTTACGGGTTGGTAAAGTCGAAAAGCTGACCTTCACCTCGCTCGTGAGCTAGTAGCCATTGTTTGGTGGGCAAGCCACCGCCGAATCCTGTGAGTTTGCCGCCTGCGCCAATCACTCTATGACACGGAATAATGATAGGTATTGGATTGGCACCATTAGCAGCTCCCACTGCGCGGCTCGCTTTCGGCTTGCCAAGAATACGTGCCACATCGCCATAGCTGGTGGTTTTAGCGTACTCAATTTGCAGCAGGGCGAGCCAGACGCTACGCTGAAAATCAGTACCGTGAGGTGAGAGTTTTACGCTGAAAGAGGTACGCGAACCGGCGAAATATTCTCCTAGTTGCGCTATCACAGTCGTGAAATGTCGGTTATCCGGCTGCCAGTCATCAGGAGCTTCGAAACAGCGAGAGCCTTGAGGGAACACAATATGACGCAAACCTTGCGAATCTGCTGCCAGCGTCAGTGGGCCAATAGGCGAGTTGTAGGTAGTGGTGTACACGGATAATCTGATGATTCGTTGTTCTTCATGATACCCAGACCTTAGTTAGGTATCATGGATGCTCGCTAGTTTACATGCGCTGAAGCTTGGAGAGTGAGATGGGTTTGGGAAGTTTGTTTGGCAAGCTTTTGGGTGGTTCAACCAAAGAGGGTGGCAACAAGGCCGAGCCGGCAGAAGCGGTCGAGTACAACGGCTTCACTATTATTGCTGCGCCTTTAAAAGAAGGTAGTCAGTTTAAAACTGCCGGATCGATAGTTAAAGATATTGATGGTGAGGCAAAAACTGCCACCTTTATTCGTGCTGATAATCATGCGGATTGGCAATCGGCAGTGACCCATTCAGAGCGAAAGGCGCAACAGATTATTGATGAGCAAGGCGAAGGCATGTTCTCCCGCGGTCACGTTTGAATTTTTTTGCAGGAGCACTCAGTAGGCGAGTGCTGCACCGGTTATTGATCTGTCAGCTCTTGCAAGCAGGGACAACAATGGCCCTAACCGTGTTTGTGGTAGCTCAGTTTCACCTTCCAGTTCCCCAGGGTAGGCCTTTCTTCTTAGCGGGGTTCTGATTGGGCCAGGATCGTATCCATTGATTGCCAGAAGAGGCTGTTTATCAGTCCCTTTTTTGCTATCAGTCTCGTCAGCGAGCATGTGCATGAGCGATCGTAGTGCTTGTTTTGACACTCCGTATGCGCCCCAAAACGCGTCGGGTTTATGGTCCAGAGTAAAAACCATACTGCCCAACGGCGATTTCATGAGCAGTGGCATGCAATACAGTGACAGCAGCCGGGCAGAGGTCAGATTCACATTCATGACTCTCACCCATTCTGCGTGTTCAATATGCAGCTGCGTAGTGGGTGAGCCGAGGTCCGCGCTACAATGAATGACGGCATCAAGTCGGCCGAATTCTGTATCCAGATAATCAACGACCTTGCCGTAATCATCAGGGCCTGATTTGTCTTGTTGCACAGGTATTAGTACGGGTTTATTGGCTCCGCTTTCAATTAATAGATCGTAGAGTTTTTCCAATTTTTTCTGATTCCTAGAGACCAGTACAACAATTGCCCCAGCTCTGGCGCAGGCAATACTTAAGCTTGTACCAAGTCCGCCTGTTGCGCCGGTAATCAGTACTACCTGATCTTTCAGTGAGCCCGTTGCCAATTCAAACGCGCGTTGTGAATCAGTGCTGTTGTTGTAGTGTGATGCTTGCATGCCAGAAGTCTAGATGATCGGTGGAAGCTACGGGTGAACTTTACTTTGGAGAATAACCCCTAAGGTCTGTCTTAACCTAAAGCTTGTTGCTAATTAAGTCATAACAACAGTTGTAACGCTATCGCTTGTTTCGCCAACAGTAATAGAGCTTGACCAAGGGTGTGAGGGTTAGACGTTCACGCAGCAGATCAGGGCGTTTTTTCTGCCACAGCTTCAGTTGTTGCTGCCTTAGCACCAACAGTCGCCAAAGTGGGCGCAACTCAGTTTCACGGTAGCGTTTGCCAGTTGCCTCGTGTTGCACGGCTACATCAAAAGCGGCTTTGGCTGTATCTATGGCGTGATCGAGTAGTGGTTGAACTGAAGGCTTTTCGGTGGCATTTTCAGCAACTCTCTCAGCAACCACGGGTATGCCTTTCAGTGAGTTTGTATCCAGATCGGTCTCAGCTGCTGCCACGCGTATTCGTGCCGCCATATCGTTTGGTTGCACCTTGAATTGTCGGTACAGCTCATCGCTAAAAACTGGCAGGCCACGATGCACGAGTGATGGTAGTCTTGAAAGCTGGTCATAGTGTCCGAACGCAAGCGCGGCTTCTGCCGGGTGAGTGCTCGTCGTGAGATCGATTGGATCGTCACTGAGCGCATGAGCCAATAGCGCTAGTCGTGCGGTAAAGCTCTGTAAGGTCGCAAGTTCGTGATCGTCGATTGTGGTAACAGGCGAGAAGCGTTGCGATGATGCCACGCTGAGAATTTCAAGGCATGCGGCTTGCGCACTCGCTACGCCTTTCATCTCCTCTTGGCATGCCTTTGCAGCGGGGTGTCGGGCTTGTCCTTCGTGCAATCGTTGCAGCTCTTCGTGCCACCAGTGGATTTTTTTCTCTGCCACTTGTGGTTCTTGTACGTCATCAAGCGTGCTTGCAAGAGCTTCGATTAACGTAAAGCGATTAACGAATCGCTCACGTGCCAGATCGCCTATCCAGAGCAAGCTGTAATAGAGGCTTGAACCTTCTTTAAAATCAGCTTGCAAGCTCACTGTTTTTTGGTTGCACAGATCATGTAGTTGACGTCCACGTCCGAGCCCAGTTTGTAGGTTTTGGTGAGTGGGTTGTAAGTTAGGCCGATAATTTCATCAACCTGCAAATTGGCAGCACGGCAGTAATTGGTGAGTTCTGAGGGTTTGATGAATTTTTGCCACTCGTGTGTTCCTCTGGGGAGTAGTCGAAGAACGTACTCAGCACCTACGATCGCAAATAGCCATGATTTCGGATTGCGGTTGAGTGTTGAAAAAAACAGGCGGCCGCCAGGTTTTGTGAGGGCTGCGCAGGCGGCAACGGTTGATGCAGGGTCTGGAACGTGTTCCAGCATTTCAAGGCACGTCACGCAATCAAATTGCTCTGGCATTTCGATTGCGCAATCTTCAGCTGAGATGCCCATATAGTCGACGTTTGCACCGGTTTGCTTTGCATGCAGGCGAGCAACTGATAGACCCGCTTCTGCCAGATCTATACCGGTGACGTCTGCACCTTTGTGAGCCATTGACTCTGACAAAATGCCACCACCACAGCCAACGTCGAGGACTTTGGCTGTATCTAGCGCCACGCGCTCTGCAATCCAGTTAAGCCTTAGCGGGTTGATCTGGTGAAGTGGTCTGAACTCACTGTCTTCATCCCACCAGCGACTGGCGAGCTCTTGGAATTTATCGAGTTCTGCCTGATCAACGTTGAGGTTTCCGGTGGTGCTCATGAGATCCTGTCCAAGGTTAAGGGGTCGAGTCTGAAGCTATACGGATAAAACACGCATACCCGATCGGTCGAGCGATAATACACGTTTCGCAATCCTCTTCAGCAGGGGCTGTAAAAGAACGATTTGAAAACTCAGCAAGAATGATGCAAGCACTTGAAAATTAGTGATTTAACGTTGTGCATGTGCTAAAATTGATGCGTAGATCCGAGCAGATCGCAACCCTAGTTCGACACCGTAATCCATGTCTGATTTTGCCAAAGAAATACTGCCCATAAATCTCGAAGATGAGATGCGGCAGTCCTTCCTCGATTACGCCATGAGCGTTATTGTTTCGCGGGCGCTTCCTGATGTTCGCGACGGCCTCAAGCCGGTGCATCGGCGCATTCTTTACGCCATGCACGAGCAAAATTATGTCTTCAATCGACCGTATCGCAAGTCGGCACGTGTCGTAGGTGAGGTCATGGGTAAGTACCACCCTCATGGCGATTCAGCGATTTACGACTCGATGGTGAGAATGGCGCAGCCGTTTAGCATGCGCTACATGCTCATAGATGGCCAAGGCAATTTCGGATCTGTCGATGGTGATCCGCCGGCGGCTATGCGCTACACCGAAGTTCGCATGGCGAAAATCACACAAGAATTATTATCCGACATTGACCAAGAAACGGTCGATTTTGTGCCTAACTACGACGGTTCCGAGAGAGAGCCTGCGGTATTGCCCTCCCGTGTGCCCGCTCTGTTGGTTAATGGTGGTACCGGAATTGCCGTTGGCATGGCCACTAACATCCCGCCGCATAATATCTCAGAAGTCATTAATGCAACTATTGCCATGCTTGACAACCCAGACATCACTGTCGAGCAACTTATGGAGCACTTGCCAGGGCCGGATTTCCCTACTCGTGGAATCATTAACGGCGCTCGCGGCATCAAAGACGCGTATCTCACTGGGCGCGGCAAGGTCTATATCCGTGCTAAGGCCGATGTCGAACACAACGAGAAGAATGGTAAGGACACGATCGTTGTGCACGAGTTGCCTTATCAGGTTAATAAAGCGCGTCTGCTGGAAAAAATTGCAGAGTTAGTAAAAGACAAAAAGATCGAAGGCATTACCGAGCTGCGTGATGAGTCCGACAAAGACGGCATGCGTGTGATTATCGAATTGCGTCGAGGTGATTCCGGTGAGGTAATGCTCAACCAGCTTTACAAGCAAACCCAGTTGCAGGTGGTTTTCGGCATCAACATGGTTGCCCTAGACGACGGACAGCCTAAGCTGCTTAATTTGCAACAGGTGCTTAACGCATTCATCAAGCATCGCCGTGAGGTGGTTACGAGGCGCACCGTATTTTTGCTGCGTAAGGCGCGCGATCGTGCTCATGTATTAGAAGGCCTGGCAGTAGCATTGGCCAACATAGACCCTATCATTCAGCTGATAAAAGAGTCGCAAACATCCGCTGAGGCCAAAGAAAAGCTCATAACGCAGACGTGGGAAGCCGGCATTGTGAGCGGCATGCTGGAGCGTGCAGGTGCCGCAGCTTGTAAGCCTGAAAATCTGGCAGAGATGTATGGTCTTCATGATGGTCGATACCAGCTATCTGAAGTTCAGGCACAGGCAATTCTTGATCTGCGTCTGCACAGGCTTACCGGCCTGGAGCAAGACAAAATCATTGCCGAGTACAAAGAAATACTGGAGAAAATCGCCGATTACCTGGATATCCTCACTGACCCCGAGCGGCTCTTGTCGGTTATTCGCGGTGAGTTAGTCGCTATCATAGAACAGTACGGTGATCAACGACGCACAGTGATTCAGGTAGATCATTCCGAGATGTCGGTGGAAGATCTAATTGCGGATGAAGCGGTTGTGGTTACTTTGTCACACGGTGGCTACGTTAAGGCCCAGCCACTATCCGACTACCGTGCGCAACGGCGTGGTGGTCGTGGCAAGTCGGCCACATCCATGAAAAATGAAGACTTTGTCGATAAGCTGTTTGTCGCCAGCATGCACGATACCGTGCTGTTCTTCACCAGTGTAGGCAAGGTGTACTGGAAGCGTGTGTACGAGCTGCCATTGGCTAGTCGCGGTTCTCGCGGCCGACCTATCGTTAATCTGCTGCCACTGGAGGGCGAAGAGCGGGTGAACGCTGTTCTCACCGTCAGGGAATACACAGACACACAGTGCATCGTATTTGCTACCAGCAAAGGTGTTGTCAAGAAAACAGCATTGTCAGATTTTTCACGACCACGCACCAACGGCATTATCGCCATTGATCTTCGAGTAGATGACTACTTAATCGACGTGGGTCTGACGACAGGCGATAGCGACATCATGCTGTTTTCCAGTGGTGGAAGAGCCATGCGATTTAATGAGTCAGCCGTGCGCCAAATGGGCCGAACTGCAGCGGGTGTGCGAGGTATTCGTATGCCAGAGGAAGATACCGTTATCGGCCTTATCGTTGTGTCTGAAGGCGAAGGCACTATTCTGAGTGCCACCAAAAATGGCTATGGCAAACGCTCAGCTCCAGATGCATACCCCACCAAAGGTCGTGGCGGTATGGGTGTTATTGACATAAAAACCTCTGATAGAAATGGTCCGGTCATTGGTGCTGTTCAGGTCAATGAAGACGACGAAATAATGATGATCACCGACGGTGGCACTTTGGTAAGAACTGCAGTGTCAGGGGTTTCAACGGTTGGTCGTAATACTCAAGGTGTGCGACTGATTCGCCTGAGCGAAGGTGAATCCATGGTTGAGCTCACCCGTATTGACGAATCTGACGTTAACACTGAAGATGAGTTAGAGGAAGGTGAAGAAGGCGCAGCGATGGATGGTACTGAACCAGCCCATGATGCTCAAAGCGAGGACGACAGTGAGTCTGGTACAGCTGAAAATAACTCCAGCAAAGCTGACGCGAACGATGATGCGGACGAGTCGGATTCAGACAGTGGCACGGCAGAAGACGACTCGTGAGTCGAAGAGCTTCCAGCTTCGGTGTCATTCTCTGGAGCGTCATGTCCGCGCAGCCGGGGAACTAGTTTTTATCGCAGCATGGATGCCCAATTTTGTGGAGATGACGGGGTAAATGGAGCGTCATTCCCGCGCAGGTGGGAAACTAGTTTTTATCACAGCACGGATCCCCATTTTTGTGGGGTTTGACGAGTTAAATTCAGTGTCGTTTCACTTAAGCCTAATCAAATAATTGTGCGTAGTTACAACTTTAATGCAGGCCCCGCAGCGATGCCCGAGAGTGTGTTGGCATCACTGCAGCGTGACCTTGTAGATTTCCGAGGCCGCGGGCTTTCTGTTCTTGAGATGAGCCATCGCAGTCCTGATTTCATGGATATTGCAGCGAAGGCTGAAGCTGATTTGCGCAAACTACTGTTAGTGCCTGACGACTATGCGGTCTTGTTTATGCAAGGTGGTGCCAGCTCCCAGTTTGCGCTAACCGTTAGCAATCTGGATATCAATAGCCACGTGGCCTTTGCTGATACAGGCTACTGGTCGAAAAAGGCAATTGACGTTGCTCGTCAGTTTACGAACGTAAGTACTGTGGTTAGTGCCTCTACACTAACGTGCAATAGCGCCTCCAATAATAAGTCTCATTGCAATGACGCAGCGGGCAATGACTCAATGGCCGCAACACCGCCGAAGTTGTATGTGCCCGCGGTAGAGCAATGGGCAGATGTTGGTGCAGCTAGCTATCTACACATCACTGACAATGAGACTATCGACGGTGTGTCGCTCAACGGGCTGCCTTCACTATCAGCACCTTTGGTTGTCGATATGTCCTCGTCTATTCTGTCTCGGCCTATCGATGTTAGTCGCTATGGAGTCATTTATGCCGGTGCTCAAAAGAATATTGGGCCTGCCGGTATCACGGTTGTCATTATTCGAAAAAATTTATTGGAGCGATGTGCACACGCTAAGGCGTTGGCTCCTGTTTTTAATTATCAGCGTGTGCACGATGCGCAGTCAATGCTTAACACACCCCCTACGTTTGCCTGGTATGCAGCCGGACTTGTTTTCGAATGGCTACTCGATGAAGGTGGGCTAGATTGTATTGCCGCCCGTAACGAGCGCCAGGCAAGTTGGGTGTATTCTGCTATTGATAGCAGTGAGGCCTATATCAATAATGTTCATCCTGACAATCGCTCGATTATGAATATTGTTTTCTCATTGTCGAAGCCAGATCGGCAAGATGAGTTCCTCGAAGGATGTAAGCAGAGAGGACTGGTAGGACTTAAAGGGCATAAGGCAGTGGGTGGGTTGCGAGCCAGTCTTTACAACGCGGTTCCTGACGACGCTGTGCATGCGCTTGTGAATTACATGAATGAATTCAGCGAGGGTCGAGGCGCATGAGCGATAAGCTCGACAGCATTGACCATCAGATACTGGCGTTGCTCAATGAACGTGTGAGAGCTTGTCAAAGCATTGCTGATACCAATCAAAACGATGTGGCACTGAGTCCCGAGAGCACTGTGCAGGTTGTGAAGACGATGCTTGCAAGTAACGATGGTCCAGTGGGTAGTGAGGAATTACAACGCGTTTTTCGCGAAGTAATCAATGCAAGCTCCAATGCGGTTAAGCCCACAAAAGTGGCTTACCTTGGTCCTGCAGGCACTTATACGCATGCAGCTGTAGAGCGCTATTTTGGTCATTCTGTGTTGGCCATGCCTGTCACAGGAATTGCTGGCATCTTTGATACTGTGGAGGCAGGGCAGACACAATTTGGTGTTGTGCCGGTCGAGAACTCCACCGAGGGGTCGGTTAATCTGACTCTAGACTTGCTAACGCAAACAAGCTTACGAGTTTGTGGTGAAGTTAGTTTGCGAATACAACATTGCCTTCTTGGAAGCGGGAATTCATTGAGTGATATAAAAGAAGTACACGCACATCCTCAATCTCTTGCGCAATGCATGCACTGGTTGGATGCTAATTTGCCCAACGCCGCCCGAATTAGTGAAAGCAGTAATGCAGCAGCAGCTGAACTGGCTGTTGAGCGCAAAGATATTGCTGCCATAGCCAGTGCAACCGCAGCTGAGCTGTATGGCTTAACAACAATAGACAGCGGCATTGAGGATAGCAAGAACAATACGACTCGCTTCCTCGTAGTAGGTAATCATAGTGTTGAGTCAACGGGCGACGATACCTCTTTGCTGCTTGTATCTGCCCCGCATCGGCCAGGGGGGCTTCGCACTATTTTGGAACCTCTAGAAAATGCCGGTGTGAGCATGACCCGTATCGAGTCACGTCCATCGCGATCAAAGCTTTGGGACTACGTGTTTTTCATACAGGTGACAGGCCACGAGCAAGACTCGCAATTCGCTGGGGTTCTTGATCAATTGCGTGATGTAGCACCCTCGCTGAAAGTTATAGGTTCGTACCCGCGTGCCTTGTAAGCATCTGTGTATTGTAGGCTTGGGAATGATTGGTGGTTCTCTGGCCAGTGCGCTCAAAGTAAACGGATTTACTGGGCATATTAGTGCCTTAGTGCGCCGTGATGAAACGGGTAAACGAGGTAGCGATTTAGGGCTCGTTGACGAGTATTCAACGAATCCAGCGGCGTTAATACCAACAGCGGATATTGTCATGCTGGCGGTACCCATGCTAAGTATGCGCGAGCAACTTAAAGCTATTGCAGCACATCTGACCACTACAGCCATTGTTACTGATGCTGGTAGCGTAAAGCAGCCATTTATTGAGGATGCAATGGCGGTGCTTAAAGATATGCATCGTGTGGTGCCAGGCCACCCGATCGCTGGGCGCGAGAAAACGGGTGTAGATGCAGCCGATGCTAGCCTGTACAACGGTAAGCGAGTGTTACTAACGCCTGTACCTGACACTACCGCTGAGTCCATTGAGAAGGTGAAGCAGCTATGGATGCTAGCAGGCGCAGTAGTTGAGTGTTTAGACCCAGCCCATCACGACAGAGTGCTAGCAGCGACTAGCCATTTGCCTCATGTGCTGGCGTACGCGCTGGTTGATACTTTGGCCACTCAGCAAGAGGCTGAAGAGATTTTTCGCTATGCTGCAGGCGGTTTTCGAGACTTTACGCGTATTGCTTCCAGCGATCCTGTGATGTGGAGAGATGTATGTCTAAGTAATCGCGATGCCTTATTGAACTCTATAACCAGTCTCGAAGAACACCTGAAAACCCTACGACTTGCAATAGACGTAGGTGATGCTGATGCATTGGAGACTACTTTCACAAGGGCGAAAACTGCTAGAGATAAATTTACTGGATAAATGAAATGAATAGTGGCAGTAAACACACAGCGAGTGTGGTCAAGCAAGTTATCGAGGCTCGAAAAACATCGAAAGTGCTACTCCCCATTGAGCTAAGGACTGAACAACAGGCGTTGTGGAAACCAGAGCACCTAGAATGTGTGACTGAGATGCTGCAATGTGCAGCTATGGCACCTTTCCACAAGCGTGCAGACGAGGTGCATTGCCAAGATTCGCTTAACGCACCCATGCCATGGCGTTTCCATGTACTCGACCCACAAGCCTGCAATAACTTGTTGGAGTACCTTGAGTCTCGAGCTCTAGCCGAGACGCAAACACAGGTTGAAGCCAAATGGAGCAGGGCCTGGCAATCCAAGATTAAAAACATGGTCGCAGCCTCGGGAGTGTTGATACAGGTCACATGGTTGCCTGATTCACCTCATGAATTCAATCTAAAGAACATTGAGCATGTCGCTGCTGCAGGCGCTGCTGTTCAAAATCTGTTGATTGCGGCGCAGTCTCACGATTGGTTAAGTTACTGGTCAAGTGGGGGGATTTTGCGTGATGAGGAAGTGTTTGATTTTTTGGGTATCAATCGTCGGGAACAATTGTTAGGCTCTGTTTTTTTATCGCCCCAGTCTCACCCCTCAGCGCGTGTTATCGACGGTGGTTTGCGCGATGAGCGCGGTGAGTTGGACGGTTGGGTGCGCTGGGTATCCACGTAAGCGGTACGAACATGGCCGTTGCAGCAGAGATTTTCGGCAGATAGGCAAAGCAGGGTGAACAGCACGTGATGGATTATTTGATTGTATTGGTGGCAGCGTTTAGTGCAGGTGTTCTGAATACTATCGCAGGCGGAGGCACGTTTCTGACATTTCCGGCATTGGTGTATGTGGGTGTGCCCCCCATCATTGCTAACGCAACAAGTGCTGTAGCTGTTTTCCCGGGCTACTTGGGAGGCGCACTTGGCTTTCGCGAGGAGATCCTGAAGTTTGATCGTAAGCAAATGTTTAGAACGCTTGCAATCACTTTGTTGGGTGCTCTCATCGGGTCACTATTGTTATTGTTTTCTGCAGAAGATGCCTTCTCGTTTGTTATTCCTTTTCTTTTACTAGGCGCCACACTCGCGTTCTTGTTTGGTCAACAAATTAGAGTATGGGCCGCGCGTAAGTCGCAATCAATCACGCCTTATGGCGCATTGGGTACCTTGTTGGTTGGCATCTATGGCGGTTATTTTAACGGCGGTCTAGGGATTATATTGCTGGCACTGTTTTCACTTTGGGGTATGACCAATGTCCATCAGATGAATGGTTTGAAAAGCGGATTATCGTTTTCTTTAACGTTTGTCTCAGTTATAGTTTTTAGTTTAGGTGGGCTGGTTGAGTGGAAATATGGCCTTATTATGATGGTGGCAGCATTGGCTGGAGGTTATGCAGGTGCTCCCTTGGCCAGATCATTACCGAAGCAGGTTGTGCGTGGGCTCGTTGGGTTTATCGGCTTTCTCATGAGTGGTGTGTTTTTCTGGCGATACTTTATTTCTGCGTGAAAGACATACAGGCACAGGTTGCAAACCACACAACTGTGCTTGTTTAAATCCGACAATATCGATACTGCAAGCTAAATGCTGTGGTCAGTATTAATTACTGGAAATAAATCTTTCCATACGGCGTCGAATCTCTCCGGGTGACAAGATTTTTCGCTTCGTCTGCACGTCAGATCGAATGTTCGTTAGCTTTTCTATTCGTTCGGTAAGCAGGATTAGAAACTTCTGTCGAAGCTCATCGTGCTCGTGCAGAATGGGTTTTAGGCATTCCGCTTCAATGACCAACACGAGTGAGTCGGATGTGGCCTTGACCGTCATAATTGCCTCTTGGCCGGTAGCAATGGTGGCCCAGCCAAAGCTGTCGCCAACACCCAGCTGTTCAGCGAGTATTCTTTGTCCATCGTTAACTTCGATGCTCGATTCTAGTGAGCCATTGACAACGACATGCACTTGAGTGGAGTGCGTGTTCTCTTCGAGCAGTACTGTGTTCTCTGAAACAAGAATGTACTCGCTAGCATTGGCGATATGTTCAAGTTCCGCATCTTCTAGATCCGAGAACACGTCCAGTGAGCGCAACGTATCCACAATGCTGGGATTCATGGGATTGTTAAGAGAGGCTCGTGCGTACCTTACTTCCTGAAGTTCGCCAATTGGTGATATCCCAACTGCTTTTAAGCTTTCGTTGATGCTCAGAAACAATTGCTCTTGACCTTGGAAATGACCGAGGTAGCTAGCGTAGTGAACCCAGACTGAGTAAACATAGGGCGCACCGGTTGCGTCTAGGAGACGCACGGAAGGATTGGGTTTTTGTAGAATGCCGCGGCATTTGCCAACGGCTGTTGAGATGGCAGTGACCACCAGCTTGGGATCAACGTCAGAACTCACGTTAACCTTGTACCAGGCGGCATACATTCTTTCTGGACGGTCCAGGTTATTAATGGCAGCTCCAGCCATCTTCGAATTAGGGATCGACAAAAGAGTGCTATTGAACGTTTTTATTCTTGTTGATCTCCAAGTCAAGTCAATGACCTGCCCAATGGTGCCGTCCTCTAACTGTACCCATTCACCAATATGGAAAGGTTTGTCCACGCTTAAAGCGATTCCGGAGATCAGGTCGCTCAGTGTCGTTTGAAGAGCCAGGCCTACAATACCTGCTATCAAACCGGTGGACACCAGAAAGCCCGTAACCGGGTGCCCAACGCTTTGTAGAAATAGACTTAACGCCAGAACTATAAATACGATATAGCTCAGGCCTCTCAACAGTGCAGGTGTTGTAAATCCAGTTCGATGAAATACATACCAGCGAAAAAGCAGCAAATCGACGCCACGAGCAATGAGCCAGAAGCTAACTAAGTAGAGTGTCAGCGATTGCAGTTTCTGCAACAGAGCAAGGGAACCAGGGATGGCTGCAAATTGAAATATCACTGTGTTGATTGAAAAAAAAGCGAAAATGCCAATCGGCCATACCACCACATCAAGAAGCCACACAGCTATGGGGTGCTTGGACGCGGAAATTGGCTTGCCTAGAACTCGAGTGCAAAAGAGGTAGCCAAAGCAGACAATCAGTAGTGCCCCACTGAATAAGACAGTGGTTAGAATTTGATGCATTATGTCTCTGAATTTTTTGAGTAGTTCAGACTAAGAGCTGAGTAACACCCACTTACTCGTGTTTGTAACCTATCAGATATGTTAGGTAAAAAAGAGTGTTACTCGATTCTTAACCATTTATTGAGCCAAGTTAAAGGGCTGGCTGTCGGTTGAGGTAGTTAGTTCTGGCTGTTCTGGCGTTCGTATTGCTGTGAACCCAAACCTTTGCTCTAGCAGTCAATGTTTTGTAACAAAGTTTTGTAACAAAGATAATATTACAATGGGCTGTAGCAAATTTTTTTCGATTTTACGACGTGCAGGAAGTTTTTTCTTTTCAATTTCTTAAGTTCAATGTGTGATCGCATTAATGGAATAGATGCGCGTTGTCATTTTTACAGATTCAGGACAGGATCTTTTAGCGGGTGTTGATGCACTCTTGTCTCAGAATTTACATGCGGTATTACCTATGCGCTCGAGAAATTTCATTGTCGGTTTGCTCAGCTTTCTGACACTGATTGACCTATTCGGCTCCCAAGCAATCCTACCCAAGCTAACGGTTTTCTTTGATACTGATCCTGCATCAATGGGTATAGCGGTCAATGCTTCCACGTTCGGAATGGCCGCAGCGGGTTTGGTAGTGGCGCTATTTAGTCGACGTATAGACCGGCTCAGAGGTATCTGGCTAAGCTTAGCCTTACTAGCGATACCTACCACATTATTGGGTTTCGCCGATGATTTAGCCGTCTTTACTGCGCTTCGAATCGTTCAGGGTGTATTTATGGCGACAGCCTTTACGCTCACTATGAGCTATCTGGCAGAAGAATGCAGTGCAAAAGAGGCTGCTGGTGCGATGGCTGCCTACATCACCGGCAATGTGCTCTCTAATCTTGTCGGGCGATTGATGGCAGCCAACTTTGCCGATTGGTTTGGCCTATCCGTTAGTTTTTGGCTATTTGCGCTGCTTAACCTTACGGGCGCCCTCGTTGCCTATTTGTGTTTAGGCAAGAAAGCAGAAGGCAAGGCTGCGATGGACGAAGCATCGGTCATGGAGATATGGAAAATTCATCTTACAAATCCTCGTCTTCAGGCAAGCTTTGCGTTGGGTTTTCTGATTTTGTTTGTGTTTCTATCGGTGTTTACCTACGTCAATTTCGTTCTGTCCGCGCCGCCTTTTTCACTCGATGCAATGCAGCTGGGATTCGTCTATTTTGTGTTTCTACCTGCGGTATTCACAACGCCCATGGCGGGTAAGATGGTTTCCAGCCGGGGAACGTATTTTGGTTTTGTGATGTCTATGGCAATGGCGTTGATGGGACTACTAGCGTTACTCACAAGTTCTTTGACCTTATTGATCATTGGTTTAGCTGCCATCGGGGTGGGTACATTTTGCGCTCAAGCGATTGTTTCAGGTCAGATTGGCATATCTGCAACAGCGGACAGGGCAACCGCGAGCGGTTTGTACTTGACGAGTTATTATCTGGGCGGATTGACAGGAGCTGCAATCATCGGGCGTGTATACACATCAGGTGGGTGGGACATGGCCATATATATCCTCGTGGCATTAAGCCTACTTGCACTTGTCGTTGCTCGCCCATTAGGTCGTCCAATACCAACGCAAGAACAATGAATACAAGCCTGTTAATCGGCAGCTTTACAAATATTTTACATTCAACATTTCAAGATAAAGAGAAGCAACAATGAGCGATACAAAAACAGCAGTAGTTACCGGGTCTTCCAGTGGTATCGGACTTGGCATAGCCAATGGTCTGGCAGCTGCAGGTATGAACATTGTCATGAACGGTATAGAAGCACCTGAAGCGGTTGAAGAGGCGCGTAAAGGCCTCGAAACTCAACACGGCATCAAGGCTGTGTATTCGCGTGCAAATATGATGACGCCTGAGGGCGCTAACGAACTGATTAGCACCGCTGTTGAGGCGTTTGGCAGAGTTGACGTCTTGGTCAACAATGCAGGAATTCAATTTGTTTCGCCGGTTGAAGATTTCCCAGATGACAAATGGCAAGCCATTATCAATCTAAACTTGTCGGCGGCTTTTTATACAACAAAAGCTGTTATTGCTGGTATGAAGGAGCGTGGCTGGGGTCGTATTATTAACATTGCATCCGCACACGGTCTGGTTGCGTCTCCATACAAGTCTGCTTACGTAGCTGCCAAGCATGGCATCATCGGCCTCACTAAAACTGTAGCGCTCGAGAGCGCCGAGCATGGCGTTACTGTAAACGCTATCTGCCCAGGTTATGTCTGGACGCCACTTGTAGAGAAGCAAATACCCGACACGGCAAAGGCACGTGGTTTGACGGAAGAGCAGGTTAAGCGTGACGTTCTGTTGGCTGCACAACCTACCAAGAAATTTGCCACAGTAGAAGAGATGGCGGGTCTTGCTGTTTTCTTATGCTCCGACAGCGCGAATTCAATCACCGGCACAGCTCTTCCTGTCGACGGTGGTTGGGTAGCTCAGTAAAATACATCTATAAAAATAGGAGCATCATAATGAAGCCGATTTATCTAATCAGTGCCTTGCTTATTTCAGCAGCCTTAGCCGGTTGCGCCACTAAAAACAATACTATTCTCGGGCTAACCGGACCTGCGAGTGGAGAAAAATTAAGTAACGTGGAGGTGGCTACACAACCATTGGAGGCAGAGGGTATTGCAGAGCTTGCCGGGCGTAACTTACGAACACGATTCTGGACCATCGGTGGCCCTGAGGGCATCGTCCCCATCCACGGTCACGAACACCGTCCTGCAGTTTTTACGGTTGCCTCGGGCGAAATATTTGAGTTCTCAAGTCTTGTAGAGAAACCTATTCTTCACAAAACAGGTGGACTGGCTAAAGAGGCAGGCAAGCTAGCTCATTGGTGGCGTAACGCTGGCACTGAGACTGTTCATTTAATCGCCTTTGATGTGCAACCTGTGGCTAAAGATTTTTCTGCCATTGAAGTTTCTGCCAAGCCGGCTCAACAAGATTTTAACCTTCCAGCCACCAATGGTGCGCAAAACGATCTACTAGGCGTAGTGGATATCGGCTCTCATTTTGAGGGCGTCTATGGAACAGGTTGGGGACTAACTACGTATCGTGCCACTATTGAGCCAGGTGGTGTGTTGGCAGATTTCACAGGACCAGGTGAGCCGCTGCAAGCATTTGTCTGGGAAGGCGAAGTGCAGGAGCATCGTTCAGATTCGACTGATGCAGTAACCCTTGCAGTGCGCACTGGCAGCAGTCTGGCAAACGGCGCAACGGGCTATTGGGAAAATACTGGCGATGTGCCTGCAACAGTGTATTTCGGTGTTGTTGAGCCTTTGAGCGAAGTTGAAGACATAGTTCCAGTTGGAGTACTTGCACATGGCGAACACTAAAGCAAAAACTACTGCAAAGCCTGTGAGTAAAGCTGCAAAGAAGCCAGCAAGGCGAAGTGCAGCTGCGAGCAAGACTAAAACGATCAACCTTGCGCTTCAAGGTGGTGGGTCGCACGGCGCTTTTACCTGGGGTGTTCTTGATCGGATACTGGAAGATGGCCGAATAGATTTTGCGGCTATCTCCGGCACTTCTGCAGGCGCTATGAATGCCACGGTTTGTGTTGACGGCATGATGAAAGGGGGCAACGATGGCGGTCGTGAAGCATTGGAGCACTTCTGGCATGAAATGAGTAAATCGACCAAAAACAGCCCGATCAAACGCACGCCTTACGATGTTTTGTCAGGCAATTGGAGCTTAGACAATTCACCGGGTTATCACATGCTAGACGCGCTCTCGCGTGTCGTATCGCCTTACCAAACCAACCCGTTTAACAAAAACCCCCTACACGAGTTGATCGAAGAAGTGGTCGATTTTGAAAGGGTTCGAAATTGTAGTAAAGTCAAACTCTTCATCTCGGCTACCAACGTGGAGACAGGGCGGGTAAAGGTATTTGATTCACGGACACTAACGTCAGATATGGTCATGGCCTCTGCCTGTTTGCCCATGGTTTTCCAAGCTGTAGAGATCGACGGGGTGCCGTATTGGGATGGCGGATATATGGGAAATCCTGCGCTGTTTCCTTTTCATACTCACACAGATTGTGCTGATATTGTTGTCATTCAAATCAATCCTCTCGAGCGACGGGGTGCTCCGAAGACTCCGCAAGAGATAATGAATCGTGTTAACGAAATTAGCTTCAATTCCAGCTTGCTGAAAGAGTTACGTTCTATCGATTTCGTAGCGCGTTTGATTAAGGAAGGAAAGTTGTCAAGCAAGGAATATCGTGAAACACGTATTCATATCATTGAAAATCACTCTGAACTTGCGACATTAGGCGCGTCTTCAAAGATGAATGCTGAATGGGCGTTTTTGACCCATTTGCGAGATATCGGTCGCGAGACCGCCTGTACCTGGCTTGATGAAAATTTTGAACATATTGGCAAGAAACCAACTGTTGATATTTCAAAACTATTTCAAGGTATTGGCGCCCAGCACCAAGGGTAGTGGGGATGGTGGGGTGGTGTCCAACGGTTGGATCCGACCAGAACTTGCTATATTAGTGATATAAAGCGCTTAGAGTGTGAAAATAGCAAGGGCCTAAAGTAAGAGTCGAAGAGATCAAAGAATATGTCTGAAGTTACCACGGTTTTAAATCAGTCAACAAAACTCACTGATACAGGAGTTGGTTTATTAAGAATCTGCGCGGGATTATTTTTTCTAATCCCGGGTATTTTTAAACTTTTGATGCCAGCTGACTTTCTTGCGCTGATGGCTGGTTTTCCCGATGTGCTTCAGCCCCATCTTGCTTGGCTATTCGATGTGGTTATCGTTGCTGAAATAGTCGGTGGCCTCATGCTTATCATAGGGTGGAACATTAGGCTGGCTGTGCCTCCATTAGTGATCATTACTTTGGTGGCAGAATCGTTGGTCGTGGTCAACGACACAAATTCCAGTATTCGGCTACTCAGTTTCTACGCTCATTTTATGGGGGCAGGGCTGTATATCGCGATGTTTTTTCTGGGTAGTGGCCGTTGGGCAATTGGACGCGGCACCAGCGTCTTCCATTGGTTAGCGCACAAGGATTTCGGTAAGCTGTCCTCGTCCGCAAACTACGTAACCACAGGCGTCGGAAAAAACATGGGTGTGTCGATCATCCGGTTTGCTGTTGCTGTGCCTTTCCTTGCCTACTTTGTATTAGGGATTAGTGGCCAGGCAGACGGCGTCGTGATACCCAATAATGACTGGGTGAGTGGATTCTTTCTTGTTCTGTCGTTAATTGGGGGGCTTTCGCTGCTCACAGGTTTTCAAATTGCAAGCGTGGGTTGGATGCTTATCGCCTTAACGGTGGTTCATTTGCTTTTTGTTGCGATTCCTGACACAGCTGATTCGAAAATTGGATTTATCAACATCCTGTTTCATCTACTGATCATTTGCGCAATAGTGTCGCTTCGCCTGATTCGATTTGGCTCTGAGCTAGAAGTTGAGCATATTCTGTCGCTCGACAAAAAGAACGTAGTGGTTATAGGCGGTGGTTTTGCTGGCACCCAACTGGTCGGAAAACTAGAGCGATTGCTGCCTGATGACTGGCAAGTTGTACTGATTAGCGAAGAGAACTACACCACGTTTAATCCCATGCTTGCGGAAGTGGTTGGTGCCAGTGTTTTACCTAGTCATGTTATCGCCCCTATTCGTAGAATGATTCGAAAAACACGGTTTATTACCGCTCGCGCCACAGGTGTTGACACGGAATCAAAAGTCGTCAGTTTTGAAGCTGAGGATACAAACGGCTCAATTGCTTATGAGCATCTCGTGTTTGCATTTGGGTCGCGTGCCAATCTCAATATTATTCCGGGAATGCAGCAACACGCCATACCTTTCAAGTTGCTCGGTGATGCGCTAAGGCTTCGAAATCGCGTAATAGAACAAATGGAAAAAGCCGAACTTGAGGAAGAGCCAAACTTACGACAATGGATGGGACACTTTATTGTTATTGGTGCAGGCTTTAGTGGTGTAGAGGTTGGTGGTGCCATTCAGGATTTTATTCTCGCATCTCAAAAGCATTATCCGCGTCTGAACGATGAAGATCTTAAAGTCACCATTATTCATCGTGATGTATTACCACTAACAGAAATGGCACCTTCGTTTGGTGAGCACGTCAAAAAAGAGATGCCCAAGCGTGGAGTGAATTTATTACTTAAAACGGGCGTGTCTGAGGTTGACGAACAAGGTGTTGTCACTGACACACAAGGTCGAGTAGACGGTGCAACCATCATTTGTACGATTGGTACCAAGCCAAATCCACTCATCGAAAAGGTTGATGTTCCCAATGAACGTGGTCGTTTGTTGGTTGATTCAGACATGTCCGTACAAGGTCATCCTGCAATCTGGGCCATAGGCGATTGTGCGCTGGTGCCGAATGAGCACGATGGTAAATTATCACCACCCACTGCTCAATTCGCTATTCGCGAAGGGCAGCAGCTGGCCAAGAATATCGCTCGGGTAGTCCGCGGCGAAGCGACTCAACCATTTAATTATGAGTCAAAAGGTTCAATGGCAACCATTGGCCACCTAAATGGTGTCGCTGAAATGTTTGGTGTTATTCGTCTTGGTGGGTTTCCGGCATGGCTGATGTGGCGCGCCTTTTATCTGTCGTTGATGCCGACGTTTGCCAAGAAAACAAGAATCTTCTTCGAGTGGACTTGGAGTATGCTGTTTTCGCCCGATATCATGAACCTTCGCTTCACAACGACTGAGCAGGCTGATGTGTCGAGACAAGACAAAAGTGTAAAGGACGCTGACTGAACACGTAGGGATGACTCCTCTCACATTTGGCTGAGAGGAGATTATGAGCGTTGTGTACTAAGGCCCGCGCGCTCAGTGATTGTTAACACTAGGGTTAACATCTAGAGGTTATCGTTTGTGTTTGTTCAGCAGCTGTTCGTCTATGTGGCAATAGTCGTCTGGACAACGCTGCAGTCGGTCTTGGTGTTCGAGATCGCTTTCGACAAAATTTGACAATGGCAACACTTCAACCACAATGCGTTGGCTGTCAGTACGAGAGTTGATAAACGCACGAGCTAGTGTCAGGTGTTCGGAGTGTTGACTATAGATGCCAGTGCGGTATTTTTTGCCAGTATCATCACCTTGGCGATTGACACTGTAAGGGTCAATGATGTCGAATAGCTCCGTCATTAGCTCGTGAATGGTCAGCAAGGTTTCATCAAATTGAATCCGAACGCTCTCAGCGTAACCATCGTAGGGTTCTGTTGTGGAGTGGCTCTTTCCGTTTGCTCGGCCAGCGCGAGTGTGGATAACGCCTGGAATGTGTCGACAATACTCTTGCACTCCCCACACACAGCCGCCCGCTAAAAATACTTCTTGCATATGAGTAATGGTAACTTAGTCGTAGTTATGCAGCTTGCTCGGCACACGCGGGTCTGGTTGTTGCGGGTTTGCCTGCAGCGCTTTTTTCAATGCTGAGCAGATTCCAGAAAATCAAAAAGAATCTGGTAGTTAGTCTGCCGCCTCTGTTTTGGATGACTTAATGTGTAGGAAAGGCTTAGTCTTGTTGGAGTCTATGACCTCGCCGTACAGCACAATTTTGTGATCATCGAGTGTGTAACCCAGCTCTTTGGCAATTTGCTCAAGCCGCTCTTCGATAACAGCGTCTTTAAATTCCGATACTTTGCCTGTTTTCAAGCACACAATGTGATCGTGGTTGTCGCCGGTATCCAGCTCAAATATCGCTTGGCCGCCATCGAAATGGTGGCGAGTAACAAGCCCTGCGGCCTCGAACTGGGTCAGTACCCGGTAAACGGTCGCTAGGCCAATCTCGTTGCCATTTTTCAATAAAGTTTTGTAGACGTCCTCAGCACTCATGTGATGCTGCTCGGCCTCTTCGAGTATTTCAAGAATGCTTACCCGTGGCAAAGTGACTTTGAGGCCTGCTTTTTTCAGGTCAGTATTGGCTGTGTTTTGCTTCATCGGGGCGCAACTTTACCTGGGTTCTAGTCGATCGGTTGTCTATCTAGGATTCTACACCTAAATCCACAATAGAATCAGGGTTATGACGAGTTGGCATGCCCAAGCGACTTGTCTGCTCGTATGCAGTGTTAACATTGCACTATATTTATCGGAAAATATATCGTGACACAAGCTGCAGGCCATAACCCTTCAACTACATCTTTTGTTGTTAGTCCGGGTACCAATCTCCACGGGGACATGACGGTGCCAGGGGACAAGTCTATGTCGCACCGCTCTATCATGTTCGGTGCTATCGCCAACGGCGTCACGGAAGTGTCCGGATTTCTCGAGGGTGAGGATAGCCTTCACACCCTTGCAGCCTTTCAGTCAATGGGTGTTCGAATCGAGCGGGGAGGACCCGGTGAGGTGAGTCTGCACGGGCAGGGAATTGGTGCACTGCAAACTCCTTCTAGCGATATCTATTTGGGTAACTCAGGCACAGGAATGCGGCTTTTAACCGGGCTTTTTGCGGGACTGCAGATGCCGTGTACTCTCACGGGTGATGGGTCGTTAAATGGTCGCCCGATGCGCCGTGTAACCGATCCCTTAGCGCAAATGGGTGCGCATATCGGCACCACGGGTGCCGGCACCCCACCGTTGGTTATCCGTCAGAGTGATAGGTTGAAAGCTATTGAATACACGTGTCCTATTGCCAGCGCTCAGGTCAAATCAGCGGTATTGCTAGCGGGGCTGCATGCCAGCGGCAAGACCGTTGTCCATGAGCCGGCAGTAACGCGCGATCACACAGAGCGCATGCTGCGCGGTTTTGGGGTGGACGTGTCGGTCAGCGGACTAACTTCGTCGATTGTGGGCGGGCAAACGCTTAGCGCCACAACGCTTACGGTTCCAGGTGATATCTCGTCATCAGCATTCTTTCTGGTAGGCGCCTCCATGACACCCGGCAGCAAGTTGCTTATTAAGGGTGTTGGCTTGAATCCCAGCCGTACCGGTGTTATCGACATATTGCGATTGATGGGCGCATCCATCGAGGTAGAAAACCTGCACGAAACGGGAGGAGAGCCCGTTGCTGACCTACGAGTTATCGGGTCACAACTCAAAGGCATCGATGTACCTGAAGAGCTTGTTTCTCTAGCGATTGACGAGTTTCCGGCTTTGTTCGTTGCTGCAGCGGCTGCCACGGGCACGACTGTTGTGAGTGGCGCAGAAGAGCTTCGTGTTAAGGAAACTGACCGCATTCAGGTCATGGCAGACGGTTTGCGCGCCCTTGGTGCGGACATCACAGATACGCCTGATGGCGCAAAAATTGTGGGTAAGCGCTTATCGGGTGGTGTGGCCGATAGCTGTGGAGACCATCGCACAGCAATGTCATTTGCCATGGCATCGTTGATCAGTGACGGGCCTATCACTGTTCTCGACTGTGCAAACGTCAATACCTCATTCCCCGGTTTTTCGCACATTGCCGCGGCAACCGGCCTCAATATTGAGGAACGCGGATGAGCAAGGTGCCAGTAATCGCCATTGATGGTCCTTCAGGGGCAGGCAAGGGCACTGTTGCTCAAGCGCTGGCTGAAAAATTGAATTATCACCTGCTAGATAGCGGTGCGGTCTATCGAGCTGCAGGCTTGCACGCTATGGAGGCGGGTGCTGATCTAACAGATGAAGCATCAGTTATGGCCAGTCTTGAGTCGATGCAAGCCACTTTTACCCCGCAAGCTGAGGGTGTCAGAGTGTATTTGTCGGGTAACGATGTAACTGCGAAACTGCGCTCTGAAGCCACTGCAAAGGCTGCATCCAAGGTGGCAGTAATGCCCAGCGTCAGAGCCTCATTGCTTGATGAGCAAAGGAGCTTTCGCGCTTATCCTGGCTTGATCGCCGATGGTCGAGATATGGGGTCGGTCGTTTTCCCCGATGCATGTATAAAAGTCTATTTATCTGCCTCGGCGGAGGTTAGAGCCGCCAGACGCGCCAAGCAGTTGAAAGATAAGGGCATGGAGGTTATAATCGCCAGCTTGGTGAAGGATATTTCAGCCCGCGATGAACGAGACAGTTCGCGTGAGCACTCTCCACTGGTTGCTGCTAAAGATGCTTTGCTGATCGATTCAAGCTTCATGTCGATCGACGAGGTCGTCGAAGAAATATTGCAAGCGGTATCAAAAGAAGGCTCAATATCTGTTGCTTGTTCGTAGGGTCCTCAACCTTTTTGAGAACTACCTTTGCGATCCAAAGCAGGTTACGTGCCTGACGTGGAGTGAGCCTTGCATCATGTATGCAGTACCTTGTCGATTGTTGTGTGTAAATTCTCGGCAAGTATTATTGGCTAATATGGTTGGCAAACATTGTTGGCAAGTTTTGTAGGCAAGTTTTGTTGGCAAATATGGTCAGTAAGTATAAGTAAGTTTTAACCTGCACAACCCAAGTCTTGCGCAAGGAATGCCGGACCCTTCTACAACTAACACATTCGTTATGTCAGGAAGACATCGCGTCACTCACCCACAGGTTTATTTAATGTCAGAATCTTTCGCGGAGCTCTTCGAAGAGAGTATCTCCAATTCCCAGATGAAAGTCGGTTCCATCCTAACTGGAACAGTTGTCGACATCACTGGTGACTACGTCATTGTTAATGCTGGACTCAAATCCGAAGGCGCTGTGCCTATCGAAGAGTTCGAAGATGAAAACGGCGAAACCGATGTAAAAATCGGCGACTCTGTAGAAGTAGCACTCGATTCAGTTGAAGATGGTTTCGGAGAAACCAAACTTTCACACGAGAAAGCACGCCGTGCACGTTCTTGGACTGTTCTTGAAAAAGCACAGGAAAACGACGAAATCATCAAAGGCAACATCACTGGCAAGGTCAAAGGCGGCTTTACTGTTGAAGTTTGCGATATCAGAGCGTTCCTACCCGGTTCACTTGTTGATGTTCGACCAGTACGTGACACCAGCTACCTCGAAGGTAAGGAACTGGAATTCAAGGTCATCAAGCTTGACCAACGTCGCAACAATGTCGTGGTTTCACGACGTGCTGTTGTTGAAAGCGAGTACTCAGCAGAGCGTGAGCAACTGCTAGAGAACCTGCAAGAAGGACAAGAAGTCATGGGCATCGTCAAGAACCTCACCGATTACGGTGCGTTTCTTGATCTCGGTGGTATCGATGGCCTCCTGCACATCACTGATATGGCTTGGAAGCGTGTTAAGCACCCTTCAGAGGTTGTTGAAGTTGGTCAGGAAATGCAGGTTAAAGTCCTCAAATTTGATCGCGAGCGTAACCGTGTATCACTCGGTCTAAAGCAACTTGGCGAAGATCCTTGGGTCGATCTCACACGACGTTACCCAGAAGGTTCACGTCTGTTCGGTAAGGTCACTAACATCGCTGACTACGGTTGTTTTGTAGAAATCGAAGAAGGTGTTGAAGGCTTGGTTCATGTATCCGAAATGGATTGGACCAACCGTAACGTCAACCCGAATAAAGTTGTGGCTCTAGGTGACGAAGTCGAAGTCATGATTCTTGACATCGACCAAGAGCGTCGTCGAATTTCTTTGGGTATCAAGCAATGTAAGCCTAACCCTTGGGAAGACTTTTCCGAGTCGTTCAACAAAGGCGACAAGGTCAGTGGAACTATCAAGTCAATTACTGATTTCGGTATTTTCATCGGACTTGACGGCGGTATTGATGGCCTGATTCACCTGTCTGACCTATCTTGGAACGAGACTGGCGAAGAAGCTGTTCATAACTACAAGAAGGGCGACGAGATCGAAGCTGTTGTTCTAGCAGTTGATCCTGAGCGTGAGCGTATTTCTCTGGGTGTTAAGCAAATCGATCGTGACCCTTTTGGTCAATATGTTGCTGACAACCCTAAAGGCACGATCGTCAAAGGTATCGTTAAAGAAGTTGATCAGAAGCACGCAGTGGTTGATCTTGGCGACGGTGTAGAAGGTGTCATCAGAGCTAGCGAAATTTCTCGTGATCGTGTTGAAGACGTTCGCATGGAATTCAAAGAAGGTCAGGAAGTTGAAGCTAAGTTCATCGGCACTGATCGCAAGTCTCGCATGCTGAGTTTGTCTATTAAGGCGAAGGACTATGCAGATGAAGCTGAAGCGATGAGCGACTATAAAGATGCTTCTGAGGAGCCGGCAGGTACTACGCTAGGTGACTTGCTGAAAGAGCAACTCGAAAAGCGCGACACCTGAGATATTGGTGATAATGCATATCAGCATGGCTATCAAGCCAGCTGATATGCGAATCGGAATCAGGCATATTTCAATTGTGCTTATTCGGTGTGAAGGCAACTTGTGATCTGGTGATGTCCAGTTAGCAAGTTGCCTTTTTTTATTCTGCTGGTAAGTTATTGAATGTAATTGTTTTTTAGTGCATGATGTAGGTGTTGAAGAACGTATGAGTCATGCTGAAAGAAGAGCTCAGCTAGCAAAGACAAAAAACTACGACCAAAGATCTAGTGGTGGACGATGAGTGATGCGAGCGAGGCTGATAGGAGCCTGACAAAATCTGATTTGATCGAGTCTTTGGCCCGTCGGCAAAGTCACTTGCCTCCTAAAGATGTTGAGCTGGCTGTTAAGAGTATCCTCGAAAAAATGAGCCAAGTGCTTGCCAGCGGTGATCGCATTGAGATTCGCGGTTTTGGCAGCTTCAGCTTGCACTTTAGAGAGCCGCGCATTGGTCGTAACCCCAAGTCTGGCGACGCTGTTGCGCTACGCGGTAAGTATGTGCCGCATTTTAAACCTGGTAAAGAGCTGCGAGAGCGGGTAAATAACGGCACTGGTGGAATCAACGATCTTACAGTTGCCGACGATAACGACGACTAACTCACAACGTAGGCTAGCTAAACGCCTAATTCACGGGGCGTTGTAAGCGAGAGAGAAATTCATCATCAATAAGTAAAGGATGGTAGTTGAATCTGCCTTGTCGTTCCGGTCGCCATACAGTAAGCCACTGTTCGTTATTTTCCGGTGACGGGACGCAACCCTTTACAAGCAATTGAGAGATTATTGTCAGGTCGATCACAGTCATGTCGGCCAACGTTAACCAGACATGAAATCTAGGTTGATCAACCGTGCTGATGCCGTCTCTAACGCATTCTTCAAGTGTTGCCTGTTTCGTGTTAAATAGCCGTTCACCTTCGACGGAAACATCACCAATCGTTAGCGTCATATAGGTCTTGTTTACCAGCTTTTGTTCGATACATGCTGTTAAAAACGTGTGGCTATCGGCCAGACACTGGTATGAAAACGGTGTGACTGTTCCAGCTCTTGCGTAGTGAGCAGCCTCAGAGCAGATGCGCTGACGGATACTGAAAAATGGCTCCTCCAACGCTTTGCGAGAGGTGTTACGAAATGTCTCTTCAAGAAGCTCTTTGGCGGATTGGTCGAATGTAAAACGCGGGTCAAAGTTAACGCGATTTTGAATTCCTTGAGTAAATTGTTGCTCGTATGACACGCTATGTTTCTCTGTTAATCTCTGAACGACTTGTCTGGCAAGTGCTAATAAGATTAATAGCGTGGCGTATATTTATTGGATAACTGCCTCACAACGATGTATCTAATAATTTGCGCTGCCGCTTGTTTTTATACATTTACTAAACATGGGCAACAGAGCAGGCAACGACATGTTTATTGTTAACTAGTTATCTGTCCCGAGTAAGCTAGCTAGGCAATGCTTTAGTTTGTTAGATGAAACGGGTTTGGTGAGTGTTGTGATACCTGATAAGTGTGGTGGTATTGGAAATCTGTCACCATAGCCCGATACAAAAATAGTTGGCACGCCACGTTCCATGAGTTTGCTTGCAACCTCATGGCTTGTTTTTCCTTGTCCGAGGTTGAGATCAAGAACAGCCAACCCCGGCGTTTGCGATTCAAGGAAGTGGAGCGCATCTTGTTCAGAGGCAAACATTTCTACAGATGAAAAACCTAGACCTTCCAATTCTGCGACCATGGCGTTAGCAATCAGAAAATTATCTTCCAGCACTAATGTGAGTTCAGTGGTTGCGCAGCTGGCAGTGGCTTCATTTGTACCACTATAATCTTCGATGGCAGAATCCACTGTTGATGGTTTTTCAATGGCCGTTAGAGGAAAGCCCAATGTTACTCGTAATCCGTCACCCATGAATTCAATGTTTGAGGTACCACCTAATTCAAAAGGTATGGCTTGATTAATCAGTGTGGTGCCAAAGCCGAGAGAACTAGGATCTTTGACAGGTGGGCCATTTTTTTCAATCCAGATCAGTTTTGTATCCGAGTTATGGCATCGAATTTCGACATCAATACTCCCTTGTGGAGTCGACAGTGCCCCGTGCTTTACCGCGTTAGTAATCAACTCGTGAAAAACTAAGGCTAGAATAGGTGTTAGCTCGGCTCGTAAATGAATATCGTCACCGGTAATGTTAAAGCGCCCGTTTGAGTCAAACGGTTGGGTCTCCAAAGCGAATATTTGTCTCATGGAGACAGTTGTACTAGCGATGCCAACGCCAAGATCGTGCGCAGTGGCAAGAGCCAGAATTCGCGATTCTATGGTCTGACAATAGCGTTCAATCGACACTGTGTCGTTACGGGCCCCTTTGGTCATAGATTTTACCAAGGCAAGAATGTTACGAACCCGATGGTTTAACTCGTTGATCATCAACGTTTGCTTACGACTAAGGTTCGACATGAAAATCTGGCGTTCTGCAGCACTTAGAAGTGGCCAGAATTGTTGAGTTAGATATTGGTCTTGTTCAGACCATGCTTTGCTTCGCCCTTGTTGAATCTCCAGATAGCGAGAGAAACTACCGCGTGGTAGTAGACGATTATTGCCGTCCACTGATTCAATAGTTTTGCTTGGGTTGCCCGCCCAGGTAAGGTGTTGGTTTATCTCGCTACGAAAAAATAATAAACAACGGTTGTCTGATTTGCTAATCGCCAGTACACCTGCAAGGCCTTCACATTGTTCTGCGTAATGTGGAAACTCCTCTGATAGCGCCTCGATTAGCAGCATACCTTGGGTGTCAGCTCGTGCTTTTTCTACTAGTTGCTCAAGAAGTTCCTGAGTTGGATGTTTGCCAAACGAATAGTTGTTTGAGCCAGTGACAATGGCTAGCCCATCAGCTGTAAGGGTTTTGCAAATTATAGGTCCTACTTCACTCAAGAGATCAGAAATACTAGAATTTTTTTCAACCTGAATCTGAATGTCTGACTGTATTTCATAGAGTTGACGGGACAAAAAATCACTCTCGCGGTAGCGTAGCAAGTTCAGTTGCATGCAAAAAGTAGGCAGTATGCCGCTGGTTAACATCTGTCTTATTTGTGGCGATGAGCATTTGGGGCGCTGGTGATGGAAGGAAATCATGCCCCATAATTTACCCTCTAGAACCACCGACAAAGTCATGGTTGCCAGAGACCCCATGTTTCTAAGGTATTGCATGTGTATCGCTGATGCTGCACGGCATTGAGCGAGGGATATATCAAGGGGAGGCAGGCTTGTAGTACTTGATACAATAGGTACAGGGTCGTTGTTGGTGTCGCAAATAAGTCGTAGCTGAATACGAGCCATGATTTCGCGGGCTTGCTCAGGAATATCCCAATGTGGAAATCTTAAGCCTTCAAATGATTCCATCGATGATTTGCGTGCCTCAGCGCGCACTATTCCATTCCAATGTGCGTCGAATTGATAGACGAGCACACGGACGAATCCAGTGATGTGTCGTAGCAATTAACAGCTATGTGAGAAGAGGGCTTCCTCGTCCCGACAAGATTGTATTTGCTGAGTTAGAAAAGTTTGCTCGCGTAGTAACTCTGGGCCATATCTGGGTTTTTCTTCTTCGCTTTCGATTTCGAAGATCAGAAAATCACCACCTTTAGAGACACTAACGGAATACACATCATTGTGGTGTTGCCACATTCCCGCAAACAGGCGCAGCTGTGTGAAATTCTGAAGAGCGAGAAAATTCCGACTCGAGTGCCAGATGTTGTCACCTAGAAGGTTTCTTAAGTGTTTGCCAAGAATGAATTCCACGTTACAGCCGAAAAGGTCTGTGGCGTTTGCACTGGCATGTAAAATTTCTCCTGACTCGATGTGGCTACCCAAGAGCACACCAATGGGTTGTATAGCCCCTGGAATATGCACAGGTTCTGTTGCGCATTCCTTCAAAGCGTGCGCGACTTTATCATCTGCTAATTCATCGTTCATACTGGTTCACCTGAAAAATTATCAAGCCTCTCAGGCTGCAATTATAGTGAGTGTAGAAATTTTAGTATCAATCGTCAGATAGACCAATTTATATTTTGTGGATATGTATTCACCATCGTGTTTGTTGGGGGTTAAACTGCGACATCATCTGTTCTGACAATTTTTCGCACATGCTTTGTAGGTTAAGTTTGTGGCGCTGGAGCAAGTGTTTGTGTCGCACGTACTGATAATGGACGATGAGCCTGAGTTCGCGTTTGAATTGCGAAACTGGCTTGAGGGTAGGGGCTATGATGTAACTTGGAGTCGCTCTGCGTCTGAAGCACTCGAGGTTGTCGAAAACGATGACATTGATGTGATCATCACCGACATCTATGTCTACAATGATGGAATGCCTATACCTGACGGTGGTGTCAAGCTGATCGGGGAAATGAAGATTCGTACCGTACGCGAAGTATGCAGAAAAGCGGATAGAGTGCCAGTTATTGCTATTTCAGCGGCAGTGAATATGGCGGGTAACGAACTTGTACTTCATACTGCCCAACGCCTTGGTGCTGACTTTGCCTTAGCTAAGCCACTGAATTACGAAGATCTTGCGAAATGTCTGAAGCATATTTTAGCGCTTGTAAAAACGTGATTTTTATTCTCTGAATAGCTGCGTAGAGTGTGAACTTCATTCATTGTCAGTTTTTCTGAACAAGGCCTCGCACCTTTCCTTAGAGCGACCTCCTCTTTGTTAGCGTGCCGGCTAGTGCGATTGTAGCGCTGTAGTTCCGGCCTGTTCAGATTGCATTCAGCCACGTATTGGCATGCTGTGGGCACACCGTCGGTGTTCGTTAATTCAGCAGCTAGGAAAATACGCAGTGGCAATGAAGAGCATGGGTCTGATGTCGGTACTACTTGTGTTTGTCACGGTATGTATGTTAACAACACGAGTTAACGGGCAGGGTTTGACTAGTGGTGTTCAGCTGCCAAAAGAGTTTAGTGGTATCTGGTTGATCTATGATATGGCAAACGTTGCACCATGGGCTGCAATGACGCTAAACGATGGCACCTTGACTACAGCTGTTAACGATGTAATGACGGGCAGCGTTACAGAATCCAGAAGGCGTGAATTTTCTAGCTGGGCGACGTTTGATATTAACGAATCTGGTGCGCAGCTTGTGGCAAAATTTCCGGAGTGGACAGCTTCAAGACCGTATTTTATAAGCGATAAGAGCATCGCGATCCACGATCATTTTTTATTGGATGGATGCTTCAGCATGGGCAAAGCACATCAAATACCAGATGGGTCTGACACTGTGACAGATACATTGCCTGACCCAACAATTGTGCCTCCTACATTGTGCTTCAGCCCAACAGGAAATTTCACGACCAAAGGTGTAAAAACGAATCAAAGAGGGTATGCATTGGAAAAGTCAACATCTGCCTCTGTCCAAAGTGGCTCGTACCACATTGCTGATAACCTCATTTCATTTGAGTATGCTGACGGCTCTCGTCTGTCAACAATAGTGGGCGCTTACAGGTTTGGTCAGCAGGCACCAGCATTTTCAGTCATATCTATTGGTGAGCATATTTTTTTCAAACAGCCCTATGAAGCGCTTTTTAATTCTTAAGAGGACTCACTAGGATGGTTGACTCGTGAAGGTCTACTCCGGCGTCGTCATTGATTCACCATTGTGTATCGCGCCAAGCCCAAGAATAAACGGAGCCGCTTTTTTAGCCCACGTATTTGCTGTCCGATAGCCATTCGCGCCCTCTCCCCACGCACCTCTGAGCATATCAGTGTCAATGATTCCAGGGCTTAGCGGAATACAGGCCATGCCCTCAGGTAATTCTGTGGCAAGCGCTTTACTCAAGCCTTCAATGGCCCACTTCGAAGCACAATAGGGTGCCACCTCTGGAGACACGGATCTTCCCCAGCCACTACTTAGATTGATAATAATGCCATTTCTATTTTCAACCATGGTAGGCACCAAGTGTGAAATCACGTTGTGAATTCCTACAATATTAATGTCGACTAGTTGCTGAAATTCATCTGTTGGGACTTTCCACAAAGATGCTGTGTTATTGATAACAGCGGCGTTGTTTATCACAATATCAGGCGAGCCACAGAGTTCCAGTATATGTGAACACCAGCGCTTAACAGCCAATGCATTGCTGACGTCGACAACGCTAAAGTTGCCGTGTGAGCCATAGCGTTCATTCAGATCATCAATAGCTGTTTTAGAGCGTGCACATGCATACACATTATGTCCGGCAGCTATGAACTCCAATGTTAAAGCTTTTCCTAGGCCTTTGCTACAGCCAGTAAGAACGATGTGTTTTTTATTACCCATATGTAAATCTTCTGTTTTTAGTCTGTGAAGCTCTAAAGTTGAAATGGAATTTTATGATGTTTGTTTTAGCTTGTTTACCTAGAAAAAATCGATGCTCTGGCCATAGTGGGGCTGGTGAGAATCTCTCAGTATTAACTTCATTATTTCCGAAGTATGATTTTAAGCATAGGTTATTCATGTTCAGCGCTCAATCAGGTGCTACGGTATACAATAAATCAAGCCTGGTCGGATTGGTTCTTATCAAATACTGCATGATCAGCTTGTGAAACGGTTTGTGTTCCATCTAGTAAGGCTTTGTAAAAATCTTTAAGAGTATCTGTGCCAGTGGATGGGGTGCTCTCTGCATCATATTGGTTAGTTTTTTGATCAAGTAACAGCATCGATTCAGTGGCGTAATAACGTCCAATTTTTGCGAGTTCGGCTTTGGATTCAAAGCGTTTGTTAATACGAGCTAAGAAGCCGAGTATAGTGGCTGCCACATTAAACATGACAACAGGCACGCTTCGAAACCTAGGTGTCTGCCCCGTCATTTCGAAAAGCCATTCGCCTTGCTGATAGGGTGTTATGGCACTACCTGGACCACCAATGGGTAAAATCTTATTGTGAAGAGTTGAGTCTGTTACGCAACGTGCCATATAGGCGCCTAGATCGGAGTCACTAATGGGTTTGCAAGCGGTTAGCTTGCCATCACCAAATATCAGATAGGGTTTGCCCCTCTCCACTCTTTTTACTTGTCCTGATAATGATTTGAAAAATGCGGTAGGACGAACAATTGAGTAGCTAATTCCAGAGTTGATGACTTCTTTTTCAAAGGCAAGCTTGGCATGCTGGAATGCTAGTAATGGCTTTTGAACACAGATAGCAGATAACAACACCATATGCTCTATGCCCAAAGCTCTTGCAGCTTGCAAAACATTAGATTGGGCTTGATGGTCAATTGCCCATGCGTCGCTTTTTACGCCTGTACGAGATGCCAGGCAAGACACTAGAACGTCAAATCGGTTAGTGCCAAAGCTGGCTTGAATAGTTGACGAGGTGGTAGTCACATCGCCATAGTGAATTTTTACAGTGTCGGGTAGTTGAAAATTAGCGCTCTGTGGAGAGGCACCTGCAAGAGTGGGTTTTTGCCTTATTAAACACGTGACGTTATGCCCTGCGTCTAGTAAAGCGCTAACTGTGGCTTGTCCTGCTGTCCCTGTTGCACCGATAACAAGAACGCTCAGTGTTTTTGTGTTCGTGTGGATCGATGTTGATGTGGCGTTGTTCGTTGGCATGGATAGCAATTTTGCAAGTGACGAATTGGTGTCTGAGAGGACATGTGATCGATACCTCTATTTTAACGTCGAATTGTACGTTTTGGCACTATATTTCGAGTCCCTCGGATCCGCTTATGGCGACTTCAAGGGCTAAAGCTTTATTTTTTTTACTATTATTTTTTTTACTATTATTTTTTTTACTA
>JALZUD010000107.1 GCA_023301725.1 Granulosicoccus sp. | reverse complement strand
CAAGGCATCGGCTTGCGCTTGCCAACGATTTGCGTTCGACCCGGCAAACCCAATGCCGCGGCTTCAGGCTTTTTCTCAGGCATAGTGCGAGAACCCATCAACGAACAGATCGCCATTCTGCCAGTAGTAGACACAGTGCGGCACTGGTTCGCCAGTCCACGCACGGCCATCAGCTTTCTGGAACATGCAGCCACTCTTAGCCCGGATCAGGTCGGCCTCCGGTGCAATATGAACCTTCCAGGATTGTGCGTCTCAGTGGCAGAGCAGATTGAATCGCTTCGCAACGTTATCGGCGCTGAGGCGGTAGCCCGTATTCGTCGTGAGCCAGATGATCGAATAGCGGCCATAGTGGCTGGATGGCCTGAGCAGTTCGAAGCCTCTCGCGCACGTGCTCTGGGTTTTTGCGCAGAGCACTCTTTTGATGAGATTATTAAGGTCTATCTGGAAGACGACTGGCAAAAAACGTGACATGCAACTACCGCAAGTTATTGCATGACCACAAGTACGTGTGCAAAGAGCGCTCGGGATCTGCACAAAGGCTACGCAAAGGCCCCACAAAGGTCGCATTATCGGGCCAACGCATGCTTGTGCTCGTATAAGATCATAATGCCTGGTGATAATGAACAGGTACGGTAGGCATCATTCTAAACGAGTATTGAGTTTCGCATGATTCGTAAAAAAGCAGTGATTATCGGCTCAGGAATTGGCGGCATTGCCTGTGGCATTCGCCTGCAAAGTCTCGGTTTTGATACCACCATTGTAGAAAAACTGGACACGCCTGGCGGCAGAGCGCTGGTTCACAAGGCCGAAGGCTTCGTGTTTGATATGGGCCCCACCGTTCTTACGGTGCCTCATTTCATAGAAGAGCTGTTTGCCGTTGAACAAGACAAAGCCATGTTGGGCGAGCCTGATTTTCCCGAAGCCATTCTCGATGAAAGCAAACGCATCAAAGAAGGAATCAGTGGTGGGCCAAGCACTAGTAAGTACGTGGAAATACGTCCGATTCTACCGTTTTATCGCATCTACTTTGATGACGGCACACACTTCGATTACGACTGTGACCCGGAAAATACGCGACGTCAAATAGCCAAACTAGCACCGGAAGATGTGGAAGGATACGACCGTTTTCATGCAGCCGCCAAACGGATTTTCGATAGAGGCTTTATTGAGCTTGGCTACACCTACTTTGGCAGCGTTGCCACGATGATGAAGGTAGTACCCGATCTTTTTAAACTCAATGCTGTGCGCTCATTGTTCTCATTTATAAAACTGTATTTTAAGAGCGATAAGATGCGACGCGTATTTAGTTACGAGACGCTGTTGATTGGAGGTAATCCGCAAAAGGTTCCTGCAATCTACGCCATGATCCATTTTGTGGAGAAAACCTGGGGTGTTCATTTTGCGATGGGCGGAACAGGCAAGCTTATCGAGGGCTTTGCCAAAAAATTTGAAGATCTCGGAGGCAGCATACTTTACGGCGTTGAAGTCAAAAAGATAAATGTAGAGAAGATCAACGGCAAGTCTACCGCTACCGGTATCACACTAGAATCTGGCGTCGTGCTGGATGCGGACGTTGTCGTATCAAACTCAGACTACGCCAACACCTACCTTAGGTTAATCGATGCAAAGTATCGGAAGTTAAACAGAGATTCAGTGGTAAAGCTTCGCAAACAGAGCATGTCGCTGGTGGTCATCTATTTCGGCTTTACTCGATCAGACAATGATCCACCGCTGCAACATCATAATATTATTCTGGGGCCACGATACGAGGAGCTACTGACCGACATTTTTGAACGCAAAATATTGGCTGACGACTTCTCACAGTACTTGCACCTACCCACTATTACCGACCCCAGTCTTGCACCCGAGGGGCACCATGCTGCATACACATTAATCCCTGTGCCTAATAATCTGAGCAAAATAGACTGGCAAGAAAAGGGCGATCAGTTTGTCGATAAGGTATTGGCTTCATTAGAGACGCAAGGCCACATACCTGACTTACGCAAACGAATCGTCTATCAAAAATACATCACACCAGAATACTTTGAGAATACGCTCAATGCCTATGCGGGCAATGGTTTTGGAGTTGAACCCGTACTCATCCAGTCAGCTTTTTTTCGGCCTCATAATCGCTCTGAAGACATCACTAACCTCTACCTAGTGGGTCAAGGTACACAGCCTGGTGGCGGTACCCCGTCGGTTATGATGTCAGCCAAAATGACAGCGCGGGTCATAGCCAAAGATTACAAAATTGCCGATGACATCGTCAATGGCGTACCAAAACCTGAACACGCAACCGCCTAGACTCATTGGAACAGTAACGAGATGAACGAGTTGCAAGACAGCGTGGCATTCTGGATCACCGGAGTTGAACAGGGCGAGATAATTCATGCGCAGCTACCTGCACCTGCAAGCCACGAGCTTCGCGTGCGCTCTTTGTACAGCGGCATCAGCCGCGGTACCGAATTGCTGGTGTATCGAGGACAAGTGCCAGCATCTGAAATTCAGCGCATGCAAGGCCCCTTTCAAGAGGGTGAATTCAGCTTTCCCGTTAAATACGGTTATATCAATGTCGGTATCGTGGAGACGGGCCCAGCCCATCTAATCGACAAAGCTGTATTCAGTCTATTTCCTCACCAGACGCACTTCAATATTGCTCAAGACTCAGTCACCTTATTGCCAGAAGGCCTACCAGCATCGCGCGCTGTACTGGCCGCCAACATGGAGACTGCCATTAATGCTCTGTGGGATGCACAGCCGTCTATAGGCGATCGAATCAGCGTGGTCGGGGCTGGTGTTATTGGCTTGCTGGTGGCCTATCTAGCCAGTCGAATCGTTGGCTGCGACGTGCAGCTTATTGATATCAATCCAGATCGAGCCTCTGTAGCACAAGCCTTGGACATCGATTTTGCCACCCCGTCGCAGGCAAAGAGCGAGCGTGATCTGGTGATTCACACATCCGCCACAGAACAGGGTCTGAATGCAGCAATAGAACTGGCAGGGTTTGAAGCCCGTGTGATAGAGATGAGCTGGTTCGGCAATCGTGCTGCAACAATCAAGCTCGGAGGATCGTTCCACTCGCAACGTCTGCAAATTATAAGTTCACAAGTTGGACACATTGCTCCAAGACAGCGTTCACGTTGGAGCTATCAGCGTAGACTGCAACTGGCTTTGCATCAACTGATCGATTCCAGACTTGATGAATTGATCAGTGGGGAAAGTGATTTTGTAGACCTTCCCAACACCTTTCGTACGTTGAACACACCGGGTAACGTCGCCTTGTGTCATCGAATTCGCTACGCAGCTAACTAGCAACGCAGCAGTTAGCTGCGTGCAGTAAACCGTGTAGTTAATTCATCTCCCATGGTTAATCTCTCATGGTTAACCTCTCA
>JALZUD010000106.1 GCA_023301725.1 Granulosicoccus sp. | reverse complement strand
ACGCTTGCACTTGATCGTGAGGCCCGCACACTCACCGCCAGCATAGACGAGCTTGTGCAGGTAATTGACCTGCCTACCGACGTATTCTCCCCTGCCCGATCCGACAAGCAAGTACAAATTAGCTACAACGGAGAGAGTGGATATGGTGTTGGAAGAGTACATGCAATAAGCACCGATTTATCAACCGTTGACTTTGCTATTGAACAACCCCTGCTTGGTCTCTACCGCCCTGCTTTTGGTGCAGAGTCCCCCGGCGTTGAGGTTGTTCATGAGGATGGACGCGTGCGTATGGTTGTTGATTCAAACCAAGCTGAAGGACGCGGTGCAGATCTTCAAGCGCGTGGCAGTTCTGATTACTTAGCCGCAACCATGCTTATCAGTTCTGAGACCATCGTTTCAGGGGATAGCTCATCCGTGTTTGTCGGCATAGGTGGTCTGCTTTATAACGACTTGGCTGATGGTGGTAATGACGGCAATTTAGGTAACGTTTTTGCAGGATTGGCACTAGGTATTAGGGAAGACGAAAATGGTGTTGTAGAGATTTTTGCAGAGTACTGTGCGTTTCGCTCGTTAGACTCTACCTTTAGTGAAAGCGAGGAGATCATTGGCGGTGATGGCGACAACTGTCCTCGATTTGCAATGCCTGCGGTACTTGATGTGAGTTATGACATGTCTATCGCCCTCGATCGCGAAGCACGAACAATTACGTACACGCTGGGAGACGAGATACAGGTCTATTCTATTGCTTCTGATATTTTTGATCCAAGCGGTTTCTTTAACGGCGCACGTGTAAGAGCTTCTGATGGTGCAATTGCCGTTGGGTATGCTGACAACTTAAGCTATTCAGCCACACCAATTCCATTGGCAGAATCAGACGCACGTTTACAACAAACTGCCGCAGCTAGTGGCGATGGTACTGACACGGGTGACGGAACTGACACGGGTGGTGGTACTGACACAGGTGACGGAACTGGGGACGCCACAGGCGATGACATCACTGATGATGAATCATCCGTTAGTTCTGGTAGTAGCTCAGGATGTAGCATCGCCTCAAGGGGTAATGATCCGCTGTTACCTCTTATGGGATTGTTCGCTGGACTGTTTGTTTGGCGCCGTCGGGTTAGTTAGGTTTTTCTTTTCAAGAACTGGCCGGGGCGTATGCCTCGGTTTTAGTTTCGTCATTGGCTTGCGTATGAAATGGCGGAGAGAGAGGGATGGCTCGTCACTTCGTGACTCGGCCCTTCGGGCTGATGCCCGCAGGCGGCCATCACGCAAAAGCCTACGGCTTTTGTCGAACGATTGTTTTGATCGAGGCTTCGAATCCAGATAAGGCGGAGTATTCGCGCTGTAGTGGATTTTTGGCTTGCGAATGAAATGGCGGAGAGAGAGGGATTCGAACCCTCGATACAAGTTACCCTGTATACCAACTTTCCAGGCTGGCGCCTTCAGCCACTCGGCCACCTCTCCTATTTCACTCTGTCGAACCTTGCATACAAGTTACCCTGTATACCAACTTTCCTGCCTAGCTACGGCAGTCGCACATTCTACCCGCAATCAGCTCTCGGGTGTGTTGCGTGGCGTGTAAATCGGCGATGGAAATGTGGTTACGTTATTATTTCGCTCAATGACTTTGGCCTTGCCGCGTTTTTCCACTTCATCTATGCGGATGATTGAATGCATTGGCACGATGGTTTGCGTCACGCCTTCAAATTCTGTCTTCAGTTTCTCTTCGCCAGGGTCAACTACTAGCGTTGTGTTGGTATCGAACACAAGATCTTCGATCACCACGAAACCATACAGCTCGCCCTGATAGACCTCTCGAGCATAGATTTCGTACACTTTCTCTTCAGAAATAAAACGCACTCTATAAAGAACGGCATTGTCTGTCATTTACGTTTACTACGCTGTTGAGCCTTGCGTCGATGCCTTGGATGCACTGGAATGATTCGCAATTTAGGCGCAGGTGTGGGCGGTAGCTTGGCGGCTGCGGCGATAGATTCTATCTCTTTAGCTTCCAGTTCATGCAGCTTACCTCTGGCCAACCACCGCGGCAGTAGCACTGGTCCAAAGCGTGTGCGAATTAGCCTGCTAACTTGCATTTCCTGCGACTCCCACAAACGCCGCACCATTCGGTTTCGACCCTCTTTAAGAGTCACCCGAAACCATTGGTTTGCCACATCACTATCGGCTTCGGCCACAATTCTGTCGAATTTGGCAGGCCCATCTTCCAGCTCAACACCATCAGCCAGTTGCTTGATGATCTCTGGCGTAACTCGTCCGTTAACACGCACGGCGTATTGGCGATCAAACTCACCAGACGGATGCATAAGCGCATTTGCTAGTTCACCATCGTTGGTTAACAGCAGTAGCCCAAGCGTGTTGATATCCAGTCGCCCAACGGCAATCCAGCGGCCGTGATGTAGACGCGGCAGATTGTCGAACACAGTTTTGCGCTTCTCGGGGTCGTCCCGCGTGGTGACCTCACCCAGTGGCTTGTGATAGACCAGCACACGCCGAAGCTGCTGGTCGTCGCTCACAACCTTGTAGAAGCGCCCTTTCACGACGAGATCGTCGTTCAAAGATGCCCGATCGCCCAGTTTAGCAACCTCGCCATTGAGTCGAATTTCACCCGCAGATATCCAGGTTTCCAGCTCTCGCCGTGAACCTAAACCCGTATTTGCTAGTATCTTTTGCAGTCTTTCCGCCATTTGTGAGAGTCTATCAGCCACAAGCCTCTAGCATTACCTTGCAAATGAACAAAGAGTTGAAACAATTGCATTGTTTTGGCCTTTCAGAGGCAACATGCCCATCTACATAACACTTACGCCATGACAACACCTGCTTTCAAGTCCCTCAATATTGCCGTGCTCACCGTGTCCGACACTCGAACCGAGGATGAAGACATTTCAGGAAAACTGCTCGTGAACGCGCTCACAGAGGCTGGTCACGTCAATATCCACAAAGCACTGGTGCGCGACGACAAATACGATATTCGTACCGTGGTATCGCGCTGGATTAGCGAAGCTGAGGTCGATGTGGTGCTGACAACCGGTGGCACCGGTGTTACCGGCAGAGACGGCACGCCCGAAGCCGTGCAGCCGTTGCTCGACAAAGAGATTCAGGGTTTTGGAGAAATGTTTCGTGTGTTGTCTTATGACGACATCAAAACATCTACCCTGCAATCTCGCACGTTGGCGGGTGTGGCCAATGGCACATATATTTTCGTGCTCCCAGGTTCCAGCAGCGCCTGCCGCACAGCATGGGAAAAACTGATCAGCGAACAATTGGATTTGCGCACCAAACCCTGCAACCTGGTGATGCTCATGCCTCGATTGAAAGAGGTTTGATGTTCTGATTACACATCATCGTACCAACCGCTTATCGATCGCAGTATCCACTTATCGATCTCAGTTTCCGCAGGCTTCGTATTCTTGCATTTTCGTAAAATCAGAATGAAACTGATTGATCAGCACATTACTCTCATACAGTGAAACGTTGGCGGTAATGTGTTGAGTTGCCAATGCAGGGTGAGCTACGGAATAATAGTGTCCCACTAACCGCCAGACGTAATCTCGTCATCGGTTAATGCACGACTAGCAACCCACGCGTACCCACTTTCACAAAGGATTACGCACTCACGAAGCCCATGCGGTTTGTTGGTTGATGGGGCAAGTAGCGTTGATTCATGTTCGTGCTCATCAGCACGCAGAACGGCATTGTCTGGATCCGTCTGATACAAGCGGAACTCTACACCTGCTCCACGTGCACCGTTCTCTGGCAACAATGAAGGCAGAGGATGACTATGGTAGGTGTGATCTGCGTGCAGCTGAAACAGTTGATCAGTGTAGGAGACGATGGCAAAGTCTGCGGACTGGCGATGAACTTTCATCGAGAAGACCGCTGACAGAAAATCAGTTGTTCGCGGCACGCTTTTTACCAAAACATTCAGCCCCAGTCCACATAATGAACGACCAAATTCCTCAGCACTGACTGTTTCAAGATTCATTAATTTTCTCTTGTTCTTGTGCTTGCTCTTGCTGTTGCGCTTGCTCTTTAGCCAAACGAAGGCCACGGGTACTGCGCCGCCACCAGTAAATCAGCGCGCCAAGCGGCAGCCCTATTTCGAGTATCCAGGCAGTCATGTAACTGGATCTGACGATACCGGCGCCAAACAATTTGAATTTTATTAGTGAGACGCTTAAATTCCCACTATCCCAAGAGAAAAAGTTTGGCAGTATCGCCCCAGTAGTCCAGTTCAAGGTCAGCCCCCACATACCTACCAGAGTGAACAAGGTCCAAAGCCACCGACGCGGCTGTGCAGAATCGGCAATAACAAATACCGCCGTAACCACGATGAACAACACATTTATCACCACCGCTACGAGGAAAATGATACGAGTCGCTGTCAGGGGTACGGAGTCGAAATCGTTCGTACCCGTAATGGCGGAATCAAGGTCCCGAATCCAGAACCAGGTAAGTCCGCTTGTCTGAGCGGTTCCATCGGTGACCGCCACTTCTACCAGAACGAAATCATTGGCTCGTTGAACCTCGTAGCTAGCCCGATAAATAGGTATGGCTTCTGATATGGAACCGGATCGGCGGTTCTCTGCATGTACCAGCTGCAGTTCGCCAGTGACAGGCTCCGGCAGATTCGTCTTCATCGTCTCTTTGATAGAAAGCATGAATGCCTCTACCTCTTCTTCAGGTATTGACTGGGGCAGTATCGATCTAATTTGCAGAGTGTCTCCTGTCAGAATGGTGCGTGCCGCCTCGCGGGTACTGGCTTCGGCCGCTGGGGTGAGAACGTTATGTGGAGACATATCGATCTGAAAAATCCCCAGCAGCATGATGAATAGAATGATGACTGGTGTTGAACGAATAAGAAATTTCATTTTCAACAGGGCTCTAAGATCTGGTTGAATGATCTAATTTGAATGATCAAGTTAAATGATCTGGTTGAATTTGGCACAAAGAACTGGCATCTGGAAACTTAAAGAACTACATGAGCAATAACATCACCATCGTGCCGTTTTCCAACAGTCTTGAATCCAAATCTTGTATAGAGTTTTTTTGCCGCAATATTTTCAGCGTCATAATATATTTCTATAATCTTACAAGACTTATGAGCCTCTATTTCAGCCATTAATAACGTCATAGCGGCTCTACCTATACCCGTGTTTTGATACCTTCTATCAACCATAAATCGCCATATTAAGCATTCATGCTTGTCGTCTTCATCCTCACCAAATCGGTACATCAAAAAACCTACAATTTTGTCGCCTGACCAGATAGCTCTTGCATGAGCCAAAGAGGAAAAACTGGATTCAGCTATTGAGTACACATTGGACGGAAGGTTGCCTTCTTGATGCTCTTCCAGCTCCAGATCAATTACTTGATGGAAGTCTTCGTAATCAATTTTGGCAAGTTTTACGCTCAACTAAGCACTCCTTTGGCTTAATACATTGCTTTCAAATACTGCCAGAATTCGGCAGACAGCGCAAATGTCGAACGAACGCGCCAAGCTGATTGCCGTCTGGCAAAATCACCCAATTCAGCCCCATTGAATTCAGACCCATTGAATAGGGGCAGTAACCGATGACTATCAATGCAAGTGTGATAAATCTCGGTTCTGTGCTGACGTGTCAGCAGTTGCTAGATTTGCAGCTCGCTTAGAGCCAATAAACAACCTCTGAAAACCACCGCTTTTATAGGAGTAGATGCCCGTTGCAGGTTCAGCACAGGATACACGTGTATCCTCCGAGCGAGTTATCGGGTACTGATGGCTGTCTTTGGCTGAGCTAAAAACGCTTGCACGACCATGGCGAATATCAATGCCATTAGCATCGACAACACGGAATCTGTAGCGTGTTGGTGATAGCGCACGTACATCAGCAAACGACGCTTGATCATCGCGCAATTGCTTTTCAGTCTCGCCCATAGCAAGATCACTCGTGTGCTGCTGATCAGTAAATTGTTTTTGTATTTGTTGCGCATTGCCATCTACCTTTTGAATGACATGACCGCCTTCATGCAACATAGTGTGATGAGAACAGCAGACAGATACTCCATTTTCTATACTAGTGGCACCACCGTCAGCCCAATGCTTAATGTGATGAATTTGTAACTGGTGTGTTTTAGTGCAACCAGGATATTGGCAGTGCTGATCACGATCCTTGATAGCCCGTGACATCGCGGCAGGCCATAGTCGTGATTTACGACCAATGTCGGTAGGCTCTCCATGATGGGTTGTATGGTGAGTGATACTGCAATCGCAGGCGACGCGCCGTGCGGTTTCACGGGCAATCGGGCCTGCGCCTTTTATCGTTGCTCTTTTGGTTTGTTTACGCTTGTGTTGTTGCGGTATTGCTTGCTGTGTTGCTTGTTCTGTTGCTTGTTCTG
>JALZUD010000105.1 GCA_023301725.1 Granulosicoccus sp. | reverse complement strand
GGTCGGGCCGCGTAGGTCGGGCCGCGTAGGTCGGGCCGCGTAGGTCGGGCCGCGTAGGTATTGATGTGAGCGCCTACAGTGCTTGTTTTGGTCCAAGTCAGTTTCCGTCGCATTTTCTGAATTGAGTTTCGCAGGTCCAGTTGGCGTCCAGTCTCTAGACAGAGGCCGGTGCTGTGGGAACCAAGTTGTTAGCTACCTGTCCAAGCTTCCCACAGTCAACAACCTTGCGGTTGCGTGATAGACGCCCCACAGAATTCCAGAGCTAAAGCCTCAACGGAGATTTCATGAAATTCCGACATCTACAATTCGTATCCGCGACGTTAGCCTTGGCTATTGGCTTGAGCGCATGCAGTAGTTCAAGCGACAACAGTGATTCCAGCGATGAGAACAACGGTAATGGAGATAATGCCGCGATCCTTCACGATGAAGCGGTCAATGGTGATATCACTGATGACCCAAACAATCCTCTTCCTTTGCAGTTGGCTGGCGCAGACAACACGATAAGTGGTTCAGTTGTATCACCAGATCGAGATTACATTACGGTCAATGTACCTGCTGGTAGCCAATTGTCCGGAATTGTATTAGATGAATACACGTCCTCTGGGATCCAATCATTTATTGGGCTACAAGCCGGCAGTGTATTTACCGAACCACCAACGGATACCGTCGTCGAAAATCTACTCGGCTTCGCACTTTTTGGTTCTTCCATGACAGGCACGAATATATTACCAACGATCGCAACTGGTGAAGGGGCTCAGGGCTTCGAGGGCGCGTTGCCGGCAGGTGACTATACGTTCTGGATACAGGAAACCAGTGACAATGTAGTCGACTACACTTTCACGATGCAGCTCACCCCTGAAGGCGAGGACACTAGTGAGCCAGCAGCTCAAGCTGCTTTGTTTGATGAAGCAGATGATGGCGAAATTTCCGATGACCCGTTCAACCCATTACCGTTGCAGCTGAGCGATTCTGATAACAGTATCAGAGCTTCAGTGATTGTTGGGGATCTGGACTATGTCACTGTGAATGTTCCGGCTGGGCAAGTGTTGTCATCAATCACTTTGGAAGATTACGTATCCAGCAACAGCACGTCTTTTATCGGGGTCCAAGTCGGCACTGTGTTTACCGAACCCGCTACAGGCACGACAGTGGGCAACCTACTTGGCTACGCGCACTTTGGCAGTAGTATGATCGGCACCAACATCTTGCCCGCAGTCTCAACAGGCGCAGGAGCACAGGGCTTTAGCCCGCCTTTAGCTGCTGGGGATTATACGTTTTGGATGCAGGAAACCAGCGATGCTGCAGTGAGCTTTTCGCTAAACTTCGGATTAACTGCAGCTCCCTGATCGAAGTTAAGGTACCGATAGAGTACACAGATAATACCGATTAGATCTTTCAGGGGCTGCTCATATGACAGTCCCTCTTAGAACGTAAAGATCACGACAGTTTTTCGCTCAGGCAAACCTCATAAAATAAGGTTACATAACGGTTTTCAATTGATGCAGTGTGAGTTCTGGCGGGCAGTTGAATCGTGCATCAATAACTGATGTACCGGCGCCACGGCTCGTATAGCCTTGTACTCCGTTGACTTCCCAACGACCGCTAAGTAAATTCACGTTTACATGGGAGTTACGTCTGACAGGGTATCCACCTGGCAAACACAGCTGACCACCATGGGTGTGGCCGCAAAGCAGTACATCAACGTCATGCTCTCGAGCCAATTGATGAGTGTCTGGGGAATGAGAGAGCAAAACACGAAAACGTGTTGCTCCCTGATCAATACAGCGTTGCAAATCATGTTGTTTGTAATACGACGGATCGTCCAGTCCCAGCACGTCAAAACTGCTACCGGCATGTTCAATGGTGGCTGCCTCATTAACCAGCACTCGATAACCCATAGCCTCCATGTCGCCCACCGTGTCGATGCTGTCGTGATTGCCCAGAATCAGTATAGCGTTGTCTGACAAAACGTTTCGAAGCCTCGCTAGGCCTTTTAGTGCAATTGCATCTGGGCCAAAGCTACGGTCTCGGTAATCGCCAGTCAGTACAGCTAGGTGGTGAGGAGTGTTGTGGGCCAGTTGCTCGATACCACTGATCAATTCTTCGTCGCCAGTTTCAGGGATATGTAAATCAGACAAATGCAATATGCAAAAATCGTTAAGCTGATCTGGCCAATGCGGTAGGCTGAATTCATTGTGTTCAAGTTGCAGGTCCAACGCATTGCGTCTGCCTCTGGCGCGCATCCCTGAGAGCAATAAGGAGGCTTGGGCAATGCGCCGGATTGGATCGCCGCTAAGAACCAATTTCTGTTCCTTCTTTTTTTCGCGTGCAAGGCGTTTTTCTACGAAGCCTGAAGGCCAACGATTATCCACTTTAACGACTCGTTGATCTGTGTTTGCTTAGAGCATTGAAACAGCGAAGCAATTGATCAAGCGAGGGCATAGTGAAACTTCAGATTTAAGGGAGGGCTAGTGAAGTTAGCACAATTTAAATGCAAAAAAATGATGTCTCCACGGGCTCGATGTACTGCAGTGCTGTTGGTTTGTTAGGCAGCTGAGGCGCCTGAGGCGCCTGAGGCGCCTGGACAGAGATAGTCGATGGGTACGGCGCCCGGCTAGGGGTGCCCTCCGGGCATTAGCTGCCTGTTGGTGATGGGTTAGGTGTCAGATGTGTCATGGAGCTTTGCTGCTCCGGTCCCAGCCGGTATGTCAAACAGTAGGTGGATAAGTCGTTAGTAACCGTATCACTGATGAAATTCGCTAGTTGTGGGTATTTTTATGTGGCGGCTTGATGGTAAAAGCCGGTTTATACTTCCTTTACTCGAGCACGAACAGATATGTACCTCCAACCGAAGACGAACTCGGGTTTATATGCTGTTACTTTTCCTGTGAAAATGGAACTAATTGCCCAATGAACTCTAACGAAAACTATCTGCTAAAAGACGGTCGTGTTGTCACCAACTCTTTAGAAATTCATATCGTTGATCACTGCAATCTAAAATGTTGGGGTTGCTGCTCACTTTCTCCTATTTCTAGCACGTACTCTGTTAGCCCCGAGCAGATCGCCAAAGACCTAAGTTTAGCTAAACCTCTGATAAGCCCCAAGAGGCTGAAGTTAGTCGGGGGTGAGCCCCTATTGCATAAAAGGATTGTAGATTGCCTCAAGGTCGCCAGGGAAGCTGGAATTGCTCCTAGCGTATCTGTTACTACTAATGGGTTCTTACTGAATAGAGTAGATCGTGCATTCTGGACACTGGTAGATCACATCACAGTCTCACTGTATCCCGATCCAGTTCTCCCCGATAAGACGATCGATCTAATCAAACAGCAAGCTGAAGATCACGATGTTAATGTGAACTGGAAAACGCAAGCTGAATTTGTCACCATGGATCGTGATAATCCAGATTCAATAGGCGTAGAGACTAAAGAAATATATAAAAATTGTTGGCTTCGACGTCGTTGTCATTTGATTGCTAATGGGAGATTCTACACTTGCACGCGACCGGCTCATTTTCACTCTGTTAGTGGACTTGATAACTCAAAATTTGAAGATGATGGGGTACTGTTAGATGCAAAGCACAATATTATCGATTACCTTATTAGGAAGAAGCCTCTCAATAGCTGTTACCTCTGCTTAGGCGGCAACTCGTCAACTAAGCCTCACCGTCAACTAAGCCTCAGTGAAGTGAAACAAGAGAGTTTAAAAAGGCAATCTATTTATCGCGAATATAACCTCTATCTGACCCAATAAAATGCTTTCTCCTAGCTACAAACACGAACCCTCCGGGGAGGTAAAACACAGAATAGATCATTTCCCGAGTGCCGCCCGTCCCTTTGATCAGAAGAAGGCATCCAATTTTCTACAAAGGTCCACAAATCAGAAGTCCACCTGCTTTGCTAACATCACCAGACTAGTACATAACATACCAAATCCTGCATTATCTCTAGAAGAATCTGTTAGTCAGTATCAAAACACACTCGTTGCGCTGAGTGGTGGCCTTGATTCATTCCTCATCGCTGCTCTTATTCATCGGGCTACGGGCAAGTGGCCTCCTGTCGCTACCTTAGTCAGTCATTTTGATGAGTACTGTGAAGTCAAAGAAACCCAACGCACGGCCAAACGGCTGGGTATTTCTGAACTCATTATTATAGAGACCAATGAACAGGAATTTCTTGATTCGCTGCCCTTCGCAATCAAATCCTTAGAGGTCCCACTGTATAATCTACACCCTGTATCTAAGTGGATATTTGCTAACAAGATAAAAGAGCACGGTTTTAACCAATGTGTGACAGGAGACGGAGCCGATCAACTATTCAGCCACGATGATGGCCATGATTACCTTCCATTAGTAGGTGCAATTTTTTCAGATTTAAAAGTTGAATTAATCTGCCCACTGTATCGATCTGACCTATCTCCCACAACTCCTGATCACGAGAAGAAATTCTTACGTGAACTTGGTGAGACATTGTTACCCTTAGGCTTTGCTTGGAAAAAGAAGCACAGAGTTATGGCTCCGTTTTTCAATTTAAATCGATTCTGTGAATACCCACGAACTTTTAGCGAAAAAGAAGTGACTCTTCATGTCACTCAACAGTTACTCCAAGTGACTCATAAATAATGTGCGCAATCACGGGTATCATTAATTGGCAGTCACCTGTTCATGTATTGAAATATAGAATCAACAAAATGAACACGGTTCTAGCTCACCGTGGCCCAAATGATTCAGGCATATGGATCGATCATGGTGCAGTTCTAGGGCATCAAAGGCTCGCCGTCATTGATGCTAAAAATGGGCAACAACCGATAACCACCAAGAACCAGCGCTATGTCATGGTATACAACGGTGCGGTCTACAACTTCAGAGAGCTACGCCAGGAAATAGGAGGCGCTTTTTACACGGATTGTGATACCGAAGTCATCCTCAAAGCCTATGAAAAATGGGGTGTAGATTGCGTGAAGAAGCTTAACGGCATGTTCACTTTTTTCATCTGGGACACAAAGCTAAAATGCGGATTTGCAGCTCGTGACCTACTAGGTGTTAAACCCTTCCTCTTCAGTTACAAAAACCAAGAATTTCGGTTTGCTTCAGAAGCTAAATCCCTTGTGAGCGAAACTCCAAAAGCAAACACAGAAGCTATTCTGGAATACCTTGTTGCTCCCTTTTTTAGCTGTGTCGAAGATAGCCCTTTTGAGGACACACACATTCTTCTTCCCGGGCACTATCTCGAACTCTCAGAACAACAATTGCAGATCAAACAATGGGGTAATATTTTTGATCTAGTACCTGCAGATGGAGATGCACCAGACCTCAGATGCACTCTAACTGACGCTATCAAACGGACATGTATTGCCGATCAGCCTATTGGAACCTACCTCAGTGGTGGCTTTGACTCCACGCTGATAACATCTATCGTCAAACCCGAAACTTGCTACTCTTTGGAGTTTGAAGGGCACCAGCAATTTGATAAGAATCAATCAATGATTGTGATATCCGATGATCTGCCGTTTGCAAAACATGCTGCAGAGGAGCTAAACATCAATCACGAACTTGTTACGATT
>JALZUD010000104.1 GCA_023301725.1 Granulosicoccus sp. | reverse complement strand
ATCAGCCCAATGCTTGATGTGGTGAATTTGTAACTGGTGTGTTTTAGTGCAACCAGGGTACTGGCAGTGCTGGTCACGATCCTTGATGGCACGCGACATGGCAGCAGGCCATAGTCTTGATTTACGACCAATGTCGGTGGGCTCTCCATGATGCGTTGTATGGTGGGTGACACTGGCAATATAACGCACCTTTGACTATGACAGCTTGCCGGCTCTGAACAAGGCAGTAGTAGTGGGTAGTGATCTGAGTTCCCGCCCAGCTCGAAGGTAGGCCCAGCCTAGTAGCGGGCTAACGCCCAGTTCTGAATTTACCCAAGCTGCGCAATTGGCAGCACCGCGGTTTTTCCAACCTTCAAGCTCGTCGAACCTGACCAATAGTTCAAGAAAGTCAGCCTTTGATGAATTCACTTCTTGGGTTATTGCTTTTAAGCGATCGCAAATGCCAGACTCATCGCTTGGCATCCAGGAGGTATTGTTCGGCACACTTGGCGCTTCAATGCAGGCCATAGCTAGCCTTAAGCTTTGGCCTAGTTTTTCTCGCTCATTAATATCGAATGAGGACATGCCAAAGCGTATTGGACTGTCAGCTTTGGCACTCGCTTTGTTATTGATAATTACCGTTGAATCTTCCATGAAACCGCGCTCCTTCTGAGGCTTCAGTATATCATTAACCAATAGCCTCAGAAATTATTAACTGGCTTTTTAAACAGTAAAGATAAAAGGCGATTAGCACTGTGATAATCGTCTATGAAAAGCAACATCGCTATTCTCTCTAGCAACCATGAAACAGGCAAATTTGCAGCGTTGGTATTTGGATTTCGATCGGCAGTTATATTCGCAGTTTTAGCCCTTAGGTTTAATTTGAGTAGATGTTGACAATAGGCCATAGGAAAAATTAATCATTGTTTGTTTGGCTAGCAATGGAGGCCCTTAATTTGGTTATTTGAAGTGCTGCATTTGCCGATTCTCGACCCTTAAGGACAAAATGTTCACGATATAGCTTAGTGTGGTGATCAGTCTCTTGAAACTGGTGTGGGGTAAGGGACACAGATAGAATAGGTACATCCGTTTCAAGTCCAGCCTGCATCAAGCCAGTTACCACTGCCTGCGCAACAAATTCATGACGGTATATACCGCCATCGACGACAAGTGCGGCTGCAACTACTGCGGTATAGTTTCCCGTTTTGGCTAATTCCTGAGCTAAAAGAGGCATCTCAAATGCCCCGGGAACATCAAAAACATGAACCTCCTCTTTTGGAATTACTTGTAGGAATCCAACCAAAGCCTGATCTACTATTTCGGAGTGCCAGCTTGCTTTGATGAAGGCATATAGATTTTTTGACATGTGTAGGTCTCAGTTTAAACGTTTCGTTAGCTCTTAAAAGCAATACGAATAGCAGCTCTTATTATCTCAGATCAGACTGACTAAATAGGCGAAAAATAGATTTTTGTCAGTGAAAAATGTGGCTATTCTCGAAACTGCGGTGGCGTCTCAGTCGTTGCTAGATGCGCAGCACGTATAGAGCTAAAAAACAGTCCTTTGCAGGCCGCTCATTTTATGGCAGTAGATGCCTGTTGCAGGTTTATTCATATTGATCAAAGTCATACCAAGGTGTATTGAGCAGCTCGATTGTCGTACCAGTGGAACGACAATGTCTGGTTCAGAGAAAATCTCTGAAAAATTGCATCTTGTTACGTAGTTTTTGCGCTGCAAAGCGCTTGCCCTCTTCCTGCACTAGCGCTTTATGCGAGGCTGAGGATGATCAGAAACTTTTTCAATTAGTCTAAACCCGATGAGGAAAAGGGTGTGAATTGTCCGCTTGAACTCGGCAAACGGTTAGTGCGGGGTTGTAACGCGCTATTGTCGTTCTCACCAGCATTGCAGCTTCCGTCCAGGATGTAGTTAATAGACGCATTCATATGAGGGTCGCCGACGACATCGGCTGGTGTCTCCCAATTGTCTTCGACCAAACAATCTGGCTGAATACCACCAGCGACGCTGACACCAACAGAGTTCGTTCGCTCCACTGACATGACGTTGAGAGTTTTTCCACAATATTCAAATATGCCGCTTGAGAACGGCTTGCCTTTAGAACGCTCACCAATGACGACCACATCCATGTAGGGTTTAAGAGAGTTGATAAAAAGCTCAGATGAGGATGCTGTGAACTGTGTCGTCAATACAATCACCCTTGGAAGATTCAATGACTGGTTAGGTACATCGAAATTTATGGTGAACATCAAACTGCTGTATTTACGATTCCATGTATTTGTGTAGGCTTCTTTACCCTGAACCTTTATTCCACCAACCACTGACGCCATATAAGTCGCAATATTGGTGTCACCACCACCGTTGTAACGCAAGTCAACGATTAATTCTTCTACACCACCTACGTCTTGAATGCTCGCTATTGCAGTATCAAATTCGTTTCTTGTTGTTCTTACAAAAGAGTTAATGGGTAAATAAGCAATGTTGGGTAAACCCGTATTTTCATCTGCTGCTGTCAATGTAACCGGACCTGCAGTTACCCACTGATAGAAATCAAGTGATACCAGCACCGTTCGAGGTTCCTCGTCTCCGGTGCGAACAGTGAGCGATAGTGGAGCTGTCCTTGGCGAAAAAATTGTTAAGTTAATTTCGCTGTTGCTGAGCTCTTCAATGGGACGACCATCTAGACTAATAAGCTCATCACCGCGTTTTATACCCGCTTGATCAGCTGAGGAACCTTGCCAAATATGGCGAAACCTGACAACGCCATCATTGGCTTGACTAAACCAGAACTCAAACCCCACTCTTTGCCCTGCCTCGGTCAACGCGAATTGTGTATCCGCATCTTGTACTGAACTGTAGATATCGGGGAACACTCGAAGAGCGTTTATCAGGCTTTCTGGCGAATCATAATCCGCAAGGTTTAGCTGAGGCACTTGATCTGCGTAAATGTAGTATTCGCGCATATCCCAATAAACTCGGCGCTTTACATCTTCGACGGAGCATAACTCGACACCTGTTGGTGTCACATATTCAGGGAAGAGAACGTTCTCAGCGCTCTGCGCATCCAATTGATTATCAATATCAGACTCCTGAGTTTCTTCCAGCTCCGTCGGTGCTTGCAATTCAGCAGCCTCGTCAGTGTCTGACACCACAGGGGGCGCTGGAATGTCAGGTGTAGCTGGAGGATTCGCAGGTGTTGTGGGTGTCGCAGGTGTCGCAGGTGTCGCAGGTGTCGCAGGTGTTGCAGGTGTTGCAGGTGTCGCAGGTGTTGCAGGTGTTGCAGGTGTTGCAGGTGTTGCAGGTGTTGCAGGTGTTGCAGGTGTTGCAGGTGTTGTGGGTGTTGCAGGTGTTGCAGGTGTTGCAGGTGTTGCAGGTGTTGCAGGTGTCGCAGGTGTTGCAGGTGTTGCAGGTGTTGCAGGTGTTGCAGGTGTTGTGGGTGTCGCGGGAATCTCAGGCTCCGTTATGTTGACTAGCTCAGCCGTGTTGCCTGCGTCGGTTAACTCGTCTGATTCTGCAGCGCTGTCTGTCTCTTGCGTATCGTCCAGTGCTTGAGTCTCATCCAGCTCAATCGGCAATCTCTGTATCTGATCTGACTCAATCTGATCTGACTCCATAACGGCGCCGGAATCTTGGGTGTTTCCAAGTATTTGAGCAGTTTCAGTTTGATTATCCAGACCTACATCGTTGCTATTGGTCCCGTTCTTATCAGGGCTACATCCGGTGCCAAAGAAGAGAAAAATCAGACCAAGTTGAAGTGCAATACTGCGCATGTGATTCCAATCCATTATAAGAAACGACGCACTCACCTAAGCAATGCGAGTTACTTACGGTTGCAATGATCGTGCATAACACACAGATCTTATTCCAGCGGCCCAACTTCGCTAAGGGCTGTTGACACATTACGGTTACCTTGGAAATCAGCCATACTGCTGTCAGTTCATTGCCAACGCTCCTGCTAACATGTAACCCGCGCTCAAAACAACTTGGCTATGGGATGGCGTCGATTCCAATGCCTATTGCAGATTCAATACAAGATACATGCGTATTCTTCGAGCGAGTTATCGGGTACGGATGGTCCGCGTGAGTGAAAACTGTGAGTCGTCCTTGCACTACCCTTGCTTAAATCTATTCATCAAGGTATTCAGCTTGACTGCAAGTCCATCCATCTGCGCGGCAGCTTTTGTAATATCACCTGCGGATACCAGGTTCTCACTAGATCTTGTAGAGATATCATTAACCACATCTCCTATTCGGTTATTGCCCTGAGATACCTCACCAATATGCGATGCAATTTCATTGGTAGTGGCAGCCTGGTCTTCCACTGCCTCGGCAACAGATGCTTGTATCTTACTCACGTGTTGAACAATTTCGTTAATACTGCCTATGGATTTCACCGCTGTTTCAGTATCAGCTTGAATACACACAATGCGCTGTTCAATTTCCTCTGTGGCTCGCGCCGTCTCCTTCGCCAAATCTTTAACCTCATTGGCAACAACAGCAAAACCCTTTCCCGCATCACCTGCACGAGCCGCCTCAATCGTCGCATTTAATGCCAACAAGTTGGTTTGTTCGGCGATAGACGTTATCACCTTGATGACATTTCCAATGTCTTGCGATGATTCAGCCAGTTGATGCACGTTAACACCAGTACTCTGACCAAGCTCAACAGCGCTAGCTAAAACGGTGGCAACTTCTTTGGAATTGATCAATATATCCGCGGCCGATGAATTCACTTGGATCGTTGACGTCTCTGCAGTGTCTACAGATAAACGTACCCGGCGTGACACGTCAGTTGCCAATGCCGATTGATCAGAGTTATGCTGCGCAGAGCTTGATATCGACGAGCTTAAGCCTGTTAGGTCACTTGCCGCACCGTTGAGTTTATGCGCCGTATCTCCAATTTCAACAATGCTGGTATGCAGCTCTTTAAAAAGAGATGAAAGTGCGATCGTTACCTCAGCCAAACCATCATTATTGTTATCGGCAGCAATCTGATAGGTAAAGTCACCGGCAGATGCCGCAGTCACCGCCAAGCGAAGCTGCTCGATACGTCTTTTTAGATCTGCGCTTTGCTCGGCGTCCAGCTCAGCTTTTGCCAATTCATCTTGGGTCTGACGATCTGATGCTTCACGTCGTGCCCGATCAGCAATTTCAGCAGCCTCTCTCTGCTCATCTACAGCAGCCCTAGCAATTTCTGATTGATGCCGCAAAGATTCGGCTTCTAAACCGGTTGTGCGCAGTATGTCAACCGCGCGGGATATGGCACCTATTTCATCCTCACGCTCACGATGAGGAACAGCCTCATCGTAGCTACCTGCCGCAATTGCTGTTGTTGCACGCGTAATATCTGTCAGAGGATTTGATAATAGTTTGCGCGTTACGATCATCAACATCATGATAAGAAGCACAAGCAAGCCTAAGGCCACGGCTATCTGTTTGACTACGCGGGCCATCGAAATGTCTTGGATGATACCGACGTCGAAGCGCAGTAAAAAAGTCCCAACCTGTGTTGTTGTTCCGGGTAATACGATAGGTGTTCCCACCCAGTAGTCAGTGCCGTCAACGCGCTTTAACTGCTCGTCCGCTTTTGCCGCCTTAGACACGAATTCAGGTTTCCATGGCAATGACTCGGACAGTTTCTCGCGACTTTCAAACGCCGAGGGCGTAAAATTGACCAGACGCTTGCCGCTTATATCGAACACTTCCGCCTGAGCCATTCTCTGATGGAGCTCTTTAGGTGGATAGGTATCAAGCAATGCACGAATGCCCTCAGCGTCGCCGTTATTGACATGCTCGGCCATTGACGAAGACAACACATGTGCAATTTTGGCTTTGTTAAACTGCGCAACCCAAAGAGAGCCGTTGATATCAGCAGTGGCCGCGAGCATCTCGAGCACTGTGATCGCCAGCGCTGCACAGCCGATGACAATCAAGGTGAGTTGTCTACCTAACGAGCGGCGCAGTTTGGTAGGTTCTGGGTAACTTGCTGTTACCGCACTGTGAGAACTATGAGGTGCTTTGTTATTCATGTAAAACGACGCTCAGATTTCTGCAGACTCCTCTTAATATCGCCCAATCACCAGTAACCTTGATGATGCTCACAATATAACTTTCAAAAAGCTTGAGCCTACCGAACAGTCAATGCCAAAACGCATGAGTGTTGGACGCATTAAACACGCGTTGTTTTGATCTAAAGTCTCGATTTACAACAATTCGACTTCTATGAAGGCACACTCGAAATCATTGCCGTTAATTACATCGTGCCGCACACCCAGATCTCGAAAGTAAGGCACGCCCTGTGTTAGTTCTGCTTTACTCCTGGCGTCATCAGGAGTATCAATTTCTAGAATGCCAGTAAACATGGGGACAACAATGTAGTCGTAGTCATGAGTGTGCCATCCGGTGTTGTCACCTTTTTTCAGAAACTTCCACTGTGTTACTCGGACGCGATCATTTTCAATAAGGATTGTTGGTACAGCGGTACCTATCGTGCTTTCACCACACATCATGATCTCCCACTACGAACTCTGTTTACTCTGACTTGCTCTTGCCTTCGAACTGCAGGTTTACTGCTATAACATTCGAGTTCATCTATATCACTGGTGTGATTGCCTTGGCCATGCACAAAAAGCGTGCTCACGACAACTGCCGATGAGCACGCATTACATAGCGATTAGACAATGCAGTTACTGGTACGGATACTCAGTAGCGATAGGTGCTTTGATGAGCCCATCCGGAATGCCAAAAGCATCGACAAGCTCTGCACTATCAGCTCTTGTTTTGAGGCATAACTCATCAACCATCTTCGAAATGTAAACCGCCTTGCGAGGCTCGATGTAGCCATTTTCCAAATACCAGCCTTTATGCTCTTCAATCATTGACAGCGCGTACAACCGCTCCAAATCAAGTAGTGGTTCTTGAATTGATTCGTCGGCAGCCTTTACACCTTCCACAAATTGCTCCAGAACAAGACGCTCTATATAGGCTCTTCCTAGATCCACCATCATGGGCTGGCATTCAAGGACAGCATCGAAAGAATCCATACCACTCTTCACGCGTTTTCGTAATCGCTGTGCAACCAGTCGTAATAAGTAAGACTCGCGATATTTAAAAGCTGCGGTGTAGAAGCTACGGCTAAGAAGATGTTCGCGATCAACATTACGCGTGATAACAGGGTTTAATTCACTGATGGTGGTACTTGCGATATCTGTTACGAAGCGCATGGTACTTACAAAACCCATGTTGCCAAAGCTCTCTTTAAACTGCGATAAGCGTGTCTTGGCGACCAGTTGTAGCAGAACCGTATTATCACCTTCAAAAGTAGTAAAAATTTCAGAATCAGCTTTCATATCGGCAAAGCGGTTTTCCCACAAGTACCCGTTGCCACCGCAAGCTTCGCGACACTCCTGTAAAGCTGCCGTAGTAAACCAAGTGCATAGGGACTTCATACCAGCTGCAACTGCTTCAACTTCCTGACCATCATCTTCAGTCTTGTTAACGTAACGCCCTAAGCTGTATTGTTGGCCAAAGTGAAACGCGTAGGCTCGCGCTAACAAGGGCATGAGACGACGTTGATGTGTTGTGTAATCCAGAATACTGATTTCATCGCTACCGCCGGGACCAAACTGTGTACGTTTTTCTGCGTATTTTATGGCAATAGTTAATCCGAGTTTCGCTGCACTCAAACCCGCGTAAGGCACGCCTACGCGCCCACCTACAAGTGTGCCAAGCATCGTAAAGAAACGTTTGCTTTGACTGGTAATAGGACTTGAATAGTTTCCCATCGCATCAACTGAACCAAATTTGTCCAGCAGGTTCTCCCTTGGCACAACAACGTTGGTAAACCAGATGCGACCATTGTCAACACCGTTAAGGCCAAGCTTGCGACCGTTGTCTTCAATACGGACACCTTCTAGTGTTCCATCGTTGTCGCGCAGCGGCACTATAAACGCATGCACGCCGTGCGATTCTCCGTTAGTTACCAGCTGGGCGAAAACGGTAGCGGCTTTGGCATGTACTGCAGCGTTACCAATGTATTCCTTACGTGCTAACTCATTTGGCGTGTGCAAGATAAATGCATCTTTGTCCGGGTCGAAGGTGGCTGTGGTTTCTATATCACGCACGTTACTACCATGCCCACCCTCTGTCATAGCAAAACTGCCAGGCAAGGCTAGCGTGCCGATGTCTTTTAGGTATTTGTGATGATGCTTCTCAGTACCCAGCCAAAAAACGCTGCCACCCCATAAGCCAAATTGCACTCCAAACTTAATGGTCAGTGATAAGTCGTGGTAGCCCAGCTCCTCAAACACAGCCATGTAGAGTGCTACATCATTTTTGCCACCAGCATGTTCTGGAAAAGCCAATGCACCCCATCCTTTTTGAGCCGCCAATTCACACCATTCGAAAATCAGTTCTCGATAATCATCTTTATTTTCAGGTATGCGATCCAACGATAACTTCGGGTCGAGAAAGAATTGTCGAACACTATTGCGAAGAACTGCGTGCTCTCCATCCAGATACGCATTGAGGGTTTTTACATCAACATTACTTTGCGCTGGCTTGTCGGCAACTATAGCTTGCTTGCCCAGCATTTCTGCTGTCGCCTCTTCGCCCAGAACACCTAGCTGTGTTTCGATTTCATTCAGAGCATTTACGGTTGGGCAACTTTTTGGCAGTGCATCGCCTTCTACCAGAGTTGCACCAAGCTCGGCAAGCGAGCGGCGCTCGTCAATAGGCAGCTCACTGCTATTTGCGCGTATGTATGACAGCCAACTCTGCAGCTCACTCGGTGACGGTGGATTCGCAGGATCAAGCCACTTCTGAATCAACTGACGCTGATCAGCTTGCAGGCAATTGCTGGTGCTCAATACATTTTCTATACTACGAATTTGTGCTGGAGAGATCACCTCATCTGACCAAGCGACATACAACATAGGAAGAAAAGGTAGCACACACGAATCGACATTAAGACCGCTGACTTCTTTATTCATCATTTCACCTATTTACGAGCAACCTGATTGTATTATTGGTACTGAGGATGATGGCATTAATTGGCGCCTTTTGTCAGCAGTATACCCTAGAGTTTCGCAGGCCCTGAGTTACTGGTAAGCACTTGATAACAAAATGAAATTTGCGATGAAAAGCTACCCCATCCATCTTTTTATGCCCATGCTTAAAGATTTTTCTCTAAGTTCTAACCTTTTCCACACTGAAATAGCCTTTTGGGTGTGGGAGTCCATCTTCTTTATCTCTACGGGACCTGTACAGCTTGCTTAAGCGGAAGACACACATGCATAGTTCAAAAACAATTCATATTATCTCTTGCCACGCGGAAGGAGAAGTCGGTGACGTCATAGTGGGTGGTGTAAGTCCGCCACCAGGGGACACACTATGGGAGCAGCGTAACTATATTGCTCAAGATCAAACGCTGCGTAATTTCGTATTGAACGAGCCGCGTGGTGGTGTGTTTCGACATGTCAATCTTTTAGTACCACCTAAACATCCGGAAGCGGATGCAGCCTTTATCATTATGGAGCCCGAAGATACACCACCAATGTCTGGCTCAAACTCAATTTGTGTCTCGACGGTATTGCTGGACAGCGGTATCATTACAATGCAAGAGCCAGTGACTGAAATGACATTGGAAGCCCCTGGCGGCTTGGTGCGCGTCCGTGCAGATTGCAAGAACGGCAAAGCTGAACGCATCGTGGTTGAAAATGTGCCCTGCTTTGCTGATCAACTCGATGCAAAACTTGAAGTTCAAGGCCTAGGCACGTTGAACGTCGACACTGCCTATGGCGGAGACAGCTTCGTTATAGTCGATGCGGCCAGTCTCGGCTTTGATATCACGGCAGATGAAGCCTGCGACATAGCCAGTCTTGGCATCCAGCTAACAAACGCCGCCAATGAGCAGCTTGGATTTCATCACCCGGATATTCCGGATTGGAAACACATCTCGTTTTGCCTTTTTGCAGGCCCACTAACGCAAACCGCCGATGGATACGACGCACGCTCAGCAGTTGCCATCCAGCCAGGCAAAGTTGACCGCTCACCTACAGGCACTGCAGTGTCGGCACGCATGGCTGTTCTGTCGGCACGTCAACAAATGGGGATCGGTCAAAAATTACGAGCTACCTCCATAATAGACTCTGTTTTTGAGGGACAGATTGTTCGCGCAACACAGGTTGGCAACAAACCAGCCATCGTGCCGTCAATCGCAGGACGAGGATGGATCACAGGCACCCATCAACACATGCTCGACCCGACAGACCCTTGGCCAGAAGGTTATCGATTGAGTGATACTTGGGGAGTGAAGCCCTTGTTGCAGCTAGATCCTATATCTATAGCTTGATCAGCCTCCCTCACCTGATTTGCATCAATCATGATGGTCATATCTTCGCCTAGCTCTTTTATTTTTTACGCTCAGCCGTGACTAATTTGACCAACCGCCATCGATAGCCATGGTCTGACCCGTGATAAACGTACTATCGTCGCTAGCAAGATACAGTGCCATAGCAGCTATCTCCTCTGCGGTGCCGATACGTCCCATGGGCTGTCGCTCTACAAAAGTCGCCATGGCTTTATCATAATCACCTGTTGCGCGCAGTCTTTCATGCAAACTTGGGCTATCCACTGTGCCAGGACAAATAGCGTTACAGCGAATGCCTTTATCAACGTAGTCTGCGGCGATTGATTTTGTCATGCCGATAACAGCCGCCTTCGATGCACAGTACGCAAAACGGTTGGGCACACCTTTGATTGAAGAGGCGACGGAAGACATATTGATAATCGAACCCGTGCCTTGCGCTAGCATTCCAGGTAACACTTTCCGAGTAAGTCGAAACATAGCAGTGACATTTAGCGAAAAGCTAAACTCCCAATCTTTATCTTCACATTCCAGGATCGAGCCGTTTGCTACAAAGCCTGCGCAATTAAACAACACATCAACTGTGTCGATACCACTCATTATTGTGTCACAGGCAGTAGCATCTGTTAGGTCAGCACAGATGGGAGTAACGCCCTCTATTGAAGATGTTTTATCTAGAAGGTCTTTATTGATATCGACCGCGTAGACAATCGCGCCTTCTTCTGCGTATTTTTTTACAGTTGCTAAACCAATTCCTTGCCCAGCGGCCGTTACCAGTACTTTCTTGTTTTTCAGTTTCAATGTCGTTCCTCTCTCTATCGCCAATGCTCACTTCCAAGTAGTTCGATGTTGTGCCTTAAGAAAAACACCTTGCGCCTTTGGCTCAGCCATCGACTCATACAGCTAATCTCATCTACTGTCCGAGAGTGCGTCATTCATATATCAATGATATATTCATAAATCTTTAAGATGACCATTTATGCTTCAAACGTCAAGCGAAAAGAGAGAAGCCGCAACTTGTTCCAACCGAAGAAGAACTCATCGAAAAGCACAGATTAGCTGCTTGTGAACCACAATTTGACAAGCCAGAATTTACGGACGCCCTAGCGCGCATCTGAAAAGTGTGGTAAGCGCGAATGCTATCAGCAACAGCGGTTATAAACAGTGTTCATGTCATGTACAAAGCACTTGCCAATCAATTGGCTGAATTTTATTCGAACTCACTTGAGCCCAATGAAGAACAGTAATGAAACTGTATATTGCTGAAAAACCCAGCCTAGGTCGAGCTATCGCTAGCGCGCTTGCTGCCAACGCCTCTGTTTCTGAGCAGCGTGGCGACGGATTTATAAAGCTCTCAAACGGTGATTATGTTAGCTGGTGTATTGGTCATTTACTAGAGCAGGCAGAACCTCATATCTACGACGCAACGTTCAAAGCGTGGCGCATGGAGCATCTGCCAATTGTGCCTGACGAATGGAAACTAAAACCCAAAAGAGACACCAAGAATCAGTTATCTGTACTCAAAAAACTGGTTAAAGAGGCTGATGAGTTGATTCATGCGGGTGACCCTGATCGAGAAGGCCAGCTCCTGGTCGATCAGCTCATCAATTACTTGAAGGTCAGCGCCAAGAAGCGTGCATCTACACAACGCTTACTCATCAGTGATTTAAACCAGACTGCAGTGCAGCGTGCATTGAATAAACTTGAATTAAACAAGCACTTTGCTCCGTTGTCCGCATCAGCTTTAGCACGATCTCGTGCAGACTGGCTGTACGGCATCAACATGACGCGCGCCTACACTCTACAGGGCCAAAAAGTAGGTTACGACGGCGTGCTATCAGTTGGCCGCGTACAGACCCCCATACTGGGGCTCGTGGTTCGTCGCTGTGAGGAGATCGAAGCCTTTGTATCCAAACCGTTCTATGAGGTCATTGCCCACCTAACCACCGAGAGTGCACAACAGTTCACCGCCAATTGGCAACCAAGTGAGGCATGTGAGCCGTACATGGACGATATGCGGCGAGTGCTTTCGAAACAACTCGCTGAAAAAGTGGTGAGTAGCATCATGGATAAGCCAGGCACGGTGACACAATGCGAAAAGAAGAATAAAAAGCAGACGCAACCCTTACCATTTAGTTTGAGCGCTCTGCAAATTGATGCTGCTCGCCGATTCGGCTTGAGTGCGCAGAATGTACTGTCAACCTGTCAAACACTGTACGAGCGGCATAAATTGATCACGTACCCTCGCTCTGATTGTCGTTACTTGCCGAAGGGGCATTTTAAAGAGGCGCGTTCAGTTCTCGATACCATCAAGCACAACAGACCCGACTATTCCACAATGGTGGAGGGCGCTGATGCAACCAGACGATCTCCAGCCTGGAATGATGGGAAAATTACAGCGCATCATGCGATTATTCCAACTCATCGCTCTGTTAATCCATCATCGTTAAGTCAGTTTGAGACCCAAATCTATGGTTTGATCGCCAGACAGTATGTGGCGCAGTTCTACCCCATTCATGAGTATGCCGATACACGGGCGCAAATGGTCATAGAGGGAGGGGTGTTTGTTGCTACAGCCAAATCCATCCTCAATGAGGGATGGAAAGTGCTATACCAAAAAGATGATGCAAAAAAACTAGAAAAAACATTACCGCTGTTGGTAAAAGGCCAGATGTTGCATTGTGAGCGTGGAGAGTTGATTGAAAAAAACACCACACCACCGCCGTACTTTACCGATGCAACATTGTTGGCTGCCATGACCGGCATTTCACGGTATGTAACATCGGCCACGATAAGAAAGATCCTGAAGGAAACAGACGGATTAGGCACTGAGGCAACCCGAGCAGGAATCATTGAGTTACTGTTTAGGCGCGGATTTTTAGAGCGCACAGGAAAGCAAATCCATGCCACTGAAGTTGGCCGGGGATTAATCAAAGCGTTGCCTGAAGAGGCCACTCTCCCAGACATGACAGCGCAATGGGAGGCCTTGCTCAACGCGATCAGTCAACGCGAATCCTCTTACGCCGATTTCATGATGCCATTGCAATCACAGTTGCAGAAACTTATTGCCAACAGTAGTAGTGGCTCAGTGGATTCGCTACGCGGAGTACGTGCAAAAAAAGCCACGAGCAGGAAGCGCTTTAAAAAGCGGGCCAGCAAAAAGGTCTCGAAGCGTCAATCTGCTGCAGGTAAGAAAAACAAACCTGATGCACGGGGCTAGCTGCTCACACCCTAGACGAAAAATGTGACAATTTTGTCAATCTCGATAGAAGTTCAACCAGCAACTGCAAAAAAATACCGATTTATATTGACCTTCCTAGCAAATTTACACTCTGAAGGGCAGCAGAACGCGGCTTTTAATGAAACGCTAAGGTTTGTTGCGTTTATTCTGCGTATGCTAGGAAGAAATAGATTGTAAATTCTTGGAGAAAGCAAAAGATGCTCTTTACATTCAGCTCACAGCTATCACTGGCCCGTGCCTTCCTCGGAGCGCGTCTGCGCGCTTTTCGACCGCCAAGTACGCTGGTGCTTTTGCTTTTTGTGTTCACTCTTTCTGCATGTGGAGGCGGCTCGGACTCCACGCCGCCCAACGACGACAACCCTCCCACTGGCGGCGATGGAAACCCACCTGTTGAAGAGCCACCGGTTGTAGAACCACCGGTTGTAGAACCACCGGTCGAAGACCCACCTGGTGAAGGACCGCCTGTAGTCGGGCCACCTATTGTGGTAGATCCACCTGTCGAAGTACCGCCCATTGCTGGCAGCTTCACGGTCTCTGGTGAGCTTTCGGCGAACGATGCCCTACAGGTGGATTCAGACGTCAATGATCCCTTCACCACAGCTGCACCAAACAACACTCTGCAAACAGCGCAACCCATCCCTAACCCAGCTATCGTTAAGGGATACGTCACAGCCACCGCAACAGGTATTGACTCTGATCGTTTTGGCGCAACAGCTGACGAATTTGATGTATTCAGTATCGCAGCGTTCGCAAACCAGTCTATTTTGATGGAAATTGCTGATTTCAACTCAAGTGACCCAGCCAGCATTGATCTGGACCTTGGTCTGTTCGACAGCTCAGGAAACCTGCTAGATGTTTCATTCAGCGTTGAGAATTCATTCGAATCATTGCTGATTCCTGCAGATGACAACTACTTCTTAGTGGTTAATGCTTTTAGTGGAGCATCCAACTACACCATGTCGATATCAACTGAGTTTGGGGCAACAGCATTTGATTCGCAGGTCACTGTGGCAAATCTGCGCGTAGATCAACTTGCAATGATGACGCAGCCAGCAGATGAAAGAAACATGTCATTTGTAACGAGTACCGGGCATCAAATTGCAGCAAACGCTACCTCGGCAGCGCATGTCGCACTTAACTTGGGCAAGCAAGATACTAAAAACATCATGCTAGCTGAGCAACGTAGCATCACAGAAAAAAATACCGACACACGAACAACCCTGTTCTCAATGGGAGCTAGCGCACAGCGATCAAGCGCCACATCGGAGATCACATCGATGCTTGAAACAATCAAGCATATGAACAGTAGAGAAGCTTCGGATGTCTTTTTGCCGATGTATTATCCGACAACCTTTCAGGCCGCAACTTCAGTAACCGATCCGGTTCCTGATCGTGGATTACAATGGAATTTATTTAATATTGGCTGGGTTGAAGCACAAGACCAATTAGCGAACATTACGCTCCAGAAAAGACCAGTTGTTGCAGTCATTGATAGTGGACTCTTTTTAAGTCACCCGGACCTGGAAGGTGCACTAGTCGACCAAAGAGACTTTGTTTCTGCAGTCTTCGATGGAGATGGCCTCATAGCAGATGCCTCTGAAGATGTGCGAGTAGGCGATGACCCTTCATGCCATGGGTTCCATGGAACTCATGTCTCAACCACAGCAGTTGCACCACAAAACAATGTGGGTATCACAGGCGTGGCGCCAGGCATTGGTCTAATCGGCATAAAGGTTGGCTTCTCCTCCGGTCCAAATTGTGGTCTTTTGGTGGGTGATATCGCAAATGCAATTCTTTATGCAGCAGGCTTACCCAATACTAGTGGCAGTGTTCCGCCAGTGGCAGCAGATGTTATCAACATGTCTTTAGGCTCAAGAGGCCAGGATCCACAAATTGCGATCGCTATCAACCAAGCTGTTGCACAGGGCGTTATCGTTGTCGCCGCAGCGGGCAACGATGGCGCGCCGATACCGAGTTTTCCGGCAGCTGCTAACAACGTCATCGCTGTCGCAGCCACCGACCTACTCAGTAATCGCGCTCCTTACAGCTCATTTTATGCAGCAGTAGATATTGCGGCCCCAGGTGGAGATATCTCTGCAGATCGAAATGGTGATGGGCGGGCTGACGGTGTTCTCGCTGGAGTAGCCTCAATAGATGGAAATACATTTCAACCATCATTCGATTTCTATAATGGCACTTCAATGGCAAGCCCTACAGTGGCAGCAGGCATCGCGCTAATGAAAGGTATCGAGCCGAGCCTGACACAGGGAAACATCGAAGCCATGCTGGCTGCGGGCGATCTGACTACCGATATAGGCGCACCAGGTTTCGATATTGAAACCGGCTTTGGATTAATGTCTTTGCCAAAAATGATTGAGAGTGCGCGGCAATTCACTGCTGGCGGCAACGGCGACCCAGAGCCTGTGTCAGTAGTAACTTCTGTCCCCGCTTCGCTCGATTTCGGCGCATTTTTGGATGAAATTACACTTGAACTGGTGCAAGTAGGCGACGCCACTGTATCCGTTTCCGGAGTATCAGGAAGCGACACACTCATGCTTGCAGATGGCACATTCCCCATCAACTTTGCAGGTCCAGATAACGCCAGCGGCTTTGGCGTTTACTCTTTTGCACTTAACAGAGCTGCAATTGATGGAGGTTCACTGTCAGGCTCACTATCGTTTGATTTAAGTGATGGCTCAAGCCACGTTGTACCGGTGTCTGCGGTTAATCAGATCTCACAAGGTGTGGCCGATAGCGCAGCCGTGTTCTACCTTATGCAGCGTCAAAACAGCGATAATAGCTTTGAAACTGTCGTGGAGTTTGCGACTCTAGACGGCGTAAGAGTCGGTGCTTCAACGTCACCCGAATTGCCGGCAGGTACCTATCGGATTATTTTTGGCACTGACACCGACAATGATCTAATCATCTGCGACGAAGGTGAGTTATGCGGATCATTTCCGTTGAACAATTTTGGATTTGATGCAACGTTCGTTCTAACTGAAGACATCTCTGATGCCACGTATTTGCTTGAAGACGTTGCAAACTCATCCCTGACCGCATTTGATGGCACATCTCTGCCTGTCATTGGTCCACACAGCATTGTTAAGTAGCAAAGATCTTATGCTAATCAAATCTACACACCGCTTGGCGATTGCCATAGCGGTATTGTTGATCAGTGGGTGCTCGTACATCGAGAGTACAGAGAATGAGGCTGCTGTTGCACTGAGCCAAGACTCAAGCACCTCGGATGCTGCCATTGTGGAAAACCGGGATTGCCTGACATTCGGCTATCGTAACTGGCAACTACAACGCGATGAAGATACCGTGACACTCAGTGGTGAAGCCAGTATGCCAACACCTGCATGGTCGATCGTTTTACATCAGAATACTGAAGCCAATAGCGACGCTGGTGAACTAATCATGGAGACGATAGAGCCGCAGGGTTTTTCAAATTCGGTCGTCTCTTGGGTCGCATTTGAAACAACAATAACGGCAAGTAAGACGGCAAACATCACGGTTAAATGTGCAGACGATGTCGTTTGGAATTCACAAGAATCTTAGCCTGTAAATTGCGGTCTATGGCCTGCATTTGTTGCTGCTAGCACGAATGCAGGCTCACTTTTAAAATTGCTGCAATCTCACAGCTTAAAGCCGGCTCTTTATCACTCGGTGCAGAACCTGCGCCCTTTCAGCCATAAGCTGCCTGCCAGCGAATTTGTTTAACAATGATCGAAGACACCAACGTACGAGGTATTGTTTTAATGGTGGCATCGATGGGAGCTTTTGCCACCGCTGACACCTTAGTGAAAGTTTCAACAAGCATCATTTCACCCGCTCAAGTGATGTTTTATCTTATCGGTGGGGCATTAATCATTTTTGCCTCAATGGCAAAACTACAAAAAGACAAACTACTCGATCGTCGAGCATTCTCACCATTTATGTTACTGCGATACCTGGCAGAAATTTGCGGCATGGTTGGCATGATCATGGCCCTGGCAAACGTACCTATTTCAATCGTGGGCGCTATTACACAAGCCTCCCCCATGCTAGCCACTATGGGAGCCGTTCTATTTCTAAAGGAGAATGTGGGATGGCGTCGCTGGTGCTCGATCGTTGTCGGCTTTATTGGTGTGCTTCTTATTATTCAACCAGGCGGTGAGGGTTTTGATGCGGCCATCCTTTGGGCCATACTCGCCTTAGTAGCGTTGTCTATTCGTGATCTCACTACGCGGCTTGTGCCCGCTGATATTCCTTCAGCAAGTCTTGCAACATTCACAATGGCCGCCGCAACGCTGTTTACCATAGCGTGGGTGCTGTTCAATGGTGAGAACTTACTGCCCACCGAGATGAATTGGTTTATCACCATTCCTATGATAATCATAGGCGCTATCGGATACATGTTATTGATTGCATCCATTCGATTGGCAGAGGTGTCGGTGGTGATGCCCTACCGCTATTCTCGAATCATATTCTTGCTGGTGCTGGGTATTTTGATATTTGACGAAAAACCCAAACCATTAATGCTACTGGGAGCCGCTCTAATTATCGGATCAGGCACGTACATGATGTGGCGGGAACATCAAGTAAAAAAATTGGCCATCAAAGAACCATGAGTAAACCCATCATAATTTGTGCACCAGAGCCACGTTCTATAGATCTAATTTTCACTGAAACGGCAAAGGAAACTCTGTTTTCTCAGTATGACATTGTCGAAACTGATGCGACACAGATTGCCACCTTAGACACGGCAATCCTTGCGCAGGCACGTTACATTATTGGGCAACCTCCACTCAGTCTCAACACACTTCAAAAAATGCCTGAGTTGCGCTGTGTGTTGAATGTTGAGAGTAATTTACTAAACAACATGCCTTACGACTACCTGTTTGAAAAAGGTATACACGTTATAACCACGGGGGCCGTCTTTGCAGAGCCTGTGGCAGAGATGGCTCTGGCACTTGCGCTCTGCTTGTCCCGTACTATTGTGGAATCTGACACGGCATTTCAAGAAGGCAAAGAGCTTTGGGGTGGCGATGGCAACAGCGAGGCAAGCCTACTGTCGAACTCGCGCATAGGCCTGATTGGATTTGGGGATCTCGGGCGTGCCATAGCGAAGTTATTAGTGGGTTTCCGTGCACAAATTTCAGTGTTTGATCCGTGGCTTCCTCCCTCACTATTAACAGATGCAGATGTCCTGCCTGCTTCGCTGGAACAGGTGCTGACAACAAGCGATGTGATTTTTGTAGTGGCTTCCGTTACCCAAGAAAACACCGGGTTTTTGGATGCAGACGCATTTTCAAAAATGAAACGTGGTGCTCGATTCATCTTGCTTAGCCGAGCTGAAATCGTCAACTTTGATCACTTGATGACGGCCGTAGAGTCAGGCCATATATTGGCAGCGTCAGACGTGTTTCCTGAGGAGCCAATGCCAATGGGTCATAAAGTACGCAAACTAAAAGGTTTTTTGCGATCTGCACATCGCGCCGGGGCGTTAGATGTTGCCTTTAAACAAATGGGAGATAGGGTGCTTGAGGATATGAAGCTTATGGATCAAGGCTTACCTCCCATGCGTTGCAAAAGAGCGGAGCGCGAAACAGTTGCGCGTATGCGCTCAAAACCTGTGCTAAAAAACTAGCGAGCCGTATTTACACAGCGTGTGTAATTGTGGGCAATAAAACACAAATAGGCACCTATGCTCTGGTTGTGTACCTCTTTTTCATGTTCGTGAACTATCTATACCCTAGTGATGCATAAAAGTTCGAGACCAGGAGCTTATAGAGCTGTATATAAGTACCGAAGGCGGCCCTTAGATGCTGCTATAGAAGCAGCGCAGCGGTTCTGGGCCGGAATTTTATGCATCACTAGGGTATACCAATGGCTTGAGAAACATAGGCTGAAACAAAGATCAAGAGCCTGTGACAATCAATACTGCACGCGCTTTTTTACTTTTAGACTCAATGGAATGAGGTCGATCAGCAACATACCTTACCGTATCCCCTCTATTGAGGGTTTCAGAAACACCGTCTGCGGTGACGACCAGTGTGCCTGAGAATACCGTAAGATTTTCAACGCAGCCGGAACGATGAGGCTCACTTTCGAGTGCTGAATTTGGCGCAAATACCAAGTCGTAAATCTCTGTATCACCCACAGTATCAGGTGAGCTAAGAATACGTATCTGGCAACCTTTAGCCTGAGACATGATAACCGGTGTTTGCTCGGCTCGGATCAGTTCTTTGATAGGGCCTCGCTCATTTTCTCCACCGTCGAGCAATCCAGAGAATTCTACATTTAGTGCTTTCGTTAAATTCCATAAGCTGGCAACTGTTGGACTACTCTCACCACGCTCAACTTGAGACAGCATGGATTTAGAGACACCCGACAAATTGGCTAATGCCTCAAGGCTCAGTCCACGCGCTTTGCGCAGATCTTTAAGGTGCTTTGCCAAACGCCTAGATACATGATCATCTGTCATGGCTGAGCCTCATAAAAAATCAAGGTAGACGCCATCGAGGAACCCCTGCAAATGAACGATCATTGAACTGCCTGCATATGGCTCTTTGAAACTGCCGTCCAATCCAATACGACTTTACCACTGGAGCCGCTGAGCATATCGGTAAAACCACTTGCATAATCCAGCGCTGAATATCGATGCGTAATCACTTTTGATACATCCAGACCGTTTTGCAACATCGCAATCATCTTGTACCAGGTTTCGAATATCTCCCGGCCGTATACACCCTTCAAATTTATCGCCTTAAAAACAATTCGCGACCAGTCAACCGGGCTTTTTCCCGGTGGAATACCCAGCATAGCGATGCGCCCTCCCATGACCATAGATTCGACCATCTGATCCAATGCTCGCTGGTTGCCAGACATCTCCATGCCCACATCAAAACCCTGCTTAAGTCCCAGCTTAGCAGTCACGTCTTTTAAGTCCTCAGTAGCAACATTGACAGGCACTGCATCCACTACGCTTGCGGCCAGCTCAAGCCTTGCAGCATTAACATCGGTAATAACAATGTGCCGCGCCCCCGCATGTCTGGCAACTGCTGCGGCCATAATGCCAATTGGCCCAGCACCTGTAATTAATACATCTTCGCAAATCAAATCAAAACTGAGTGCGGTGTGCACCGCATTGCCCAGAGGATCCAGAATTGCTCCGATGTCATCACTCACATCATCGGGCAACGGCACCACGTTAAACGCATCCAACCGCAAGTATTCTGCAAACGCGCCTTGTTCATTAACACCAATGCCACGGGTCTGCGGATCGAGATGGAATTTACCCGAACGAGATTGACGCGATTCCTTGCCAACCAGATGCCCCTCGCCACTGACACGCTGACCCAGCGATAAGCCTTTAACCGCTGAACCCATCTCAACAATTTCACCAGCAAATTCATGGCCCGTGACCAGTGGGACAGGAACTGTTTTAGAGGCCCACTCGTCCCAATTCCAAATATGAATGTCTGTTCCACAGATACCTGTTTTATTGATGCGTATAAGCACATCATCTTCACCAGGCTCAGGTATCGGAACATCTTGAAGCCATAAGCCCTCTTTAGCGTGAGCTTTTACCAAGGCCTTCATCGAATTCTGTTCCGATATGCTCATTCCAGAACCCCCACCTCTTTTCCCGCCGACTCGAACGCATCTAACGCCCTATCCAGCTCAGCATGGCTCAATGACGCATTCATTTGTGTTCTGATACGAGCTGCACCTTTGGGCACCACCGGAAAGAAAAAACCTGACACATAAACACCTTTATCAAACAAGCGACTGGCAAGCTGTTGAGCCAATTGTGCTTCTCCGAGCATAACTGGAATAATGGGATGTTCACCAGGGTTGAGCGTAAACCCCAACTGTTCCAATCCACTACGCCAATACACTGTGTTCTTGAACAACTGATCACGGAGCGCATCGCCCTCCTCTACTAACCTGATAGCTTCCAATGACGCTGCCAACACACTAGGCGGCAATGCATTAGAAAAAAGGTAGGGGCGAGCCCGCTGGCGTAGTAAATCAATAATAGGTTGCGAACCTGCGATGTAACCACCAATAGCACCGCCTAGTGCTTTGCCCAGCGTGCCAGTTAAAACATCCACTTTGTGGTTAACGCCAAAATGCGCTGCAGTACCTTTGCCCTTGGGCCCCATAAAGCCTGTGGCATGACAATCGTCCACCATCACCAAAGCACCGTATTTTTCAGCCAATGTTGTAATGGTGGTTAAATCGGCTAGATAGCCGTCCATAGAGAAGACGCCGTCTGTTGCAATCATAATGAATCGCGCACCATTATCTTTCGCTTTTATCAATTGCTGCTCAAGATCGTGCATGTCAGAATTTTTATAGCGATAACGACTGGCCTTACACAATCGAATTCCGTCAATAATGGAGGCGTGATTTAACGAATCAGAAATTATCGCATCCTCAGCGCCCAACAGCGGTTCAAACAATCCACCATTGGCATCAAAGCAAGCGGCAAAAAGGATGGCATCGTCTTTTTCAAGGAATGTAGCTAACTTTTTCTCCAATGCCGTGTGCAATTCATGAGTACCACAAATAAATCGCACACTGGCCATGCCATACCCATGCTCATCTAACGCCTTTTTCGCGGCATCAACAAGCAGAGAATTATTTGCCAGGCCCAGATAATTATTAGCGCACAGATTAATCACATTGCCTTTCTCTGCAGAGCTACCATTTGCTGACCCACCAACTGCAGACCCAGCGGCAACTGAAACAATTCCAGCCTGAGCGCAGGTCAAGGGCCTCTCTGTTTTCCACAATCCAGACGCCTGAATATCTTCTAACGTGTCTTTCAAATGGGACTCGAATTCGCTTATCACTGTAGCCACCTCCAAAGCAGTAAGTTCACATTGCGCCTCAGCATATCCCATATTTAGGATTTTTTCCGTTATATGGGATTTTACGAGTGTTAGCTGAAGTGCAATAATCAAAGATGAGACACTAGCGACAATCAAAATGAGACACTGTTGTTGTGCCAGTTAATGGCTTTCTGCCATTGCACATCAGAACAGACATTGTTCAGTCTAAACAGGAAATATTTATGAGTGACTACCCCTATGACTTGGGGCACTACAGTCGGCCCATCAGCACTACCTCCATTGATGCGCAAAAATGGTTTGATCGAGGCTTGAACTGGACTTTCGGATTCCATCACGAGGAGGCGGAACTGTGTTTCAAGCACGCCCTAGAGGCCGATCCCAATTGCATCATGGCTCACTGGGGGCTGGCATACATTGCAGGCCCCAATTACAACAAACCTTGGGAACTGTTCTCCCCAGAGGATGTGATTGAAACTTTGACGATTTCTCGCACGGCGTTGGCCGCAGCAAACACGTCAATAGATGATGCAACACCTGTCGAAAAAGCACTCATTGCAGCATTGGAACGCCACTACCCATCGGATACGCCAGCGTCTGATCTGTATGTTTGGAGCGCAGCCTACGCCAATGCCATGCGTGAGGTCTATGAAAAATTTAACAGTGATCCCGATGTAGCAAGCCTATTTGTTGAGTCAATGATGAATCTTACCCCTTGGCAAATGTGGGATCCTGTGTCAGGCGAGCCCATGGAAGGCGCTGACACACTTGAATGCCGAGCAGTGCTTGAGCACTGCATAGACGGTGTTCGGGCAAACGGCCATCAGCCTCACCCCGGCACATGGCATCTGTACCTGCATCTGATGGAGATGTCACCTATCCCCGAGGTGGCACTTGTTGTCGCCGACGAAATTCGTGATCTTGTACCCAGTGCAGGTCACTTAGCCCACATGGCAACCCATATCGATGTGCTATGTGGCAACTACCAGGACGTGGTGAATTGGAATCAAAAAGGCATTCTTGCAGACGAGCTCTATTGGGAAAATGCGGGGGCCATGAATTTCTATTCTATGTACCGAGTGCACAACTACCATTTCAAACTCTACGGCGCCATGTTCCTAGGGCAATTCAACACTGCAATGGACGCCATAGCAGGTATGAAAAGAACCATACCTGACGAACTCATTACACAAGATACACCACCGATGGCGAATTGGTTAGAGGGATACATGTCAATAGAGACGCACGCTCTTGTTCGCTTTGGTCGCTGGCAACAATTAATAGATACGCCACTGCCAGAAAATCAAGACGTGTATCGCATGACAACAGTCATGAACTACTATGGCAAAGGAGTTGCTCATGCAGCTTTGAAACAACATGAAAAAGCCGATAAGGCCCAAGCACTGTTTCTAGAACTTACCGATAAGATGCCTGAAGAGCGACAAATTCATATTCTGACTTGTCAGCAGATTCTAACAGTGGCAAAAGAGATGCTTGCAGGAGAAATCGAATACCACAAAGGCAATTATGCAGTGGCATTTGATCATCTACGTCAGGCAGTCGTCAACGAGGATGCTTTGCCGTACGATGAGCCATGGGGCTGGATGATGCCCAGTCGCCACGCGTTGGGAGCACTACTCCTGGAGCAAGGGCATACCACAGAGGCCGCTGCGGCCTATGAGGCTGACCTAGGATTAAATACCACGTGTATTCGCTCTAATCGCCACCCAAACAACGTCTGGGCACTGCTAGGTCTACACACGTGTTACGAGCGATTGGGCAAAAAAATCGAGGCCACAATGATAAAGCCTTCACTAGATTTTGCTTTGGCACGTGCAGATAAAGAAATTTACTCTTCCTGTTTTTGTAGTAGCAACAAAGTCTGAATGCAATGGCAAGAATTCCCGCCTGTCAACACCGATCTTTAAAGTCATTAGGCACATACTAGCTTTGACTTGCAATGACCGATTAGTTACGCTCTTATGAACACATCTGACAACGCAGTTAGTTCGAATCGAGCGATTGCAGCCTTCATTATTGGCACACTGTTTTTTTTATACGCGTTCGTGCAACGTGTGTCCCCCAGTGTAATGACCTCGGAACTAATGCGAGAATTCTCTGTTGGCGCATCCGGCATTGGGCTTTTATCCGGCATGTATTTTTACACGTATGCCGCTTTGCAATTACCGGTGGGGTTGCTTGTTGATCGCTTTGGAGCGAGGCGTCTATTGGTATTGAGTGCCACGCTGTGCACATTCGCCTGCGTTGGATTCGCTCTAAGCTCATCGCTTTGGCTAGCTTCAATTTATCGTGCTTTGATTGGTGGTTTGGTAGCTTTTGCTTTTGTTGGCACTCTTGCAATAGCAACAGAATTTTTCTCACGTGCGCGCTTTGCGATGCTAACAGGCTTCTTGATGGCCACAGGTATGCTCGGTGCCATCGCCGGGCAAGCACCCTTACGTTATCTCGTAGAAACTGTTGGCTGGAGAAACTGCTTTTTCATTCTTGCGGTTGCAGCCGCAATGCTGGCTGTGTGCTCGCATCTTATTATCCCTGCAGCCAAAAAACTCCCCAGTAGAAACGTAGCGTCAGAAGGGCCTTTTCAGCAACTTCGGCAAGTCATTGGCAATAAGCAAACTATTTTTTGCGCTGTCGGTGGTTTTGGATTTGCAGCAACCATGCTCTCTTTTGCTGGTTTATGGGCGGTTCCCTGGTTAACCACAACCAAAGAGTTTACGGAAGTTAACGCAAGTAGCATTGTGTCTTGGTTGTTTGTGGGAGTAATGATCGGTTCACCGTTGCTGGGTTGGCTATCCGACTTCATAACCCGGCGCAAACCCATTCTTTTAGCTGGCATTGTCAGCTGTCTCATCACGCTGTTAGCTATTGTTCATAGTGATACAGGCAGTAGCAATGCTCTACTACTTAGCTGTCTGTTTTTTGCACACGGCCTTGGTACCGGCGGCATCGTTGTGTTGATGGGCATAAGTCGTGAATGGAATAGAGCTACACACAGTGCAACGACGCTGGGGTTTGTCAATATGGGTGTTGTAGCATCAGGTGCTGTTATGCAACCCGTGATAGGTGCGCTGTTAGATTTGAACTGGTCGGGGCAGCTCCAAAACGGCGCTCGTATCTATTCAGCTGAGGCTTACGACGTTGCGTTTCAATCGCTTGTTGTTGTTCTTGTAGTGGCGATTTTATGTGTGTTTTTTATCAAAGAAAGCCATTGTGAACAGCAAATACACTAGCGCGCTATGGAATTATTCAGTTTTAACTGCTGCACAAAATTTGCTACCACCTGCAGTGCCTGTTCATTAATGCCTGTATCGTGGCTCCATTCAGTTAGTTTTTCGACACGAGCTTCACGGGAATGTGAACGGGAGTCCGTCCATCTGGAATCAGCGTTTGAAGTCTGCGTCACGTTTCTCAATGAACGCACTCATGCCTTCTTTCTGATCAGCAGTGCCGAACAGAGAATGAAAAACTCGACGCTCAAACAACAAGCCTTCGTTGAGGGATGTCTCCAGCGCTCTGTCAACAGCTTCTCGTGCAACCATGGCTGTTGTCTTTGAATAGGAGGCAATTTGAGTAGCGGCTTTTTTTGCAGCGTCCAGTAGATCAGCATCAGGGTAGATACGCGCCACCAAACCCGCCTCTTTTGCCTCAGTAGCGTCCATCATACGTCCGGTGAGGATCATGTCCATGGCTTTGCTCTTGCCAATGAGTCGCGTTAAACGCTGTGATCCACCCATGCCGGGGATCACCCCTAGTTTGATCTCGGGCTGGCCGAAGCGCGCTGATTCACTACAGTAGATGGTGTCGCACATCATGGCTAGTTCGCAACCACCTCCGAGCGCAAAGCCTGAAACCGCAGCAATTTTTGGAGTACGTAGCTGGGCAATGGCCTCCCACCCTAGCAGCATGTCAGACAGGAATGTATCTGGGTAAAGTCTATCTTTCATCTCGGCGATGTCTGCTCCAGCAGCAAACGCCTTAGCCGAACCTGTCAGCACGAAACAACCAACACTTGGATCTGTGTCGAGTGGCATCATGACACTGGTGAGTTCTTGGAGTATTTGCGCATTGAGTGCATTAAGTGCTTTGGGTCGATCAATGGTGACGGTAACAACTCGCCCTTCCCGCTCTACCTGTACATACTCATTCGCAGCTTGTTCAGACATTATTTTGTTCTCTCATATTCTTGCGTTGAAGTGAATTGCACGTCGCCGTCTGGAGCAGGATCTTTTAACTGATCAATCAGCACGTGAGAAACCTGTGCAATGGATCCGTGCTTCCATGACGGATTACGATCTTTATCAATGAGTGCTGCGCGTATGCCCTCCAGAATATCGCAAGACTCCATCGCACGTGATACAAACCGATACTCTCGTATGAGTGCTTTTTCGATTCCGGGTTCTGAGCGAGCCGCTCGAACCAGATCGAAAGTTAGCGCTAATGCTATTGGCGATGAACGACTTATTTTCTTGGCAGCTGATAGCGCCCAATCTTGCTCTAACTGGCCAAGATCACTCAACACGGTGGCTAGTGTGTCAGCACCAAAAACCGCATTGATTGCCTGTGCGTCAGCTGCAAGCGTCGAGTTAGTTGGCGGCACTTCGTTAAAGTCGTCAATCACCCTGACATCGCCAGATTCTATAAGCGCACGCTTGAGATCATGCAAGCGCGCAACCGGCACATAGTAATCAGCAAAACCTGCGAACAACGCTGTACTTGCATCCATACGCGCACCGGTCAGTGCAAAATATTCGCCTAAATGCTCCGGTGATTGGGACAGTAAATGGGTACCTCCAACATCTGGGACTAGGCCGATGGAACATTCGGGCATCGCAAGGACGCTTCGCTCAGTGACAATTCGGTGCGAGCCATGAGCTGAAATGCCAACACCACCACCCATGGTGATGCCATCCATAACCGCAACATAAGGTTTGGGATAATGCACGATGATGGCATTTAGACGATACTCGTCACGCCAGAATTGTCGACCACTTTCTATATCACCAGCTACCCCTTGCGTATAAAGCACAGCGACATCACCACCAGCACAAAATGCCTTCTCGCCCTGTGCATCGATCAGCACCATCGATACCGCATCATTGGTTTGCCAGTCCAGAAGTGCTGCCTCGATTTGCAAAGCCATCTCGTGCGACAACGCATTTAATGCGTGCGGCCGGCATAATGTCAAACGACCTACTTGCCCTTCCACTCTAATTAAAACATCTTCAGTAGGTAATGCCTTTCCAGAGCTTTCTTTAGCTTCTCTATCAATAGCCATCAGGATGCGTGCTCTGACAATAGTGCACGGGCGGTTACTAACCTCATTATTTCGTTAGTCCCTTCCAGTATCTGATGCACTCTGATATCGCGCACGATTTTCTCAATGCCATAATCTTCAAGATAACCATAGCCTCCATGTAACTGGAGCGCATCATTGGCAACATCGAAACAATGATCTGTGACAAAGCGCTTTGCCATCGCACAAAACTTGCTGGCATCTGGTGCTTTTTGATCGAGCTTCCAAGCCGCTTTGTAAAGAAGGGCTCTAGAGGCCTGCAGGTTGATCTCCATATCTGCCATCTTGAATTGCAACGCCTGCAATTTATTGATTGAGGCACCGAAAGCCTTACGTTCACTGGTGTATACAACACTTTTATCTAGCGCGTGTTGTGCAGCACCTAACGAACACGCTGAAATATTGAGTCGCCCACCATCAAGCCCTGACATGGCATAACGAAAGCCATCACCCTCAACCCCCATCAAATTAGCATTGGAGACTGGACAATCATCAAATTGAACTTGCGCTGTGGGTTGTGAGCGCCAGCCCATTTTTTTCTCTGGCGCACCAAAACTTAAACCCGGCGCACCATCCTCCACAACAAACGCTGATATGCCAGAAGGGCCGTCACCACCTGTGCGACACATAGTGAGGTACAAGTCTGAGTACCCTCCTCCAGAAATAAAGGCCTTGGTGCCATTCAACAAAAAATGATCAGCGTCCCTCGATGCACGAGTACGAAGCGCCGATGCATCAGAACCTGACCCGGGTTCTGTCAGACAATAGGAGGCCACCTTTTCGTAAGCGCACAACGAGGGCAGCAACCGTTCCCGCATCTCGTCTGACCCATACTGGTCAATCATCCACGCGCACATGTTATGTATAGAGATAAACGCTGCCACCGAAGGACAAGCCTTTGACAAGGCCTCAAAAATCAACGCAGCATCAAGTCGTGAAAGCGCTGATCCGCCGAATTCTTCCGATACATAAATTCCAGCGAAACCTAGCTCACCTACCTTACGAAGAAGCTCTTTGGGAATGGTTCCTTGCTCATCCCAACGCGCCGCATACGGGGCAATTTCGGCTTCACCAAAAGCTGCCGCCATAGCCTGAATAGCACGCTGCTCTTCGGTTAATTCAAAGTTCATTGTTATGTACTCCGTGCATTAAAGCGCTATTCTAAAGAAGAACAAGCTTAACTCCAATGGTACTGTCATTAGCCCATCATCCCCACCACAGTGTTATCCATACTATCGCTGAGATTAAAAAAATTATCTTGGTGCCATGCGAACAGCACCGTCAAGTCTTATGAGCTCGCCATTCAGATAACCGTTTTTTACAATGTGCAATACCAGCTCAGCGAACTCACAGGTTTTACCCAAGCGCTTGGGAAAAGGTATTCCCGCAGCCAGTGAGTCCTGAACCTCTTGTGGGAATGCACTGACCATCGGCGTTGCAAAGATGCCCGGCGCAATGCTCACAACTCGTATACCTTTATCAGCTAGATCTCTCGCCATTGGCAGTGTCATTGCAGCAACAGCACCCTTGGAAGCGGCATACGCGATCTGACCGATCTGTCCATCTAAGGCTGCCACAGAGGCTGTGTTGACAATGACGCCTCGTTCCCCATCGTCGTTGACAGGTTCAAGCGTAGTCATTGTTGCTGCCGCCTGTGAAGCCACGTTAAAAGTGCCGAATAAATTGATAGCCACGATTTTTTGAAACAACGCGGGGTCGTGGGCCTCCCCTCGGGATACCGTTTTTGCAGCTGGCGCAATGCCTGCACAGTTAACAATGATTCGTGCTCCACCGTGTGCCTCACGCGCTGCCAACAGTCCAGAGCGAACAGACTCAGCATCAGCAACGTCAACCTTGCAGAATATCCCCTCTAATTTTTGAGCCATTGCGTCTCCCCGCTCAACATCAAGGTCGAAGATGGCAACTTTTGCACCAGCCGCCGCTAATGCTGAGGCAACCACCTCGCCAAGGCCAGATGCAGCACCAGTGACGATCGCAGACGTGCCTTTTTCAATAATCATGCAGGTATGAGTCCGATAGGAGTGATGACTTACTAGGCCGACTTACCGTTGAATTCCGTGCAAAGCAACTCACGATGAACTCGATTCGACACGCTCGATGACCATGGCAGTGGCTTCTCCACCCCCAATACATACAGCAGCTACACCATAGCGCTTATTGCCAATATCCAGTGCATTGAGCAAACTAACGATGATGCGAGCTCCCGATGCGCCAATAGGATGCCCTAAGGCACAAGCGCCACCGTGAACATTCAGGCGTGAATGGCTTATTCCTAAGTCAGCCATCGCGCTCATGGGAACTACTGCAAACGCCTCATTGATTTCCCATAGATCAACATCCGCCACACTCATATCCACATGCTCCAGAAGTTTGGTAATCGCTGGGATCGGTGCAGTGGAGAACCATTGAGGTGCCTGAGCATGCGACGCATGCCCTAACACGCGAGCTCTTATTCGTAACCCACGCCGAATCGCTTCACTCTCACGCATTAGCACAAGCGCAGCTGCTCCATCAGAGATAGATGAAGCATTTGCCGCTGTCACCGTCCCACCTTCACGAAACGCAGGTTTTAGGTGCGGTATTTTTTCGGGCCGTGCGCTCGCCAATTGCTCATCGGTAGCTACATCAATGGTGCCCGATCGGGTCTTTACAGATACCGGTACGATTTCGGATGCCAGTAATCCGTTGTCTGATGCTGCTCGTGCGCGTGAGAGTGACTCAAGCGCAAAACTATCTTGTTGCTCGCGCGTGAAGCCGTACCGATCGGCACAATCTTCAGCAAACGTTCCCATTAATCGCCCTTTGTCGTAAGCATCTTCAAGCCCATCAAAAAACATGTGATCAATAACTTGACCGTGCCCAAGCCTCTGCCCTCCTCGCATCTTGGGTAACAAAAACGGTGCGTTAGTCATGTTCTCCATGCCACCGCAAATTGATACCGTTGAATGACCAAGAGCCACCCCATCGTGCGCCAACATCGCAGCTTTCATACCTGAGCCACACATTTTATTAAGGGTCGTGGCCGGGACGGCCTCACCGAGTCCTGCATTAAGCCCTGCTTGACGCGCGGGAGCTTGCCCAAGTCCGGCTGAAAGAACACAGCCCATGATGAGTTCGTCTACGGCATTGCTCTCGATGCCCGCGTTATGCAATGCGCCCTGTATTGCTGTGCCGCCGAGCATCGCAACATGCACATCTGTAAACGCACCCTGCATGCCGCCCATGGGAGTTCTAGCTGCCCCGACAATCACCACTGGATCTTTCATTCTTGCCCCTTCGTGTTTGGCTGAACTCTATTTTTCAAAAACGATCTCAGATACTATACGAGCAACTCGACCGAGAATAGTAAAAAAACATGATTCATGTTATCGCCATAATCACAGCAAGCTCTGGCAAGCGCGACCAACTACTTAACGCATTTTCTCAGATAGTTCCGTTAGTACATGCGGAAAAAGGTTGTATCGAATACCAACCCGTGACAGATACCGAAAAGGAGGGTTCACAAGCAAAAATTGGCGCAGACTCGTACATGGTTGTAGAAAAGTGGGAGAGCATGGATGATCTTAGAGCACATGCAGCTTCAAGTCATATGAGCGAATATGCAGAGCAAACCAAACATCTTGTTGCCGACCGTAAGGTCTATGTGCTGGATTAAATATTTCTATCGTCTTAACTGTAGCAATGAATCCTCCACCTGCATGGAGGATGACCAGCTAAGTCACTGCAAAGGTTCTCTACCTGCGTGGAAGATGACGCACTGAGCTGCTGCAATGCCCTCCCCCCGCCTGCGCGGAGGCTGACGAATAACGCCAAGGCTATCAGGTCTTGAGAGATTTTTTTCTAAATTTCATTGCGCCAGCAAAGCTCAGGAGTACCAAGAATTCTAGGTAACTAAACAAACCGCCACTGTCTGACGAAGTCTCCTCTTCAGCCTCTACCTCAGGTGCAGGTTCTACCTCGGGTGCAGGATCTGGCACTACCCCAGTTATGAGCGTAGTGTTGCCAGCGTCAAATACCAGATCATTAATATATTCTTCGCCGAACTCAACTTGCTGTAATGGGTTCTGGCTAGGTACATTGTTGCTGTTCTGAATTCTCCCAGTACCATCGCCACGCAACTCAAAGAGCGCTGGATGGAAACGTCCGTTGTCTATTTCCTTGCCATCAAATTTGAAGACGACATCGGTTCCCGATAGCTCTGCAACTTGTACTCCGTCATCCAGCACGGCAGCTTCATCAATTTCAAATTGTAAGGAACTGCCTTGTGCGTAGAATTCTTCTCCGGTAATCACGCGCTCGAGAGCAAAAGCCGGGAACTCTGACGGTGTACCAGGGCTCAGGTTTCCCATAACGCGGTAGCTGACTGTAACAATAGGTGGGTTGTCGTATGTGCCAACAGCCAAAGGCGCATCTATTTCAATAATAAAATCAAAAATATCGACGTCACTGAATACATTAGTGACGACATAATCCTCGTTTGAGGTCACCAGTTGCATGGTTTGCGCATGTATTGGCAATGTTGCAAAGCCTATAACTGGTATAACAATGAGACTGAGTAATTTAAGCATATTTATTTTTCCTCGAAGTGATTCAGCGCTAGCGGGAATATCTCGGCCATCAGTGCTGCACAAATTCTTTGACAGGGCCCTCTAGTCTAAGCCAAACAGCCCACCTTGATTAATTTTTCAATATTTTGTGGAGATAAGTTTACGGCACTGGCACGTTTGGTATTGTAGGTGCGACCGCTGGCAGTGACAGAGCCCTCCCTACCCAATAAGCGGTAATTCTGTTGCCGCACGCGCAGTTAACAGGCACGGCTTGTTTGAACCCACAACAATGTTCTCCTCATGCACCATCATTAAACCATCACCGTAGGAAAGGGAAGGCTCAATGGTTAGCACCATGTTTTCTTCCAACACAGTTTCGTCAAACGCCGCATGCGACGGTTGTTCGGTTAATTGCATGCCTAATCCATGACCAAGGCGCCCAATATCACCACCACTGCTATTCATTTCCGACAGCACTGACGACATAGCAAGAAAAAGATCACGACTTGTATTACCGGGACGAGCCGCATCAATTCCTGCTTGCGTGGCACGCCACAATACGTCATAAGCTCGTTTAGCCTGATCATCAGCTCGTTGAATAGCCCAGTTACGGTCAAAGTCACAATAATAACCATCCCATGTGCACCCTGTGTCCATCATGAGAACATCTCCCTCTCTTAGTGGGCGTCGTGATGGAGGTGATATGACATCAGAATAACCACCTTGATCCGCACTACCGACTACATATGGCGCATCATCGGCACCTTGGGAGATAGCTGCACACCGAAACTTTCGAAACACCTCCTCAAGAGGCATGCCTACAGCGATAAATTGCGGTACTTGCGCAAACGTCTCTGAGCCAACTCTACAGATATAAGACAGCTTCTCTATTTCTGCTGGTGACTTAACCATGCGTAAACCGTGGACCAAACGTGTTGCATCCGTTATTTGCAAGCCCGGTAAGGATGCCACTAGTTTTTCCCAATCACCCAGTGGCATGCGTAGTGATGTCTCATGTCCTTTTAAAATACCAAGGCGTGCACCACTCGTTGATAGCGGCAACAACAAATCTATCAGCAAGCTGATGCCATCATCACTAGGTGTAGGCGCACTCCATGTACGTACATCACTGATCCATGTTTGACTCATCAACTGCGCCCCTATTGCTGGAATCACAGCCACAGGCTTTCCCTGCGCCGGAACAAAAACAAACCAAGGGCGCGTGGGGCTTTGCCAGAATAGCGTTTGAAATCCAGTAAAATAACGGACTTCAGGCTCTGTCATTAACAGCAGGCCAGCTAGATTTTGCTCCGCCATATTTGCTTGCGCCCTATGCGTGCGCAGTTGAAATTCTTCATCGTTGAAGCCTCTAGCCGGGGCTACCAGTGGCATAGTATTTTGCATAGCTGTAGTTAGCTGTCCAGTTAAACGCTGATTGTTTATCTTTAGAACTACAAACGCCAATCAAGTAGTCGCTTTTCAAAAAAGCCAATAGTGGTGCTCAAGATCACACCGATAATCGATAATATTGAAACACCAACAAACAGGCGTTCCAAATCATACAGCGAACCAGCTTCTAAAATGTAAGCACCTATGCCATATTCAGCGCCTAGCATTTCAGCGGCAACCAACAAGATAATGGCTATAGCTAAGCTCACACGCAAGCCAGATAAAATTCCGGGCATTGAGCCTGGAAGTACAATTTTTGTCACTATCGAAAACCATGAGAGCGAGAAGCTTTGCCCCATTCGAATGAGAGAACGGTCTACATTATCAACAGCACCATAGGTAGCTACCACCGTAGGAGTAAACGTTCCAAATGCTATTAGCGCATATTTAGACGGCTCGTCAATACCGAACCAAATGACAAAAAGCGGTAAAAGAGCAATCTTGGGGATAGGAAAAATGGCTGCCAAGATCGGAACCAAACCAGCTCTTACGTAGGAGAACAAGCCAATCATTACACCTACAACAATGCCGAATGAGGCGCCAAGAGCGGCGCCCACCGCAAGTCGGCTTAAAGAGGGCAGCAAATGTTTCCAGAGCAAGCCACTACTCAAAAGGTCAACAAATGTAGTAAACACATCAGAGGGTCGAGGCAGGGTCAGGTTGCTTATCACACCCGTGCGAGTGCCTATTTCCATAAAGCCAATGAGGAGAATAAATACGATTGCCCCCAGCCAGCGCACTGAACGGGGCGCAAATCCACCACCTCGGAAAACAACAGCTTTTTGAATATGATTAGGCACCTAATAACTCCTGATCTGCAGCGGCAGCTTCATCACGCATTAAGTCCCACAGATGTTTTTGTTTTCTTTCCAGTTCCACGTCACCCATGTCGCGTTCAGCCAGAGGAATATTGATGTCAACAATCTCCCTAATACAACCTGGCCTTCGTGATAAAACAACAATAGAATGGCCAAGTCGAACGGCCTCGCTGAGGTTGTGCGTGACATAAACTGAAGTAAACGGTTCGCGAGTCCATAAATCAATTAAGTCATCCATCAGTAGCTCGCGGGTTTGACTATCTAGCGCTGAGAGCGGTTCATCCATCAGCATCACGGCTGGCTTAACTGCAAGTGCACGCGATATGGCCACACGTTGCTTCATACCACCTGACAGTTGTTTAGGCAGCGCCTTACGAAAATCAGTCAGCTTTGTGCGCGCTAGTACATCTGAGATAATAGCGTCAGCACGCTTACCTCTGATACTGTGATCCTCTAACACCAGGCTGATGTTGCCTTCCACGGTACGCCAAGGGAGTAAAGCGAAGTCTTGGAAAACATAGGTAAGAGGATTAATACTCTCCGCCGGCGGCTCACCAATTTGTAGCACTCGTCCGTCGCTAGGTTTTTCCAACCCACCGATTAACCTCAACAACGTGGATTTTCCACAGCCAGAAGGACCGATGATGCAGATGATTTTAGCGGTTGGAATATCAAGATTGATTCCGCGTAAAACCTCCACATCACCGTAATGGTGATTAATATTTTCAAGCCGCAAATCCATAGCTACGAGACTACTTTGCCGCGTAAGAGTCGTCGACCAAGGTATCAATAGTGATGCTGTCTTTCACTAAATCCTCAGCGATGAACCAATCTAGCTGATCATTCACTGAATCCATATTTAGTGCCGCATTCTCACTTATTCGCATCGCACCGTTACGGATACTGGGCGCAGCTTTGTCGTACGGGCGATCGGTGTAAACGTATTTATGCACCAGCTTCACCATGTCTTCAGCAGCCTCATCACCAGCGGTTTTATCAACCAGAGCTGCATTGAAATCTGCGGCACCTTTTGAAAATGCGCGCAAAAAGCTTTCAGTTGTTTCACGCTCATTAGCGGCGTTATCAGCTGATGTGAATACTACGGTTACCTGATAGTTGGGGATGTAGTCAGAGACATTGGCGATCGTGTGTACAGCACCACTCCCACTTAGCGGTTTAGCGATGTGCGGGACTATGCTCCACGAATCAATTTGCCCTGTTTTTAGTGCGCCAATAACTGCGCCAACTTTCTGCAGTGGTTTGTATTTCAGTGTGATGCCCTCCTTAGCGGCAATCTTGGCGCCCATATAGTGAAACGAAGAGCCAGACTGAGTAACGCCCCAAGATTTTCCATCCAATTGCGCAGGTGATGTAATACCGGCTTGGAAAGCTGCATCAGACACTAAAACCTGTTGACCATCAATGCCCTCCTCTTCCATCAAAGCACCGCCAATAACTTTAGCAGCGCCTTTTTCAGCTAGAGAAATGAGTCCTCCAGATATTGCAGTAACGGCATAGTCCACATCTTTAGAGGCGACAGCCACGGCCATCGGTTGAGCTGCCTGAAAGAATTTAAATGTGACATCCAGACCTTCTTCCTTGAAATAGCCTCTTTCAAAGGCAACAAAGTTGGCCGCATGACTAGTAAAACGTAACGCACCCACATTAATTGCTGTGTCAGCGGCTATGGCTGGTGTGGTAACCGAAGCTGCAATCGCAGCTGCGCCAATAAACTTCAGGGTTTTTCTTCTGTTCATTTTTCTCTTCCGTCCGAGTCGGTTGTGATCTACACGTGGATATCAATAAGTGCTTTGAGTTGCGCAAGTGCGCAGGCCTTATCCCTTTTAGCAATAGCTTCAATCAGCGCTGAATGTAGATCAGTCTCTTTGTCGAAGTCGATGCGTTCTTCTGTTACTGCTGCAAGCCTGAACCGTCGGGCTTGGTCGTAGAGTTGATTGTGGCTGGCAATTAATCGAGGTGATTCGCATCCAGATACAAGCGCCAGATGAAAACCACGATCTGCCTCGTCCCATGCCAGCGCGCCGTCTTTGTTGGAAAGTTTGATTTCATCAATTGCGCGTGCTAACCGATACTGGCAAGCGATGACATGCGACTCCCATTCCACATCACCCATGTCCATAGACCAATCCAATCCGAGGCGCGCTATTTCACTGCGTAGGCGAATGATGTCTTTGAGATCGTCTTCGGTGGCCGACGACACTCGAAAGCCACGCTGAGCATTGGCTTCAACCAGACCTTCGGTGCTGAGAAGTGTCAGTGCTTCACGCATGGAATGATTTGAACCGCCATACTTTGAACGCAGCTCTTCAATTTTAAGGCGCTTGTCAGGCGCTAAATCCCCAAACGAAATATCTCGCCGAAGCGCGCTGGCGATCAGGCCTACAACTGTTTGGGAGTCACTATTTTTGCGCGAAAAAATCAAAAGTTTCTACAAACCTCAAAACATGTCATGAATTTAATAATATGACATATTATTGCGTAGAGCAAACAATAGTCCTGAATAGTCCACTACCTACCCATGCAGCAGACCCGAATCTGCCGCAAAATAAGGCTGGGGATAACAATCAGGAGGTTCACAAATGGGGCATTAGCCAGTGTCTGTTTTAACAGTAAATACTATTTGCCCACAATGACAGCTGCCTTGAAAATTTTCCATGATTAGCATCGTGCCTACGGCTTGATTTATGTGGTGACAGCTAATCCGGTGCCATTCTTACTGACGAGGCGCGCGCCAGCCAGCTGCCAGCGCCTCGCGCTCACTGCAAAACCAGCGCTCCAACCTAGCTGTATTAATTTTCGTTCGCGAATAAGAGTTCGACCACGGCGCGTGGTAAATTTTCTCACCCTGACGATTAATATTGCCTTTTATAGGGCAACCAGAAACAGGCACTTGCGCATTGGCGGTGTTCCAGCGTTTAGCCCGAAAATTCCAGGGCATTTCAAACGATCCTGCCCACATCCCACGTTGCTCGCGCGATGCTTGATTTTCTTCAGTCACATAATCTGTGGAGTATTTTTTGTATGCAACCGCATGACCAGCAAGCACCATCTGCCGGTTGAGCTCAACACCATTAGAGCGACAAATGCCAATTAGACGGTCATAGGCGTCAACTGTGGTGCCAGTGCAAACAACATTACTGCCAGCCAGAGAACGAAGGTATTTTTGTGAGGCCACGCCACAGGTGTAGGGTCGACCATTTCGAGCGTTACATTGCTGCCCACTTTCCGGCGCGTCAATGCCATGTAATCTAATGGCCTGACCACCAATATTGATGGTGTCACCATCAACCACGCGAGCTACCCCTTGCACATTGGCTTGTGCCGAGAGGGATATCAGGAAACACGACGCAAGCAGTGCGATGCGCCTGAATGCACTGGACCAACCCGTTCTGCGAGAACCAAGTCTCTGCAAACTGGATCTATGCAAACTAGATCTTTGCAAACTGGATCTTTGCAAAC
>JALZUD010000103.1 GCA_023301725.1 Granulosicoccus sp. | reverse complement strand
AGCTAGAACCTTACGTTTCGCCTTTTCCGCTTCAATCTCAGCCGACTGCGTAGCTCCTTGCTCACGAGACTGCTTTGAAAACGCTATAGAACGTCGCAGTCTATCGGCCAGAACCTTACGTTTTGCCTTCTCTGCCTCCAGGCCTTGCTGCTGCTCTTCAATCTGCATGCCGTTTTGCTCTCGAGATTGCTTTGAAAAGGCGATGGAACGACGCAGCCTATCGCCCAGAGCTTTACGCTTTAGCTGCTCTGTTTTAAGACTCTTCTGCAATGCTTCGACTTGCATCGCAGCATCACTTTGAGCGTTCTTGGAGAAGGCAATCGCACGGTCCAGACGTTGAGACATCGCCTGTTTATCTTCTCGCAACTTGGCAATTTGTTCTTCCAGATCGACGTGCGCATCGGCTTGAACGAGACCATAGGAGCTTAGAAGAGCGATTGAAAGCGCAGTGGTAAGCAACAATTTTGACATTTAGAACCCTCCGGAATATCGGAAACTAGTAAGGCTGCATGGTGAGTGCAACCAATGATTAAAGTGATGAAAGATAAAACACTTACCCGAGTATATTTATCAGAACATCAACTAGCAATATTTGGGCAAAAAAAAACCGGAAAGGCCTACGCCTTCCCGGTTTTTCTTTTTGTTAGGCAGCGCTTTACACTAACACAACCGATTATTTCAACCGGTAAGCTCGCACGTAGTCAATTTCAAGTTTTGGGTTCTGGAAATTAGCTACATCTTCAGACGTTGGCCAGCGTTGGTCACTGGGTCTGCCCAAGCCACCTGCATTGGTCGGAAAGTTCGTCCAGTTGCCACCCAGAGCAAGGTTGAGCTTCAGATAAAGGTCTTCGTAGCTAGCTTGATCATTGTTGACTTCACTAACCTGACGACCATCAATTTTCCAGACGATTTTGCTTTGCGTCCACTCGACAGCGTATACATGGAAGTCCTCGCTGAAGTCGGTACCTGTGAACACTTGACCGGAAGGTCTCGGCTTAATGAAATTGTGATCGCCGCTGTATGTGGCTGATACGTTGTCGAAGTAATGAAACGAATTATAGATGTAGTGAGGCGCGTGCCCCAGGTTTTCCATGATATCGATCTCGGTACGATGAGTACCTTCCCAAGAGCGGTTCTGGTGGAACATCCAAAATGCAGGGAATGTTCCTTCATGACTAGGTATTTTGATTCGCGCCTCGAAATAACCATGCTTTTGATGGAACTTGTCGTGTGTTGCTATGACACCTGAAAGGAACTGCTGTTGGCTAGACATCTGCTCAAGATCACCGAAACTACGCGTCTTGTCTCTATTCTTCAGGGGGTTGACTATTGACTGAATAGATAACGTGCTTCCGTTAAATTTGAATGGGTCGTAAACAGACGAGAATTTATCAACATGCGCTTGGTCAGGGCCTAGAGTGTTCACGTAGAACTGATCTTCTCCGTTGACTACTCGATACTCATAACGTTCGCCATTCCAATCGCCATCCCACCGCAGTTGGGTGTGCCAGCGGAATGGGTTGAGAGCCGTACCGTTGAATTCGTCACTAAAGACCAGCTCGTACCCCTCTTTGCTGGTAGTTTCGGGGTAGTTGTATGACGCCGGATCGATCAAGCTCTGTACGTTTGCTGCGTTTTCGTCACCGCCACCATTTGAGGATTCTACATTCTGGACAGGTGGCGGGCTGAAGTCCGCAACGCTTTCACTCGAAGAGCCTGCTGCACCAGATCCGTTGCCTGTTACATCAATTTTGTGAGTTGCTGACTGGTCAGTTTTGGCGCCCGACGCGCTAATCGCTCTGACCGTGAGCGAGTGTGTGCCTCTCCATAGATCTTCGCTGACCCAGAATGTGTCGTTTGTAATGCCGACGACTACCCCATCAACAGTAACCTCATATTGAGCTGCACCGTCAGCCGAATTCCACTCCCAGCGGACGTCGTTGCCAGAGAATTCGCTCGAACTCAACCCCTGCACAACGTTTGCGTTAGAAGACACGCTGCTACTTCCGATAGCACGGCTAGATGAGCCTGAATCATCGACTAACGTCGATCTGCCGTAAGAGCCGTTGATATATGACTCGCTGACGCTGATTCTGGCACTCAATGTTTTTTCAGAAATGTCGCCTTCGTCGTTGACTGCCTGTACATACATGTCAACGATGCCTGCTGGCAGGTCATAGCTGTAGAATTTGGTGTCAAGTGTGCGACCTACGCTGTTGCCGTTAATAGTCACTTCGTAGTTCACGGCGTCAGCTACTGGAGCCCACTCCCACTTGACTGTACCCTGGCGAATCTCTGTACCGCGCAGATCGCGCGGAGTGTCTGTGGAGAATGCCGAACCTGCATAGAGACTTCCTGACGCTAGTATCAGTGCAGGTAAAAAAAATCGCTTATTGATTCGCATGGTCTAATCTTCGTTCAAGTTGATTTGTTAGGTGCCGCTGCCACTTACGAGCCAATCTAGAAACCGGCTCGTTACCAAAATGACAGGTAGAGTCCACTGCTGCAGATCTCTTGGCGCAAAAGTAAAGGCTCAGCTGCAAAATGCAGTCTCACTTGATTGCCGAGAAATCAGGCGAATCGCAGAGTACTTTCTGGCCTGTGGGGCGCAGTTTACCCGCGGATTGACCTTTGTTTACATTCAACAATATGAACATTCGTTCATAAACTAGAAAGGAATGTCCAAGCAACGGTTAGCGCCCGCTAGAGCAAGGCTGAGAGGTTATTTAGCGCCAGGTTACGGGAGCATTACTAACAGGATAGAAAGCAACAATCGATTAGGAAATGAGCTCTGGGCCGCCTATGTGCTCACCTTGGCCGAAGTCAACACCAATTTCTCTAACCGCCTCTAGCAGGCCTGGCGACTCGATGTGTTCGGCAACTGTTCTCTTACCCATAGATGCGCTGATCTCACAAATGGCCTTGACCATAGTGTAGTCAGTTTGGTCTTGAAGGATATCCTTGACCAGATGCCCATCGATTTTCACAAAATCGACAGGAAGTTTGCGCAAAAAGGCAAACGAGGAGAGCCCAGAGCCGAAATCGTCGATACTGAATTGACAGCCAATACCCGACAACAGCTCCATAAACGCGCTGACCTTGGTGAGATTTGCTACAGCCGCGGTTTCCGAAATCTCGAAACACAACGTCTCTGGAACAATGCCGCTGTTGCCAATTGCTCGAATGATGCGTTCCGCGAACTCTGGCTCTGTACATGATCCAGCCGACAAATTGAGGCTAACGAAACGAATATCCCGCTGTTTGGCTGAATCAGATTGCAACCATTTCAGTGTGAGTGAGATCGCGCGTTCATCCAATGCTGAGGTTAGCCCATATCGTTCAGCGGTCGGCAAAAACACCTGCGGACTAACCAGATCCCCATTACTCAATTGAAGCCTCAGGAATATCTCGCAGTGATACCCGTCAGACTGCTGGTGCAATGGCATGATTTCCTGACACGCCAAGTACAAACGATTGTTTTCCAACGCATTGTTAATTTCTTCCACCCAATGCGTAGCCACTTTTCGGTTGCTGATGTTGCCTTCAGCTTCGCGGTAGACAACCACGCGGTTGCGCCCTTCGTTTTTAGCAAGGTAGCAAGCAGAGTCAACAGCACTGAATAAGGAATCGATGTCGCTCCAGCGATCATCCACAACCACCAAGCCAATACTTACGCCAATGGTAAATCGACTGTCATCCCAGAGAAACTCAAAGTTCTCCACTTCGTGGCGTATTTGATTAGCTAACTTCATCGCCTCAGCCGCACTGCATTTGTAAAGCAGCACACCAAACTCATCCCCACCGAGCCTAGCTAGGACATCACTGCTACGCACAAGAGTGTCGAACAAACGCGATAGTTGACGTAACAGCTCATCACCAGCCTGGTGACCAGCGGTATCGTTCACTATTTTAAAGGAGTCCAGATCCATGAAACACAATGCATGAGGTTCACGAGAACGTTTTGATGAGTCCAGAGCTTTGCGCAGAGTGTTATCGAAGCTGCGGCGATTGTAGAGGCCGGTGAGGGCATCATGGCTTGCATGATATGCGGTAGTTTCGGCCTGGCGCACAGATGCAGTGACGTCGCAACCAACACCTCGATACCCAACAAATTGCTTCGCTCGGTTGAACACAGGTAGACCGCTATAACGAATGACTCGGGTTTCACCACCCGTAGACCATCGATATTCAAAATCGCGAAATGGCTGACCATCCCGAAGTTGTTGAACGTGATTCTTCCAATGGTTGGTGTCGTTGATATTGGCAGGGTGATCTAGCAGTTGTGTCAGCGTGCGGCCCAGAATACGTTCTCTGGGAATTCCCAAGACATCTACCAGTCCATCCGACACAACTCGAAAAGTAAGCCGGCTGTCAATTTCCCAGAAAAAATCTGCAGCAGCACTGGCATATTGCAAATACCGTTGTTGGTTTGAACGAAGCCTACGCCACTCAGGTGCCTCAGGTGCCTCAGCTGCCGCAGCGAAACTTGACGCCGCCGAACTAACGCTCTCTTCATCAAGCAAAGCAACATCCACGAACGACAATAATAGAGCGCGTGATGCGCCCCACTGAACATGCGTCACTCTGGCAATAAGACGCACTGGTGTTTGGCGACTGGAACTTGCCAGAAGCGTCACTCGATCTCGGCTGGACCCCGCCACACCGGACAGATCAGTGACTGCACATTTCACGGCTTTTGCATATTCCGCAGCAGAAAAAACATCAGCGACGCGCACAGTGTCAATCAAGGACTGAGCGCTGGGGTATCCCAACACCTTGGCAGCATTATCGTTTGCAAACAGAATAGAGTGCCGAGCAATGATGAGGCTGCCTTGAATCCCATCATTGACCAATGTTTGGTAGTCAATAGACACAGCAGAGCGAGGTGCGGAGAACGCAGGGCCGCTCAACAGGCGCAGGTCGATGCCACGAACTTGATTATCATCAGACATGACCGGCGTTCGCACGATCATGGCTTGTTCAAGATCACTGTTGCCGAGCAATGTCAGGTCAACTGCGCTGAGATCAGCATTTGCAGTGAACATTGTTCGGCTGTCGAGCGCCATCTGTTCTCGTGCAAATGGGCCCGGGAAAAGATCAAAGTCGGTTTTACCGATGACCTCGGCTGGAGAAGCACAACCCAAGCTGTGCGCAAAAGCCGCTGAACAAGCTCTATAGACCAATCTCTCGTCTTTTAGCGCCACCCTTTCGATAGCTTGACCTTCCGAAGTCTTGCGGCTTTGCATCTATCTATAGTCATCTCTAGGGGAAGAAGCGCTGAAACGAGTATAGAGCACACCATCGTTAACGACTGGAACAACGTCTCAATTTCTTGTTGCAATATTACAACAACCAAGAGAATGACTGCACAATGTTCCAAGGTTTCTGTCAGGATATAACACAGTGTGGCCATCAATTTCAGGAGAAATTATGAGCAAGACAATCGACTTCTACTTCGACTATTCCTCACCCTTTGGCTACTTGGCCAGCGAACGAATAGAACTCCTCGCCGCAAAATACGAAAGAGCCGTAATTTGGCGTCCCATCTTACTAGGCGCTGTGTTTAAAGTGACAGGTCAGGCGCCGCTCACGCAAATGCCGTTAAAAGGCAACTACTCGATGCGCGATTTTGCACGTTCTGCAAAGGAACATAAAATTACATACAAGCACCCGGCAAATTTCCCCATTGGCACCGTCGCAGCCTGCCGAGCCACGCTCTGGATGCGCAATCACGAGTCTGAAAGTGTCAGCAAGTACACAACAGAGTTCGTACACGCGGTTTTCCGCGCCTACTATGTCGCTGGCAAAGATATCAGCGACACTGCTGTGGTCACACAAGTGGCAAGTGACATCGGCATTGATTGTGAGCAATTGAGTTCGGCAATGAATGATCAAGCTGTCAAGGCTGCTCTTCGAAAAGAGGTAGAAAATGCCATCGAGCTTGAAGTATTTGGCTCTCCTATGATGATTGTCGACAACGAGCCCTTTTGGGGTAATGACCGAATCGAACAGCTTGATCGCTGGCTGGCTCAAGGTGGTTGGTAGACAACAACACACGGCAGATATCAATGAATTACCTAAATATCGAACTCGACAAGCGTGACGTCGCCACCATCACCTTCAATCGTCCTGAAGCCTTCAACGCCATGGACAGACAATTCATGGATGAGCTTCTGGAAGCGCTTGAAGAGCTAAATAGCAAAGTGCGAGTACTGGTTCTGGCTGCCAAGGGCAAGCACTTTTGTGCGGGCGCCGATGTCAATTGGATGCGCAATTCAGTCAACTTAACTGCGCAAGAAAATCAGGAAGATGCTCAAGCATTAGCGAGCGTGTTGTTTACATTAAACACGTTTCCAAGTCCCACGCTCGCGAAAATCCATGGCGTAGCTCTTGGAGGAGGCACTGGCATTGTCAGCTGTTGCGATATCGCCATCGCCACAGACGACGCTAGGTTTGCGCTCTCTGAAGCACGATTAGGGCTTATTCCTGCAACCATCAGCCCTTATGTTCTGGAGGCGATAGGCGCGCGCGCAGCCAGACGCTATTTTCTTACCGCAGAACAATTCAGCGCAGCCCAGGCTCTTCGCATAGGCTTGATTCATGAAACTTGCGGATACGATGAACTCTCGACTCGTGTTGAACACGTCATTGCCGAGTGTTTACAGAGCGGCCCAAAGGCTCAGGTTGCTGCAAAAAAATTAATAGCTGATGTAGCCGGCGTTAAAAACGATGCTGCATTAAGGCAACAACTGGCTTCTCGCCTGGCCACTATTCGAGCTGGGCAAGAAGCGCAGACAGGGCTTGGCGCATTTTTAGAAAAACGCAAACCTGACTGGTAGTGCCTACTTTAGTGCCAACGTTACTGACTAAGGGGCTGCGCAACAGCCTCATCAAAACATTGCTCGGCCTTCTCTTCGCTGAACCCGGCGTCTGCAAACACCTGCTTGGGGCAGCTTTCTAAAGCACTGTTGTCCAGCGTTAAGGGGTCGATTTCTTTGGGCAGCGGAGATAAGCACTGATCAATGGCCTGAGCAGAAATATCTTTGCACACGGGTGCTGAAAAACCCATGCAGGCGGTAAAAGCTTCTGAGGCACAAAGCACATCGTACTGACTACGCGCCATATCTTCTAACAGCGCACGTGGAATCATCTCTCGTGATTGCGAAAACACCGGGCTCAACATCGTGCTGAGTAAAAGCGCTAACAACAGCAGCAATCCACCACCTATTGCGATTATTTTTGGTTTTGCCATTGTTCTTATTTTTGTATTGCTCATGGATATTGCTGCTCTATTTAGGTAATTATCTTATCGTAAACAGCCTTTCAACAAGCTGGAAAATTAACCGCGATTCCACCCAGAGATGTTTCCTTGTATTTTAGGTTCATATCCAGACCGGTCTGGCGCATGGTCTCTATACAGTTATCCAGAGGCATAAAATGACTTCCATCACCACGCAAGGCTAAAGACGCTGCCGACACAGCCTTGATTGCCCCCATAGCATTACGCTCGATGCATGGCACTTGCACAAGCCCACCAGCCGGGTCACAGGTCATGCCCAAATGATGCTCAAGCGCAATCTCAGCGGCATTCTCGATTTGCTCGTTGCTGCCCCCTAAAGCTGCGCAAAGACCGGCAGCTGCCATTGCTGATGCTGAACCGACTTCGCCCTGACAACCCACTTCGGCACCTGATATTGAGGCATTGTGCTTGATCAGACCGCCAATAGCTGCAGCTGTTAACAGGCAATCAATAGCGCCTTGATCACTCGCTCCCACACAGTGCTCACGATAATATCGCAGCACCGCAGGCACCACTCCGGCGGCACCATTGGTGGGTGAGGTAACCACTCGACCACCGGCAGCATTTTCTTCATTGACTGCCATGGCATAAACAGACAACCAGTCATTTTCAGCGTGCGGTTGCACCATGTTGCGTCCACGTTCGTTCAGTAATTGCTCGTGGATAGCTTTCGCACGTCGCTTTACTGATAAACCTCCCGGCAAGATACCATCTACACGAAGCCCACGATCAATACACGCATTCATCGTTTTACCCAACTTTTGCAACCCCTCATCAAGCGCCGACTGCCCAGACTGTGCGACCTCGTTGGCATACTTCATCTGGGCGATACTCAACCCCGATGCACGACCCATCTCCAGCATCTGCGCCGCTGTGCCAAATGGATGAGGGCAACCCTGATCGCGCTGCTCATCTGCAAATTCAGAAGACTTAGTGTGCTTGCTATCTTCCAGCTCTGCTTCAGTAACAACAAACCCACCACCAATCGAATAATAGGTTTCTTGCACAACCAATCTGCCTTGACCATCTAAAGCTTGAAATATTAACGCGTTTGCATGGCCTGGCAACGCCGGGCCAAAATCGAAAACCAGATCTATCTCGGGATCGAATTGCACCACACCTAATTTGCCTGCACTGATTTGTCTACTCTCTCTGACATCAGCCTCCCATTGTTCTGCACTATCCGTGTCAAGCGTATCGGGAGAAGAACCACTCAATCCAAGAATCACAGCGCGATCTGTGGCATGCCCCTTTCCTGTAAAGGCCAGAGAGCCGTACAAAGTCACCTTCACCCGACTAACCGGCAGGTCACGCAACAGCTCCAAAAATCGATTAGCCGCAGTCATCGGCCCCATGGTGTGAGAACTCGATGGACCAATGCCAACTTTAAATATATCGAAAACGCTAAGGAACATGACGCACCTGATGCTGGTTGTATTAGCGGAGTGTGACAGTCAATAACGCTTAAGCAAGACATGCACTTGAAAGTGTCGGTATTGGTACCTAACTGTGTCGCGTATAGTACGGCCGATATGAATACACTCAAAAACAAAAAATACTGGCTGTTTGACATGGACGGCACACTAACTCGCGGCATGCATGATTTTGATGCCATGCGTGTTGCGTTAAGACTGCCGGAAGGCACGCCTATCCTCGAAGCGCTTGCCAACATGGAGCCAACTGAGGCTGCACAAAAACGCCGTGAACTCGACGATATGGAACTGCAAATGGCGGCAGAAGCTCAACCGCAACCGGGGTGCACCGAATTACTGCAGTACCTCAGCGATACAGGTGCCAGGCTAGGCATCGTGACCCGCAACGGCCGACAGATCGCCGATGTCACATTGCAAGCTTGCGACCTAGACAAATTCTTTACAGCCGAAAGCATTATCAGCCGAGATTGCTGCACTCCCAAGCCTGATCCTGCAGGCATACATTTGCTGCTGTCCCGATGGCAAGGCGATGCGTCACAGGCCGTCATGGTCGGTGATTACCTGTTCGACCTTGAAACCGGGCGCCGCGCAAGCGTCACCACAGTACACATGGATGTTGACGGAGTTTTCGCATGGCCCGACATGACTGATGTGAAAGTTCAGTCATTACCAGAATTGCTCGACTTGCTTAGATGATGTAGGGCGTCAACCACTACCGCCCAACAACATCAGCCCCGAGTACCACAACCTTGACCCGATTAGCCTGAGCGGAAGTCAGTTTTTGCCCTGTCTCAATCAATCGTTTCTCGCCGGGGCGCAGTTGCTGCCGAACACTGAGGGTGCGTTGCTGGCTATTGGCAACAGTGACACCTAGCCGGATATTGCCAATTTGTTGCGAGGTCTGGTTAACGATCTGAATGGCGAAGGTGCCCTTGCGGGTTAGGCCCTGAGTAACCATCAGTGCAGTTTCACGTGAGCTGTTGTTATCTGGCTGAACCCGCAGCAACGCTTGCCGCGCTTTTACTCCGACATTGTTATCAGCTTGCGCTGCCATGGAATAAAATCGTCTTGCCACCTGAGTATCGCCTCGCGCTTCAGCGTACTTACCCAAACCCAATTGTGCGTTGGCTGTAGGCAATAAACTCACACTTCGAGCGTAGTCAGCACGCGCTGCATTGTTATCACGCTGCGCCTCGCTAATACTTCCGCGCTGCACGAAGTTGTAAAAATAATTACCGTTTAGCGAAATCGCCTTTGTATATGCCTGTTTAGCCGCGTTCATATTATTTTGAGACAATGCAATGTCACCTGCAATTGATTGAAACAAAGACTCTCTGGGCTCAATACGAATAGCCGTTTGCACCAACGAACTTGCCTTGCGCGTGTCGCCCTGTTGTAATGCCAACCGAGCCTGATCGGCTGCTTCATAAGCTTCACGAGTATTGAACAATGTGGCCATCGTGCGGCGATATTCCTGCACGCCTTTAAAACCGCCTTGCGGCAATCTGGCAGCTGTTGCCCTATTCTCATCCACGCGCTTTTGCGATGGCGGATGACTGGCGAACAAACGCTCTAACGCATTACTGCCACTACCTTGCGACAGTCTTACGAAGGTTTGTTGCAGTTCAACAGCACCTTGCGGGTCATAGCCTGCGCGAGACATGTACTCCATGCCAAACAGGTCGGACTCCAATTCAGCGCCCTGCCCATATTGACTGTTTATAAGCTGAGAACCTACAGACGATGCCATCTGAGCCACTTGAGCGTTGTACCCTTGACTATCGGCGAGCAATGTCGCTGTAACCACACCAGCTTGCAGCCCCAGGTTACGAGTCTGCCCTCTTGCACCATGCTTAGCAGCAGCATGCACTATTTCGTGCCCCAGGACGGCTGCCAGTTCAGCCTCGCTATTCAGTTCGACCAGCAAACCACGATTAATACTGATTTTGCCACCTGGCAAGGCCCAGGCATTGGGCGTGGAATCGTTGATAACGTTGAACTCATAGGGCAGTTTTCTATCACTCACAGCTGCTAGTTTATTGCCTACGGCGCGCACATACGCGGTCACTTTTGCATCGGTAATGTAATCACCACCCTGCTGCTGACGCAGCGGGGCGTATTGCTGGGCCCCGACTTGCAGTTCCCAATCTTCACTGACCAATAGAAAGTTACTTTCGCCAGTTACCGGATTCTGCACGCAGGCTGACAATAGAAGCACCAGAAAAAAAGAACCACTGGATTTAAGTAAAAATTGCATCAGATAACCTCTCGTGTATCAATCATGAATCAGTGCTGGTGGCCACCAACACCGTGGGCGTGCCCATGGGCCTGTTCATCTTTCGACGCCTCACGCACACTTTCAATTATAACGTCGAAGTTAAGATCAACACCTGCCAGCGGGTGATTAGTGTCGACATCGAGATTGAATTTACCCACATTCACAATTGTGGCGGGGCTTGGCCCTTTTTCACCCTGTAACGTAATTATTTGTCCCGCACGGAACTTTTGCTTTTTTCCTCCGTCAACTTTTTTAGTGGGAATGCGTTGTACTCGCTCTGGATAATGACGACCATAGGCTCTGCTATGTGGAATAGAAATTGTAAAGTCATCACCTGCAGCCTTGCCTAACATCGCCTCTTGCAGAGCCAGCAACACGCCGCGCTCGCCGAATAGACACAACACAGGATTACCCTGCTTGGAAGATTCGATCTTGTTGGTATCCTTATCGTATAAGTCGTAATGGAAAGCTACTACCGTATTGGGCCCTACAACAATCTCTGCCATCTCTTCTCTCTCCTGCAACGTTACTGATTTAAAAGCACTATGATACCCACAACGCAAAGGAGCAAGCTAATCCACACACGAGCCCGCCCACACAAACGCCCGCATAACCGAATATTCTATCCACTGCTCGCTCTTGTTCTAGTTTTGCTAGTCCAAGGTTGCACGAATAGCAGGCTTATTATCAGCCCGGTATACAACAGGCTGGACGATCAGATGCGCGACGAATTTAACAAGCTTGGGGATTTCAACAAGGAACAAACAGCTGATTTCGAGGCTCGACTCGGCACCTACCACGTATGGCATAGGCAGTCTGAGCTACCTCAGTATGCCGAACTGATGCGCACTGTTGTCGCGTCAATCACCAACGCTGACACCACGGAGGAAGATATAAAGCTGTGGATGAAAACCGCCGAAGGACGCACACAAGCAATCCGTGAATGCCATCCAATCAATTTCTCGTTCGATCTGATGCGCACCATGCAGGACGAACAATTTGATTTCATTGAAGCAAGATTCAAGAAAGAACAAACTAAAAACCTCGAACGGTACAAATCACGCACCCGTGAAGAGCGCGTGGCAAGACGATTGAAAAACACCGTAAAGTGGGCTGGACGCATCGGTCTGGATTTTAATGCCGGACAACGCGCCATGTTAGAAAGCGCTTTTATACGTCAGGTAAGCCTTCGCACTGAGTACTACGCGCTATCCGCTGAGTGGAACAGGCAGTTTTTCGACCTTGCACGTAATCAAGATAACCCCACCTACGAAAACGACATGCAGACTCATCTGCAAACATTGTGGAGCCTACTCGAAACGGCTCATACGGAGCAGTGGCAGGCCAATCGAGATATGTGGCAAGAAACCGGATTTCACATTATTGGCAGCCTCACCAGTAGCCAACGAAGAGCCGTTAGCCGCTGGGTAACAAAAATGAGCGTCACACTGGACACCATTTCAACGTACGAACCGTCGTTTGACGTCGTAAATGATCCAGCAATAGGGTGTCTGGTTAGTCCTGAGAGCACGTAAGATGTGCATCAAATGCGCGCAAAATAGCATCAACATCATGCAAGGTACGAAGCCGCGCAAATAAATCAGGAACCTCCGGGTAGCTTCTTTTCAAGTAAGCCAGCCATTGTTTCGTGCGGTTACCCACATGACGCGGACTCTGACTGTCTGAGGTTAGAAATTGTTGACGTACCATTTCGCACACGTCTACCCACGGCAGCACCGCTAACACCTCGTGGCTCTCAGCCGCCAGAATTCGCCTGGCCAAGTCAGGTGCGGCCAATGCGCCTCGACCAAGCATGATGTGCGCGCAACCACTGTGCTCACGAGCTTCTGCAGCATCGTGCACGTTCCAAATTTCCCCATTGATGTAGGTGGCCTCTACGCCAGCATGCATGACAGGCTTGACCACTGACCATTTAGCGGGTGGCTTATAACCATCAAATTTTGTACGCGCATGAATAGCGATTTCGGTAGCTCCCGCCTCTCTAATCAATCCAACAATCTCTGGCAAAGCATGATGATCGTCATACCCTAGGCGAATTTTTGCAGTGACAGGCACATGCGAATCAACAGCATCACGCACCGACTTCACAATGGCCGCGACACTGTTAGGTTCACGCAGTAAAATGGAGCCGCCCATGCTGTTGTTAACTGTTTTGGCAGGACAGCCAAAATTAAGATCAACACCCGGCGCTCCCATGGCAACTGCCCGTTTCGCATTGATCGCCAACGCTTGTCGGTCGCTGCCGAGCAACTGGGTATAAACCGGCACACCACTCAGTGTATGCCCATCAGTTTCAAGTTCAGGACATAGGCGCAAGAAAACGCGCTCTGGCAACAACACATTGGTGACCCGAATAAACTCAGTAACACACCGCTCATAGCCCCCGATTCCCGAAAGCAGGCGTCGCATAGGCGCATCAATAACCCCCTCCATAGGGGCCAGGACAATGCGCAAAGGCTTTACGGGCTGCGAAGTCATTGGTGTGGCAATTGAAGTGGCATGCGTCGGACGCTGACGCGCTGGCAAGCGTACACTATGCGGGTTCCTCGCTGTCTATATGTTCTATCTCAAATTATGCAAATTGGCCACACATACAAGCTTCAAGTTACGGCTCGGCAGCAAGAGACCTTGCTGCTTGACGGTGGCGATCTCGGCCAGCTGCCTCTAGCGCTCAAAGAATCAAGCGCATCCCAGCCTGGCGACATGCTAGATGTCTTCTTGTTCACAGATACCCAAGGCAAACCATTGGCTACAACTGCGGTGCCGTTCGCACAATGCGGACAATGCGCCACGTTGAAAGTGATGGATATAACCAATGCGGGCGCCTTTCTGGATTGGGGATTAGCCAAGAATTTGCTACTACCTTTTGCAGAACAACGTCGCCCAGTCGAGGTTGGCAGGCATGAGTCTGTGCTGGTCTACAAAGACAACAGCGGACGGCTTGCGGCCAGCAGCCGGCTAGATCATCATATTGCTGAAACAGCCACTGATTTCAAGCCATGGCAGGCGGTGTCAATGCTGGTATACCAACGGACCGATCTCGGTTTAAAAGCAGTAGTAGATAACCGAGCCTTGGGCTTGCTCTACAAAGACGAGATTTTCAAGCAAGTGCGTGTGGGTGAAACGCATTCGGGATTTATAAAACGGTTGCGCCACGATGGCAGGATTGATCTAGCGTTGCAGCCACAGAGCAAACAACTACAACCAGATCTCACTGAATACATCATGCAATATCTGAATGATAATGATGGTGTCTGTTCGCTGAGTGACAAAAGCTCACCAGAGGCTATTCAGTCCATGTTTCAAGTCAGCAAAAAGAATTTCAAGAAAGCCTTAAGCACGCTGTACAAACAAAGACGTATTGTCATAGAAGCCGATCAGATCACATTGGCTGATTCGTCGAACGGCACAGACTGATGGCCATTCAGTGGTTTCCCGGGCACATGCACAAGGCCCGCAAAGAGATGGCCGAAGTCCTGTCGCAAATCGATGTGGTACTGGAAGTTCTGGATGCGCGTATACCCTGGAGTAGTGAAAACCCCATGCTGGCAGACGTTGCCAAAGAAAAACCTGTGTTACGTGTGCTAACCAAAGCCGATTTGGCCGACCCGATAATGACCAAGCAATGGCTAGAAGTACATAGCCAAACACGCAGCTCGGATGCCATGGCCTTATCAACGGCTGCCCCACAAGGATATAAAGAGGTAGCGAAGCGGCTCAAGGCCTTCTACCCCGACGACACCTCAGATCGTTTAGCGCCAAGAGTGGCTATGGTTGTCGGAATACCTAACGTTGGCAAATCCACATTAATCAACAAACTAACAGGGCGAGTTGTTGCCAAGACTGGCAACGAACCGGCGATAACCAAACGACAGCAACTCATCAAACTTAGCGATGCTTGGTCGCTGCGTGACACCCCGGGTGTGCTTTGGCCAAAAGTTGACAATGAAGCCAGTGGCTATCGTCTGGCTGCCACAGGTGCTGTGCGCGATACCGCCATGGACAGCGCCGAGGTGGCCACCCATTTACTCGATTACCTCAACGAGCAATACGCCGCCGAGCTCAAGGCGCGCTATGGTGAAAACTTATCCGTAAATGATAGCGTTCAAACACTCGAAGAAATCGGCCGACTGCGCGGTTGCCTGGGTGCTGGCTCACTGGTCGATTTCGATCGGGCCGGGCGCCTTCTGCTGCAAGAATTTCGGCAAGGCCTGTTCGGCGGTATTACGCTTGAGTCGCCGGCCATGCGAGAGCAAGAAATCGCGGATACCGCAAAGCGTCTTGAGCGCATTGCCGAGAAACGTGAAAAACGCAAAAGCGATAAAAAGGAGGCACGTAGAAAAAGCCGCGCACGCAATAGTTAGGAATATCGCTAACGCGTGAACAAGCTCTCAATGTTCAGCAACTGCTCTAAAGCATCACGTTAACTGTGACGACGTGCAAGGCAAATGCATAGTGGTGTAGGTAAATTGCGCTCTTTCCAGCTTTACCTAAGCAACTGGCGAGAACTTTATGAGCACTGTCCAACGGTTTATCATCACAACCTTCGCCACTGCGGTCTTACTTCTGCAGGGCTGCTCCCTCATGGCACCCAAAGAAATTGACCCCGTTGAGCAGCAGATCACCATGGAGCGCTTCAAACGCTGCATACAACGACCCGGTATTGATGCAACAACTTTCTGCGAAGGGCACCGGCGTGACGTTTTGGCCATATATCCGTTACATTTGCACGACCATGTAGATGCGTTGTTGGCACAAAAATTTGATGAAAATCAACCACAAACGTTGTTTAAAACTGGTGCAAGCGTCGATACTATCAAAGGTAATCTAAGATCAACTTTTCACGCAAGGGAAGCAGAAAACCTCGATCTATGACATAGTGCCTCGATTTCACTCTCGGCCCTTCAGGGCCCTTTCAAGTAGGACATGACTGACAAAATGACTGGATATTTAACAAAAAAAACCTATCTGGCAGCGGCCACTGCTGCTCTGCTCGCAAGCTCACTTGCCACGTCAGCCTTCGCGCAAGACGACAAACTGGCTACAGATGAGGCCAAAGTCAGCTATGGCCTTGGCATGATGGTTGGCGAGCGCGTGCTCAAGCAATACGGCGAGCTGGACTACGATCTTCTTATCGAAGCCATGAAAGCACAGGCGGCTGGTACAGAGACTCTAATGACCATGGACGAAGCTCAAGCTGCACTGCAAGCCCAGCAAGAACTAGCAGCTAGCGAAGCTGCTGCTGCTGCTGGTGCCGAAGGTGAAGCGTTTCTTACTGAAAATGCAGCACGTGAAGGTGTAACTGTTACAGAAAGTGGCCTTCAGTACGAAGTGATGACTGAAGCCGAAGGCGCAAAACCTACTGAAGACGACACTGTCTCAGTACATTACGTTGGCACTTTAATGGATGGCACTACGTTTGACAGCTCTGTTGATCGTGGCGAGCCGGCCTCTTTTCCTCTCAAGGGTGTCATCCCTGGTTGGACTGAGGGGTTACAACTAATGCCTCTTGGCAGTAAGTTTCGCTTTGTAATTCCATCTGATCTGGCATACGGAGAGCGTGGCGCCGGACAAGCGATAGGACCCGGTGCAACATTGGTATTCGAAGTTGAACTCTTAGAAATTCTGTAAGCGAAATAGTGTAAGTAACTTACAACTACAACCGACCAGCGTCACGCTGGCCGGCTGTAGCACAGTTTACCTATCTCGACCAGTCAGGCTTCGCTGACTAGACTGCCAATCGTCGGCCACCCACACAGGCGCATTCTCAGCAAGCAAGCTCTGGCCCCTAATTAAATCAGCGGCCCTCTCCCCAACCATCATGCTTGGTGCGTTCAAATTGCCGTTAGTTATGCTGGGGAAAATAGACGAGTCCACCACGCGCAAGCCAATGACTCCTCGCACCTTGCACTGATCATCCAGCACCGCCATAACGTCATCATCGGCGCCCATCTTGACACTGCAAGAGGGATGGTAAGCACTTTCTACGTTTGCTCGAACCCATTCATCAATGGCCTCATCGGACTCTATGTGCAGTCCGGGCTGAATCTCATTGCCCCGAAATGCGTCCAGCGACTTCTGCTGCAATACCTCGCGGGTAAGCCGAATGGTATCGCGCCAGTCCTGCCGATCTTGCTCATGTTCAAGGTAATTAAAACGGATAATAGGCTTGGCGTAAGCATCCGCTGAGCGAATGGCTACAAACCCTCGGCTTTGCGGTTTATTCGGCCCCACATGCACCTGAAAACCATCACCTGCAAAAGCTGCGCGCCCGTCGTAGCGCATGGCACCCGGTAAAAAATGATACTGAATGTTCGGCCATTTCAAGCCAGCACGAGAACGAATGAATCCGCAAGATTCAAAATGATTGGTCGCACCCAAACCTTCTTTGGTCAATACCCAGCGAGCCCCTATTAACCCTTTACGCCACCAAGACAAATGTCGATTTAACGACACGGGTTGTGTACATTCGTATTGAAAGTACACCTCCAAGTGATCCTGCAAATTAGCCCCCACACCGAGTGACTCAACCCTCACCGGCACTCCAGCAGCTTCAAGCACACCAGCCGGACCAATGCCAGAACGCTGCAGCAGAGCTGGCGAACCAATAGAGCCTGCACTCACTATAACTTCGCGTTTAGCAAACACTTTCAGGTATCGACCAGATGTTCGGTAGCGAACACCAATCGCCTTTTCTCCATCGAAAAGCACTTGATCAGCGGTGACACGTGGAATAATTTTTAAGTTGGATCGAGACTTGGCTACCGCAAGATAAGAGCGTGAAGAGGATGCTCGCTCGCCTTTGGCAACCGACATATGCTTCTGACCAAACCCCTCTTGCTGATAGCCATTGTAGTCAGCAGTAAACGGATAACCCGCATCCTCACCGGCATGGATAAATGCCTCATAAAGCGGATTAAGCTTCATGTCATTACCTGCATTGATTCCCACTGGCCCCTTGTCACCCCGATACTGGTTACCACCTAGATGCCAAGATTCCATCCGTTTGTAATACGGAAGGCAATTAGCGTAGTTCCATCCCTTAGCACCCAGCTCTTCCCACTGATCAATATCATGTGCATTACCACGCACGAAAGCCATGCCATTAATTGACGATGAACCACCCATCACCTTGCCACGTGGGCAATCCATCTGCCGAGCATCAAGATGAGGCTCTGGTTCTGACTCATAACCCCAGTTGTAAGTGTCCATATTCATCGGTATGGACAAAGCGGTAGGCATTCGTATGAACAAGCTGTTGTCCGAACCACCTGCTTCCAACAAAGCTACTGTGACATCAGGGTCTTCAGATAGGCGAGCCGCCAGAATGCAACCGGCCGACCCTGCTCCCACCACAATATAGTCAAATTCTTGCATTAGTTGCTTCCATGATTCATCGGTGGTGTGCGGGGCCTGACGGCTACTTTGTTACCCGCTTCTACGTCGTTCAGATCAAGATGATTGCGCATGAAGCGCTCTGATGCATCCTGCACGGGTTGATGATCCCAAGGAGTGAAACGCCCTTGACGTAATGCGTTGTAACAAGCAATGCGACGTTGCTGATTACTGCGAACGTCAGCGTCCAAAGCCGCTAAGTCCCATTTCTGTGTACGTGCCTTATCAAAGCCTGCTAGAACCTCAGCATATTCGCTGTGCCCTGCTACATTTTCCAACTCATGCGGGTCGGTGTCAAGCTTGTATAATTGAACTGGATCAGCTTCGCAGTAAATGTATTTCCAGGGCCCCTGTCGTAACATCACCATAGGCGCCACCGAACCCTCAGCCATATATTCACAAGCAATGAGCCGATGCTCATCTTCCTGACCTAAAGCGGCAGCCACTAGACTCTGGCCATGCAGCGGAATTGCCAAAGCCAAATCTTCGATACCTGCAAGTTCCAGCATAGTCGGCAACACATCCATTGCAGAGGCCGGCATAGAAATATTGCGCGGTGCAAACTGCCCGGGCGCCGCGATTGCCAAAGGAATCCGCCCCGCACTTTCAAAGAAATTCATCTTGTACCAAAGTCCACGCTCGCCCAGCATGTCGCCGTGATCAGACACAAAAATAACCACCGTATCATCAGCAAAACCTGACTCATGAAGTGTCTTCAATAACTCGCCCACCTTTTCATCAAGGTAGCTGATATTCGCACAGTAAGCCCGACGCGCATTCTTCACATCCGCATCGGTTACAACAAAGCGTTGTGCATCAACCGAGTCAATAATTCTCTGGCTATGTGGATCACGCTGATCAGCATCCAGCGCACCTACAACTGGCGCAGGAATATCCACATCTTCATATAAATCCCAATATTTAGGCCGTGCCGTGTAGGGATCATGCGGATGAGTAAAACTGGCAGTAAGGCAAAATGGACGATCGTCTTTACGACGCGCAAGATTAAGCAACGTGCGGCGCGCGTGATAAACCACTTCATCGTCATACTCCAGCTGATTAGAGGTAAGAGCAACACCCGCCTCAGTGACAGATGAAAGATTGTGATACCACCAGTCCACGCGTTCATAGGGAACACGCCAGTCAGGAGTCCAACCAAAGTCAGCCGGATAGATATCCGTAGTTAATCGATCCTCAAACCCGTGCAATTGATCAGCACCTACAAAATGCATCTTGCCGCACAGTGCTGTGTAGTATCCCGCGCCTCGCAAGTAATGCGCAAACGTTGGCAGATTCGAGGGGAACTCAGCTGCATTATCGTAAACCGTGGACACCGAGGGCAACAACCCAGTCATAAACGAACCGCGCGCCGGTGTACACAAAGGGCTAGGGGAATAGGTATTACAGAAATTGACGCTACGCGCATGCAATGCCTTCAAATTAGGTGCATGCAAAAACGAGG
>JALZUD010000102.1 GCA_023301725.1 Granulosicoccus sp. | reverse complement strand
GAAGATTGCCAGTTATGGGAGCTAAAAGAAAACAGCGTGCGTGGAACACGGGACAGAGGCAATGGAAGCTCGTTCATTTACGTAATAGAATGATGATAAAACCGGCGTATTTATTGTGGCTTCTCTCTTTAGTAGTTATTGGCTGCGCATCGCCAAGAGATAAAGGAGTCACCGTGGGAATGAACATGGATGAAGTGGAAAGTTTAGCGGGCCCCCCCACTAGGGTGAAGAAGTTCCAATGTAAAAAAGGTTGGAAAAACTGTATCGTCATCTGGCAATATGATGGTAATAGCGTCAGTTTTTCCGACGGCATTGTTGATTCTACTCAGTAGGGCAAACTTTTGATAAAGTTTAGGCTCTAGGTGTACATTTCGTACCACTGTGTATGATTTATTGCATTTTATGAATAACCAATCAAATAATCACATGCTCAAAAACTATTCCCGATTAACAGTCGTTGTCGGAGCTCTATTCATTTTACTGTCGTCTGCAAAGCTGATGGCATCCGAAAATATTGAACTAACAGCGCAAGGTATTGAAACGAATCTGGATGCTTACCGCAAGGATGGAAACTTCACACTCGCGTTTGTTCGTTATGAGGGATGCAAACCTTGTGACGAGGGTGAGATACAGCTGCAGCAGTGGTACGACAGCGCAGATCAACAAAAAATATCAGCCTTGATCATTCACACTGATGATCCTGATCAGCAGGATGCTGTGAATGCTCGTAAGTCGGAAGCAGGCATAGATGTAACAAGTCTTTTCGTGAAAAGCATGCCAGAATTTCGAAGTGCCATAGTGGAAATCACTGGTAAACAGTTTAGGGCGGTCCCTTGGGTTTTCGTCTTCGATTCTGAAGGCAAATTCATTGGTGACAGTCCGAGTCTTACGGTGGACTGGGAGGTAATAAATAATGCTGTAGCGGGCAGTTAGTCGTTCATCAGAGTGTCTTTGAAAACAAACGCAGTTCATTTTTCAACTTCCCTTAGCCACATCCCGCAAAGCAAATTTCTGAATCTTCCCTGTAGATGTTTTAGGTAGTGGTCCAAATACTACGTGCTTTGGCACTTTGAATCGTGCCATGTGCTCACGGCAGTAATCAATAATCTCTTGTTCGGTGGCACCATCTGCTTTGTGTAAGGTCACAAACGCGCAGGGAGTCTCACCCCACTTGGCATCTGGCTTTGCCACAACCGCAGCCTCCAGCACAGCAGGGTGCCGATACAGTACTTCTTCTACCTCTAAAGTAGATACGTTTTCGCCACCACTGATAATGATGTCTTTAGCGCGATCTTTGATTTCTATATACCCATCAGGGTGCTGAACACCGAGATCGCCAGTATGAAACCAGCCGCCAGAGAAAGCCTCGTTGGTGGCATCAGGATTCTTTAAGTAACCTTTCATCACAGTGTTGCCGCGAATCATTAGCTCGCCAATGGTTTTTCCATCAGTAGGTGTTTTTTCCATGGTCTCAGAGTTAAAGATGGCCGCACCTTCCAACGTGACGTAGTGCACGCCTTGTCTTGCCATGCGGGCAGAGCGTTGTTGTAATTCGAGTCGGGGCCAGTCATCCTGAGGGATGCAAACAGTGGCGGGACCGTAGGTTTCGGTGAGGCCATAAAGGTGTGTCACATTGAAGCCCAAAGCTTCCATCGATTCGATAACCGAGGAGGGAGGTGCAGCACCTCCGGTGGCGATTTCGACATTTTTGGTAGCGCGCTTTTGTTGTTCAGCGGGGGCGTTTGCCAGCATGTTGAGCACAATAGGAGCACCGCACATGTGTGTGACATCTTCATGCTCAATGAGTTGAAAGATAAGCTCAGGATCAACTTGGCGCAAGCACACGTGCGTGCCCATGGCAGCAGTCACCCCCCAGGTAAATGTCCAGCCATCACAGTGGAACATAGGCAACGTCCACAAGTAGCGCGACTGATGCGTGACACCCATTGTTGTCATGTTGCCAATGGCGTTGAGGTAGGCGCCACGGTGGTGGTACACACAGCCTTTGGGATTGCCTGTCGTGCCTGACGTATAGAGAAGTGAGATGGATTGCCATTCGTCCTCAATGGCATTGGGAGCATCATCTGCATTGGCACTGGCGATAAAGGTTTCGTAGTCGCTTTGTCCCAGAAGCTCGCCGCCACGGGCTAGCTCGTCATCAATATCGATCACCAATAGTGTGCGTTCAATTTTTGCCAGTGCTTGTTTGATCACCGGAGAGAATTCTCGATCGGTAATGAGGACTTTTGCTTCACCGTGTTCAAGAATGAACGCAAGTGTAGTGGCGTCCAAGCGAATATTTAGCGAGTTCAGAACGGCGCCAATGAGCGGTACGCCGTTGTGCGCTTCGAGCATCTCTGGTGTATTAGCCGCCATGATGGCAACACAGTCGCCACGGCCAATGCCATTTGCTGACAGGGCCGCACCGAGTTGCCGGCTGCGATTCCAGAACTCTCGGTAATTGTATCGCCGGCGTCCGTGAACAATGGCACATTGATCTGGCCTGACGGTTGCCGCTCTTTGCAAGAAACTCACGGGCGACAATGGCTCGTGGTTGGCCTTTACCGGATTCAGGTTTTGTTCAAAAATTGATGACACTAGCGGCGGTACCAAAAGTTAGATAGGTAACGCCAGATGTTACACGCGTGTCAGGTCACGAGGCTATAGTTTGTTACACCGCCTTTCCTGCTATCAACGCTATCGATCAACGCTGAAGCTTATTTTAGGTCGTGGACCTACACGTGGAGTTTGATTAAGCAGGGTGAACGAGTGCAAGTTCACTTGCCGATCCGCTTCTAGATCAGCAAGCACGGATTTTGCAAAGTGATCAGCCCAGTCTGGCGCTTTACCGAACATCATCAGTTGTGAAAATACATTTATGATTTCTTGTTCTCTTGGCTGATCACCGAACCAGGTCAACCATGCTTCGTTAAGCAGATTGAACTCGCTGGTATTGAGCAACTGTGCTGCTTTGGTTATAGAATTTATCAAGTGTTTGTCTCGTGGCCTTTGCGGCACTTGTAATTAGTATTATCGAAACACCTACATTTTTTCTTAGCCAGCGTCGACAACTTCTGTATGGAGTTTGTCAGCTACTGGGGACATTATTGTTAACGGTTTGCGTAGTACAGAGCCTAGCGGCCTTCGAGTGATTCACCTTATAGTGTCTAAGCTGGATTCGTTAAAGAATTTCATCAATTGTGTCGTATTTGGTGTATTACCTATGATCTGGCACACGAAAAACTCAGGTTTCCCGTTGAACCCTAGTGATTTACCTTTTTGGAGGCACTGTGTTTACAACACTTAGAAAAAATTTGATTCTCGCCCCGGTGATACTGATGTGTTCAGTTGTCGTCTCTGGCTGCGCTAGCACACAACCCGACGTATCCCCGACAGGACAAGTTATCACGACAGTGGTTATTCCGGACGCACAGGCGAACGATAGTCTGGACTTACTAGAGGCCGGTCAACAATTGCCAGCTAGTAGCCCAAACAATACGAAGTCTGTCAGGTGGGGTGGAACCATTGCTCGTGTAGAAAACCTGGCAGAACAAAGCACCCTGGTAGAAATAGTGTCCCGACCGCTGGGTCGCAACGGACGACCAGTGCACAACGATCAAAGTGAGGGGCGGTTTTTTGCCTATATTGATAAATTTCTGGATCCTCAAATTGTAGAGCCTGGCCGAGACATCACAGTAGTGGGTACCTTGGTGGCCCGCCAATCAGGGATGATTGGGCAAGCGCCCTATGTTTTTCCAGTGATAGCTTCACAGAGTATCAACTACTGGGAAACGCAAGCAGTGACGCGACATCGGTATATGCCGTACTGGGGGCCTCACCGAGGCAGTTATTCAAGACGCCGGTCTGGTTTGTTTTACGACCCGTGGATCTATAATCGCAGGCCAGGATTTCGGCTCCGATAGGTCTAGTGTTTTCTTTTAGCTATTTTGCATCATGGCCAGCGACGGCAACATGACGGCTTTGGCGTGGTTGTACGAGCTTGTCTTGTTATAAACTGTAGGCCACGTTCAGATGCGCAGAGCGAAGATGTATTGCACGAAATTTTTAGCTAGAGCGATGTTGGGTTTACTGCCCTTGGTGTTTGCAGGCTTGCTCTCCGCGCCCGTTTCTGCATCAAAATTTGTGAATCAGTCCTCATTTTGCGAGAGTCCTGATCTGCAAGCGATCACCGCAATCGTACCGGTGACCACTGATCATGGAAGCTTCGCCAGCGGCATCGTCGTTGATCAAAACCGAGTGTTAACGGCGGCTCATGCCATTCAGGGTGGGGGGCATTTTTTTGTGCGCATCGGTGATACTTATCGCTCAGCCGATCTAATCATGGTTAATCACGCAGACGACTTGGCCATCCTGGCGGTAAATACCTTACATTTGGTGCCGTTGCCTATCAACGAAGTCAGTCCGCAAGCAGCTGAACAGGTATGGGCTGTGGGCTATCCACGCGCTCAATCAATTAGCGCTTCATCAGGCACCTTCCAGAAATTTGTGGGTAATGTGCTGCACACGAGTGCATCTATTGATCCGGGGCAGTCAGGCGGAGGCTTGCTGAGCTGTTCGCAAGGCAGTTGGTCGCTGGTTGGTATGCTGCGTGGGTATGGCGCATACTGGCAGGGCGATCACTATGTCAAACTACAAAACCATTCGATCTCGGTCTCTGGCACAACGATTAGTGATTTTCTTCAGCGATTTTAGTTTTTGATGAACATAAAGAAATGAATGCTCTTGCGATTAGTCTGCACGGAATTTTGGCAACTATCTGGATAGGCGGTATGTTTTTCGCCTTGGTGGTGCTTCGTCCTAGCGTTGCCATACTGGAACCCAACGAAAGGTTGATGCTATTTACGGGTGTATTTAAACGCTTCTTCCCCTGGGTGTGGATGGCAGCTCTAGTGCTTCCCGCCACCGGTTACTGGTTAGTGTTTAAGGCGTTCAGTGGATTTGCCACCAGCCCTGTGTATGTGCACATCATGCATTTGTTGGGTCTCATCATGATTGGGTTATTTGTTTATCTCTATTACATGCCTTTTAGGGCTTTAAAACAGAGCGTTGAGAAGCAAGCATGGCCTGAGGCAGGTGGATCGCTCAACCGGATACGCCAAATCATACAAATTAACTTGATACTTGGAATAGTTATCCTAGTGATCGTGTATGCAGGGCGCTACGGTCTCTTTAATTAGCGCCAAATATATGGCGATCCGCTATTGTTTTCTGTCATAAATCACAAAAAACACAAGACTTTAGCTTTGTTAACAGTCAATCATCCGACTTTCAGTTTCGTTTAAGCCTAGTCAGCTAATGTTCAGCTTGACAAAGGGCCAGCTTATGCTTGGTCTCTAATCTTTGAATATTATGTGCTGAGGCGTGGTTGTGTTCGGAATCGGAAAGAAAACGGAATTACCCAGTGTAGCGGACGCGCTTCCCGGTCGATCGGAAGCTATGCAGGTAGCTGCGTCCAACATTGTGACGGGCAATCCTATGCAGGGTCCTTTCCCCGCACACCTCAGTCAGGCTGTTTTCGGAATGGGCTGTTTCTGGGGCGTTGAGCGATTGTTTTACAGCCAGGCAGGGGTCTACACCACTGCAGCAGGATACATCGCAGGCCATACCCCTAATCCGGGCTACGAGGAAGTCTGCTCCGGCAAGACGGGGCACAACGAAGTTGTTCTGGTTGTCTATGATCCAGCCGTTATAAGTTTTGAAAAATTGCTGACATTGTTTTGGGAGAATCACGATCCAACGCAAGGTATGAGGCAAGGGCCAGATAAAGGCACCCAATATCGATCAGGCATCTACGTAAGCTCTGAGGAGCAAAAAGAGAAGGCTAGATTGAGCAAAAGCGTTTTTCAAGAGGCATTGGCGCAAAAAGACTTCTCCGAGATCACAACTGAAATTTTGGATACGCCGCAGTTTTACTACGCTGAGGATTATCATCAGCAGTATCTCCAGAAAAACCCCAGTGGTTATTGCAGCATGCGTGGCACTGGTGCGGGTTGTATCTTGCCAGAAGGCACTTCTGCGTGATTGTGCCAAGCTCACAATTCACAGTGCCTTTCGACGGCAGCTTTGCAATTGCTGATGCTAGTAGTCAGCCGCCGGAGAAGGTTGCCGGTAAAAAAACACTAGAGAAAGAATTGGCTCAGTGCGTAGCCTCAATCAGCGAATTGCAAAGAAAACTCTACGCCGATAACCGCTACTCGCTGCTTCTTGTTTTTCAGGCCATGGATGCAGCAGGAAAGGATGGCACTATCCGGGCAGTAATGAGTGGCGTAAACCCTGCAGGTTGTCAGGTCTCTTCATTCAAATCTCCTTCAGCTGAAGAGCTCGAGCACGATTGGCTATGGCGCACGTCTAAAGCTCTCCCAGAACGTGGTCGTATTGGTATCTTCAATCGCAGCTACTACGAAGAGGTATTGGCAGTTCGGGTGCATCCTGAGTATTTGAAAGGTCAGAGACTGCCTGAGGTGAATTCAGACAACATTTGGCAAGAGCGCTTCGAATCTATTCGCGACCATGAGAACCATTTAGGCAGAAACGGCACAATAGTTCTGAAGTTTTGGCTCAATGTGTCGAAAGAAGAACAAAGGAATCGTTTTCTTAAGCGTTTGACGACACCTGAGAAGTATTGGAAGTTTTCCAATAGCGACTTGGGTTCACGCAGCCGCTGGGAAGATTATATGGCGGCCTATGAAGCATTGTTAAATCAGACATCGAGAGAGCATGCTCCTTGGTACGCCATTCCCGCTGATAACAAGCGTTATATGCGTCTGTCTGTTGCAAAAATTATAAGGAACACGTTAGAGGCATTACCTCTGCGTTATCCAGAGAAAAGCCCAGATCAAATCGCCTTGTTCGATGATTACATATCGCAACTACAGGGTGAGGGTGCGACTCTTGAACGCTAAGGACGGAGAAATCAAATGAAGCAAGGCAATTTCGTGGTGCTCGATACCCTAACTCCTTTGCCGGAGTCAGTAACGCTATGCGCCACAGTAGATGAATCGGGCGATGAACATGTCATTACCGATCTAATGATTAGTCAGGCTTGTGATCAGATTGAGAACGATCAAATCTGGCCAATGGTCGGGTCCAACGTTGCGCTAGGAATTAGGCAGGCGACAAGTTTTCAGTCGGCAAAGATACTGCCCTTTCGGCGCCGAACCTAAGACCCTTCGTTAAACGCCTTGGACACAGCACAATGCCAAGGCCTTAAACCAATTGGTTCATCTCGAAAATCGGTAACAGGATACCGAGCACGATAGTCAGTACAACCCCACCCATTATCAAAATAACAACCGGCTCAAACAGCCCCAAAAAGATGGCCATCAAGCCGTTCAACTCGCGCTCTTGATGAGTCGCTGCTTTTTCAAGCATGGTGTCTAGCTGGCCAGACGACTCTCCACTGGCAATAAGGTGTAACAGCATAGGCGGAAAATAACCCGTGCGTTCCAGAGCACTACTCAGTGTAGAACCCTCCCGCACTTGCGCTGAGGCGGTATCTACGGCCTTGCGCATCGGACGATTTGTAACAACTTGTGAGCTGATGTCTAACGCCTCAAGCACTGGTACCCCACTAGCGGCAAGTATGCTTAATGTTCGGGCAAACTGTGCTGAGTTATGGCTCCGGATAAGGCGTTTGAACAGCGGTAGTTTAAGCATGATGGAATGAACTTTTGTTTTAAAGGTCTCACCTTTCATGGCTCGTTTAAAAACAATGATTGAAATGATCACCAGAATCGCAACTAGAAATCCCCATTGTCTTACGAAGGCAGATGTTGCCAGCATGGCTTGCGTGAGCCCGGGAAGTTCCTGATTCATTCCTTCAAATACCTGCACTACCTGAGGTACAACGTAAGCAAGCAGGAAACTGACGATCAGGATAGAGGCAGCGACCAAGACAGTGGGGTAAATCAACGCTTTCTTCACAACAGCATTGGATGCTTGTCTTTCTTCGGTGTAGTCTGCCAATCGTTCAAGCACGCCGTCCAGATGTCCTGACTGTTCACCTGCTGACACGGTTGCCTGATAGATCTCGGGGAAAACTTTCGGGTAGTCTGATAGGGCTGAAGCAAAGGTATGGCCTTCCATAACCTTGGCGCGCACTGACAGCAACAATGATTTGATACGAGGTTTTTCAGTCTGCCGGCTTACCGCTGACAGTGATTCCTCAAGCGGTGTTCCTGCCCCACTTAGCGTGGCTATCTGCCGAGTTAACAGGGCAAGGTCATTGGTTTTGATACTTCCACGAAAAGTGGGTACCGAGTTAGAACTCGAGTTGCCGCTTTTGCGCCCCTTTTTTGTACGATCGCGTCCGGAAGTTTCTGTTACTTCGAGTGGTGTCAGATTTTGCTGACGCAACAATGAACGCGCAAGGCGTGCTGTGTCAGCCTCGAGTACGCCTTTTTTCTCACGACCATTGGCATCGAGTACAAGGTATTCAAACGCGGCCATCTAACCCTCTCGCGTTACGCGCATGACTTCTTCTATCGAGGTTTTGCCTTCGAGTACTAAGCGCATACCATCATCGGCTATACCATCGCCCTGAGTGCGTGCATAGCGTTCCATGTCTTGCTCTGAACCGCCATCGTGGATCATCGTGCGCATCGTTTCATCGACTTTTATGACTTCGTAAATGCCTTGTCGTCCCACATACCCTGTGTGTGAGCAGCGATCACAGCCGTGTGCCTCGCACATCCCCATGGCTTCAGAGGCTGTACTCTTTTTTAGAACGCGTAATTCACCATCGCTAGGCGTGTGCGGTCTCTTACAATTCGCGCAAAGTACTCGGACCAGTCGTTGTGCTACAAGACCCACCAGGCTCGATGACAGCAGGAAGGGTTCTATACCCATGTCGCGTAATCGCGTCACAGCTCCCACAGCGGTGTTGGTATGCAGAGTAGACAGAACAAGATGACCGGTTAAGGAAGCTTGCACGGCAATCTCGGCTGTTTCCAAGTCACGTATTTCACCTACCATGACGATATCTGGATCTTGTCGCAGAATGGCACGCAGGCCTCTGGCAAAATCAAGCTCTACCTTGTTGTTCACCTGTGTCTGACCGATACCGTCGATATAGTATTCGATGGGATCTTCGACGGTCAGGATAGAAAATTTTGATGTATTGAGCTTCGCCAGGGATGCGTACAGCGTAGTCGTTTTACCCGAGCCTGTGGGCCCAGTGACAAGTATGATGCCGTGCGACATGGTCAGTGTGTGCAGCAGACCCTTCAATGATTCTGGCGGCATGCCCAATTGTTCAAGATCAAGCCTACCTGCTTGTTTGTCCAGCAAGCGCAAAACCACGCGCTCACCGTGCCCTGAGGGGAGTGTGGAGACTCGAACGTCTACGGGTCTACCTGCTACTCGTAAACTGATACGACCGTCTTGTGGCAATCTTCGTTCTGCAATGTCCAGCTTGGCCATAACCTTGAGTCGCGAAATAATCAGCGGCGCTATGGCACGTGGTGGTTCTAATAATTTCTGCATGACACCATCGACTCGATAGCGAATCGAGAGTCGCTGTTCGAATGGCTCAACGTGTATGTCTGATGCGCCATTACGCACAGCTGAGGTAAGCATGGCGTTAATCAGACGAATAACTGGCGCATCGTCCGTTGACTCAAGTAAATCTTCGGGTTCGGGTAGGGCATCGGCCAGTTTTGCAAGATCGAGCTCGTCTCCGAAGTCGTCCATGATATCCGTGGCCTGCCCAGTATCACCTTCGTAATATTGGGTGAGCCGTGCATCAAAATCATCCGCAGACACAGGCTCAAGCTTTATCGGTTGTCCTGCTTTGCGCCGTGCTTCCGCCAAAGCCTGCAATTTAACACCAGGCTTATGAACCAGCAGCAAGCCGCCTTCAGGGTTGTTATCAAGCAACACACCATGCCGTTTAGCAAACGTGTACGGGATGCCTTGTGCACGTGGAGTTTCAGCTTCGGGAGCTGGCATGTCAGCAGCAGGCATGTCTGCACCGAAAAACTCGGTGCCGTCATCAAATTGCTTACTCGCCGTCTTTTTATTAGACGGACTGCCGACGTCTATAAAATCTGTAGGTGTTGCCACCGGCTATCTCAAACTCGCTAAATAGTTATTGGTATGCAGTGCTGCCACAGGTATTCCATTAATTTGGCGAACGCTGTAAACATCCTGATCGTTAACTTCGATTAGCGGCCCGGGTGTGCGTACTTCGGGTAGTGAATCGTAGCGAATGACCGGCCTTGGAGTGATCGGCGAACTAGCCGTAGGTGTAGCCACTCCCGGTGTTGGTAATAAGACGGGAGCTTCATTTGTAGGAACCAGAGTCTCCAAAGCGCTTTTACCTGAGTTAAAAACGCGCTTTCCTTCAAAGTACATGTGTAGTTCGGGTAAGACAGGCTGGGATTCTTTAATCAATGAGCTTTCAACGTCAAACGAGCCTAGCTGAATTGCGCGCAGATCGTTGTATTTGCTTCGACTGTAGTAATCAGCAGATTCCGCGTCACGTAAAATAGTCGGGTGCAAAAAGACCATCAAGTTACGCTTGCTCTTGCTGGTTGTTCTAAATCGAAACAAGCTGCCCAGTATTGGAATGTCTCCAAGGAATGGGACTTTGTCGCGAGTATCGTTTACTTGATCGTCAATGAGGCCACCAAGCACCAGTGTCTGGCCGTCTTCTACCAAAACGGTGGTTTTGATAGAGCGAAGATTGGTCGTGATATCGGTTGCACCTGTAACGGAGGTATTGCTCACATCAGATACTTCCTGCTCGATCTCCAGTTTGATGTTATCGCCTTCGTTGATCTGCGGCTTAACCTTAAGGGAGACGCCGACATCCTGCCGTTCAATAGTTTGGAAAGGATTGTCGTTTGCCGTGGAAAGCTGCGATCCGGTGACGAATGGCACATTCTGACCGACTATGATCTCAGCCTCTTGGTTGTCCAGGGTTACTAGCGACGGGGTGGATAGAACGTTGTTGTTGCTGTCGGATGCGATGGCTGAAAGCAATACGCCGAAATCAACGCCATCACCACCAAAACGTCCCAAAGCCAGTGAAAGACCGTTGCTTAGGCTAGCGCCACCACTTGCCACAGTACCCACTAGGGCCTGAGTCGCACCACCAAGATTGGTGAACGCAGCGGGTCGGTTAGAGTTTGTACCATCCACTGCGAAGTTAACGCCCAGCTGCGAGCTGTTGGCTGTTGAGAGCTCTGCAATGATTGCTTCAACGAGTACTTGAGCTCGGCGTATATCGAGTTGGTCGATAACAGTCAGGATACTGCGCATCTCATCGGGTGGCGCAGTAATGATCAGTGCGTTGGTGTTTTCATCCGCCTGGATGTCGATCCTTGGGCCGTCACTTTCCTGATCTTGCCCTGCCCGGGGAATCAGTGAAGCGGTGGGAACATTCGGTTGTTGAGGAATTTGAACGCCGTTGGCATCGACAATAGGCTGACTGGGTACGGCTGCAGCCGTGTCGTTGGTCGGCTGCGCTGCTCCACCGATACCAATCAAAGATTGTCCCGCTGATACACCAGTAAGAATACCGATCAAATCTTCAGCATTGGCATACTTCAGGTAGATAACACGAGTATTACCGTTGTTGCCAGCATCGATTGGGGTGTCTAGATTCAGGATCAGACCTTGCATTCGCGTTCGCGCATCAGGATCTCCACTTAACAAGATGCTATTGGTGCGTTCGTCAGCGGCAAAACGCACAGCACCTGGTGTGCCGTCAATCTGGCCACCTCGGCTCTGCAGTGATTGCAGAATCTGGATGATTTCGCTAGCTGATGCGTGTTGGAGCTTAACAATTTGCACCTCATCGTTATCGGGCGTGTCTATGCCTTTAATGATCGTTATGAGTCTACCGATGTTTGCACCACGGTCAGTCACGATGAGCGTGTTAGTGGCAGCGTAAGCTGCCAGATGCCCCTGTTGCGGTACCAGCGGGCGCAAGATGGGAACTAGCTGTGCTGCGGGTACGTTTTCGACTTTGATAACCTGCGTGACCAGTTGATCAGAGTTGGAATCGCCATCTGTATATTCAGGAACGGGTCCTTGTTTGGCATTGACGTCAGGAACAATCTTTATTAAGTCACCACTGGGCACAGCTGCGTAGCCGTGGACCTGTAAAACCGATAGAAAAGTCTCGTACAGCTCATCGGCATTCAGCGGGGCAGAGGAAATGACAGTAACTCGCGCTTTTACGCGCGGATCAACCACAAAATTGACACCCGATTGCCGCGACACCGTCTGTATCAGTGACTGGATGTCGGCGTTTTTAAGGTTCAGCGTGAACGACCCTTCTTGCGCGTAGACAGGCGTGGATACGATTGATGTTCCGCCAATCGCTAACGCAAGCGCCACAGAAAGCGCTGTCGCACTAGTAGTCTTGCAGATTGTTTTAGAAAATAAATGCATATTCATGATGATTTTCGAGGGCGTTCATACCCTGAGTGTAGTGCGGAGTCAACCTAAAGCCAGCGATAACTGACTGCTCGTGCTTCCGCTGATCTCGGTTTGAATGCAGAATGTACAAACTTACCTAGCCTGTCGTTTTGCGTGGAATGACGGGCTTATTGGGCGAGTGAAATTGATAGTGGAATTTCTATGCCATCGCGAAGAATTGTTACCTCTAAATTCTCCGCTTTGATGGCGTTTCGAAGTGCCCGAATTCCTTGTTTTTGACTGTTGAGCTGAATATTATTGACCCGAGTGATGATATCGCCGGCAATGATGCCTTGAGCCTCAAGGATTTCAGGGTTTTGTTTGGGCGTAATACGGTAGCCCACCAATTTGCCATTTTCCTGGTAAGGCTCTGCCGCCACCACTCGGCCAAGCATGGCGGGATTTCGCGCTAATGTGTCTCGGAGCTGCCCAGGGTTACTTGGTAGCTCAATGGGCTGGCCTGATGCCTGTGAATTGCTGGCAACAGGAGCTTGGGGCACTGGTGCAAAGGCAACTGGCTGTACATTCTCTGGAAGCGAGAGTTTTTCCAGCTTTCCGCGATTGTTCAGAATGACGTGATCGGTGTAGACGGCCTCTAATGAGATGTCGCCGCTTATTTTGTCGCCAATGCCGTATGCGCTCTGTTCTGCTGATCCGGCGCTAATGATAGCTATAGCGTTCTCTGCTGGGTCGAATGCGAATACGCCAGCGAGTTGCAGGTTCAAGCGAGTGTCTTCGATGGGCTCAGCGGGCTTGATTTCCTCTTTTTTTTCCACTTTGCGGCTGGATGCATCACCAAACAAATGTAGCGAGGCGATATTTTGGGCGAGCTCGGCGGTAGAGGGTGCTGCCACAGTTGACGAGCTGTTGCCTGTGAGCACTTGGCTTGCCGATGTGTTGCTGGAGTCATTAGCGCCTGCGCTGAATCCTGAAAACACCTTAAGACTCAATATCGCAAGCACCACAGCCAGAACCACCACTAGAATCGTGTTGACAAGTCGTGGAAGTCTCGGTGATACGGACTCTGATGTAGCACTAGCACTCATTAAAAAATATTCCCTTGAGCTGTTAAGCCTGTATTTCGAGCAAAAATAGTGAATAACGTTCCGTCTTGTCACCTCACGCGCACAATATATCTGGTTTCTTCAACAAAGCCAGATTTAGAGCCGTCATTAACATGACGATCTGGGAAGAGTGACTGAAAAATATGTGGCGCTGAATGGACGGTAACCGTTATTACCAAAAGCACATTATATGCCTGTTGCTCTTGCTCGGCTTGTGGTGTTTACACCACAAGCCAAGCAAGTACACATGCTAACTATACTGCAGTAAGTGCAATATGCTGGTTTACACCATGTCTTTAAGATTCTTCAGTGGCAAAACTTTAACGACTTTGCGTGCAGGCTTGGCTTTGAACATGATTTCTTCACCAGTGAAAGGGCTGATGCCTTTACGCGCTTTTGTGGCGGGCTTTTTGTTAACACGTATTTTCATGAGGCCAGGAATGCTGAAAGTGCCTGGTCCACGTGGCTTAAGATTGTCCTGAATCAGGTTATTGAGCGCTTCGAATACTGACACAACTTCTTTGCGGCTCAATTCAGTGGTCTCAGCGATCGATGTCATGATCTCTGATTTGGTGGGTGGCTTCTTTCCGGCCGCTGATTTTGCAGCAGCTGATTTCTTCGCTGTTGATTTCTTACCAGCTGACTTCTTTGCTGCTGCTTTTTTTGCTACTGGTGCCTTCTTCGCTACTGCCTTTTTTTTAGCTGAAGCTTTTTTCTTAGCCGCCATTCGTTAATTCCTCTGCTGAGTGTTTCTACAAAGATGCTGTAAGTGCATCGTTTTTCGAACGCTTCGCACTTAGCGCGAAGCGCGCGAAAGTTAACACATGATTGCGTGATTCGTCAGCTTTTAAAGTGTAAAAGAGGTAAAAACCACTGTTTTTTTAGTAAATATCGCGTTTGATGTTAAAAAAAGCTGTATTTGAAGGGTTTTATTCAGTTTTAATATTGGCTTGTTGCTAAATACCAAACAGCGCGCGAAGTGTACCGATTAGAAATATACGCACTGCAAAAAGACCGATGATGGTAAAGAAAACAGTCAGATCAAATCCGCCAACAGGTGGAATCAATTTGCGAAGTGGGCGCAGCACTGGCTCACTGATTGAAGAGACTAGTCCTTGTACTGGGTTACCTGCAGCACCCGGAATCCAGCTTAGAACTGCGCCAATGATCAGTGCAAAGATAACGACGTTAAAAAACTGATGTAGGACATCGAGCAAGGAAAGAAGCACGAGCTTGACTAAGGGAAGTTGCTCGACCGGGTACGAAAAGCCGATAGTTGGAACAGGGCCAAGATTTAAAAACTTGAAGACCAGCAATTTTAGAAACAAGACAGCAAAAACAAGTACGAAACATGCGGTGTCGTAATTTTTTATACTGGGGATAAAACGCCTGAGAGGTAACAATAGCGGGTTAGTTAGTTTGGCGACCGCTTGTGCTAATGGATTGTAATAGTCGGCTTGTACTACCTGCATAACAAAGCGGACAGCCACTATGGTTGCGTAAAAATTGAACAAAATGCCGAATATAAATCCGATTGCATGAAGTGCAGAACTACCCATGGATACTCTCCGTTGTTGTTTATTTGTTTGACGTTAAGCCGGACCAATCATGAAATGTACAATCGTTCCATGATTAGTCTGTACTAAAGTCAAGTCAGATCATCGCCAAGTTGAACCGCACGATCTCGTGAAGCAGTCAGTGCCTCCACAATAATCGTAGGCGTAGCCCGATTGTCGAACACTTGCAGCGCAGCAGCAGTCGTGCCACCTTTTGAAGTGACGTTATCGCGCAGTTTTGCTGCACTGTGTTGACCTTGTCGAGCCATGCTGGCCGCACCATACGCTGTTTCCACTGCAAGTTTCTCGGCTATATCGTGAGTCAGACCCAGTTCTACGCCGGCCTGTGTCATGTGTTCTATGAGATAGAAGAAGTATGCAGGCCCACTCCCGGACACCGCAGTCACGGCATCAAGCAGCGGCTCTTCATCCACCCAAATACACGTTCCAACCGCACCCAGAAGCAATTCTGCTCGTTGTCTATCGGCGTTGCTGCATTGTTCGTTAGCGTAAAGGGCAGTTACGCCTAGCCCTAATAATGCAGGCGTGTTGGGCATGCAGCGTACTAACGCAGCCCCTTCTGGTAACCAGCTGCACATACTGCTTGCGCGAACGCCTGCAGCCACAGACAGGTATAAAGGCTGGATGAGGGCAGGCGACTGCGCCTTATCGTTCTGTGAATCAGCCTCTTGCAGATAACGGGTTATTGATTCGCAAACGCGCTGCACAATATCCGGTTTCACCGCAAATACAATCCCTACGTGTACCGTTGTATCAGTTGGCGAATCTACCAGTAATGAAAGCGCAGCTTCAATGCTTGAGGCACTGTGCACCCCAAAAGACTGCTCCGCACGTTGGCGAGATGTTGAATCGGGATCAACTACAACGACCTGATCGGCCGTTGCATCGCCAGCTAACAAGCCGCCAATTAAGCTGCTTGCCATATTGCCAGCGCCGACAAACAACCAGCGCACTAGCTGGCAACCGCTTTGCGTTTGTCTGCCAGTACAGCCAGCAGACGGTCAAAAGATTCTGCAAATGATTGAATGCCATCGGCCTCCAGCTTGTCAGTGATAGTGCTTAGCGATACACCAAACTCATTGAGCGAAGATATATCCTTATGGGCCTGAGCCAGATTCTTCATAAGTCGTGACTCGGCGACTCCGTGATCTTTAAATGCTTCCATTGTTTTAGGCGGGACCGTGTTGACCGTATCTGGACCGATAAGCTCTTCGATGTACATCACATCAGAATAGTCGGGGTTTTTAACGCCAGTGCTTGCCCAGAGTAGTCGTTGAGGGCGTGCTCCTTGTTCACGCAGCTTCGCAAACTGTTCGCTGCCAAACAGATTGACGAAATGACCGTAAGCAACCTTTGCGTTGGCGATGGCGATTTTTCCCTTGAGGGCCTTTGCAGCATCACTACCATTGTCCTCCAGCTCCTTGTCGACGCTGACATCTACTCTACTGACAAAGAAGCTGGCTACAGAGGCGATTTTGTCTACCGGGTGCCCATCCGCATGACGGCGCTCTAAACCGCGAATGTAAGCCTGAGCTATTTCTTTGTAACGAGAAACACTGAATAACAGCGTGACGTTGACGTTAACCCCCAGGGCTGTGAGTGCTTCAAAGGCTTTGACACCCGCACTGGTGCCGGGCACCTTGATCATTAAATTTGGGCGATTGACGCGACCATGTAACTCCATGCCCATTTTTATGGTGCCAGCGGCGTCGTGTGCAAGTTCTGGAGTGACTTCCAGACTGACCATGCCGTCTACGCCATTAGTGGCCTCATAGGTTGCTGCAAAAGCGTCAGCTGCAGCCTGTATATCCGGAATGGCAAGCTGATTGAATAATTCCAATTCACTAACATCTGTCTGTTTTTGCACTATGGCGGAAATTGCATTGTCGTATTCTGATGTTTTGGCGATAGCCTGCTCAAAGATTGCCGGGTTGGATGTTAGTCCCATTAGGCGATCATCTTTGATCATCGCTTGTAAGTCACCGTCCATGAGGCTCTTCTGGATGTAATCCAGCCATAAGCTTTGGCCGATTTCGTATGCCATAGCCATTGAGTTAGATGCGTTACTTGCACTCATAGTCGTTATGTTCTCTTGATTGAATGGTTAGAAGTTTATCAACGAATGGACTTAAGACTAACTTTCTCTGGCGCCAAATATTGCGGTGCCTATGCGAACAAGTGTAGAGCCCTCAGCGATAGCGGCTTCCATATCTGCACTCATACCCATAGAGAGTGTGTCGAGTTCTGGATGTGTGTCTTGTAGATTCTCAAGCGCGTGTCTTAACTGTGCGAACGCTGTTCTCTGTTCGCTCATAGCGTCACGTGGTGTTGGAATTGCCATGAGTCCACGTAACTTCAAACCCGGCAATGACGAACATTGATCAGCTAGCTCTGGCAATTCAGCCATTGGAATGCCTGCCTTTGAGGCTTCATTGTCGACGTTAATCTGCAGACAGATATTCAGTGGAGGAAGGTGTTTGGGGCGTTGCTCCGATAGTCGCGTGGCAACTTTGAGCCGATCAACACCATGTGCCCATTGAAAATGCTCGGCAATGAGTGCTGTTTTACGGGATTGAATGGCGCCGATGTAATGCCAGCTGAGCGATGCGTCATTAATTTCCAGAATTTTCTCGACGCCCTCATCAACATAATTTTCACCGAATGCCCGTTGGCCCGCGGCAACTGCTTGAAGAATGTCGCTAGCGGGCTTTTTTTTACTGACAGCCAACAGTTGTACTTTTTCAGAGGTGTTTCTGTACCGAGCCTCGTGTTCCAGTACGAGCGCTTTCACAGACTTAAGAGCTGTTGCAATGTTCAATGAGATTTGGTTCACGTAATTGTCGTTGAGACAGAGATTATGGTCTGTTTAGCCCTCTACAAGCAATCATGCCTAAGAAATTTCTGCAAACGGCCGACAAGGTCTTCATCGGTCTGAAATAGTACGCGCTTTCGAAGGTGTGCCGACCACTGAACACTAAAGACACTAACAAAGGCAACGATTAATGGATATTGCTCAGCTATTGACGTTTGGCGTCAAAAACGGCGCGTCTGACATGCACCTCTCTGCAGGACTTCCCCCGATGATTCGTGTGGACGGTGATATGCGTCGCGTCAATGTCCCAGCCTTGGATCATGCTGCTGTACAGGCAATGGTTTACGACATCATGAACGACAAGCAGCGTAAAGACTACGAAGAGAAAATGGAGACTGACTTTTCTTTTGAAATTCCTGACACTGCCCGATTTCGTGTAAATGCCTTTAACCAGAACCGTGGTTGTGGTGCAGTTTTCAGAACCATCCCTACTGAAATACTAACGCTTGAGCAGCTCGGTGCACCTAAGATATTTCAGGAAATTTCAGCGATGCCGCGCGGCATCGTGCTGGTAACAGGACCAACCGGTTCTGGTAAGTCGACAACACTTGCCGCCATGATGGATTACAAGAACGAATCTGAGTTGGGTCATATCCTGACTATTGAAGATCCGATAGAATTTGTGCATGAAAGTAAAAAATGTCTGATCAACCAGCGTGAAGTCCATCGTGACACGATGGGCTTTGGGCCCGCCCTGCGATCAGCTTTGCGTGAAGATCCAGACGTTATATTGGTTGGTGAGATGCGTGACATGGAAACCATTTCACTGGCATTGACCGCTGCTGAAACTGGCCACCTGGTTTTCGGTACCTTGCACACCAGTTCTGCTGCCAAGACGGTCGATCGAATCGTTGACGTATTTCCTGGTGGCGAAAAGGCAATGGTGCGCTCAATGCTGTCTGAATCCTTGCGTGCCGTAATTTCGCAATCTCTACTTAAGAAAAAAGGCGGTGGTCGTGTTGCTGCACATGAAATCATGCTGGGCACGCCAGCGATCCGAAACCTGATTCGTGAGGATAAGGTTGCGCAGATGTACTCAGCAATCCAGACAGGCCAAGCGAATGGTATGCAAACCCTTGATCAGAACTTAAAAGAGCTAGTGAAACGCGGCACTGTAGAGCTTGCGGAAGCGCGTAAGAAAGCACAAAACCCTGACAGCATAATGTAAGTCTTTGAGTTTATGTTTAAGCACAACTCAATTTAGAGGAATATAAAATGGATCTTGAAGTTGCAAAGCGATTCATGGATGAACTGCTGGTAAGCCTATACAAAAAAGGTGGATCTGACCTGTTCATCATTGCCGGTGCTGCACCTTCCATGCGTTTGCATGGAAAAGTGAAGCCGGTCATGGATAAAAAGCTATCAGCAGAACATACCCTTGCACTTGCTCAATGCTTGATGACTGAGAAAGAGCGTAAAGAATTTGCTGAAAATCGTGAATGTAACTTCGCCATCGCCTTGCCAAAGATATCAAGGTTTCGTGTCAATGCGCTGGTACAGAGAGGAAGTGCCGGGCTTGTGGTTAGAATAATACCGAACGAAATTCCTTCGTTTGCAGATTTGCACATGCCTGATGTCCTCTCGCAGATAGCAATGACTAAACGAGGCCTTGTTATTTTTGTTGGTGGTACAGGTTCAGGTAAGTCAACCAGCTTGGCTTCGATGGTTGACTATCGGAATGAGAATTCCAACGGACATATCATTACCATTGAGGATCCAGTGGAGTTTGTTCACCACCACAAGGGTTGCATAGTGACTCAACGAGAGGTGGGAACAGATACCGAATCGTTTGAAATTGCATTGAAGAACACGTTGAGGCAAGCACCTGATGTGATACTGATCGGAGAAATACGTGACCAGAGGACAATGGAACACGCAATAGCGTTTGCTGAGACAGGCCATTTGTGCCTAGCAACACTTCACGCTAACAATACCAATCAGGCAATGGATAGAATCATAAACTTCTTCCCGGAAACCCGTCATAAGCAGTTGTTGCTTGACTTGTCACTGAATGTAAAGGCATTTATCTCGCAACGATTATTGCCTACACCCAGTGGTAAAGGTAGACGTGCTGCTGTTGAGGTCCTGTTGAATACGCCACTAATGTCAGACTTGATTCAGAAAGGTGAGATACACGAGATCAAGGCACTGATGAAGAAAAGTGTCAATCAAGGCATGCAAACCTTCGATCATGCGCTTTTCGATTTGCTAGGACAGAACGCAATTACGATTGAAGAAGCTATGCGAAATGCAGATTCAGTCAATGATCTAAGACTTCGTATTAAGTTAGAGGCAGGTAGCAATTCAGCTGTCAATGATGTTTTATCCGAATCAATGAGTCTGGAAGAAGAGGACGATGATGATAAACAGCATAGAATGCATGGTTAATGTTCTTGTAGTTTTGAAGTGCAGTTGTAAATAACATGATAGAAAAAACGCGCTTTGAGCGCGTTTTTTTGTCTGTAATTAAGACGTATTTATGGTTGAGTAATCAGTGACAGGATGCGGCGTCGACATAGTGAAATCGGCATGTCAGCAGGACTCGTCATGCAAGAAGATAGGTGACGCAAGAAGATAGGTGACGCAAGAAGATAGGTGACGCAAAAAGATACGTCACGCAACAGAATACGGGAATCTACTGCTCAGCGTGCTTGGATGCCCGCTGGTGCGTGAGTTTGACGAAGCCTAGTTCACTAATAAGGCTTTTACGTCAGGATTGACGAGCTACACGAGCGAGTGAATTGCGTATAGGTCAGCACGATTCGTGTTGATTGATCGATTAAGTAAGTAGCTACTAACTTATCGCCAATCAGTTATTGCAAGCCTCGATTCTAGCGTTGACCACGAATGCGTTGAACCGCGGTTCTAGTCATTAACCCACCAGATGCGATCCATTTATTCCACGGTAGTGATGTGCTGTGGTTGTCACCCTGCCTGCTGTTCGACAAGAGACTCTCTATGGAATTTCCAAGTGTATTAAATAGCTTGTCGGGCGCATAACTGGCAGCCCAGGCCGCACGTGCAGCTTCGCCGCGTTCTATTGCTTCGTCAGCGTGTGATTTCAATATACCTGGTATCGCCTTGATTCTGTTTTCTTGAATTTGAATGGCGAAACTCCAATCAGTCTCCTCGGGCGGTACCCATTGATCGGCAATAATGATGGGCACTCGACCCGCTTCCAGTGTCTCGTATAAACGAATGGAAGAGGTTCCTATACCTCGTGGGCATAAAACGAAGTTACTACCTCCCAGCACATTTGCGTAGTTCTGGGCACGTTGATCCAACTCTTCTGGGCTGGTATTCCAAACGTTGAATTCTGAGGTATCTTTTAAGTATGCGTGCTCAGATGGAAGGCGCATAACCTGTCTGCGCGAAGCATGACTCATCGCCCCCATAAAAGAATACAGCCACTCACGCTCTGAATTCTTTTCGTAAACTGATTGGACGTGTGTGTTGGGCGTTGACAGATAAGCGAAGGCACGCTGATTGCCTTCATTCATCTGCTTACGTGTCATACAGGTGAACAAGCCCGGTAGTACATCCCAGGGACGGTCCATTTCGTTGTACATGAACACCTTCTCAGGGAACCGGCTAACCAGATCGTGAGCTCTCAAGCGTTTGAACATGACATCATCAAACTGCGTGTTCTCAATGAACACGATAGCATCTGCAGTCTCAGGATCCGTGCTTAAAGTATGAGCATGAACACTATCGTTAGGTGCTGCACTTAATAAAGTGTCTAACCCAGGATGCAGTTCATACGCAGAAGTAAGGTGTAATTTCATTACTTTTTCACAGACGGATAGCGGGCTCTTCGTAGGTGTATCGACCCCTGATGCTAAACATTGAAAGTGGGTTTGTGTTCGCCTCGCTAAATGTACAGTTTGTGATGGCTGTCGCAAGATCCCTTGCTCATGATCACAGCTTAAGTCTGATCAAATTCACAGAAATAAAAAATTCGGCTGAACATTGTTTCTAAAGGTAAAAATACCCTTTTCTTGCCTGCATACTTCCGGTCGGTGGTATCCACATGCCTACGTCATTTCAGCTTTCAGGTGTATTTTATGCGAAGTCCCGTTGTCTTACTAAGAGTCGCTTCATGCCTCTGCCTTTCGTTGTTTTCATCTTTGGCTATTTCAGCCTCGGTGAGTGGTCAACTCAACAAGTGGCAGCCGCTCGATATAGATTTTCAAGGTCCCCTACTTGACGAATCCTCTGCGTCGCCCAATCCCTTTCTTGACTATCGTCTAACAGTGACATTCACCAGTCCTTCCGGTCGCACCACAGACGTTCCCGGATTCTTTGCAGGTGATGGAAACGGCGGTGGTCGCGGTCAAGTTTGGCGAGCGCGTTTTGCTGCAGATGAAGTAGGTCGTTGGTCTTACCGAGCGCAACTGCGCAGCGGTACTGAGGTTGCGATCAGCCTTGACGATAACGCGGGGAGCTCTGCGAGCCTGGAAGGGGCTAGTGGTCAATTTGATATTCAGAGCATTTCAGGAAGTGCCGAAGGATTTCTTAGACTGGGTCGCCTGGAATACGTCGGTAAGCACTACATGAAATTCCGCGATGGGCCGTATTGGATAAAAGGTGGCACCGATAGTCCTGAAAATTTGCTGGGTTTTGCCGGTATTGACGGCACAGTGGATCAAGGCGGAAATGAATCAGGTTTTTTACACAATTTTAACGAGCATCGGGGTGATTGGAATACGGGTGATCCATTGTTCAGTAATTCATCAAGCGGAGTTGATAGTCGTGGTCTTATCGGGGCTTTGAATTACCTGGGAGAGCAGGGGGTCAACTCTGTGTACTTTTTACCTATGAATCTGGGAGGTGATGGCCAAGAGACTTATCCATTCACTGGCGCTTCGCGTAGCCGTTTTGACAATACTCATTACGACATCTCCAAACTGCATCAGTGGAATGAAGTCCTTGCTCACGCGCAGCGTCAAGGGGTTGCTTTGAATATCGTACTTAGCGAGACCGAGCCCGCTAACGAGCAATGGTTGGATAATGGCGCACTTGGCGTTGAGAGAAAGTTATTTTTTCGTGAGTTAATTGCACGCTTTGGTTATTTGCTGGCGGTTAAGTGGAATCTGGGTGAAGAAAACGACTATCCGCTAGTCGAGCTGCAAAAGCATGCAGACTATATTCGGGCGCTTGATTGGAGCGATAAGCCAATTGCTGTACACACGCACATCAACCAGTTTTTCCGATACGGAGAGTTGGTGGGTGATAGTCGTTTTAGTGCAAGTTCCATTCAATATGATCCTCAGTTTGCCGGGCAGTTTGTTGAACAGTGGCGTGCAAATTCAGCCAACGCTGGCCACCCTTGGGTGTTGGACATGGATGAAAACACTAACGGACTTGGCTCAGAAGGTGAGAATGAGAGGCGTAAGGAAATACTCTACGATGTGTTTTTTAGCGGTGGAAATATCGAATGGTATTTTGGTTCGCAACCATTGCCGTTAGGTGGGGATACCACTGCTGGTAATTTCAGATTGCGCGAAGCCATGTGGCGGCAGATGCGTATTGCTCGTGAAATGATGGAGCGAGAGTTACCCTTCTGGGAAATGGAACCTGCTGATTCCTTAGTGAGTGGTGATAGTTCTGCGTTTGGTGGCGCTGAAGTATTTGCCTTGCAAGGCGATACCTATGCGGTGTACCTACCACAAACAAATGGTGGTGAAACAATAAACCTCAGTGGTACAAACGCCTTGTTCAGGCAACGATGGTTTGATCCCCGTACTGGTGAGATGTTTAATGGCGCTTCTAATCTGGCAAGTTCTGGCAGTCTGAGGCTGGGTTCTCCACCATCGCGAATGGGTGATGATTGGGTCGTCTTGTTAACACGCAGCGGTTCTTCATCAGACAACACACCTGACAATTCGGAACCTGACAACTCAACAGGTGGCTTTGACAACAACGATGCGCCGCAATTTACTGCTGTGCCATCTCCAACTATTAATGTTGGCATCGCTTACAGCATTACCTTGATAGCGACTGATACTGACGGTACTTTCCCAGTAGTCACAGTGGGTGATGTGCCAGGAGGCATGCGCGTTGAGGGGCTTGGAAATGGTCAACTTAAACTTGATTGGACGCCTTCTCGAACCGGTGTGTTTGAGGTTGAGCTGATTGCTAGGGATGCACTGGATAATTCCAGAATCTCTGAGCAGAGCATGACAATTACTGTTAGCTCAAACAATACGAGTAATCCTGGCAACGACGATGATTCGCCAGTGGATAATGGCAATACTGGTGCTGATGATGTTCCGCGTGGCACACTGGGTTTTAACAACCTGCCATCACCTCAAGTACAGCGAGGAGAGCTTTTTAGATTGAGTTTGCAAGCTATTGATGGCAGTGGTCTTGCACCGAGTGTCACAGTGGGAAATGTGCCTGGAGGCATGCGTGTCAATGGGCCTGGCAATGGAGTTCTTGAACTGGAATGGTTGGTTTCTGATCGTGCAGCGGCAAGTTCTGTTGTTGAACTGATCGCAATAGACCCTCTTAATGGTTCCAATCGCGTTACTCAGCGCTTGGTCATTCGTGTTGTTGATTCGATAAATGATGATAACGACTCTGGCAACGCCTCCGATAACAACTCAGATGGAAACAACACTCCATCCGAATCAACAGCCAATGCACCCGTGATTCGCAACGTGGAGCCACAAAGTGTCAGGGTTGGGCAAACTTTGTCTATTCGCATCAAGGCGGATGATGAAGACGGTATTCCACCCGCGTTGTTGGTACTCGATAGACCCAACGGTGCCAGTTTCTCTGATAGCGGAGATGGAAGCAGGACGTTCATCTGGACGCCCTCTGATGCGGATATCGGACGTCTAGTGCTCACGTTTGTGGCTCGAGATCATGAGCAACCTTCGCTCACCGACACCATCAACGTGGAAGTGCAAGTCGAGCGTTAATGCCAAAAAATGAGCTGGCAACATAGGTTGGCA
>JALZUD010000101.1 GCA_023301725.1 Granulosicoccus sp. | reverse complement strand
CGCTGTGTGTACTATCAGAGCATCAAAGTTGCCAGATCCTGCTGTGGTTCCCAATGCGGGGAGTTTTTTTCATAATCCGGTGGTGAGTGCGGAGCACTATGAAAGGTTGAAAACCAAATTCCCAAACCTTGTGGCCTACCCGCAAAGTGGAGAAAGGTATAAGCTGGCAGCGGGATGGCTAATTGACCAGTTGGGATATAAGGGATATCGACAGACAGGTGTTGGTGTGCATGAAAGCCAAGCATTGGTTCTTATCAAATGTGGGCCCAGCGATGGCGTTGGGCTGTTGGCATTAGCATCGGCCATTCGCTTGAAGGTCAAAGAGGTATTTGATGTTGCTTTGACTATTGAACCTAGAATACTGTAACGGCTTTATTAGTTCAGCCATATCCTTCGCTTAATCAGCCTTACTAATTTAACTCCACTAAAAAATCATATTAACGTCGATGAAAGTTATACACACTGGCATACAGAGCGAACCAGCAATCGGGGTTCTAAGGCAGCTTGAAGCGGAGACACAATCGTCAGAAAAATTAGGCCTGGATTGGATATCCGTGTTGTACACCGGCATCGACGTGCCAGGGCGTGTGCATGAGCGTTCATCAGTAAGCTCTGATAAACGCTTCCCATTCAGGTTGGCGTACTACCGGTGGCTATACAAAAAAACACGCGACATCGATGTCATCCTACTGCGCTATTCAGTGTACGACCCACTACAAATGCTATTTGTCTTGCTGTGTGGGCGCAAGGTGTACACCGTACATCACACTCTGGAAGTTCCGGAACTCACGCTCAGTAGCTCCAAAGCAAAAACCCTAATAGAAAAAATACTCGGCCCTATTACCCTATCGTTAGCCGATGGCATCATCGCAGTCCTCCCAGACATACTCGACTACGAGATGCAAAGGCGCCTAATTAAACGAGACATCCCCCATAAGGTTTATACCAATGGCGTGGACTACTACGCCAAAATCAATTTTCCAACAGCCGATGATCGAAAAAAGAAAGAAGCTGAAAGTCCAGCACCAGAATTTTTGTTTGTATCCTCAAAATTCCAGCCCTGGCAGGGTCTGGAGGACATGTTCAATGCCGCATCAAACTATCAAGGTGACTTCATCTGCCATATGGTGGGAGAACTCACCTCTGAGCAGGCAGAGCTACTCAAAGGCGACAAACGCTTCGTGGCACATGGCCTTGTGCAAAAAGACAAAATAAGTGAGCTGATTGCCATCAGTGATATGGGCATCAGCAATCTTTCAGCGCACAAGAAAGATATGCAAAATGTACCCGCATTGAAGGTACGTGAATACCTTATGGAAGGCCTTGCTGTTTATGCAGGCCATGGCGATATGCTGCCAGATGATTTCAAATACTACAAACACGGGCCTATTGACCTACAAGTCATGTGCGAGTTTGCACTGGAACATAGGCACAATGATCGACCTGCAGTGTCTGAAATTTCACGCCCTCATATCGAAAAAGAAACACTCTTGAAAGACTTGCACGCGTTTCTTCTTGATCACGAATGAGCCACTGCGTAACGCTTGCGCTCACGTGTTGGTCATTTCAGAGCCAGATAGTCAGCGCTTAAATTTTCAGCTAGTTCAAAAAACGACTTGCTAGCGCTTGAGCGTTGGTAATTTTAGAATCGATTTGCTCATAAGCACAAAATTGGGTCGTGTGCGGCGCCACAGTGCAAAACAGAAATAGCCAGAAGCACCATAGGAGATAACGGTGGCAACCGCCGCACCCTCAATGCCATAGCGTGGAATTAAATACAGATTTAACCCGACATTGACGCAAACACCAATAAACGTGTTTGCAATAGAAAGCAGTTGCAGGTTTTCAGTAAGCAACCAGCGACCACTGGCCATACTGACAAAAACAAACAGACTAGCCCACACATGTATTAGCAATACGGGCACTGCGGGCAAAAATGCCTCTCCGTACAACAAGCGAATGGCAAACGAGGCAAACAGTGAAACAACAATGGCCAGTACTAGCGCCATGTAAAACAGCAGAGAGTACAGATTCTTCCAACGATCATTGTAGATATCCTCACCTTGTTTTTTTGCTCTGACAATAGCGGGATAGATAGACGAGACCAGGATCATCGGCAAGTAGTAAAGGCCTTCACTCAGTTTAGCTGCAGCCGAGTACTGACCCACCTCATAATCACCCAACATCTCTTTGAGCATGATGGTGTCGATCTTCATGTACATCGTGATCAGCACACCGGTAAGAATGTACGGCCATGAATCTTTTAGTAACGACTTAGCCACTCGAACCGAAACGAGCGTCAATCGTGGCATGGCCTCTGAGCCACGCGTGATGGTAAGCAAGATGGGCAACAATATAAGCCCGTCTAGTACAAAACCAAAGGCAAAGTACTGCAGCGGTGCATCATTAAGTATGAATAAGACCTTCACAACGTTGGAGATGGATAAGGCCACAACGTTACTCATTACGTACGGCTTTGCATTCACACGACTTAAAAAGTGCGATAGAAAAACAATATTGACTTGCAAAAATGCGGTGAGTCCCGCTATTAGTACCAGCTGTTTCTGAATGTCTTCATATTGCCTCGTGTTCAAAAACAGCATCATCAAGCCATAGCTTGCTATTGCCCCGAGAATCACCAACACAAACGATGTGGATATCACAGAACGACGGTCGTCGCCTCGATCCACCAGGTCGCGCTCAAGAATTCGTTGCAGGCCCAACGCTGCAAAAGCTACAAACAAAGAAGCAAAGCCTTGCGCAAACGACAGTTGGCCAAATTTCTCTGGTCCCAAATGTCTTGCCATCCAGACGCTGATCAGCAACGCCGCACCCAAACCCAGCACCTTCTCCGACAAAAGCCATACGGTGTTCTTCAGATAATGAACAATATCCTTACTCTGAAGTGCACTGCGTATAGAGGCTAGCACCGACTCAAGAACTCCCAGGCTGCAGTTCATCCCACACGGCTTGATACTGCGCACTCATGTGCTCAACACTGAAGTTATCTGCAATGCGTGCTGATGCCGCATGGGTTCGCCTGCTCCATACGGGTTTATCGTCTAACTCAGACAACGCCTCCGTAAGCTTACCGCTCAACGCATCAGGATCTCTTATGGGGCAAACCCAGCCTGTGTCACCCACAAGGTAGCCTGCATCACCACAATCGGTTGTGACGCAAGGAGTACCACACGCCATGGCTTCTGCTAATACGTTAGGAAAGCCTTCATCAGAGCTGGAAAGTATGTGAACATCTAGCGCGTTCATATATCCGGATACATCGCTGATTTGATCGAGCAAAATACAATGCTCTGCGACGGCATTGGTTGACAGCAGCTGCATGAGCTCTTCATTGTGCTCATTCATCTCCGGGCCTGCTAACACTAGCTTCCAAGGCTTGTCAGCTGATAACTTACCCAGAGCTTCAATCATTGTCTTGTGATCTTTCACGGGGTGCCATCGCGCAAGGTTTCCAAACACAGCGGCTCCCTCCTCAATACCCCAGTCTTTTCTCAACGATTGTCTGGCAGCATCGTCACGCACAAAGCGTGTCAAATCATAGCCGTTGCAAATGGTCATCATGCGCGATTTGCTATAGCCACCGTTAACATGATTCTCCCCTGCTCTATGCCCACAACTGACAATTTTTGCTGGCACAAAGTGACTTGTCATAGCACTTAGGGTATTCACCAGCTGCGTGCTCTTTTTCAAGCCAGCCAGCTTGGGATTAGACATATGAATCCCCCAAACCACATTTTTTATACCACTCATCCTAGCGATTAAGCCGCCCAGCAAGTTGGCGTGATACATCCATGCCTGCACGATGTCTGGCTTCTCAGCGCGGAGCAGCTTCGACAGTTGCCACAAAGGTGTGAGCGGATTACTGGATCCTTTCATATCCAGTAGATGTAATTCGATACCGGCTTGAGTAAGGATATCTGCGTAATGATCAGTACCACCCAACACAATAACAATGTGTTTATTCGCAGCATTACAGACCACCAAGCTATGAAGAATAGCCTCTGCACCACCATTTCTGAGAGAACTGGTTATATGAACAATCTTCATTGCAAGTCCTGCAAACGTGTTGTTAGTGCATTGATTCGAACACAACTGTTGCGATTGTAAAGCACCTTATCCTCACCCACGTTACCCGTAAATACGTTCAAAAACGAAAACGCTTTCGAGAGCCCGAACGTGATCCCGACCGCGAACCACTGCGTGAACTTGAGCGTGCTGCCGAATTCGCACTGGTGCGCGAGTCCGAGCGCGACTCGGTGCTCGTGCTCGAAAGCGATTCAGAATTCGTACTCGCAAGCAACCCAGCATTCAATCCAGAGTTCAAGTCAGAACCTGAACGTGAGCCAGAACGCTTTTTACGCTTGGAACTGCGCCTTTTCTTGTCAGGCTTCAGCGCCACAACCCACTCTTTTTCGAATTTCTTGTCAACGTACTGAAGCATCCAATAACCCACCGCAAACCATAGCCAATAAAACACTACAGATTTTGCAAAAATCACACTGGTCGCAGAGTAGATAAGCAGCATACAAGCCATCTCTTCCATCACCGACAACTGTCCCTTCTTGAGCTTCATGCGCGTCCGCATAACCAACAAGCTACGCACTAGCAAGATTAAAATAAGTATGAAAGGCACCACACCAAAAAATTGCCACATACTCAAAATATTGTGGATATAACTACCCATGGTGCCGGCCTCAACAGCAATGTACGTAGGATCGCCGTGCAGACTTGACGCCGGTAAGTGATAGACAGAATCCGCTAATATATCAGCGCGCGCTTCAAGTGAATTATCTTCACTGTCTAGTAGCATTCTCTCTAGTGCTCTTTCGTTCTCGCCCAGTAAATATTCACTGATGGGAAAGAACGTAAATGCCAGCACGCAGATCCCGGCAACGGCGGCGTAAATCAACACGATTCTTTTGCCGCCTGTTAGTAGCCAGAACGCTAGAAAGGTGAACAGAGTAAACACGGTAGATGAGCGCCCTTGCATACCAAACAGGCAAACCACACTGACCACTATCACCACGGGTCGCAACTTGTCACTGGCAAAAGCAAACGCTGCAATAAAAAAGAACACACACCACTCTGCAATGATTAAGTGTGTAAAGCCATCGATGCCCGTGGCTTGACGCAGCAGCCAATAGTCAAAAAATAGCCCTTGCTTGGGTGCTTCGATGAATGGGATGACAACCAATAGCAATAAAATGATGGCGACAATATCTGATTTGACGTACGAGGCACGATTACAGGCAGCACCCGCGAACACGTAAATGATATTAAATGCCCACATGGCTATGGTGTAGTCCAACGAGCTGATACCGTCTTCATCAAGAGCGTCAATGCCAAGCTGTATTTGTAGCCCAACAGCGATGCCTGTACTTAGTATAAATACAGCCGCCCATATTTCATTGCGAGAGATATGTATGCCGTGTTCAACCGCGTAGAGCGATCGCGACATAAAGTAGCCCAGCGCGGCTACCGCCGGCATGTACTGAAACTCAAATTCAAAGGGGGTTTGCAGATACAACAACCCTATGGTCGCGCTCGCACAGGTGACCAGCACCAGAATACAAGATGGGAAGGTCAGTAAATACTGAACCAACGAATTCAACTTACGCCAATTCACGTGGTTTCCTCCAGCGTGTAAAAACCCAACACAGACCTAACCAGAATATAACTCCAGTAAAAATACCTGCCGAATCAATAAATACATCCAATAAGCTAGGCGATCTTTCGACGCTATGCCGCTGTATTATCTCAGTAAACATAGCAAAGAGTATAAGCTTTAAAACAGCGTTAGCCCGACTATATTTGGTGAGTGCACACATGGCAAGCACCACTAAAGTCAAACCGATAAACCCTAGGAAATGCAAGATATCCTGAATATCATGCAGTCCGTAGGCCTGAGAAATTGACGCCCCGAAGGGCAACCACTCTAAAATCACCCTCAGCATCGAGCGTAACGTGCCTCCGGGCAGTAATACGCCTGCTACAAGAGTCGTAGCAAACACTAAAACCATCACAAGAGAGATCGGCACCACTGAGCGGTGGACACGTATATTACGCAATGCAAAAAACAAACCGATCAAGGGTAGCAAGATGAGCAGCCCGCGTATCACCTTGTAGATCACAGATCGTTCCAGCTGCGTCACTGTTAGCGCCTCCAGAGAATGCTGCGCCTGAAATTTTCTCAACAATAGACCCACATTCACATCGATTGCATTTGCCGGTGATTCTATGATCTGATTCGCGTCAATCTGACCGACTGATTCGAGAAGTTCTGCTATGGGCGCAACCCTGACTCGGTTTTTCTCTACATCCTCGAACCAGGCATAGAATAAGGTTTCTTCATCCCTGCGGGTGTCGCCGCTCTCGGTATCGCCACTAATGGGCATTACTGAGTCACTTTGTTGGCTACTGGGCTTGCTGCTTAACTTCGCAGTCACATGAATAAAACGCTCTTGCCCCTGCGCGGGCACAAGATCATACAACTTGGCCACGAGCACACGTCGCTGTACATTGGGAAACACTGAGACAGCATCAGCGTTAACATTCAGATTCTCAGTTACCCCATTGTGAAACCATGCGCTGGGCTCACCCGGAAAATTATTCTCCAGAACGGCGACGGTTTTAAACTGAAAAAAAGTGCTCGCACTGAACCACAGAGCCATCAGATAGATGACCGTCAGCACGTTATTACGAGTGAAAATGCGGCGCTTGTGGTTCATCGTGCAGGTGGCTTTGTGCTGTCTGCGAGATAGTGTTTTCGATGCGTCATCTGCAACAGGACTAATGGCTAATCTTCCAGGCTTGAAACATCAATACGGGCCATAACTTAAGAATATGGTCGTGCTTTCCGGCCAGATGCTCACTCCAGAGTCGAGCGATAACGTCAGCATCAAACGCCCCGCCTTTTCCAATAGCTTGAGCATCAAGCAACGCCTCCGCCCAGTCTCGCAAAGGCCCTTTGAGCATGTCACTTACGGGTATGGAAAAACCCATTTTAGGCCTTTCGAAAAGCTCATCCGGAATGTGCTTGTGGAGTATTTTTCGCAACATACTCTTGCCTTTATTGCCATCGACCAACATCGACCCCGGTAGTTTTTGTGTGAATTCAACCAAGGTATGATCAAGAAACGGGGCGCGTGTTTCTAATGAACAGGCCATTGCCGCTCTGTCCACTTTAGCTAGAATATCGTTCGGCAAGTAATCAGTTTGATCTTTGATCATCATCCAGCGCATGGCATCAAGAGTGGATGCGCACTTGTCACTAAAGGCGGTGGCGGTATTCATCAGATCAGCCTGCGGCCCCAACTGCTCAGTGCCAGCAACATCAGGCTGCAGCAGCTGCTCGGTAAAAGCTGCGCGGGTGAACTGCTGATACAGCTCCTGCACAGATCGAGCAGACACAGCATGAGAGCTACGCTTGAGTTTTTCACCAATGCGCGTCCATTGAGAGGTCATGGGCAATAGACCAAACATTTTATCCAGCTGCGATTCAGACGGCAGTTGCACCGCAGCTGCAGCCATTTTGCGCAAGGCGTGAGGTACCTTTTGAATAGTGTTCCAGTGATTGTGCGTAAACGTGTGGCGGTTGTAACCTGAAAAAATTTCATCACCTGCATCCCCGCTCAAGGCCACCGTGACTCCTTGTCGAGCTACTTTGGAGACCAGATACGTCGGAAGCTGTGAAGAATCAGCAAATGGCTCGCTATAGATAGCTGAGATACCTGGCACAAGATCAATAATTTCCTGATCAGAAACATAATGCTCATGATGCTCAGTGCCCAAGTGCTGCGCCACTTTCCTTGCGTATTGAGCCTCATCAAACTGTTGTTGCTCAAAACCGATGGTGTACGTTTTTACCGGAGTGGCGCTGCACTTTTGCATAAGAGCCACGATAAGCGATGAATCTATGCCACCCGATAAAAACGCGCCCAACGGCACATCTGCCAGCATTTGTCGTTCAACGCTATCGCCAAGACGCTGCTCCAACTCAAGCAATGCTTCCTCTGCAGAGCCTTGCCAAGTATCCTTGTTAGCCATAGCAGTGACAAACGGCGACCACCACTGCTTAGTGCTAACAAAGCCTGTGTGGTTGAACGTAATTGAGGTGCCCGGCAGCAACTTGTACACGCCTTCGTAAATGCTCAGCGGCGCTGGTACACAGTCCAGTTCAACTAACTGCGCAACAGCTGCAGTTGACATCTCCTGAGAGCACAAAGGATGTTGCCTTAGAGAGGCTAACTCCGACGAAAAAATAACACCCTGTGCGCTGGGTTGATAGTAAAGCGGCTTTTCGCCAAAACGATCTCGAACAAGCGTTAATGTCTTGTCAGTGTAATCCCAGATAGCGATACCAAACATACCTATGCTTTTGTGTAAGGTTTGTTCAACACCCCAATGATCAAACCCAGCTAGCAGGGTTTCCGAATCTGAGAAACCTCGCCACGCCAATCCATCAGCAGCTGATTCCAGCTCTTGCCTGATATCCTGGTGGTTGTAGATTTCACCGTTATAGACCATGAGGTAGCGGCCCGAAGCACTGGTCATCGGTTGAGCACCAGCTTCAGACAAATCAACGATGGACAACCGAGCATGGCCTAAAGCAATTTCAGACGCCTCATCAAACCATTGACCTTGCGCATCGGGACCACGATGCTGCATCGCTGTAATCATAGCGGCCAGCGTGCCACTATGAGCGCCGTTAAAGCCGAGGTATCCAGTAATTCCACACATAATTCAGTTCCAAATACGGACAAACCCCGGGTAAGAAATGATCACCCGTTGGGGGCACGCTAACGCCACGATGCCAGCCCCGAAGTATACGGGTAACAACCACTGCCGGCTGAGACTTCGCTTGTTCATGGTAATAGTTGACGGTAATAGTTGACGGCAATAGTTCGCGGCAATAGTTGACGGCAATAGTTCACGGAATCAGCATATTTTGCGCCAGTGCTTTGGGCTGTATGCGAAATACAGCTCGGCAGCGGCCCGTAAGGCCGGCGGGCGCTTGTGTAACATGGCTTGTGCGAAAGCCCTTGGCACCAGACTTGCTGCCGCCCCGATACCGTCTGCTGTAGAGTGTTCCACGCTATATCGATGTATATTTTTAAAAAATAGCCTTGCGGTGGCGCTATATTCGTATGGCTGCAAAACATATTTCACAAAAGCGTGCGCTTTTGTCTTGAACATAAGCCCGCCATTCGATGAACACAAACACAATTAATACGGCTGTGAATTCCTTAAATACACAACAAACGATCAGTTACAAAGACGCTAGTATTCTTGTCGCCGCATTTGTCGTTCTTCGGGCATTGGCCATCTTTGCCCTGTACTACATCAGCGGTGGGAAGGAGCTGGCCAGCGACATTGTCTTTCATGAACTGATTATCAATGACCCACTGGGTATTCTTCGCGGCACAGCCATCCATATCGCCAGCTACCCACCTTTCCAGTGGCTGATTGAGTGGTCAGTATTCAGCGCGTATAACCAGTATTTTGGAGAGATGATCTCCTATCGCATGCTTATGGTTAGCGTGGAATTTTTTGCTTTTATTCTGGCCATTAAGGTCTGCATGAAGGCAGAGCTGCAAAGAAAGCTGGCCTATGCTCTTTTAATCATGTTCATTGTCAGCCCCCATCAAATCTTCTCTTCAGTGTTCTTCATACAAGAGGATGTTATCGCCCAGCTGTTCATGTTAATCACTTTGGCACTGCTACTGGCTGATAAGCGAAAACTTGCGATTGTCACCATGGTGCTAGGTGTTCTTATCGCCAAGTTGTTTTTTGTGGTGCCATTGCTCTACATCATATTGTTTCAGGGAAAAAGACTGTTTCGGTGGAGAGCACTCGATGGCACTCTCTCACTATTGCCAATTATTGCCGTTTACACGTTTATTATCGTGCAAGCCCTGAACAATGGAGGTGAGGTCCCCATTCGAGACTTCACACCAGACGCTAAATACGCCGGCAATTTCTGGGTATTGCTGATTGACAATGACCCAGTGCGGCTCGTGTTGTTCAAAAACTACAGCCTTGTTCTAACCACTGCTGTGCAGTTTATGATTATTGCTGTGTTTCTGTTTTTGCACTACGTTAAGAAAGTGCAGTTGCACCCGGTCATACTCATGGCCATACCCTTGGCGTTTTTCTTTGGTACGTTCTACCAACACATGCCTGAGTACTTACTCATGGTTTGGCCTGTGGCCGCCTTACTGTGTACAACCGTGTGGCAGCACGTGTTGTTTGCAGGTGCGCTAAGCTTTGCCTGGGCACCGCGCATCACACACGGCCTAAACACGGTAGTGGATAATTTTGGCAGCGCCGCTGAGGCTCGTAGCGAAGTTGTCGGGCCTTTGGTCAATGCGCTGAACATCGACTTCGTGCTGCTCAACAAAGCAGCATTGGTTGCCGAGACCATCGTATACACCATCGTGTTGATATGGCTATGCGTACTTTGCAAGCAATGGCAGTCTCGATATCGAATGGCCTAAATTGAAGTATCCCTAATTCAGGCTCCCTGACATCGAGTTGCCTGAAATTGCGTGGCCTTGATTTGAGTTACCTGAGTTTGAGTTACCTGAAATCGCGCGGCCTTGATTTGAGTTGCCTGAGTTTGAGCGGCTATGGTTCTGTTGGCTTAAGTTCAGTTTGCCAAGGTGCTAGCAATGAGCAGCAATAGCCAGGAATTCCTCAATATTGGTATAACCATCGCCGTCTTTATCTGCCGAATGATCATCAGGGTTAGCTGAATCAAGCCCGTAGCCTGCCTCCCAGACGTCCGGCATACCATCACGGTCGGTATCGTAGTCAGCCGGGTGTGATGATGTCTGCTCAAACAGATCCCAGGTTCGCTGTTCATTCACGTTGTGGCCACCGGTGCGATCATTGTCGCCAATACCCACAGAACCATCGCCTGAATAGAATTCCGCAATTACTCTGTCATCAACCGCATCGCGCTGTGGCATCGATGCACCCACACAGCCCATGAACCGGCTCCCTTTAGCAGCCATGTCACGCACAGAGATGGGGCTGGGTGTGGCAGCATCGAAAGCAGGTTCGCCATCGGGTGTTTTCGCATTGTCGTGTTTGATGCGAGATGCCCACCACATGGGCATGTGTTTGCTAATGTAGTGGTTCTCGCCGACAAGATACCGTGACACACCCTGTTCATCTGATGCGCCTAGGTACAGTGCACAGTGGAACCTGCCTTTGCCACACTTGGGATTGGATAAAGAACCCTCTGAATTGGGGCCTGCCTTCATGAGATTGTTGTTAACTATGACATTGACATCGCCACCAACATGCGTTTGAGCCGTTAACCCGACCCCTGCCCAGTTGTAAATGACGTTATTCGACAACTCACCCGAGCCTCCCCAAATCATGGCATTTCGGCTGGAATTATGGGCAATGAAGTTATTGACAATAGAGCAGTTGCTCAAGAGTTGATTAGGATTGTTGTTGTTACAACTGGGCCCCATCGAATGGTACAGCCAGTCAGGATGCTCCTCGGATAATGGATGAGAACTGTCTGCATCACCCTCCGCAACGATGGAATTGCTCACAGTAATGTTGTCTATGCCTTCGGTTTGATCCGGAGCAAGGTAGGCCTGAAACCCCTCATCTGTGGCCCACGCAAAAGACATGTGATCGAGGATAATGTTACTGCTGCCACCGCGCACAGTAAATCCACGGCCTGATTCTGAGAGAGGTTGGCCGGCGTCAATCAAGCGAACCGCACAATGGCGAAACACGATATCGCTAGCGCCATTTTGGATGTTAAATCCTTGTGTACGAACCACGACACCTGGCACTGGAGCGCTTTGACATGCAACGGACACATTGCTGTCACCATCGCCCACCAAATTTAACCCCTCCTCACCTGCATCGAACAACCCGCCAACGGAAAATACAATGGTTCGCGGGCCAGACTCAACCTCTATGGCCTCTCGCAAAGATATTAAATCATCGTTGGGATCTACAATGTTGTCACGGGTGTTGACGATAACGACCCGTGCTCCCCGGCCACCAAGCGCTTGCTTGCCAAATCCCAACGCCCCCGGGAACGCCAAAACGCCCTCAGATTGCTGCAATTTCTCAATTTCATCAATGACAATCTGCCCTGTCGCAGCGTGTACATAAGGCGCAGGTTGGCTTAGCGAAAAATAGGCCCAGGTCCAAGCGATGCCAAAGATGATCAAAGCAGCCACGGTGCCAAAACTAGCTAAAAACAACGTTAGCCAACGACGCTTTGGCGATGCTGCCGACCTTACAGGCTTAGAGTTCGCGGAAGACGGTTTAGTTGACGGCATGCGATGAGCTTTCCTGACTATTTGTCGTGTGTAGGCGCATCGCCCAGCATTAGGTGTAATTTTAACAAAATGCGAGGCCTCCAGACGCGCCATGAAACCTGCAATTGTTAAGAATATTCAATTCTTGCAACACCTATTCGCGGTCAATAAAGCTAACAGTATTTGCAGGTAACGCTTGCACACTCGCGCTCTTGTAACTTATTTGCGTAACGAACCAAAGCCGATACGCAAATTGGCTTATATTGTGCGGACGACCACAGTTTACGAAACTCATCAACACACGTGCGCATTCTAATAATCGCCAACACTGGTTGGTACCTCTATAAATTCAGATATAACCTCATACAAGCTTTACTAGAGCGTGGTAGTGAAATTTGTATTAGTAGTCCAAAAGACGAGTATGCAATGCGGCTGGTGGATGAATTAGGCGTTAAATGGCACCCTATTCCAGCGAATCCACGACGTATTGTCCCGCATCTGGAATTGTTTTTTGTCTACAAGCTGTTTTTAGCCTGCCAGCAGTTCAAGCCGGATATGTGTCTAACGTACACCCCCAGAGTCAATTGCTACATCACGCTGGTACCGCTAAAGCTTCTAAGTATTAGGCTTATTCGCAATATCTCAGGTGTCGGCGATTCGCTGGACTCTGAGAAAAAATTGCAATCCATGCTTGCCAAATTTCTATACCGCCGAGCGCGCAACACTCACTGGACGTTTTTTCAAAATGACCGCGATATGCAGCTAGGGCTAGCAGAGGGCTTTTCAAATAAAGAGAATACGTCGTTACTACCAGGCTCCGGTGTTGATCTTGAACAATTCAACGCCCAGCCGCGCGACGATACAAAGCCCCTTCGCTTCATGATGGCAGCGCGCTTGATTCCTGCAAAAGGCTATCTGGATTTCATTGAGTTGGCACTTCAATACGCCTCTAACTCATCGTTAGAGTTTCATCTTGTGGGCACTTTTTCAGAAGAATCAGGCATTAGTCGTGAAGAATTTGACGCCTTAATCAACGCTAGCGGTGTGGTTTATCACGGCTACACTGAGGATCTCGTCCCTTTCTACCAACAGAGCGATATGTTTGTTTTACCCAGCAGTTACGGGGAAGGTTTACCGCGCGTTCTGTTGGAAGCTGCAGCCTGTGGCTGTGCACTGTTGGCCTACGACAACGCGGGTAGCAACCGCGCCATTAATCACGGGGTTAACGGCTGGACATGTAAAGAACCTACCGTGGCCGCTATGGTAAAAATGGTATCTGAATTCTCAAACGCCAGCCATAGCGAACGCCAAGCTATGTCAATTGCTTCACGACAACATGTTGAAAACGGCTTTAGCGAGCAAATCGTGATTGATTCGTATCTGGATCTGCTCGGGAAATAAGCACCTAAGCAGCCTGAGCGACGGCACATGAATGTGCCAAGCCCAAGCACCTAGGTTTTTTTAGTGCTTAATGCTTTAGTGCTGATGAGCGAACTGTAGCTTTGGCGCCAAGGGTCCTTTAACTGGAAGTTCCAGACCCTCAGCCCATAAGAGTCTCAACTAGCAGAAAGCGGCGATGGCCAGATATTCTTCAATGTTGGTGTACCCATCACCATCCACATCACCCACGTGATCATTAGGGTTGAATGGGTCTGTACCGTAGCTGATCTCCCACTCGTTAGGCATACCATCGCCATCTGAGTCGTATCCTTCAGGATGAAAGGCAGTTGCGCCAAACTGCGACCATGTGCGCTGCTCTGTGGAATTGTGGCCGCCGTTGCGAATGTTTTCACCAATGCCGATTCGTCCAGTGCCGTCATAGAACTCCTGAATTACACGCGTATCGACATGATCGCGAAGCGGTCTTGACGAGCCAACGCAATTCATATGACGACTGCCTTGTTCTGCCATTGCTAATATAGATACAGGGCTGGGTGTAGCAGAATCGAATGCTGGTGAGCCCGCAGGCGTGTCAGCGTGAGCATGGTCAATTTCTATAGCGTCACTTACTTGCTGATCTCTGGGGATGAAGTAATTTGTACCGACGTTAAATTTGGAGATACCAAGATGGTTGGTTTTTCCCAAGTAAAGCGCACACTTGTAAATACGGTCTGAGCAGTCATCGCGTACCGCGCCTTCTGTATCCGGGCCACTTTTCATTATGTTGTTATTAATGATGGCATCCACATCCCCACCGTCATGGGGTTGTACCGTTAAACCAATACCGTACCAGTTGTAAATAATATTGTTTGATAACTCGCCGGCACCGCCCCATATCATCGCATTGCGGCTTGAATTGTGTGCAATGAAATTATTCACAATAGAGCAATTGCTTATCGTAGCCGGGGTTGAATTGTTATTGTCGTTGCAACTGGGCCCCATAGCGTGATAACGCCATTCAGGGTGTTGCTCCGACAGATGATGTGAGCTGTCAGCGTCGCCTTCGGCAACCACTGAGTTGCTCACAGTGATGTTGGAGATACCCACCTGCTGCCCGGGTGCAAGATACGCTTGGAAGTTTTCATCCGTTGCCCATGCCAAAGACATGTGGTCAAGCATGATATTCGAGCTGCCTCCGCGTACCGTGAACGAGCGCCCAGCCTGCCCAAACGGTGCGCCAGCATCTACGCCACGAATGGCACAGTGGCGAAACACAATATCGTGGGCGCCGTTCTGAATGTTGAAGCCATACGTTCTAATAATGACACCTGGCGAGGGCGCCGTCTGGCAGGCCACAGTGACGAAACTGTCGTCTTCACCCAGCATATGCATTTCCAGCCCCTCTACCTCAAATACGCCGCCCACGGAGAATACGATAGTTCGGGGGCCAGACTGCAACTCGATAGCTTCGCGCAGTGACATCAGGTTATCCGAAGAATCAACGATATCTTGCACGGTGTTAACAGTGATGATTCGCCCACCACGACCTCCCACTGAATGCTTCCCGTAGCCAACCGCGCCTGGAAACGCAAGCACCCCTTCGTTACGTTGTAGAGCCTCAATTTCGGCGTTCACCGTTGCACTGTTAGATGTGTTGCTGCTACTGGTGCTTGCACTGTTATCAACAACGGCTACAGATTCATTACCCGTGTTGTTTTCTACAATGCGTTCTGACTCACCACCCGTTTCACCTGTGACCGCATTAGCCGCACCCTGCGCTGGGAGCTCGCTCACCAAGGCAGCTTCGTCAGTATTACCGGTGGGACTCGCTGCACCAAGATCTACCACCTCGAGCTCGTCTGGCTCATCAGAGGTTGGCAACTCGCAGCTACTAGACCCACATATTTCATCAGCCACAAAGCTTTCGGTGTATAAGGCCTCTTTGCTGTCATGGTTCAACACACGGACCTCATAAGAGATTGCATCTGCAACCGCGACCCAGCCAAATTTCGGTGTAGTGTCAACGATAGAGCCGGCAGGTCTGCTGGAGATTACCGTGGGCACAATCGGCTCGTCTAAGAATACCGATGAGTCCCAGTCCAGTTCATCAATTGTTCCTACCTCGTTGGCCAATGCGTCCTGAGCTGAGGCGTGGACACTGAACTCCATCCCCGGGCTCCAATCGCCTACTCCCAGATCAGTTATGGCGCGCGCGCTCCATTCATAGGGCACTCCAAGATCAAGAGACACATCCGCAAATGTAACAGGCGAGGCCGCTACTGGTGCAGATGAGGCGTCTTGGGAGGCCCCATCGGAGCAACTCACGAGTGTCAAGCTTGCTGCTACGGTAAATACGATTCTATACATGTTGTGCGATGTCTCTGTTCAAGGGGCATTGGTGGCGAGTACAAGTCACCGAAAAATAAGTCACTGCCACACTTCTGCATGATCTTTGTCGACAAGCAAGATATGCATCTGAACGTAAACATCGAAAGTTGTGAACAAATCACGGCTCTGAAACAGTGACTAACAGGGTTAAATGCTCTCAACACTGCGACAGAAGAAATGAGGGTGAATGACGTGAGAATCATCTGGCTAACTACCGCAAGACAGAACTTCCAGTAGAGAAACTACCCTGTAGGAACAAAACACAACCCCTTGAAACAGTCCTTGACCTCGACTCTCGCGGCGAACTATACGCGAATCAAGTCAAAAATTTGACCTAGCAAGCAAGATGTAATCCAAAAGCAATGTTTGGAACCATTTAGTTTCAACCGAACGGCTGAGTGTGCTAAGACTGTGGGTGACAGAGCGGAGCCTGTGCAGCACCCCGCCTGAACCTGCACTATATTATTGGTAGATACTTCAAGCTGCAGTGTCGGTTTGACGATGTACACGATCTCAAGATGTAATTTGTTCCTGAAAAGGCCAACAGAACTGGCTGTGCTTTGGTCCTAATACCGAATTGATCACAGCTGAGCGCCCACCTACAGCTATATACTTATCACTAAACGCAACAGTCGACGGTAAAATCAGGCAGCTATATGATTGCTTCAATTCAAGAATTGCTTCCCAAGTTTCTCTACATCGTGCTGCCGTTTCTCGTGTGCGCAAATACACTAATGCTTCTGGAGCGAGTAGCTCACCGCTTTGGCCTTGTGGACCAACCCGATGATCGAAAACGTCATAACGGCGCCATCCCGCTAGTGGGTGGCCCTGCCATGTTTGTCGCCATCGCCGTCAGCTGTATTTTACTGAAGCTTCAATTTGTAGTTGTTTTGTTCCTGTTTCTAGCGTTTCTGCTTATCGCTATGGGCACACTAGACGACCGGTTAAACCTTAGTGTAAGGCACCGATTCGCAGTTCAGATTCTAGTGGCAGCCTTAATGGTTTTCGCGGGTGATCTGAAAATTTTATCAGTCGGTGATCTAGTAGGTTCAGGCCCCGTCATGTTAACTGGAGCTATCGCTATCGGGTTTACCATCATCTGCATCATTGGCGTTATAAACGCAGCAAACATGATTGATGGCGTGGACGGATTGGCAGGATCAATCTACTTCATAACCTTCCTGGGTATGGGCTCACTGGCTATAAGTCATGATCGTATGCCAAGCGCGGCCATGTTAGCCATTGTCTGCGGCGCCCTCTTGGGTTTTCTTTGCTTCAATGCACGCGTGTTCTTCGCCAAGGCAAAGGTATTCATGGGTGACTCTGGCAGCATGATGATGGGCTTCATACTGGCATGGTTTTTCATCAGCCTCACTCAAGGCGAGTCTGCACCCGTGTCAGCAGTGGCAGCTGGCTGGTTGTTCGGCCTGCCACTCATCGACACAGTGGCTGTTATGACGCAAAGAATAGTCAACGGCAATTCTCCATTCAAACCAGGCCGTGACCACTTACATTATCTGCTGCTCGATAGGGGTTACACCACTAATCAAACGGTCAGTACTCTGGCGCTACTGCAGGGAAGCTTAGTACTGGTTGCCGTATTGTCGAATGATATAGCTCCGTTGCAGCCTTTTCTTTTTTGGGGATTTGTGCTGCTGGTGGTTATGCGTATTTTCTTCACCGGCTTTCTCATAAACAGAATTTCAAACTGCGTACAGGCAAAAGGTTCGGGCTCTTCTAAGTAGAGGAACACGCCTTTAATTACGGTTTTTAATTACAGTTTAAGAAGCCGCTGTTCGAAATAAAGTCGAACAGCGGCTTTTTTGTACGTCACGTTAAGGTTCTATCAAATATCCCGAGAATTACCCGCACGATAATCATGATAAGCCACGAGCAACATACTGGTGTCATCATCTTGTGGCGTCCAGCCCAGTTCACGCTCAGCCTTGCTGCAATCGAGTACGCAGGTCTCGTCTGCAATGAGGTACTGCTCAGGATCCATTAACGGTTTGCCGACTTTATCTAGCGAGGCCAAAACAGCCTTAACGGCAAATGCCGGTGTAGGAATCAGAATACTCTTGCTGCCCGCCTCTTTAATTAACTGCTTTAACAGCTCGTTTACCGTGGGTGGGTTAGCGGAGCCAAGATTGTAGTTCTCGTTAGGGAACCCAGCCTTGCCAGCAGCCAGACAAGCCTCTGCGCAATCACCGACAGAGATAAACTGGTAATAGTTCTTACCATTGCCAATGGTTGGAATAGGCAAGTTTTTATCGACTAGCTTGAACAGCTTGCCCAATATGCCTAATCGGCCATGACCAATGATGAGTCGCGGACGGAACAAGGTGATGTTAAAGCCTTTCTTACGGTATTCATCCACCAGAATTTCTGTTTGATATTTGGCATCGCCATAGGGACCAATGGGCTTGCACGGGTGAGACTCGGTGCGTGGGTTCTCTTCTGTATGGCCATAAACCATATCAGTGGTGTAGTACACCATGTTATTCAAACCCTTACCTTGCATCCACTCCAGCACATTGGTTGTGCCTACATACAAGGCCTGCCAAAAGTAATCATGACGCTCGGCTCGCGGCAAAATAGGCACCAGTAAACGCGCGGCAAAGTGATAAACAATATCACCCTCCTCCACCGCTATCGGGTCAAACGTTGCAGGCACCGTAACATCCATTTTCAGGTAAGTCACCAAGGGCGAATCGTAGTTACCAAACTGCTTTGACTGCTTTTCGTCACAGATAAGTACGGTCTCGCCCATGGCTACCAGCTTCTTTGTAAGCTCCGTGCCCAGAAAACCGTCACCACCAAAAATAATGTGTTTCATGTGTAATTTCCAAAGATATAAATAGGGTAATGACTCTTACTTTAGCTCGTCATTCCCACGCAAGTGGGAATCCATATGGCTAAAAACCTAGGGCTCTTAGCAGTAGCGATAATGACGTGCCCTAACATTTGTAGCTTTTGTCAGTGCCAATCAGTCATAAAATAATCAGCTGCTACGAGCAACCAGTGCAACGCCTGCGCAAATAAGGGCAACGCCTGCAATACGCCAAATATTGACCTCTTCGCCTAAGGCAAAGTGTCCGTAGAGCGTGACAAGAACAAATGACAATCCCAAAAACGGATACGCAAAGCTGATCTCCACACGCGACAACACCACCAAGTGCGTGCCCATGCTAATGACCATCATCACCAACCCGAAAAATACCCATGGGTTAAAAACAATGGAAAACACCGAGCCCAAAAGAGCTGCAGGGGTGAGATCAAACTTCTCTATCGTGGTCATGCCTTTTTTGAGCATGATCTGGGATAAAAAATTAGTGCCTACCGTGAACAGAATAAGCGGTATAAAACGTGTCATATCGGTTGGCTCACAATGAAAGCTTTTTGAAAATGCGTTCTGGAATGCACTTGATGATTAACAAAATATAGCGCCAGAACCAACGGGTATAAACAATGTCTCGACCTTTTTTATGCGCAGCAACCATATCACCGGCTACCTGATCTGCCGTGGCCCATAGTACCGCAGGTTTTTTTTCTATCTCGGCCGTCATGGGTGTGTCAATAAACCCAGGCTTTACATCCAGCACTTGCACACCACTGCCTGCCAGTCGGTTGCGTAGCCCTTGGCAGAACAAACTCAGCGCACCTTTGGCTGTGCCGTAGACGTAGTTACTTTTGCGACCCCGATCGCCTGCTACCGAGGTGACCACCACTAAAGAGCCATGCCCACGCGCCTCAAACGCATTAGCCAGTCGGGTCAGCAGTGATGCTGCGCTGAAAAAATTGGTTTGCAATGCCAAGGCTGTGGCATCCCAACTAGCTTCGCAGGCCGCCTGATCAGGCAAGCTGCCATAGAAGAGCCACACATGATCAGCGCCTGAGATAGCATCCACCAGAGCCTCGTGCTCGTCCATGTTATCGAAGTCGGTGACGTGCTGATGCACCTTGGCAGGCGTGCTGCTCGCACCGCCACTCTCTCCACCACCGCCGCCACCGCCACTGAGGCCTGCAGCCGTTTGCGCGCGAACAGTGATGTCCCCTGCCACCGCTTCCAGTTTGGTGCTATTGCGAGCACACAACACCAGGCAATGACCTTCTGCGGCCAATTTGCGCGCTACCGCCTGCCCGAGCGCCGAGGTGGCACCCAGAATGACTGATGTGGGCGTGCTTTGAGAGTTAGTCGCTTGCAAAGTTAAGGTGTTCCCAATCGTTCATAGAAAAATAGACCCGATACGCGGGTACACACTCAAGCCTCGCGATT
>JALZUD010000100.1 GCA_023301725.1 Granulosicoccus sp. | reverse complement strand
AAACCGATGGGCAATGGGCATCCTATCGGCGGTGTTGTTACATCAGCGCAAATCATGAGTGAATTTCGCACCTCCTTTCGGTACTTCAATACCTTTGGAGGCAACCCGGTATCGTGCGCAGCCGCCAGTGCCATGCTTGATGTACTGCATGATGAAAACCTGATGCACAATGCTCAGCTTGTGGGCGACTATGCACGTCAGGCTCTCTGCGAGCTAGCCACCCGTCATGAGGTCATCGGTGATGTCCGTGGCAGTGGTCTACTGTTCGGTGCAGAACTTGTTACTGATCGAGAAAATCGTACCCCAGCCACTGACTATATCGTTAAGGTTGTCAATGCGATGCGTCACAGAGGCATCCTGCTAAATAAATTGGGCATTCATTACAACACACTGAAAATTCGGCCTCCCATGCCGTTCTCTTGTGATAACGCAGACTTCATGATCGAACAACTGGATCAGGTATTAACAGAGCTTGGGCATCCGTTAGAGCACACCAGTAAATGAGTCAAACTGTTGTGTCAAATGCGCTAAAGCATTGGGGCATACATAGCGATTCTATAAAGCTTGTTGCCCAGCGCGAAAACCTGGTGTATCGCATAAGCGAATCATCAACCGGCAACACCTACGCCCTGCGCCTGCATCGCCCAGGCTTACGAAGTGAAGCCGAGCTACGATCGGAATCGCAGTGGTTGAACGCGTTGTCTACCAGCGGGCTCGACATCGCCTTACCTGTTGCCACCACCAACGGTGCTTGGTGTATCAAAACGGGGGATTACTGGGTGGATATGCAAGTTTGGCTGCAAGGTGACACCATAGACCATCATGCACAAGCTTCGCACTACAGCACACTGGGTAGCGCAATGGCGCGGTTGCACGATGCCTCCGATAATTGGGCATTGCCACATGATTTTGAGCGGCCCGAGTGGGATCGTGATGGATTAGTTGGTGAGTCCCCGCTCTGGGGTCGATTTTGGGACAACCCTAAGCTCAATGCAGAACAAAGACTGTTGTTGATACAGTTTCGACAGGCGGCGTTACTGCATCTTAACGAGCAACATTGTGCGCTGGATTACGGTTTGATCCATGCAGACCTAGTATCCGAGAACGTGCTTATCAACAAGCACAGCTTACATCTGATCGACTTTGACGATAGCGGCTTTGGCTATCGGCTGTTCGATTTGGCCACCACTGTTCTACGACTACAGCGTCTACCGGGCCAAGAACACTTGGTTGATGCCCTAATCGCAGGTTATGTTAACGAGCGAGGACTTGATCTGGGCACTTTAGATTTGTTTCTCGCCCTACGCGCCTGCACCTATATCGGCTGGATTGTGCCGCGCGCACATGAGCCAGAAGCTGCTGCGCGTTGTGCACGTTTTATTAAGAATGGGTGTTTGTATGTTGAGCGTTGGTTAGAAGACGCAGCTTAATCATTACGATTGAACTGGTCGCTGATGACGCACCATTGAACAAAGCAACAGCCGCCGACAGAGTCGAACGCTCAGCACACCAATGTGCGATCAAGCACTATCCGGCAAAGCCCGCATCCGGCTCCATTCCCTACCCGGCACGGCATCAAGCAACTCTTGTGTATACGGGTGAGTAGCATTTTCAAACAGCGTAGCGGTTGTTCCCTGTTCCACTACCTTCCCCAAACGCATCACCGCAATACGGTCGCACACTTGAGCAGCCACTCGTAAATCATGGGTGATGAAAACCATAGATAACTGCAGGCGTTCGCGGATATCAGCCAGTAAGTCCAGAACCTGCGCTTGAATCGAAACATCCAGCGCCGACACGGGTTCATCAGCAACCAGTATTTCCGGGCGCAAGGCCAATGCTCGAGCTAGGCCGATGCGTTGGCGTTGTCCGCCGCTAAATTCATGTGGGTATCGTTCAAATGCTCGTGCATCCAGCCCTACAAGCTCTAGCATCTCGCGAGCTCGTCTTTGAGCTTCTGCTCTGGACTCGCCAAGAATAACCGGGCCTTCAGTAATAATGCGTCCAACGGTTGCTCTAGGGTTCAGTGACGCATAAGGGTCCTGAAACACCATTTGTATTTTTGAGCGATAGGGGCGCATGGCTGCCCTGTCCAGCTTGCACAAGTCCTCACCTCTATAGATAATTTCGCCGCCGTCAGTATTCAGCAATCGTACGATGCAGCGCGCCAACGTGGATTTGCCCGAGCCCGATTCACCCACAATGCCTAAGGTCTCGGCATCGTTAAGCACTACATTGACACTATCGCAGGCGTTAACCTCTTTGGCCGGCTGACCAAGACCAAACCAGCCTCCGCCAGAACGGTAGGTTTTTACAAGATTACGAACCTCTAGGATCGGCTTGTTCACCACATCGATAGCCATCCGTGGCACAAGGCCGGGCACGGCATCGGTCAGAGCTTTGGTGTAAGGATGCTCAGGATGATTAAGCACTTTATCAACAGGGCCAATTTCAACAATCTTGCCTTGTTGCATAACCGCCACCCGGTCTGCTATGTCGGCTACAACGCCAAAATCATGAGTGATAAATAAAACGCCAGTGTCATGCTTGGCTTGTAGCTCCTTAATCAAGCGTAGAATTTGCGCCTGCGTAGTGACGTCTAGAGCTGTGGTGGGTTCATCGGCAATAAGCACCTTAGGTTCCAGCGCGAGTGCCATTGCAATCATGGCGCGCTGACGTTGACCACCCGACAACTCATGTGGGTAGGCACTCATAATGCGCGTAGGGTCTGGAAGCTGTACATCGTCGAGCAGCTGTAACGCAAGCTCCCGTCTCAGCTTACGCGGGCGCGACTCATGAAAACGAATGACTTCATCAATCTGTTCACCGATACGCATCACAGGGTTTAAGGCTGTCATTGGCTCTTGGAAAATCATTGAGATTTCACCACCACGCACTTGCCGCATACGCGCCTCAGATGCTTTGGCTAGATCCTCACCCTGAAACACAATACGCCCTTTTTCGTACTGCACATGTGGCGCAGGCAACAACCCCATAACAGCTCTTGCAGTGAGCGATTTTCCAGATCCAGACTCACCCACAACACACAAAATTTCTTTAGGCGCTAGATCGTAACTGACCGCTTCAACCGCGTAGTTGCGCTCGCTACCCAGAGGTAGCTGCACATGTAAATCCTCGATACTCAACACCTTTGAAGCTTGTTGAGTCGTAGTCTCACTTTCAGTTTGCGTGTTCATGTGCGTTCACGTAGCCGCGGGTTCATGGCATCGTTAAGCCCTTCACCCACCAAGTTAATCGCTAACACGGTAAGCATTATCGCAATACCGGGAAACGTACAAACCCACCAAGCACTGCGAAGCACTGTGCGCCCAGCGCCTATCTGAAAACCCCAACTGATGATATTGGGATCACCCAGCCCTAAAAAAGCGAGACCACTTTCAATGAGAATAGCCGTTGCCACCATCAGTGAGCCTGACACTATGATGGGTGACAGACAGTTGGGTAGAATTTCACGCACCATAATTCGCCAGTCACTCATACCAATGATATGGCAAGCTTGCACAAACTCCCGATTACGCATGGCCATAAATTCCCCGCGCACCAATCGGGCAACGGCAGGCCAGCTCACCACCGCAATGGCAATAACAACGCTGTTAATCGATGGCTTCATGATGGCCACAATGAGAATAGCGAAGATAAACGAGGGAATGGTTTGGAACATCTCAGTAAGACGCATCAACACATCATCAATCCATCCACCAAAATACCCTGCAAACGCGCCAAGAAGTACACCAAGCGACACTGCAACGGTCGTTGCTAACAAACCAATTAGCAGTGACACTCTTGCGCCATGCGCCATACCCGCAGCCACATCCCGGCCAAGCGTATCACTACCTAATAGAAAACCGTTCTCCAGTGGCGCAGACATCGACTGCCCGACCAGTTTGAACGGATCTTCAGGAAAGAGAATATTGGCACTGGCCGCTATGAGAATAACAATAGCCAGAATAAACAAGCCTACAACCGCTGAGCGATTTCGGCAAAAACGCCTCCAGAACGACATCACCCCACCTCTATGCGTGGATCTAGAAAGGAGTACAACAGATCCACTATAAGGTTAATGGCAACCACCAACAGAGCAGATAACAAAAAGATGCCCAACAGCAAATTCAGATCTCGGGAGAACAAGGCTTCGAATGCCAGCATCCCCAAACCTGGCCATGCAAACACCGACTCCACAATGACCGATCCTCCAATCAGTGAGCCAACTTGCACACCCGCCATAGTGACTACGGGCAACAAGGCATTGCGCAGGATATGAACGAACACGATACGACGCTCAGTAAGCCCTTTGGCACGAGCGGTGGTTACATAATCCATACTGGCTTGCTCTAACATCGATGCTCGCATAAAGCGGGTGTAAAGCGCGAGATAGAACAACGATAGCGTGAGTGTAGGCATAACTAGATGATGGGCTATGTCTTTTACTCTCTCCCACCCTTCATAAAACATCGCCACGTTTTCCATACCACTGGTGGGGAACCAACGAAGTTTCAGTGAAAACACCACGATCATCATCAAGCCCACCCAGAACAGTGGTGTGGCGTAGGCGATCAACGCGACAATACTAATCACGTTATCTTTCCAGGTGTTCAGATTAGCCGCTGCCACAAGACCCAACACAATGCCAAAACCAACCGCCAAAGTGATGGTGCTAACCATGAGTAACAGTGTGGGGACCAAACGATCAAGTACCAGTTGAGACACTGGCATGTCATGACGAAACGAATAACCCAGATCAAAGCTCAGCATGTTTTTCATGTAAACACCCAGCTGCACGGGTAATGGTTGGTCCAGTCCAAATTTCTCTCGCAGCTGCGCCATGTATTCGGGAGTAGCGGAGCCCGCCTCCCCCGCTAGTACATCTACCGCATCGCCTTCTGCAAGCTGCAGCAGGAAGAAGTTGACGACAATAATCGCCAACACAACCGGCACAGCATGCAAAAGGCGTTTCAACACATAGCGCGAACGCTTACCTGCTTGACTCATATCCTAATCATTACTCACTTCAAATTGAACACGTATCTCATAGGCTATGCCCATGATCGCAAGTCTTGCATCCTTATTTGCACGGTTTTCATCTTTAGACTTGAGAACTAGAGACTGTAAAAATGTTGGCCGTGCATGTTCGCCTTACTCCCACAATTCTAACTATTCCTCAAGATACGCACGATCAAATGAATGATAAGCACCCATCGCCGACACGGTGTGATCTTTTAGCTTCTCGTTGTACACCGTGAGAAACTCCATCTCAAACAAATTCACCACTGGAAGCTCTTCACCCAGGATTGCTTGAATTTGTGCATAGATCTCACCACGCTTTGCAGAATCTACCTCGATAGCTCCAGCAGCTAACAGCTCGTCCACGTCAGTATTGGAGTAGCGCGTTGAATTAACAAAGGGTGTGCCCTGACGAATCTGGTCCGTACCATAGTGGCGCTGCACGCCAATAACAGGATCAGGCAGCTGATAGAAATAGTTAACGTTCAGCTCAAAATCGTAGTCTGCATAAACGCGTTTTAACCAAGTGGGAACGTCCTCATAACGCAGCTCTAGCGTCACACCGATGTCACCCATGGCTTGTTTCATATACTCCCCTGCCCGACGCCAATCTTCACCGTAAGGAATTAGATCGATGACGGCTGTGGCTCGCATACCATCCGCATCTGCTGCAATGCCTGCTTCGTCTAACAACGCATTAGCAGCGGCTATATCTGGAGATTCTGGGTAGAATTCTGGTGTAGCCGTGTAGAGTCCCAACGGCTCAAAGTTAGATGTCATGGCACTGGTAGCCGGTTTACCATAGCCAAACCAGATGTTGTCAATTAAAAATTGCCGATCAATAACCATGGAAATTGCTTGACGCATAGCCGGGTTGTCAAACGGCGCTAAAGTGGTATTCATTTCGATAAGTGCCATGGGATTAATCATGGCATAGCCGTCAGTTGTCACACCAATGTCATCATTGTTGTCTCGCATACGGACAACATCAATATTAGGAATGGCTCCGAAGGCTCCATAATGAACCTCTCCGCTTTCCATTGCCGCTGTGCGGGTAGATGCATCAGGGATAATTCTGGCAACAATACGATCAAGTAAGGGATAACCCTCACGCCAGTAGTCCGGATTTTTATCGAGTCGGATATATTGACCTTTTTTCCATTCAACAAATTTGAACGGACCTGTACCCACTGGGTTATTGGACAACTCAGCCTCACGGATATCCTTCCCCTCTAACAAATGTTTGGGGACTATTGGTGATTCATAAGCGGAGAATGCTCGCATCATGTAGGGCGCAGGCTTATCCAGGTTAAAGACCGCTGTGAGCTCATCTGGTGTGTCTATGGAGCTAACTTCGCGAAACGAATTGGGCCCACGCGGATGGAACTGCTTAAGAACTTCCATGATGGTGAACTGTACATCGGCAGATGTGAATGCCTCACCATCGTGCCACTTGACGCCTTCACGCAAATTGAAAGTTACCGTCAAACCATCGTCACTTACCTCAAAAGATTCAGCCAACTCAGGCACTGGATTGAGATCCAGATCGTAGTCCAACAAGCCGTTGTACACTTTGGGTGCAACGAGCCCGATGGGCCCTGAGGTAGACAGATAAGGGGCTAGTGATGGCGGTTCCGGCTGAGCAATCATAACTAGTGTTCCGCCTGCGCTTTGGCTTAACACCTGAGTTGAGGCCATGAGCCCAATGGCTAAACAGGCACCTGATAATGCACGTTTAACTGAAGGCGCTGCCACACGCTGTGGATAAGAAAAAAGACGACACGTCATATTTAAGACTCCTTGAGTGAGACCTGCTTATTATCGTGTGATGCAAAAGCAACATATGCCTATGCACGTGTTACCTTCTTACCAACATACCCGCAGTGCAGCGCAAACGTCAAAGGAAATCGTACTTTTTGTCATTGCACTTAATTCGAGCACACCGTGCATGATGTTGAAAACAAACCTTCGCGTTCCACTCACAGGCTACACAGATCGTCTGTCAGCCCGAGGCGGTGACACCATTGCCTTCAAGTTATCGGCACACGGGCAACCCAACGAACAGCCCGCAAACGTAAACAGCTGGTTGACGCAGAGCATCTGTGCAGATCCCAATCCTAGCGGACCGGGGATCATTGAACGTGATGCATCGCAATGGTACAAGCCAGATACCCATACTGTTTCTGAGCAAGGTATCTTTGCAGGATCATTTGCTATTACGTCGCCGATAAACGTTGCAAAAAACATCACGTCCATATACATGGGCGCGACCATATGGCCCACCCTACTCAACAATTCCAATCAATGTATTGCCCAGTTTGGTGCACTACGATTATTTATCAATAGCGACAAGCTGCTGAGTTGTTCTTTTAATGGACACACTTTCAGTTTGCCTGAACACATGCAAACGCGTTGCTGGATGCATGTGAGCGCGCACCTCAAGCATGGCAATGCGCAAACGCATTTAACCCTCAGCGCTCAGGCACTTCCGCAAGCTATAGGCACACCTTCGCTACAAGATTATACTGAGAAAACATCTACCCATCTCGTTGCAGAAGCCGCAAAAAATCCAATCCAAAACTCCCAGCTCTCACTTATTATTGCAGCAGAGCAAACCGATAGCGGCACTACAACGAATCATTTCAACGGTAAGCTTGAATCCCCCAAGCTTTGTTTAAGCAACAATTCCGAACCCAGTGAGTCTAGCCATGCACAAAAACTGTCGTGGAACTTTGCTCACTCAATGAACAGCCTGCACATTGCCGATGTGGCCGGCCATGGGGTGACTCTTAGCCTGAAAAATTTTCCCACTCGTGCAATGAAAAGCTCAACATGGAGTGGTAATGAAATGTGTTGGCGACACGCGCCCGAACAATATAACGCTATACATTTTCATGACGATGATTTGGTTGACGCCAACTGGGAAACCACCTTTCACTTCACGCTGCCATCGGACATGCGGTCGGGCGTTTACGTCATGCACATCAGCGATGGGCAGAACACTGACGCTATGCCGTTTTTTGTATGCGCACCCAAATCGCAACCGACCAGCAAGCTGTGCGTTTTAGTATCAACGTTTACGTATGCTATTTATGGAAATCATGCTCGCCCTGATTGGGATCCTTCCTGGCAAGAACAAGTTAAGGATTGGAATGCCTATCCGCATAATCCAGCACAGTATCCCGGCTACGGTTTGTCCACATACAATAACCATAGCGACGGCAGCGGGATTTGCCATGCATCGCACTTACGGCCCTTGTTCAATTTACGACCGGGATACATCACCTTTGGCAACACAGCGTGCTCGGGACTGCGGCATTTTCAGGCAGATAGCCATCTGTTGTCTTGGCTTGATGCCATGCACATAGATTTCGATATCATTACCGATCGCGAATTACATAACGAAGGCGTAACCTGTATTGCAGGATACGACATGCTACTCACAGGATCTCACCCCGAGTATCACACAGCACAAACTCTCGATGCCTTGCATGCGTATCGTGATACCGGTGGACATCTGAGCTATCTAGGCGGCAATGGATTTTATTGGCGTATAGCCTTGCATCAAGAACACGAGGAAACACTTGAAATTCGCCGTGCAGAAGCTGGCATCAGAGCATGGGCTGCAGAACCCGGCGAATACTATCAGGCGTTTGACGGCCAGTACGGCGGCTTATGGCGGCGTAACGGCCGGCCACCTCAGGCTCTTTGTGGTCTGGGCTTTTCAGCGCAAGGACAATTTAACGGATCCTATTACCAACGTAGTAATACAAACGCAGAATATGCATGGGTGTTTGAGGGTATTGAGGAAAACGTCATTGGTGACTTTGGGCTATGCGGAGCTGGTGCTGCAGGGTTTGAGCTTGATCGTGCAGACCAACAACTTGGAACACCCGACAACACAGTGGTGCTCGCCAGCTCCAAAGCTCACAGCGATGATTTCATTCTGGTACCAGAGGAGATGCTCACCCACCTCACCACACTACCCGGCCCAGATGCGCAAGAGTTGGTGCGAGCTGACATGGTGTGGTTCGATGTACCCAATGGTGGCAGTGTATTTTCTGTAGGCTCCATTACGTTTTGCGGTAGCTTGCCGCACAACAACTTTGACAACAACGTTTCTCGATTAATGAAAAACGTGGTTGATCATGTGTTGGATCCTACTTAGGCGGAGAATGTAAACTCAGTGTGACCACGGTCTGATTATGGGCGACGATTAACGGATAGAGCACAAGCCCCTATCCGCTACGAAACCCTACGCGTACACATAGAAATCGAGTTTGAATAGGCAGAAACTTTAGGGTATTAATGTTCTCAGCGCTTTTCAAACGCAATCATAACCAGCGCAAGTAAGCTTGAGCCAAGCATCAACATGAGCGATACAGCATTGAGCAAAGGCGTTGATCCCTCCTTGAGGCGATCAAACATTGCAATCGTTAATGGTGCATCTGAACCCACCAACATGAGGGTGGTGTTGAAGTTTTCGAAACTCATCAAAAACGACACCACAAATGCGCCCGCTAAAGCTGGAGCGAGGTAAGGAATAGTCACGGTGCGCACAGCTGTTAGCTGATTGGCACCAAGATTCAACGCCGCCTCCTCTAATGTTTTGTCGAAACTTTTTAGCCTTGCAGAAATAACCAATGTCGCAATGGTTGCCACAAAGGAGAACTGCCCAAGAACGACCAGTACCAAACCGGGGCGTAGTGCTTCGATGTCCCATTCGATGGCGTCCCACGCAACATTGGCCACGGACGAAGAGAACACCAGGATAGAGATGCCAAGCACAATACCGGGAATGACCAAAGGTAGAATCATCAATATATAGAGTGCGCTTTTGCCTCGAAAATCATAGCGGTTAAACAAAAAGGCATTGGTGGTACCGATAGTCACCGCCAAAATTGAAACGCATACACCGACAAAAATTGAGGTGCCGACAGCCTTTAAAATTGATTTTTCGTGAAAGAAGCCTACCCTTGGTTGCGTATCTCCGAAAAACCAATCCCACGTAAAACCCTTCCAGGGCAAAGAAGGAAATTGACTGTCGTTGAAGCCAAAAACAGCAACAACAATAAGTGGCAGTGCAAGGTAGAGGAAGAACATCGCAATATACGCTTTGTAGATCCAGTCAACAGTGGCACTGCGAGGTATTGTAGGAATCATGTTCTGATCATCATCCCATGGTTTTTTCTAGGGTCTGTCCAGATAGCCGTAACGCTGCCCAGACAATGACCGATGACAAGAACAACAGCAGAAAACCAAACGCTGCGCCAAGCTCCCAATTGAAGCGCACAATAAATTGTGAATAAATGAGCTCTGTAAACCAGAGACTGTCTTTTCCACCCAACATGATGGGAGTCAGGTAATTACCCAGTGACAACATAAACACCACAATGCAGCCTGAAACAATACCGGGCATGGCATGCGGTATAACAATCTCTCGCAATATAGAAGGTGTACTGCCTCCAAGATCGTAGCCTGCCTCGATAACCGAGTTGTCTAGACTATCGAGGGTTGACACCAACGGTACAACCATAAAGAGCATGGAGGTATACACCAAACCAACCATGATGGAGGCATCATTGTACAAAAGCTCAACAGGGCCCGACGCAAGTCCTGTCCATTGCAAAAACGATGACAACACACCTGTCTCGCGTAATAAAATCATCCAACCAAAGGTGCGTACAAGTTCTGACACCCAAAACGGTACAAGACATAGCAAAAACAACACCGACTTAGCTCGGCCGACCGCCATCTTGGCAATGTAATACGCTACAGGGAATCCGATAAGCAGCGTTAGTGTTGTCGCCAGTATTGACATAACAGCCGTGCGCGCAAAGGTCATCAAATACAGTGGTTCGTCGATGAACGTGCGGTAGTTGGCAAAGCTTGTCTCGTACTGACGTACGCCTACCCGCTCCTGCAATGACAGCATGGCCAGATTAATATGCGGGATGACTATCAGAAGAATTAACCATAACGCCAGCGGCGCTAACAGCAGATAAAAACCAATATTACGATTGGAGAGCATTACTTAGCGCTCTCGGCAAATGCAATGCCTTGCTCTTTCGACCAACCTAGGTAGGCGGTGTCCGCCTGTGACCAATTGCTGGCAGTGCCGGCCTGCGGCATATTGACTTCAATAATGTCGCCACCCTTTTCAGGACGTACCAGAATTCGGCTTGCAGCTCCGTTGAAGAGTATTTGTTCGACTTTGCCCACGAGGGTGTTGTCATAGTGAGATAAGGTGTTTGTGTCTCGGCTTATCTGGATGGCCTCAGGCCGGACAAAAACCTGCACCTTAGCGCCTTTTTTCAGGGCATCACCCGATGCCATTGCACGCACCATCATTGAGGGCGTATCAATATCAATGGTGTTGCCTTCGCGCTGAGTCACTGAGCCTAACCATTGATTGCTCTCACCGACAAAGCCTGCGACAAACGCTGTTTGCGGGTTATGGTAAAGATCCTGTGCAGAACCCACCTGCTCGAATTGACCCGCATTCATCACGGCAATGGCATCAGACATGACCAGGGCTTCGCTCTGATCGTGAGTGATGTAGAGGAATGTTGTATCAAAGGCCGCCTGCAGGGTTTTGAGCTCCACCTTCATCTGCTCACGCAGCTTCAAGTCAAGCGCACCTAGTGGCTCGTCCAGCAGCAGAACGTCAGGTTCCAGAACCATGCAACGGGCAATCGCAATACGTTGCTTCTGTCCGCCAGATAGCTCACTGACTTGTCGGCGTCCAACGCCTGGCAAACCAATGCGCTCCAAGGCCTCGTCTACTTTGCGATTGATCATTGACTTGGCCATCTTGCGGCGGCGCAAGCCATAGCCAATGTTGTCTGCCACGTTCATCATCGGAAACAACGCCAAATGTTGAAAAACCATGTTCACTGGGCGCTTGTTGGGCGCAACGTTTAGAACGGATTTCCCTTTGATCTGAATATCGCCTGAAGAGGGCTCTTGAAACCCGGCGATCATTCGCATAATGGTTGTTTTGCCACATCCTGATGGGCCGAGTATCGAGAAAAATGAGCCGGCAGGTACATCAAAGCTGATGTTGTCTACCGCTGTGGTATCGCCATAGTGCTTGGTCAAATTTTGACACTTTAAATCGGGGGCAGTCATTGATGTTCCTTGGCCTGTAAAAACAACCCCGCCTACATTGGCGGGATTGAGTTATATCAACGTTTTACTTAGCCGCTTTTACACGATCTAAAACACCACCTTCAATCACTTCCAGACCTGCTGGAACGGGTGGATACCATTTGATGTTATCCACAGCTGCACTGGAAAAGCTAGCCTGGTAGTTAGCTTTTAACTCAGCGTTCACAAATTCATCGGCACCTTGGGAGGCAGTGAAGTTACCCGCTGTGTTAGTGATCATAGCGGCTATCTCAGGTTGCATCACAAAATTGATCCAATCATAAGCTGCGGTGTCAGCACGTCCTTTGGCAGGCAAAACAAAGGTATCAATCCAACCTAGCGCACCTGATGCAGGCGCAACAAACGTGACGTCTGGCTTTTCGCTATTGAGCTTCCAGCCACCTGTATCCCAAGCCATTGATGCAACAACCTCACCTGAACGAACCAGATTCATTAGCTCGTCGCCACCACCCCAGTAAGTCTTGACATTAGGTTTACATTCCACCAGCTTCGCTTCCACTTGCGACATGATATCTGTGTACGCAGCCTCATCGCCATAGGCGGCAAACGGGTCTAGCCCCATGGCGAAAGCAAATCCAATCAGGGTTGGGCGCTTTAAGCGGTACGATACTTTACCAGCCACATCTGCTGAGCAAAGGTCGGTGTAGTCTTTTACTGATGCAGCCATCGCAGTGTCTAGCACCAGACCTGAGGTTCCCCAGACGTGTGGTACACCATAGACATCAGCATCGACAGTGGTGTTGGTTTTTGTAGCCTCCAACATCGAGGCAATGAATTGATCACCATTGAGCTGCGACAAATCCATTGGCTTATAAATACCAAATTCGGCTTGTGGACCCGATATACGATCTTGGCTTGGTTGAGCCAGATCAAAACCGCCACCGCCCGTGGCACGCAGCTTTGCAATCATCTCTTCGTTGTTGGAGAGCGTGACTTCAACGGTATGTCCAGTTTCCTCCTCAAACGCTGCCACAACGTCATCAGGCGCATATCCGCCCCACGTTAATAGACGGAGTGTGTCGGCTTGCGCCATTTGGGTTGAACTCAACATCACGACAGTTGCTGTCGCTGTTGCTTTCAGGATAGTTAAAGGTTTCATTTTCAGTCCTCTTCAAGTTTATGGTCGTTCAGTGGTTTAGGGGCGTTGTCCGACCCTTTCTTATTGTGAAAATACCGATAATCAGCAAAGCTAGAAACTGCAATGCAGCTTGCACAAAAGTACACGCTCTTATTGAATGCAAGCAGCATTAGACACGTATCGCAGTCAAACTACCATACCAAAACAGTCACCTTTGGCTTTTCATCGGTATTCGGGGTGTCTGGTGCTTGCTTCTACATCATTTAACTCACCGGATGGGGCCACATCACGATTTTTCAGATCTAGACCACTTGACACATCGATGCAAATGACAATAAAAGGCCATCAAGAACAACTTAAGCCATAATGAAAATTGTACCCAAGCAAAACTCTCTAGCTCTTGCGCAGGTCGTCACGCATTATTAACGCAAGCACTACGTGGCTTCTTGCATTCACAATGGAATTTTCTATGTCTTCAAGCCAGTGGCGTGTACCCATTGTTGTGATTATATCCGGCTGCCTGATTGCAGCTGTCGGGTTCGGTGCTAGATCCGCACTAGGGCTGTTTCTTGAGCCCATGACGCAGGCCCGCGGTTGGTCACGAGAGACTTTTGCTCTAGCGCTCGCATTACAGAATCTGTTCTGGGGGCTTGGCTTGCCGATTGCTGGCATGCTCGCAGACAAACTGGGTGCATCCAGAGTCATCATGGCGGGCGCACTGGTGTATGCCACAGGTCTGTATCTGATGGGCACGGTTGAATCAGCATCAATGCTCTACGCAAGCGCCGGCATTCTCAGTGGATTGGGTATCGCATTTTCTGCATTTTCACTTGCACTCGCTGCCATGGTCAAAGTGGTGGGACCAGAGAAGCGCTCAATCATTCTCGGTCTTGGAACCGCTGCTGGATCGCTTGGGCAGGTTGTTTTCTCGCCTCTATCGCAAGGCTTTATAGAATCGATTGGCTGGTCTTCAACGTTATCAATGCTGGCGCTAATTGTACTGTTTCTTATCCCACTCGCGTTTGCACTTCCATCGGTGACAAACAAGGAACGCCAGAGCGCAGTAGAACAAAGCTTACGACAGGCTATGTCAGAAGCATTTGCGCATAGAGGGTTTGTGTTGCTGACAACCGGGTTTTTCGTTTGTGGGTTTCACGTGGCTTTTATTACGGTACATTTTCCAGCTTACCTGCAGGATCTGGGGATGGATCCTTCGATAGGTGCGTGGAGTCTTTCACTGATAGGTCTGTTCAATATAGCAGGCTCTTTTCTGGCAGGTTTCGTTGGGCACAGGTTCAGCAAGAAGTACGCATTGTCAGCTATCTATGTATTGCGTGCGGTGCTGATTACGGCGCTGATGATCTTGCCCAAAACACCGCTGGTGGTTCTTGTCTTCGCTGCGGCAATGGGCGTATTGTGGCTCTCAACAGTACCGTTGACCACTGGCATCATCGCCCAGGTG
>JALZUD010000099.1 GCA_023301725.1 Granulosicoccus sp. | reverse complement strand
GCGATTAAGCCAATAAGCGATTAACAATAAACGAACAAACAGGAGTCTCAACACTTGTCTACCATCGTTGTAGTGCGTAAGGGGAAAACAGCCTGCATAGCCGCTGACACACTGACAACTTTTGGCGATGTGAGGCTGGACAGCTCGCTGGACATGAATCATTCCAAAATTCAGTCGTTCGGGCGCACTCACATGGGTATTGTTGGCAGTGCTGCGCACACTCTAGTGGCGGAACGAGCGTTCAACGATGAGCAAGTACAAGCTGATTTCTCAACCCGCGATACAGCCTTCGACACCTTGATTCGCTTGCACCCAGTGCTGAAAGAGAAGTTTTTTCTCAATAGTAAAGATTCTGAAGAGGATCCTTACGAGACAAGCCAGATTGATGCTGTGTTCGTTAATCCCAATGGCATATTTGCTCTATTTTCACTTCGAGAGGTTTATGAATACAGTCGGTACTGGGCTGTGGGGTCGGGCGCCTATTATGCTCTGGGTGCTATGCATGCTGTTTACGAAAAATTCAGCTCGGCCAAAGATATTGCTCGGGCAGGGGCTGAGGCGGGTGCGGCCTTCGATACATCATCTCAATTGCCGCTGACATTGAAAACTGTGAAGCTCAAGTAACCGCGCAGCGCATCTGCACGGTCTTATCCGCTATAATGGGCGGTTGTTATCATTCTCAATCTGTTATTCAGGAGCGCCGCATGGCCGTCGAACGTACTCTCTCTATCATCAAGCCCGATGCAGTTGCCAAGAACGTTATTGGTGAAATCTATACCACCTTCGAAAAAGCGGGTTTGCGAGTTGTTGGCGCACGCATGATGCAGCTGACCAAAGAGCAGGCTGGCGAATTCTACGAAGTTCACAAAGAGCGACCTTTTTATAACGATCTGGTTAGCTTCATGACATCGGGTCCTGTCATCGTGCAGGTTCTAGAAGGCGAAAACGCCGTACTGGCTCACCGCGACGTGATGGGCGCAACCAACCCTGCAGAAGCTGCTGAAGGTACCATTCGTAAGCGCTTCGCCGCGTCTATTGATGAAAATGCCGTTCATGGTTCAGATGCCACTGACACAGCCGCCGTAGAAATCGCTTTTTTCTTTGGTGATGACGGTGTTTGCGCTCGAACTCGCTAGTGGGTCAAGCACGTTGTTGATGAACGATGGTTTATCAACGAGAGCTGATCGATAAATACGTTGCGGCACCTTTGAGCGAAAAACGGTGCCGCTACGTACAAAATCTATGACACCTAATCCACCTGTCAATCTGTTCGATATGGATCGCGACATGCTCACCAGCTTCCTGGTGGAGCAAGGCGAGAAGCCCTTTCGTGCCAAACAAATCCTCAAGTGGTTGTACCAGCACAATGTGCGCGACATCGATGCTATGACCGATGTTTCCAAAGCAACTCGTAACAAGCTCACTGACATAGCGACCACGGCCTTGCCAACAGTTGCGGAATCGCAGCTAAGTAAAGATGGTACGGCCAAATGGCTGTTTGAGTTGCACGATGGAAACTGCATAGAAACCGTGTTTATTCCTGAAGCCGAACGAGGAACATTATGCGTGTCCTCACAGGTAGGCTGTGCGCTGGATTGCTCATTCTGTTCGACAGGCAGGCAAGGCTTTAACCGAAACCTGTCGGTGTCTGAAATCATTGGGCAAGTTTGGCTTGCCACTAATCTGTTGGCGGCGGATCCAGCAACCCAGCACAACCGAATCACAAATGTGGTCATGATGGGTATGGGTGAGCCGCTGTTAAACTACAAAAAACTGGTGCCAGCGCTCGATCTGATGATGGACGATCTGGGTTATGGCTTGAGTAAAAGGCGCGTCACAGTGAGCACATCAGGAGTCATCCCGTACATGGATCAACTCATTAGTGAAGTCGATGTGTCATTGGCTGTTAGCCTGCACGCGCCCAACGATACGTTGCGCGATGAGCTGGTGCCGATAAACCGCAAATACCCGATTGCTCGGTTAATGGAGGCTTGCTGGCGGTATGTAGAGGGTGATGATGCCGCCTCTCAGCGCAAGAAGCATGTGCTGTTTGAGTACGTCATGCTCTCCGGTGTTAACGATAAAGTCGAGCAGGCACACGAATTGGCAGAACTGTTGCGTGGGTTCCCTTGTAAAGTCAATTTGATCCCGTTTAACCCATTTGCACAATCTGGATATCAGCGCTCATCGCGTAATGCAGTTGAGCGTTTTGCGCGCGTGTTATCCGATGCTGGAATTTTGACGCTAAAGCGTACAACGCGTGGCGATGACATTGATGCTGCCTGTGGGCAGTTGGCGGGAGATATTGACGATCGAAGCAAGCGGCACGTGAAGTTCATGGAGCCGCGTTTTGGGGAGCGATTAGGATGAATTTGTCAGTGGTTCGACGGTTATACAAAGCGGCGGCTTATTGCGTTTGCATAGGTGTTCTTCAGGCATGTGCCTCATCGGGTGAGTTGTCAGAGAAGCAATCACAAGATGCGGCTCAATACAATGCTCAACTGGGCGCACAGTATTTACAGCGTGGCGAGCTGGATCAAGCGCGCGAAAAGTTGCTGAAGGCACTCGATCAAAATGATGGCAATGCGCTTGCGCACGTCACATACGCGAAACTACAAGCCCGAGTATCTCAACCTGCGAGTGCGCAAGTGCACTTCAAACGTGCATTGCAACTTGAGCCGGATGAGGCCGAGCATCGCAACAGCTATGGCATTTATTTATGTCAGCAAGATAAATTTGAAGAAGCCAAAGAGCAGTTTCGCCAAGCTGCTGAAAATCCCTACTACAGAACGCCAGAATTTGCCCTTGATAACGCAGGCCTGTGTATGCTGGATGCCGAGCTATTAAATGATGCAGAAGGATACCTGCGCGAAGCACTGCGTGTTAATCCGCAGTTCGGCAACGCGTATTTACACATGGCGGCGCTGATGCACCGACGTAATCGTTTGACAGTTGCTGACGCCTACTATCAACGGTTTGCCACCTACGGTAGTGAGTCTGCCGAAAGCCTCCTGTTAGGCCTTAAAATCAAACGCGATGCTGGCAATTTGAAAACTGCAGAGCAACTTGCAGGCCGATTACTCAATCAATTTCCCGCTTCATTAGAAGCTGGTGAATACCTTACTCGACCTATCCGGTAACTCTATCGGTGCTTTAACATCGAGCCCGAGCGGGCCGCAAACGATCCTCCAATGAAAACCCAATTCACTCGCTTGCGAGGCATGCAAGATCAGGTTCCGGGCACTATAGCGCCTTGGCAGCAACTTGAACGATCAGTGCGAAAAGCCATGCATGCCTATGGCTATGGAGAAATGCGCACGCCGCTGCTCGAACGCACCAGCTTGTTCAAGCGCTCAATAGGCGAAGCCACCGACATTGTCGAAAAGGAAATGTATACCTTTGCTGATCGTAACGATGAGCAACTCACCCTGCGTCCAGAAAATACTGCGGGCTGCGTTCGTGCTGCCATTGAAAACGGGCTGCTGCAACCGGGTAGCGTTAGTCGCATGTGGTATTCGGGTCCGATGTTCCGCTACGAGCGACCTCAATTGGGTCGTCTACGGCAGTTCCATCAGACAGGCGCGGAAGTTTACGGCCTCGCAGGCCCTGAAATTGAAGCTGAGCTCATATTGCTCAGTGCACGCCTGTGGCAAGAGCTAGGCATAGGTGACGCTGTTCAGCTAGAAATTAATACCCTGGGCAATCCTGACGATCGGGTTGTTTACAGAGAAAAACTGGTGGCCTTCTTCAGTGATCATGCAGAACAACTGGATGAAGACAGTCAACGCAGACTAGAACGAAATCCGCTGCGTATTCTGGATAGTAAAAATCCAGCTATGCAAGATTTAATCGCCTCTGCTCCGACACTGCGGGATAGCCTGAGTGAGCCATCGTTGGCGCATTTTGAGCAGCTGAAAACGCTGCTGATAGGCGCGGGCATTACACCTGTTGAAAATTCGCGACTGGTGCGTGGTTTGGACTATTATTCACACACTGTGTTCGAATGGACCACTGACAAGCTGGGCTCCCAGTCTGCGGTGTGTGCCGGAGGCCGATACGATGGCCTGATGGAGCAAATGGGCGCGAAGAATATGCCTGGTGTTGGTTGGGCATTCGGCATGGAGCGTGTTATTGCGCTGATGGACGCTCTGGAAGTGACGCACGAGCCTGTTACCCCTGACGTGTTTGTCATGGTCACCGACGAGGTGTCCAGTGCTGATTCCCTAGCACTGGCCGAGTGGGTTAGGGGATTGCTACCAGAGCATTCGGTGTTACACAATACGATGGCGGGCAGTCTTAAAAGTCAGTTCAGAAAGGCGGATAAAAGCGGCGCGACTGTTGCGTTGGTTGTTGGTAATCAAGAGCAGGCTGATGGCACTGTTACCCTTAAACCCCTGCTTGGTGGTGGTGAACAAGAAACCGTTGTGCGAGATGATGTGCTGACACATCTGGAACGCTTACTTAACCCTAGTGATGCATAAAATTCCGGCCCAGAACCGCTGCGCTGCTTCTATAGCAGCATCTAAGGGGCTGTACTCATTTTTCCTGGATCTCACCTAGGTGACTAGGCTCAACCCAGTAAAAATTCCGTGCAGTCGGGGCCGCCTTCGGTACTTATATACAGCTCTATAAGCTCCTGGTCTCGAAATTTTATGCATC
>JALZUD010000098.1 GCA_023301725.1 Granulosicoccus sp. | reverse complement strand
AGGTGAGATCCAGGAAAAATGAGTACGGCCCCTTAGATGCTGCTATAGAAGCAGCGCAGCGGTTCTGGGCCGGAATTTTATGCATCACTAGGGTTAGTTACTCTGGTAACGATCCCGCTAGGTTCAAGGATTTGACAACATCATTGAACACTACATCAGGGTCAAAACGACCCGTCATTCTAATAACCGCATCTCTTGCTAAGGCTTCGTCAAGTAGTTGCTTGAAACCTGCTCGCATAACATCGCTGAGAACAATGCGTTGCTGCGCCAGCACGTTGCAATACTCATCACCTATAAAAAGCGGTAATTCGTTTTGCGTGCTCAATAGCTTGAAAGTATCAAACTGTGCCGAGCTATGACCTGTGATGAACAACAGAGTGCCTCGGCTACGCTCGGCCGGTGTGGCAATATCAATACCAATCTCGATCAACGAGCCGTTGGCATGTTCATGAAGATCAGCATCAATCTCGACTGGATACGGCCCTGGGGCAAGCCGGCCTTTTGCCAAACAAGGAGCATCGGCCGCTAGTACGAAAAACACAGCGGCTTGCCATTCATCACTACCATCAATCTGTACTGGCACGCAGCTAACGGTGGCATTAGCATGGTGCAATGCCACCAGTACGTCATCAGGAAACTTCTTCATCGCACAATTTTACATGACAAACGCCACGCATGACACGATTTACGCTGGCGTTTGACTGACGTTGTGATTAGCAGAACTTGCGTCCTTATCATTTTCAAGCACTACCACCTGCCCTTTGTCGGCTGCGCTCGACGCCCACAGATCATGATGTTGTTTGGCCCATTCCTCAGACACATAGCCTGTTTTCATACCTTCAAATGCGCCCTCAGTTCCAGCGGTGCCAATGTAGATATGACCGACGGCCAGAGCTGTCCAGCCAAGAGACATGATGGCGTGCAACAGATTAGCGTCTTGCATTTGCGGTCGTGTTCCCTCGATTAAGGGCACCCACGAAAGCCAAGACGGTACGGGAAGATTATAAATGGGTACCAGCATGATCAGACCAGTAACACTCACACCCAATCCAACGACGGCCACTACCCAGAACCAGACCTTTTCACCGCCATTCATACGACCTGCCGATGGGTGAGCTTTAGAAAACATTCCGCCACCTTGCTTGAACCATTCAATGTCGACTTTCGTTGGGAAATTGTGCCAGATCCAAAGAACGATCATTAGTACGACACCCACTGAAAAAACAGGTCCAACCACGTTATGAACGGTGATGGAGGTTATCGCCCACCATGAAAATCCAGCCTTACCCAGTAATGGAATCAGCAAACTCTTACCGATGAGCATGCTCAGACCTGTGATGGCGAGGGCGATGAAAGATAGGGCTGTAACCCAATGCACCGCACGATCAAACCAGGACCAACGCTTGATTTTCCGGCCCGAAAGCTGTTTTGCATCCAGTTTGTTTTTCCCGTGTATCAAGTGGTAAAGAAGTACAACAACCAACATTCCCAGAATGGCCCAAGGCAGGTATTTGGCCACAGGGCCATCGCGTCGCTGTTGCCATTTAACGCCACCCGGAGCAATCAGAACACCAGCCTCACTTCCACCATTGGACGTATAGCCACCCTCACCACTCTCGACTGCACGCCAGTAGTTGGAGCGTGGATTGACCACTGTTCCTACATCTTGAGCAATCGCATCATTGCCTAGCCAGTGCACAGAGTAACTGACCAGTGGCAGTGCAATTGACAGCGCTAGAATGGCTAACAAGCCAAGCCACGCCATACGCTGTTTGCGAGCAGGGCTCATTTTTTTATGCGCCATGACGATTACCCCTCTGTATAGGCAGTTTCCCAGCCCCAGGTTTGAGGTCGGCCACCGCGTCGAAGCACACGTTCACGATAGATGTCAGCTATTTCATCACCGTCTCCAGCAATGAGAGCGCGAGTTGCGCACATCTCCGCGCAAAGCGGTAGCTTGCCTTCCGCAATACGGTTGCGTCCATATTTCTCATACTCGGCATCGGTTAAATCTTCTTCTTCAGGACCACCTGCACAAAAAGTACACTTGTCCATTTTCCCACGAGCACCAAATGAGCTTTGCTGCGGATACTGCGGCGCACCGAACGGGCACGCATAAAAACAGTAACCACAACCGATACACAAATCCTTATCGTGTAGCACAATGCCATCATCTGTGGTGTTAAAACAATCAACCGGACACACCGCCTGACACGGCGCATCAGAGCAATGCATACAGGCAACCGAGATTGATTTCTCACCCGGCTGACCGTCACCCAGCGTGACAACACGGCGTCGATTCACACCCCAAGGCACTTCGTGCTCGTTCTTACAAGCTGTGACACAACCGTTGCATTCGATACAACGTTCGGCGTCGCACAAAAATTTCATTCTAGCCATTGTGTTGTCTCCTTAAGCCGCTGTTATTTTGCACAATGAACATTTTGACTCTTGCATCTGTGTGACAGAATCGTAGCCATAAGTCATTGTGGTGTTATCAGACTCACCGCGCACATAGGGCGCAGCTCCCTCAGGATATTTATCCAACAGATCTTCTCCCTGATAATGTCCGCCAAAGTGGAACGGCGTAAATACAACACCGCGAGCAACACGATCGGTAACCATGGCCTTGATGTTTATCTTGCCGCCCTCCGGTCCCTCCAGCCAAACATCCTGTCCATCCTTAATACTTAAGTCGTTGGCATCTGCAGGGTTTATTTCAACAAACATATCTTGCTGTAACTCGGCTAGCCAAGGATTAGAACGACTCTCCTCACCACCCCCCTCGTATTCAACCAGTCGGCCACTGGTATGAATTAACGGGTAGTTGGCGGAATAATCTTCTGCCTGAATAGAGGAATATCGAGTTGGCAAACGATAGTGCGACTTGCGATCTTCATAAGTCGGGTAGTCGTCTACCAAATCTCTGCGGGAGGTATATAAAGGCTCTCGATGAACTGGCACAGGATCAGGAAAAGTCCAGACATTTGCTCGTGCCTTAGCATTGCCAAACGGTGCACAACCATGTGCTATAGCAACACGTTGAATACCCCCTGAAACATCAGTTTTCCAGTTTTTACCTTCAGCTGCTGTCTTTTCGTCGGCGGTAAGATCATCCCACCAGCCTAGTGTCTTGAGCATATCGGCTGTAAATTCGGGATGCCCTTCTTCTAATTCATTACCCACGGGGTAGGAGTCCTCAGCAAGCAGGTTTACCCCGTCGCGTTCAACACCAAAGCGCGCACGGAAGTTGAGCCCACCCTCAGCTACAGGTTTACTGGGGTCGTACAAATTAGGCGTACCGGGGTGTCCCATTTCTGCTGTACCCCAACAAGGCCATGGCATACCAAAGTATTCACCATCAAGCGGGCCACCTTCGGCTTTGAGCGTTGTAGTATTGAATGTTCCCCGATGTTCCATATGCGCCTTGATGCGCTCAGGGCTTTGTCCGGTGTAGCCAATAGTCCACATACCGCGATTGAATTCACGCGTAATGTCCTCAATGAGCGGCTCGTCGTTATTGACCTCGATGTTTTTAGTTAACTCGGCGCCAAAGCCTAGTTTTGTAGCGAACTTGTGCATGATGGTGTGATCAGGCAAAGCTTCAAACAAGGGTTCAATCACTTTATCGCGCCATTGCAATGAGCGGTTCGACGCCGTCACCGAACCATAGGTCTCAAATTGAGTGGTTGCTGGCAACAAGTACATACCCTCTTTTCTGTCTGGCAGAACAGCCGTGTGCGTGGGATACGGATCGATAACCACCAGCAATTCCAGTTTTTCCATTGCAGCCTTCATCTCAGGCCCACGCGTTTGCGAGTTAGGAGCATGTCCCCAAAGCACCATGGCGCGGATATTATCTTTTTGCCCAATGTTTTCTTTGTCTTCCAGGACACCGTCTATCCATCTGGACACGGGCATGCCAGCGGTGTTCATGGGCTTGAGGTCATCGTCCCCTTTTTTCTCATAAGAGCTCTGATCGAAGCGGTTCTTGACCCACTCATGCTCGATATCCCAAACACCGGCCCAATGTTTCCAGGAACCGTCAGCTAATCCGTAGTAGCCAGGCAAGGTGTGCGATAGCACGCCCATGTCAGTTGCGCCTTGCACGTTGTCATGCCCGCGGAAGATGTTGGCACCGCCACCAGAAACACCAATATTGCCCAGCGCCAATTGAAGAATGCAATAGGCACGCGTGTTGTTGTTGCCGATCGTGTGCTGCGTACCACCCATGCACCAGACAATGGTCCCCGGACGGTTCTCCGCCATGGTGCGGGCTGCCTCTTCCAGCTGTACGCCAGGCACACCAGAAACGCGCTCTACCTCTTCAGGTGTCCATTTGGCGACCTCGGCTCGAATGTCATCCATACCGTAAACGCGCTGTTGAATGTATTCAGTATCTTCCCAGCCGTTTTCAAAGATGTGCCACAGAATACCCCACACCACAGGTACATCAGTGCCGGGGCGTATTTGGACAAATTGATCAGAGTGGGCAGCGGTGCGTGTATAACGCGGATCAACAACGATAAGTTTAGAGCCATTTTCTTTAGCTATTAATACATGTTGCATGGCAACAGGATGCGCCTCAGCTGCATTGGAGCCTATGAAAAACATGGATTTTGACAGCTGCATGTCGTTGTAGGAATTTGTCATGGCACCATAACCCCAGGTATTGGCAACACCCGCTACTGTGGTTGAATGACATATTCGCGCTTGGTGGTCCACGTTGTTGGTGCCCCACAAAGCTGCAAATTTTCTGAACAAATACGCTTGCTCATTGTTGTGTTTGGCAGACCCAAGCCAGTAAACAGAATCTGGAGATGACTCTTCACGAATTTCCAACATCTTGTCGCCGATCTCATTGATCGCTGTTTCCCAATCTATGCGCGTCCATTTGCCATCAACCATCTTCATCGGGTATTTGAGGCGTCGCTCTCCATGACCGTGCTCACGTACGGCCGCTCCTTTGGCACAGTGGGCGCCCATGTTTATGGGTGAATCCCAATCTGGCTCCTGCCCTGTCCAAACACCGTTTTGAACCTCAGCGACAACGCCACAGCCAACAGAGCAATGTGTGCATATAGAGTGTACTTTCGTAGTTTCTACGTCTTGCTTGGCATAGTTCTCAGCGGCATGCGACTTCCTCAGCATGCTTGGGCCAGAGGCAACTGCAAGGGCTGCACCGCCTGCAGTGATACCTGAATTTTTTAGAAACGATCGGCGATTGATAGTGACACCGAGCAATCTATGTGAGGTGCTAGCCAGATCCTGTGTTGAGCCTGACGCATTGGCTCCGGCGACTTTACGTTTGAGTTTCATAGCTTTGTCTCCAAATGTTTAGGGTTAGAACTACGAACGCAAACGCTTGTAATACCTGCGTACATAATCGTTTAGCTCATAACCCTTGTTGCCACTGGCAACATCGATTTTCTCATCAAGCGCTGCATCGGTGCTTTCGATAGCACTGGCAACTCCCGTTGCAGCTACGCCACTGGCAACAGCTGCACCTTGCATAAAACCACGTCTGTTAGCGTTGATGAACACGGGATCCGCGTTGCTACTTTTCGCTTTTTTATTCATGCTTTTTTCCTCAAAGTACTGCACCCACGCAAACGATTCAATTCAGCTTTGCATGGACAGCAATTGGTGTTCAAATTCAAAAAAACTCTCGCCAAAAAAACCTACCGATCGATAGAAATGAGCACTTCTGGCGCCTTGCATATCGCTAAAAAATTGTTGCACCCAAGGAGCAAGATGATCACTAAAAAACTGCTGTTGGGTGGCAAGAGGTATTTCCTCTGAGTGTCGAATTATTAAGGCCATGGCGTCGCACAAGGCCGCAATATGGTCTTCAGACTCGACCACCCCAGTTTGGCGTTCAATACCCAAAGCCTGTAGATCTGATCGCAAAACTGCTACCGGTTTTTCCATGAGAAATCCGGTGATATACCACGACCCAAAAGGCACTAACTCACCGCGACCTACACCCAGTAACAGTGAAAAATATTCTTCATGAATTGCCTGTAAATCACTTTTTTGCGCAGATTGCTTCATCAGCTGCCAACCCATCGCAACCTTGCCCTCGCTGGCGTCTATCTCACCAATGTCGCGCAAACTCTGGATAATCGCTTCACTAGGCTCACGCGCCAGCAGCCCACCGAGTAGTTCATAAACGGAAGCTCTGAGCAGCTGAGCCTGATCATCAACAAACTCCTGATCGCTCTTGATGGCGATAACAGGCTTGTCGCTAAGGATATTGTTAGTCACAGGATACATGCTCAATATTATTAAATGAATCTGCATGGTGTTCAACCATGGACTTTATAAGGTGGACAGGTCACGCAAGGTCCGAAGAAATCGCCTTACAAAAGGTTTTCAACGACACATGGGCCAAAATGTCGCACACAGACAGCGCTTGGGGTCGTACTCACACCTCACTGGAAGAATGAACATCAATACCAGCGCGGTCCTCTTCGAACATGTCGCGCACACGGCAGTCACCACACATTTTCAAACGGCGCAGTGCTTTCTCATCCTTGAACATCCAGTGACCGGCAAGCTTGGCACTCATTGTTTCCAACATGCTAAGGGTGGTGAACGGCGTGTGGCACACGAGGCAATTAAATGGCTCTTCCTCATGCAAGGTTTTAATCTTCCTTGCCTCAATGCTGTTCCACACATATCGTGGCTCAAGCGAGATGGCCGATTCCGGGCAGGCTTGCTCGCACAAACCACATTGCACACAATTGGCTTCAACGAATCGTAAAGCGGGCGTATCCTGACCATCGAGCAAAGCTTTGGCGGGACAAGTGGAGACACAAGCCATGCATAATGTGCAGCTATCAGTGTTAACCATGATTTGACCAAAAGGCGCATGTGCCGGCAGCTCAACCGTCGAATTAATAGCGGTCAGTTGCTCACTTAAGGCATCCAATGCAAGCCTGATCGTCTGACGCTTGTCGTTATGTGTTGCGTAACTGGCAGGCGTCAGTTGCCTGAGGATACTGTTTGACCAGTTGTCTGGGTGCAGCACGCTGGAGATCTCAGCGGCATTCAAACCATCTAATCCAATAAGTACGACTGTGTTCTCCTCGATTCCCAGGCCTGCGAGCAGACTATCAACCAGCTCAATCTGTGATTGCAATGCCTGCAAGCCCGGGTCCGTTGAAATCATATCGTGGACGAGCACAACTCGGCAGGCTGGACCTGCCAATAAGGATAGCCAGAAATCTGCTCCAAATGCTGTGATCTCTTCAACTTGAAAAGCTAGCACTGCGTCTGATAAGGAGCCAGATTCAACTTGATTTTTATGAGCTTCACCATGCAACAAGACAACACTGGCATCGTTGTCCAATAAAGCGGTTCGTGCTCGATCTATTGCATTGCTGGGTCGCGGATAGGAATAACTCATAGCACCGGTTGGGCAGGTAGTGGCACAGCTACCGCAGCCTTGACACAAGAAAGGGTCGACCTGCACTCCCTCACCTACTGAGACTATCGCGTTCGTGGTGCACACATCTATACAAGCTCTACAGCCACCAAGCTCGCTTCGGCTATGAGCACAAATGGCGGCGTTATAGTTGAAGTAGCGAGGCTTTTCGAACTCACCTTTCATGTCTTGTAATTCAAGAATTGTCTGTTGTATCTGTTCAGCAGAAGATGCGTGTTTGTAGCCAAAAGGTGGTAACAACATAGGCATCAGCGGCTGCTCGCTTAAATCCAGCACGACATCAAAACAACCTGACTGCAAATACACAGACACTGCAAGATCAAATGCTTGCTCAGCTGCGCTAGCTGACGGTACCTTCGCTGTGAAAGCACCCAAATACCCATGAAGAGCTAATACTGGTACGGTAAAAACTGCTATGCCATCGTCAGTCAATTGTTTTCGAGTACTGTCGATGGCTGGGTCTATTTCGACAACAGTTACCCCATTTTGGGCAAAAGACTTTGCCGCCTGCAAAGCTTTTGTAGATGTGCCAATGACAAGAGCATGGCCTTGAGATTCGTACTGGATTTGCGTTGTAGCCTCACCAAGCTGTTGGCCTGAAAAACTCTTTGGATCACGCACAAAAGATACGGTTTGGGATTCTTGATCATTCATGTGTTTATCTCTGTATCGGCATTTGCCTCTTTATTGGCAGTAGTCGGTGCTTCGTGTTTTTTTTGTACGGATCGGATCGACTTGTTATCCGCAGGGTGATCGGACTCAACTTGCTTATTCCATGCATTTTTGGTTACGTCGGCTTCGAAAGTGCCTAAATTTTTTGCAAGCGGTTGTTTTTGTATTTCATGCTCTTGCTCAACATCCAATCTTTCTAAACCGATGTCTTCTGTATCTCGGTTTCGCGATTCATGTTTTTGTGTATTGAGTGCGTGCTGAGCAGGTTCTTCTTCAACTAGATTTAGCTCTTGCTCTTGCGGTTCTTGCTCTTGCGGTTCTAGCTCTTGCTGCTCTGACTCTTGCTGCTCTGACTCTTGCTGCTCTGACTCTTGTTGCTCTAGCTCTTGCTGCTCTGACTCTTGCTGCTCTAGCTCTTGCTGCTCTAACTCTTGCCTTTCAAGTTGCTGCTTTTCCAGTTCTTGTTGCGCAAGCTCCTCAGCCTCTAGCCGCGCACGCTCTTTTCTGGCTATGTGCCACTTCATATCAGAGGTTACGATATCGCCCAGCGGTTCGAAATAGGTGTAGTCCCCATCGTAGTCGTTGAGCCCGTCACGCACGTTGAACTTTGGCAACTGAAATACATGCCGCAATGCCGCTTTTCGAAGCGTAGCACTCACACCTTTATTAAAAAACCCACTCAAGTCGCTATCTGCCGCTAGTGAATCAACGGCTGGCATATCGTCATCTGAAAGCAGAGGTTCTGTCGTCGAGGACTCATCTTGCTCGGTTGTTGATTCGTCAGTTTGTAAATCTGCAACGTCGAGCTCATTTAATACCTGCGGACCGATAAGTGCCGGACTCGCAGCCACAGCATCTATCTCATCTGTCAAAGGTAATTCCTGACTAGCTGTTGTAGCGCTGGTCTCGGTATTGACTTCAGTAGGAGTGTTTTTAGCCTGCTGCTTACGCGACGACCAACGATTTAAAAAAGCTTGAGGCTTTTGATCAGTCACCCCTCACCTCTGCGTTCCCGCTCATGACGCCTTTCATGCTTATCAGCTGCTTTGAGTTTGCTTTCATCACCCTCAGCGGACCAATTCCGCCGTTTGCGCTTTTTAAATTCTTGGGGCTTGTAATGAGCGAGCACAAACTCTTCCATATATCGGTACAGCTCTCCTGTTATTGGCCTACTGAACACGGGATCATCAGTTTCAGCCGCAGCCGATGCTTCGTCGTAATCAACAGTTACCGATACTGGTCGCATACTGGGTACGCTACTATCCTCACCAATATTCTCGTCAGTCACATCACGACAAATGACGTAAACCAGTGGCTTGTCGCCGATAAGTGCGTGCCAGTAACGCTCACAAGCATCTTTGTAAAAAGTGACCTCAAAGCCTGACCAAGCGAATAGATCACCTTGCTCACTTTTGCCGGTAGGCGTCCCTCGAGCACGCGTGCTGGCATCAGCTGCTACCAAGTGACTGCCGGTAGCTATCGCATGCAGGTACCACGATGGCATTGACCAGAACGAGCGGCTGATCATACGTCTTTCCAAAATAACAGTCGCTGGAATAGACAGACTTCTCGGCATAGGGGCCACCAAACGCGCCTCGCCAGCCTTTTCGATTGTCGGAACCTTCGCACTCGCCGGAGCATTATCATTTGTCAGAGCCTTTTCAATCACCGACGTCTTCTCGGTTGACTGAACTCCATCTTTTTTACTAGACATTCAACGCTGAAAAGTCCACTTAGCATGTTCACTACTATTGCACGATATTCATAGCTGTTAAATACATTTGGCAACGATCAATCAATACAATCGATGAAAAATCGAAGATAAATATCAACTCAGGCCTAAATTGAGACAATTTGTCGCAGTTTGCACACATATTGAATCTGTATTCGACAATGATTAAGCTGACGTAGGCTCGGCAGACGCTTACAGTGATCTTTAACGACTAACTTTGAGTTTTCAATGCCTGTTAATTCCGCAAACTCCGGCCTTCCTGCGCTAAGCGATGAGTCACTCACGCCAACGCACGCCATTGAGGCCACAAATGAGTTCGGCGAGCTTGTCAACGCACACCTTCCTGGCGAAATACCGCTAACCATCCGAGTTGATGGGATGGAGGTTGTGACTTTAATGACTCTGGGCACTCAACCCGAAGCGTTGACACTCGGCTACATTTATAACCAGAAACTCATTGAAGATATTTCATTGATAGCGTCAGTTGTCGTGGACTGGGACAGAGAACTGGTTGATGTCACAACACATGCTGGAACTGGCATCTCTGACTGGCAGGAAAAAATGAAACGCCGAATCGTGACCAGCGGTTGCGGACAGGGCACTATTTTTAGCTGCACAGTGGACAAACTGTACGAGGTTAACTTGAAAACGCCTTCGTTAAAGCAGTCTGAAATATACCAACTGATTAGTCACGTTGGCCAGCTCAATGGGGTCTATCGCGTATCTGGAGCTGTGCATGGCTGCGGGCTTTGCACCAATACAGAATCAATAATGCATATTGAAGATGTTGGCAGGCACAACGCCGCCGATGCTATTGCTGGCAAGATGTGGTTACAAGGTATAGAAGGGGAAGATAAAATATTTTACACAACCGGCAGACTCACCTCCGAGATTGTTATGAAGACAGCTTTTATGGGAATTCCTACGCTGCTGTCTCGCTCTGGCGTCACGCACATGGGTCTCGAGCTGGCGAAGGAAATCGGTATGACCATCATAGCCCGTGCAAAAGGACGCCACTTTTTGGTATACAACGGGGTAGAAAACGTAAGCTTCGACGACATCCCATCACAAAGACGTATGCCTGCACCTACCAAAGGCATGCGTGACCTTGTCTAACTAAAGACAATGGACTCTAGCGTGTCAAAAGCACTGTTGCCAGGCAAAACCAACTACAGTTTGGAACCAGCCTTCCTGACCGTTCCAGAGCTTGCAAAACTACTTCACGTAAACGAAAAGAAAATCTATCAGCTGGCAGGTTGCGGAGAGATTCCTGGCACAAAAGTGACAGGTAAATGGATATTCCCTCGCCGCCTTATCGAAGATTGGCTAGTCGAAAACAGCCACGGCGGCGTGATGCACGACAGATTGCTGATTGCTGGCAGTGACGATCAGTTCATCCATCAGATCTGCAACCACGCTGCTATTGATTGGCAACAACGTGCACTTATCAGCTATAGCCCCGCTGGCACACGCCATGGCTTACGTATGCTGGACTCAGGCAGGATTGATGCGTGCTTCATTAATTGGGGACCCACCGAAGATACAGCCAGACGCCACCTCGGTTTGCTGCGCTGCTATCGAAATCATGCAAGCTGGGTTGTTGTCCGTTGTGTCCAACGGGCACAAGGGCTTATCTATCATGCAGACCTGAGTGCCGTACTGGACAAACAACAAGATACGCAAGAACAACTTAAGACGCTGATCAGCGACAGCAGTTTACGCTGGGCAATGCGACAAAACGATTCTGGCACCGAAAGACTACTAGAGGACCTATGCTCTACCTTTGCCATCAGCTTAAACAGCCTTAAAGTCTCAACCCATTGCAACAGTGAAGGTAGTTCGGCTGCGGCCATCAACAAAAGGTCAGCAGACCTGTGCTGTGGACAGTTCAGCACAGCAAGAGATTTCAACCTTCATTTTATTCAAGCAGCCGATGTCTCACTAGATTTAGTGATGACTCGCAAAACGTATTTTCGAACATTAATGCAAGATTTTCTGGAGCGCTTGCATGATGCGCAAGCAATGAGCATGGTTGAACAATTGGGCGGTTATACACTGAGGAAGGGTGCTGAATTGTTTACTGTAGATAGTAGTCCCTAGTGTACTGTGACCTTCAAAGGCCTCGGGCGCCGCATGCATATACTGCTTTAGCTACCCACAACCTTTAAACCTCGATACAGCTCCTCCAGTGACGGAACCGCAAGCTCATCATGATCCTTCACACCGCAGGTGTCTGAGTCTAACTCTCTCGTTCGGTCGAATACACGAAGGACTTGCTCTTTGCGGATAGCCATAGAGTTGATTTTCTCCGCCGTATCTACGTGCATCTCTCTTCGCATTTCCTGACGTCGCAACGCGCTGTGTCGATACGCAAGAAAGGTTTGCTCACCGCGAGCAGCATCCAGCAACGCATCTTTGGCAAACAGAGTGGAATACCCGATGCAAGGCAACCGCCCTTCTTCTACCGATTGTCTGAGCTTTTGGTCATCCAGGATACCGATCAGCGCCCGTTCGGCAAACTGCTCATCATCAACATTTCTGTCGAAGAACAAACTAATGAGCGTGTCTCGTTCGACATGATCTAAGCGGTATTCATGTGCCAGAATGGCAAGATTTTGAAACACATACATATCTTGATAGGTCATTACGGTTTCAATAATGGCAGCACCGGCCTTTAATCGAACTGTATTGACATGATGCGGGCGTCTGGCATATTTTGGATCGGCAACACTTTCCTTGATTTCAATAACTAAACGTTCGAGCAACGGCTGGACAATACTACCTCGATCGCGCTCAGCCCAGTAGATTCGAGCGCCACTGTGACGCCAATGTCCGTTCATTAATTCCGGATCTCGTATACCTTCTTTTAGAGAGACAACGGTATCGAGTAGCTTGATAACAATGCCTGCCAATGTGTAGGGCTGCTCAGCCTCTGTGGCCTGCACCGTCATGTCGGTAAATCTACCGACATTGTATTGTGCCTGCGGAAGTAGCAAATGCGGCAACTTGTAAGTCAGGTTAGCTTTGCTGGCACCAGCAGACTGCACTGAGGAGTCTGTTAGCTCAGATACCATGGCGGCGATGGGTCCGCCAAAGCGAAATTGGATTTTGCGTAATGAATGCCCATAGCCTGTAACTCGAGAGGACCCGTCCTCAACCACATCGTGCAGCATGGCTAAGGTGACGATCAAAGGCTCCAAGGCTCGGCCCAGCACACGTTCGGCGACAGTCGCAATGTGAAACGCATGCGACACCATCGTGCTCAATGATTTGCGCCTGCCCTTCTCCAGCGAACGCATCATCTCCAAACTGGCTATGTGCACAGCCTCTATGGAATTAGGTGCTTCAGAGACAACGAAATATTCCATTACTGGCAGATTGATATGCACCTCGTGTACCGCTTTTCCGCGTCTGCCAGACAGGCGTTCCCGCTTGCCATGATCATCAAGTACGTCACGAACGGCCATAAGCAGGGTGTTGCGCAAAGGCTCACACAGTGCGTAATGATCGACCCCTTCCAGTGAAAAGGCGGCAGCTGTGAGTTTGTAATCGGATTCCAGAAAAGGTAACTCAGGAAAATCGGCGGCGCAGTCCACGCCTAGAGCCTTGAGCTCCTGACGTTGCTCATGATCTAGAAAACTAATGACCTGATCACCAGCAGCACGGGCAGTTAAACGTAAGTGGCCTGCATAGATAGCAGCCACAGCCGAGGCAATCTGCGCGCTGGGAGCGGGCGGCACCGGCTCGTCATTCAGGACAGCCTTTTCGAACACTTTGCGGTAGTCGGACAGCTCCACAACAAGTTTTGCGACAGTATCGCCAAACCACGTGAGTAAGTAGCTGTCGTCTACCAGCTCTTTATCATGTGTGGAAAAAGCGCTGTAACGGTGAGCTTTGCCGTAGGCCTGTTGTAACATTGCCGCCACAATCATATCGTGCGACATACTTTTCATACCTTTGCCATGGCATCCGTAGAGACGTACGCCAAGCAGTATGTTGGCTGTCAAAACCGACGCATGGATGGTGGGTTCCAGCTTTGGCAGGCGATTGGTATTAATGAGCTTGCGACGACCGACAGTACCGATATCTAAAGCGTCCGGATCAATGGTTTCAGGGTCGATATCTTGATCTGGGAAGAGCTCTGCAGCTAGCAGATCGCGCCCTCTGAGAGTCTTGAACAGTGGACGCGGTAAGCTGGACAGTGTGACAAGATGCTCGACCTCCTTAGCAATCCATTGTCGGCTCAGAGTGCCAGCTATGACTCTTTCCATGTCGCATGTGCCCGCCAGAACACCGTAGGCTCTGACTAGCTTGACAAGATCTGTGAGCGGGTAAGCACGCGCCACGTTATTGAGGTTTCCGTGAGAATAGAGGTGTTTATGTTCTGGTAAGAATATCTCAGAACATGGTTATACAGCGCCCTTCCGAGTAATAACTTGACAATATATTACAGACGGTAATGTTCGACACAAGTTCATTTAACCTAGTGTTGCATAAAATTTTGAGTTCAGAAGCTTATAGAGCTGTATATAAGGGGTTGCACGGAATTTTTACTGGGTTGAGTCGGGCCGCGCAGGCCTA
>JALZUD010000097.1 GCA_023301725.1 Granulosicoccus sp. | reverse complement strand
TCACAGTCGTCCAACAGAGCCTTCTACACGCATCATAAAACAGTGAGTTTGTAAAATGAATCACGGAATAGAACTTCTACAAAACATCAGTCAAAACCTACCCATCAGTGAAGGCAACACCCAAGCTAAACTACCGCAAGGTATGTTGCGCTTTTTTCTCGAATATTCTTCCCTACCAGACCTAAAGATAGAACACCAGCGAATTGCCAACCTGCTACTGGCTGATCGCTTTGAACTATTTTCCCTACCTGGCGATGACACAACAGACATAAGTGATGAAGCCAGTGAGTTTGGGTATTTTGTTGTTTTGCAATTTCCGACTCTGGAGCGCACGCTTAGCCAGCGCAGCTTGTTTGACATGGGTTATGCGCTTGAGGATGAACTTGGATTACTCTCAGCGGAGCCTGATCTGGCAGAACTCAGTTATCGCGACCCTACAGCACCATCAGCCGATGCCGATGAACAAACTGAAAGTGTTGTGCGTGATGCTTTTTCAGCAACATGTTGGGTTGATAGCGAGGCACCTAGCAACAAACGTTGGGCTCTGGAGGCTATGAGAATTCCACAAGCATGGGCCTTGTCTGGAAACCGTGGTGAAGGAATCCTTATTGCACAGCCCGATACTGGCGTGGCGGCTCATGTTGCACTAACAGACGCAAATATACGACGAGATTTAGGCACCAACTTTGTAGAGGGCAATGATGATCCAACAGATCCACTTACTGTGTCCGCGGCTAATCCAGGGCATGGCACTGCAACTTCCAGCGTCATTATCTGCCCGGAAAGTGCAGCCATTAATGGCGCAGCGCCTGGGGCAAGCTTAGTACCCATACGTTGTGTTGATGATGTTAAGATTTTTGATGCCGCTCCGGTTATTGCAGCGATTAATCATGCACGCAAGATAGGCAGCCATGTCATTACCATGAGTCTGGGCGGCACACCCAGCCGTGCCATGAAAAAAGCCATTAACGCGGCTGTCGCTAATAACATTCTTGTGGTCACTGCTGCGGGAAATTGTGTAAATCTGGTTGTCTGGCCTGCACGCTACAGTGCCGTTATTGGTGTTGGCGGTAGCAACATCAAAGGCGAGCCGTGGAAAGGCACGTCAAGCGGTACTGATGTTGATATAAGCGCACCCGCTGAGCTTGTCTGGGTTGCGCGAAGAGAACCCGGTGATGAGCAACTTGACAAACTTGAGGGCGCACAAGGCACATCATTTGCCACCGCACTCACTGCAGGCACAGCAGCGCTCTGGCTGGCACATCATGGACGTAAAAATCTTATCCATGTGGCAGCCGCTGCTGGTATGCCACTGCAGAGCTTATTTCGTCACGCCTTGCAAGCGACCGCATTGCAGACTGATGGCTGGCAGGTAGACGGTAATGGAGCAGGCATTGTCAACGCAGAAGCGCTATTGCAACTTACACCAGAGACTATTCTGCAACGTAGCCTGCCTAAGAAGAAAAAACCAAAACCAACACAAGAGAACCACTCTTCCGAAGACTTGCTGTTGTCTCGACTTGATGGCGTACAGCTCGATGACAGTGGTGCCACTGGCAACATAAACGTCCGCCGGTTTGAACGCGAAATCGGTGCCGTTGTTCTTGAGGGTGCTCGTCGTGGAACACGTGAACCCTCATCTGATACGCAGGAAAGCGTAGGCGCACATCAGGCGCTCTCATCTACTCTTTCTCAGGCGTTTCAAGCAGATAATGATCCACTGTTTTCCTCGTTACATGAGAAGACAGTGGCTCCTCCTGCACGCCGTGTGAGCCACGTGATAAGAAGCGCAGACACCCAAACCTTGACACAACGCCTGAGTGCAAGCCGTTCCGGCCTTGAATCCAGTAGCGGTGCTAGGAACACGATCAAACTGGATGCTTCGGGCATCAAGCAACAACTGGATCGCTTGGAAATATGCATAGATAACAGCCCATTGGCAAGTGATGGCACAACAGCGTCACGTTTAGCACTAAAGCATGAAGTTCTCGGCGATACAGAGGAAGTCTTGCAAAAACTCAGTTCCGGCTCACACTTAGCCGCTGACGATATCAGATCAAACACCGCATTGGAGGCATTGGTAAAAATGCAGGGACGCCCAGTTATCAGACTTACCGATCAGCCCATCGACATCAATGATCCAATCTTGGAGGAGTGGGTTGGAAAACTCGCCTTGGTTGCCACTGAATTACCCAAACTTGCATTATCTGTAGGACGTATAGATGCAGATAATCTACATCAGGGAACTGGCTTTGTTGTGGGGCCGGGCCTAGTTATGACCAATAGGCATGTGATTGAAGGCTTTGCAGCCCCGCTACCCAGCGCCAATAGACCAGAGCGTTGGCTTATTGAGCGTCGCGCAACAATCAACTTCTCACCTGGTGGTGGCGATGTATCCAATGAGTTTTTAATTCAGGATGTCGTTTTTAGTGGGCCAGACCAGATTAGCGGCGACCCAAGAATCAATCATGACGAACTAGACTTAGCCCTTGTTGTTGTTGAACAGACGAACGCTGCAGGCACATCACTTCCACAACCATTAGCTTTGGGCCAATCTGCAAATCAGACCAATCTAAATAGCGCACTTTTTTTAGTGGGCTACCCTGCGGCTCCAGCTACGTTTCCCAAAGATGACAATGGACATTTTCGACGTGATGTCGTGGAACGTATCAGACAATTATTTGGTATGGATTTTGGACGCTGTTATCTCAGCCCTGGCCTTGTCGAACAATCAGTCAACTTGTTCACTCAAGGAGCAAGGCCTATCTCCTTTTCTCACGATGCAACCTCTCTGGGAGGCAGTTCAGGCTCATGTCTATTCTCGTTTGGCGGTGTAATGAACGTCGTTGGTCTTCACTACGGTGGAGACTGGTTGAGGGAAAATTTTGCTCATGATTTGGCACACATCTCCAAGCGACTTATTCGATTACCGTCACTAATTGATCAAATAGGTCATTCAACCACACAGAATAAAGCGAGCATTAAAGCGGCTATAGACAACAGTCGTGTTGATGAATCAGTAGATTTCTCTGCGCCAGAAAGCGGAATGCCAACATGAGCGAATTTGTTGAAATCGCCACCTGTTTGAGTTGTAGCCGTGGCGAATTCATCACCATATTTGATCAAACTCGCAAAGCCTGTGGCGCTAGCAGTTTACCTTTCATGATTATTGCCCGCGGTATTGGCCCAGAGAAGACGAATATGGCTTTCGCCACTGCACTTGAAGACGCAGACGAGAAAGACTGGTTTGAAACCTTATGGAAGGCGCTTGGAGCTGCTGGTTATGTTTCGAGTTCTCCACCAGAAAAGGCGGCTACTACACTCCAACAAATGTGCAGTGATCGCCCTGGTTTTATCGACACTACTAATTTTTCAGCGGGTTTGCTGCGACGTCAGAAGCAGATCTGCCTTATAGAGATTGATAATGGTGTTAGCAAGGGAAGCGGGTTTCTTGTTGGCCCCAATGCAGTAATGACGAGCGGGCATGTTGTCATGAATTTGCTCGATGCAGACAATTACCCCAAGGCAGATAGTCACAAGCGTATAAAAATAAAGTTCGATCATTTATCAAATTCCGAAACCCCGAAATTGTGTAATGTGTTGAAAGACCAATGGTTGCTCGACTATTCACCTCCTCATACCACTGAAACTCAACAGGAAGGTCGAGTGACAGCAGACAGAACCTTAATTGATACATCTCTTGTTAGCCATCTGGATTTCGCCATTATTGGCCTAGCAAGCTGTATTGGAAACGAAAGAGGCTTTGTTGATCTGAAAGAGCAAAGTGCGCCAACTACAAAAGGGTCAAGATGGTTGATACTTCAACATCCAGAGGCATTTGAACAACAGTTCGCTTACGGAGAGTTTGAAAATTATCGAGAAAATACTAATAAGCAACGAGTACTCTACTCAATAGACACCTTGCCCGGATCTTCTGGCGGTCTTGTCGTAAATAGTGATTTTCAATTCACAGCATTACATCAAGGTGCCATGCCTGAACGGGATGTTGCTGAATCTAAAATGAACACAGGTATAGCGGCAGACGCTATACGGGAGGTCGTTAAGGATGTGCAAACTCCTGACCCCTCTGCTGTGCTTCAATTCCGACGATCCGATGACACGGGTCCTATTATTGGTCGAGTTGAATGTCAGCAGTGGATTCACAAAGGCCGACAGGGAAAAGCGAAAATCATCAATATTCATGCTCGTAGGGGCACGAAAGGTTCCAGCTTCAGCATGGAAATATTACGCGCCTGCCTGCCGGAGAGCGAACACACATTGACCCTTATCAGTGCAAGCGAACTTGGCATTGAAGCCATCAATGCTGCAACAACAATACTGGAGAAAATGGGCTGTGATGCTGCATCGCAGTTACCTGACCCTGCCAACGCAGAAACCACATCGGCCGCCTGGATAAAAGCGACTCTGATGCCCGTATTTAAAGAACGGCTTAATCATGCTCCAGGAGCAAAGTTGCACTGGCTTGTTATTGACAACATGGATAGCGAACCACTGCCCAATTCCGGTGTTCGACTATTCCTTGAAGCCTTGTACGCAGATATCGAAGCCATGCCAGAGATGAGAATCGTGCTTATTGGATTGAAAAAGCGCCCAACCAGTGCCAGTGCAAAACTATGCCTCGAAGAGATCGTCAAATCACCAAAGCCGGAGGAAATAGAAAACTATATCTGCATGCGGTATGTTGAAAACCAGATTGATTGGTATCACCAAGGTGGAGAAACTGGACGGCTAGCACGACTCGTTGATCGAACGAGTTCGTCTGATATCGAATCACTGGATGATCACATTAAACAGAATGTTGATCCTATGATCATGAATTCCATTAACGAAAAATAGTACGTAACGCCTAAAGAGAAGCTCGACATGATAGATGCCACCACCAATGAGCGTGATTTGACTATTCATCAAAGGGAATTGCATGCCGAGAGTAACTTGCGTTTACTGTTGGCAAGTGCACTAGTAGAACATGTAGACCCTATGGTGTTTGGACGTCAGCTAGTGGACGATGCATTTTATGAACAAGCATTGATCGTTCTCTCAGAGTCTTGTGATGAAGTTGAACACGACGGGCAGTGGTATTGGGTGTTACGACGGGATATAAGACGTGATTTATTAGTTCAACACTATGGCAGCGAACTATTTGAATCCGTTCGAGCACAGGTGGTGTCGCTATCCTCTGACGCATTCGCTCATTATCTAAAAAAAGGCATGAACGGGCAGCGATTGTCCACGACAATGAACACTGTTAGCGACTCAGTTATAGATTTCAACGCTCTACTTAGGGCTGCTCGGCTAATCGACCTACTATGCATACCGGCACAGGATGGATCCGTAAGAGGCAAAGATCACGGATCAGGTGAGATTCCTAGTGAAGCGCGTCAAATTCGTCGATACATTGAAAAAAAATCAGCTACGGATAATCTGGGCATCGCATCTAGTGAAAGACTATTTGGCCGCTATCGCGATGTTCGCACCTTGATTAAATTTCGTAATGCCAATCTGGTAGACCCTCGAAACCATGCTTTGCGCCTGTGCGTGCTTATCGGTGTGGGTGGCATTGGGAAGTCAGCTTTGCTCGCACGATACATAGCATGGCAACGAAACTGTCCTAAGCGAGCACCAGTTATTCATTTCGATTTTGATCGTTCCAGTTTGAATCCCAGCGACCCTTTGGCATTAACCTTCGAATTCACACGGCAACTTGGGCTGTATGTACCTAATCTCGATTTACTGTTGGTACGTTATCGTCGCTCACTCAGAACACCAGAGGCTCTGGAGGAGGCTGACATGTTTCCCGATCGTTCTTTAACCAATGCGCTGGCTATCCTCGGCGAGGTTCTAGCGGACTGGCCGGGTCGAACATCCGGCATTACTCTGGTGATTGATACCTTTGAAGAGGTGGTACTTCAAGGCAACCATGCTGTCAAGAAGTCGTTGGCCTGGCTGACCTACCTTCGTAACTTGGCACATTTGGACAATTTGCACATCATTATTGCCGGACGCGAGATGCCCGACTCCATTCTCTCTGATCATAGGCCACACATACACTGCCGTATTCGTTTAAGCGATCTGCATAGAGGCGCAGCTAAACTCATGCTGCAACATCTGGGCGTGAGTTCGCTAATAGCTGACAAAGCGGTGAACGCATTTGGTGGAAACCCACTCGTTCTTCGTATGTTTGTGCGCTTCTATGAAGACAAGCCAGAAGAGATTGAAGCACTGTTAGCCGACAGTCGCAACCACAGACGTAGTGCACCCATAGGCAAACTGGCTATCACTTTTCTGTTTGAACGAATTCTTGCGCGTATCAACAACGAACAGATCAGAAAGATAACCAACCCGGGTTTACTGTTGCGACATATCACAGCAGATCTGATCAAAAACGTTCTGGCTCAGGCGTGCAATCTGGGGCCGCTAACTGATGAACAGTCACAGTCGCTCTTTTTTCAACTCGCTGAACACGTATGGTTGGTACGGCAGGAAGGAGATCGTCTACTAAGCCATCGACGAGATTTACGGCGCATGATGCTACCTGGCATCCAAATGGCCAACGAATCAACATTTGAGCAGATCAATCGCTTAGCTGTCCAGTACTACACGTCTCAACCAGATGGTGTGTCACCCGAAGAGGCTTGGATTGAAGCAGCTTATCATCGTGGTTTTCTTGCCGAAGACCCCATTCCGGACAACGCCAAGGATGCGCGGAAAATAATCACACTGTTAGGCTCTGATCTCATGGACTGGCCTGTGCATACAATCGCCTTAATCAAACAGGCCGCTTTGCCGGGGAGCCTCACCGTCTTGGAAAAACGCAGCCTTGAAGCCGAGCACGGTCTGCTTAGTAGGGCTAGTTTAGCCACTCGCCTTGAAGAACCAGCACCATTAGCAAACTACAACATGGCAGATAAGGGCGTCAATGCAAATAATAATGCGCATGATGAGCTTCTTCCATACACCGACACACTACTCGCCAATACCGAATCTATCCGCCAATACTTTAAAGATGGTCGATTCGACCACATTAGTCCACTCGCGGCCCCCCTCCTAGATCCATTATTTAAGCGACGTGACGCACTGGCAGTGACCCATTACTGGCAAGACGAAAACTTACTACACAAAGAACAATGGCTAGCGGCTTTGTCAATTCTTGCAGAACCCAATCATAAGAGTGATGATGTACCGATCATTCCGTCAGTGGCGTTAGATGCGGTTCAATGCTCACCACGACGAGTTAGCCTAGAGACCACTTTCGAGCTGTTTTACATGCTGGCTATTGTACAATTAATGCAAGATCGACAAGCAATTACATCATTGTCGTGCTACCTGAAAAGCCACCTGCCATGCTTTGCACCACCCATTGAGCATGCAGCTCAATTACAGATTTTGCAACTCAGTATAAAAGCCATTGAATCAGGGCATCTTATCGGCAACCGAGACATCATAACCGTGGCTAACTGCGACATGCTGCAATGGCGTTCTCTGTATCAAGCATTGTCGGACGATACGCATCCTGACACCAATGCCAACCGACATCGCCAGGAGACCATCAGATCGCTATTACCAGAAGGAGATAGCTCCCCAAGTTTAGAACAACTGAATATGATAAGAACAGCGCTAAAAGTTCATAGCGTTGAAGTGCTTGGCCCAGCGGGATTGGATAAGTTAAAGTGTGTACAACCGGTGCTGTATGACCCAATTTGCTTTGCACTTGAATCAGTGCCAGCACAGCGCATTTTCAACGCGCTTAAATCAATATCTTATGAGCAATCGCAATGGTGGCCAGCTGATCTAACGCCTTCAGATGCCTTTACTAGTCAGAGAAAAACAGTAGACCCGCGTACTCTGAGGCTCATTGTAGACACAGCAGATCGTTGCAACTTACTCGAAGAATTTCTCACCACAGTATCTATAGGCCAGGAAGATCCGCTCATACATGATGAGCTCAGAATACTGACAAGATTGCGATTGTACTTAACGGGCGACAACTAAGGTGTCGCTGAGAAACAAAGAACTTTAGTTTCTCGCACACCTTATCAATGGCCGCGGGTAAGCAGATTCTTCCAATGTTCCTTTAGTTTCTTTGCTGGGCCTGCTTTCTTCAGTGCGGCCTCCCAGTCATCAATAGCCTCATGCAGGGATTTTCTGGCACCCGATCCCAGTACACCCTTCGACTCTCCCTCTTCGGAGAGTACTTGCATTTGTTTTAACAGGTTAATGGGTGATAGATCCATTTCCAACCGAATGCTGACGTGCTTTTCCTCTTCATCACCGACAATAACACGGTGTTTTCCTACCTCTTTCCACAGTTGGTCAAACTGAGTATTCGCATCTAAAGGGCTGGCCATAGATCAACTCCCACTTAGTTAATAGGTTACAAAAACCACGTCCACTCACGGCATAAAAAGTGTTGAATTCGCCCCATTAAGCTAGTTCTACACGCTCAATACCCGCATCTTGCAATTGCAGATTTTCTAAGGTGATACCAGTGACAGACACATCGGCTTCAATATCTTTAAGCGATACTTTTTCTATAGAAGCACTGGCTTCTAAATCACTTAGAACCACTAACCCTATCTGCAAATGCAGCACCGGATCAACCACCAGTTTAATCTTGAAAACATCACCAATCTTGAACACAGGGGCAACAACACTCTCAAGCTCGGCACCTAGCACTGACACAGCGCCATCAGATTGCACATCATCAATGGCGACGGCCGGAACCGTTACGGGACCTAATTCAACAGATGGCAATTTAATAGACTGCAATGGTGAGAAACTGTCAATGTCAACGCGCTCGCTATGTGTTGCAGGAACTTTGATACCGGTTATTTCAAGCTTGCCTAAGTCAAGATTAGAGACCGAAAAACCCTCTTCAGGAGCATTTGTTCGATTAACCCTAAAGCCTTCAAGAGCACTTCCTCCAAACTTAAGATTGGTCAGTGGATCGACAAGGACATCGACATCCTCTACATCGACCACAGGAACGTCAAACGCGAAGTCTTCTAGCCTCGGAAGAGCAATGTCGTGCAGTTCAACTGTACTGGCCTTTTCTCCTAATTTCATTACTCCACTGTCACGACCTAGCCATTTCAAATCATATTCCCAGTGTGCCGTAAAATTCAATTCAATAATGGCACGCACATTTTGAAGCACGGCTGAGCCGCACTGCACTTGCATAGTCAAGTTTTCAATATGCACATGATCAGCACGGGTTTCAGTTAAATCAATACAGCTGATATCCAGTGATGAGCTGGAACCACAACGAGCAACGAGTTGTTGGATATTGAGACTCTTGCGCACAGCTGTCGCGAGCGCCGCTTTGGTGGATGCATCGGCATCACCTAGTAGAGTTCGCGTTTTTCGACTCTTTGCGTTGCTACGTTTCTTATCTTTTACTTCTGCCACGTCAGTACTCCCTCGTTATGAACTCTGGAAAGAGACAACCACCGCCTGCAATTTGGAGGCATCCAACGCACCTAATATTGCCTGCTGTTTCTGTGAGCACTGGCGCATCTCATCCAACTGAGTGTCGTTGATTAGGCCTTGCTCATGACACCGTATTGCCAGCTCATAAATGCTGTTAACAATGCCCTGCGGCATTAATAAAGCTGGCAACGGTGTTGCGGCGTTAGCGCCTCCCGCCTTGGATATATCCTGCTCGAAATTCGTTGCCCTTAACCATAACGCTTCGAATTCTTTATCCACCTTATTGGTGCCTGTGTTCACCTGCGGTGTCATAGCGATACCCCCTCAGCACGCAACTTACTAACTTCAATTCCCGTCATCTGCACACCACTTGCTTTAAATGGAAACTGGATATTTTGCAAAGATATCGAATCAATGCTGGAAGAGGCCTGTATATCTTCCATGGTGAGACTTTCGACATTCATGTTCAAACTAGGTTTGACCACGATTGACACTCGAAGAAAACCAAGCTCAAGTAGTAAAAATTCTCTAACGTCAGCTTGCGCATTAGCCACTGATATCGGACTATTTGATTGCACTCTAGGAACTTGAATATCAGTAATGCCAAGGTCATCTACAGTGATAGATGGCAATGTAATTCTACCGTTGGGTTCAATCGAACCGATGGATACTGATGCAAACCCTGCATCTGGTACACCAATGTGAGATAGCAAAAATTTATCAAACGCCATCCCCGCCAAACCGTATCCGTTCACTGGCATTTGTATATCTGACACATTGACATCTTTTACGACACCACCGTTAAAACTCAATTTAGTGACTGGTGGGATACTAACGTGTGTTTCATTAACTTGTGCTGTTGGCACTCCAACAGAAATAGTATCCAGATTTCTGATCTCAACATCGCCAACTCTAAAAGGAATGGGAATGGAACCGACATCGAACAAGCCTGAATCATTGTAAAGAAGTAGCCTAATTTTCCACCTCACTTTAATGTCAAGATTAGTGATAGTGCGAACATTGTTGAGAAACGTCTTACGAATATCAACTATTGTCTGAATGTTTGATATTGCGATGCTCTCGACTGTGGAGTTGCCGATAGCAATCTCCTCTACAGTGAGTGAGCTTGCATCCATGCTATCGACACTGACCGTTTTGATGTCAGCACGACGAAGTATGGAACTTAGTAAACCTGACGCTGAATGCTTAACTGCAGATCGTTTCTTTGATTTTTTCTTATCTACGTTTGAGCGACTTATAGAACTCGTTGTAGCCATCGATTACCTCCAGATGATGTCTAACGCTTACAGCATGCTGCACGTTATCAACCCCACCCTAGTACTGCAACTCGACTTTGGTACAGCACGATAAAGCGCTATATAAATCCCGCTAACTAGCTAAATACAATTAATATTGTTAGATTGTTACGTCTTGCATTAATGTATTGCTTGCCGCGCAAGATTAGTAAAAGTGCGATAGGTCTACTTCCAATACTCATCGAGAGCTCGACATGGCTGAAGATAATTTACTGGAACGCTCATCCCAAAATAAGGCAAGAACAGCGCCTCACTCTGGTATAGAACAATCCACTGAGAAAACAACAGCTTCATCTTCTGGAAAAACATTCAGAGCCAATGACATTGAAGTGCTGGCATCGGACAGAACTTCGCTGATAAATTCGAGCATGCAATTGAGCCCGCGCCAAGAGATGATTCGCATCATCAGCAATCGACTTTTCTTAGCATTATGTTCTCTGATGGTAATTACCATTGCTTTTGGTTACCTCACCTATGCTGGCCATAAATTATCAGCTGGAGCAACGAACTGGATGGTATTGCTTTGCGGCGCTATTGGCGGCTTTATCTCATTACAACGTAGTCTGAAGACTTTGGACGACGAAGACCTACTGCTACTGGCACGTTCATGGGTGTACGTGCTACTTTCGCCGTTGGTAGGGAGTATTCTTGCACTACTGCTATTTTTTCTCTTTATTTCAGGATTGCTGGATGGTGATCTTTTTCCAAATTTTGAAGTAGCCAATGCAATAGATACGCAAAGATCTGCAGAAAACAATGCAGTTGAGGATAGCAACTCGTACACAGGACTTTCCATTTTGTTCGGAGTTCAGGGTATTGCGTACACCGACTATGCGAAGATTGTTTTCTGGTGTTTTCTAGCTGGCTATTCTGAGAGTTTTGTTACCAACATTATCAGTAATTTTGAATCAAAGGCCGATAGATCATCAGCTGATAGTGCATCAGCCGATAGTTAAGCAATTCATATTTGGGTAACTGTTATTTGAGCAACTGATAGCACATCAAGTTGCGTCAGCAGTCAACTACTTCTCTGGAGGGACTTTGGGCCATTGACAAAGATACACGCCCCCTGAGATGGTCATGAAAAACAGCTTTCTTTTCAGTTCACTGCTGCTGGAGCTAAGTTTCACCTAGTGCTGTTCTGGGTGCAACCCGGCCAGGGCAACTGGGTGCCCCTCGGTGTATGGCTGCGCGGTGGAGATTGATCAGGTGCCAGATGTGTGATGGAGCTTCGCTATGCTGGTCCCAGCCAGCATGTCAAACAGAGGATGGACAAGTAGTGGGTAGCCGTTTCACTGATGAACTACCCTAGTTGTAGGTATTGTTGTGTTGCGGCTTGATGGTAATAGGAGGTTTATATTCACACGGGTGCTTTTACTCTAGTACCGCAGGTTTCAGCCAACCACGATAGTGCGCAATACGCGCATTGAAGGGGGTGCGAATTTCTATATCAAATCTAAATCTTCCTTTTTCATCAACGCCTTCATGGGCGATGCTTTTCGGCAATGCCCAACGAGGCAGGGGAATGAGGCCAAATAGATGAGCACTGTGCACTGGAAAGAAGAGTTTTTCATCTCTTACGTACAAGTCGAGCTGAAACACAAGTGGCCCGAAACGTTCTTGCATCGCTCCGTTTTTGTTTTTCGACAAATTAGAATGAAACGTTGCACCTGCGAAGTTTCGTGTCCAATGCTCCGTTGAGGGTGTTGCCGATAATGTCACCGTTATGGGGACATCATTCGCACGCTTTGGCACCCCGATCATCCATGCGGCCAAACGCCCGCTGATACCCGTTGGCCCTTTTGATTCAGCGCAGCCTTCGAAATGCACCGTACCCATCTGATTATGGAACTGCTGCACAGCTGGTGGTAATTGCTTTAGCTTATCTCCCAACACTGAGGCGAACAGTGGATCTATAGCGTCTTCAATGTATCGAGTTTCCGATTCAATCGAATTGAATCGCGGGATTAGCTCATCAAGGCGTAGCTCACCCAGTGACGCTCTAGCTCCAGTGCGCACAGTGCCTTCATGCAACTTTTCCAGCAAAACTGAAACCGGTAGGGTTGGGATTTCAGGGCCGTCGCCATCACTAGCAACAAGCTCCCAAGTGCGCTTGCACCAGCTGTCGTTATCTTTTTGCCCAACCACGATAACTTGCATACCACCTAAATCGGAACCCAAGCGTTTAAACCAACTGGCAATGCGTTGTGCAAATGCGCTCATTCCAACTAGAGAACTTATCAACCGTAATCTGACTAACCAAGCCAAAAGCTGCAGTATTCGATGGAACACAACCACTTCAAGGCCTGCTCTCAATGACACGCTTTGTGCGTTATAACGTTGTGGGAATAGTTTGACATCAGGCGTATTCACCAATGAGGCAAGTCTGCCGCTAATGGGTTTACCTAAAGGCAATCCGAAATCAATGCGGCGTGTTTTACTCCAGCCAAATTCGATGGCCTCTCGTCCGTCGCGCGTCAGTTTGAATGGCTGTCCTACCTGCCCAATGATGGCCTGCATAACCGAGAGTGTACGACGGGTACGGTTGCCAGGAACAATCGCGGTGTCAATTGATACGACTTTCTTAAGCGATTGCGATAAGTGATCAGCAACGGCTGCAGAAATAGCGGGTGTTGAACTTACACCAGATATCGCACTCACTGAATTTTCCTTAGCTATAAAATCAAGCTGATGAAAGCCTGCAACAAAATCGGTAGCATCTGCAATATCGATATAGTGACAACCGGCTTCAACAACTGCCTGAGCAAAACGATAAGGGTGTTCTCCGTAATACTGGAATGGGCCAGCACAATCGACAACAGCAAAGGGTTTGTAGGTATCTAATATTTGGAGTAGGCCGTGCGTATCACTGTGATCCAGCACCACGCTAGTTGCACCCGTTTGTGCACTAAACCTATCAAGCGATTCGCGGGTTCTGCTTGCGCCGATAACGGTGAACCTATTCTCACGAGCTATACGGTTTGCCAGTAATCCACCAAACAAACCAGTGGCGCCCAACACCAGAATCAATGGTCGCTCAGTCAAGAAATCGGCTCTTGATCTGTTCATCTGGAATCAGGCAATGGTCACGACGACCAAATATCCGATAACGATTACGTGCGACTCGGTTATATAAGAAATTGTTTATAGCGTTAGGTAGCAGCCCAAAAACACTCAATAGAGACCACGGCAACCCGATAATTTTCATGACCTTATAAAAGCCTTGCATGCGCTCAAACAATAGTCCATTCACCAATACCAAACTGGTATCAAAATCCCCTTTCTTGAGCCCGAAGTGTTGGTATAAAATCTCACCCGCAGGCGACTGAGCCGTTAAAAAGTGGAACTGCTGTTGACGATCAATGGCCACAATAAAATTAAAAAAATGATTGCACAGCACGCACTCACCATCGAACACAATGATGTTTTTATCAATGAGGCAGTCAAGAACAGTTTGCAGCGAAAGCATCAGGCATTCTACCGTAATCTGTGTTCTTACTGACGTTAGTGAGCCATTGCCCAAAGAACAAGATTAAACACAGGCTCCAATACCCCTGTAGGCATCGAGCTTATTGACAGATCCAGCCAACTGATTATCAATCATCATCGGTCCGATCATATTATTTGCAGGTAAATCCTGCATCACAAAATAATTTGTCAAAGCTTCTCCATAAAGAACGTTGCGCTCTTGTGAAAACTCCATTGAACCTATGGGGGCTAGCATGAAACGTCTTAAGGCCAATAAGACCTTGCCTTCCAAGAGTATCTTCAGATTGAATCAGTTGGCGTAGTTCAGCACAATGGTAGTCTTTCGTATTCAAGATCCTGCCTCACCTGGAGAGCAGGAGTTCACTTCGAGTCAGCGACTCGTAGCTGAAGCAGCACACGTTCTCGGCTAGGGGCGTCCTCCAGATCGTCTAAGCCCCACAGTGTCTATTTAGGGGCATTAGACCGATCTACAATAACTGGAAATTCATTTCGATTGTCGTGTTGTCCATCAAGAGTGAAATAGTCAACAGAGAGGTTGCCAACACCGGCACAGCTATATTCAAGCTGATCAGTTGAACCTTCTAACGCATCGTGCTGACTTATTGCACTCGCGTGAACGAGTGTGCAACGTTGTCAGGTTTGTTATACATAACCATGTAGGTGTCTGTTAATTCGTAGACGTTCATCACGTCAGGTAACCCTGGCGGCTCTTCAGCATCTTCTGAGTCGGGTTTGAACAATGGGTTGCCTGTGGTTTCGATTGTAGAAATTTCAGTCATTTCGAAGAAATCTCCGTCGACTAAC
>JALZUD010000096.1 GCA_023301725.1 Granulosicoccus sp. | reverse complement strand
TGCACTTGCACTTGCACTTGCACTTGCACTTGCACTTGCACTTGCACTTGCACTTGCACTTGCACTTGCACTTGCACTTGCACTTGCACTTGCACTTGCTCGCTCTCTAAGCCACCGCGAAACACGGATCATGTTAACGGCTCCTTTTGCAGTTGATCAATAATGGGCAAAATATACTTTTCTAAATCACCAGCAAGCACAGGACCTACGTGTTTGTAACGCACTGTACCTGAGCGATCTATAACGAAGGTTTCTGGAACGCCATAGACCCCCCAATCCAACCCCACATCTCCCCGATTGTCATCAAGTAAATGGGTAAAAGGATTACCTAGCTGGCTTAGCCAGCTCAAGGCGTTATTGGCGTCATCCTTGTAGTTTAGTCCGACCAACGGCACGTCCCTTTGTGCAGCCAACTGCTTTAGATAGGGGTGCTCTTCAACACAAGGCCCACACCAACTAGCCCATACGTTGAGCACCCAGACTTCACCCTTCATGGACTGGCTATCAAATTCTCCAGCAGAGGCTGGTAATCTGGCGGAGGTAAATTGTGGCGAAGGTTTACCAATCAGAGCAGACGGCAATTCTCCAGGATCTAAAGATAGTCCCTTCAACAAAAAGCCTGCGACACCAAGAAACAACGCAAGCGGCAGAAATTTCAACCATGATCCCATCAGATTGCAGCGCCTTTGCTTTCAGAATTCATTACAGGTACCGCGCTTGATGACGTGCGTGTGTTCTCGTCGGTCGCACCCCTGTTTGTGCTAGCGGACTGATCAGACGCTTTTTGTGCAACTCGACGATATCGACGATCAAGCGCTGCAAGTAGGCCACCCAAAGCCATGAATATTGTGCCAAGCCAGATCCAGCGAATGAAAGGTTTGGTCTGAATACGAACACTCCATGCCTGACCACCTTCTAGCGGTTCGCCTAACGCAATGAACAAATCGCGTGTCCAGCCTGCATCGATACCTGCTTCAGTCATGGAGTCTCGCCTGACATCGTAAAGTCGTTTCTGAGGTTTGATTTGTCCAATAAAGCGATCGCCTTTGGTCACATCAAACACACCTTCGTAGGCATCGAAATTTGGCCCTCGCACCTCATCAATAGACCCCAGATTAAATGTGTACCCTCCAGCCTGATAGGTGTCGCCTGGCTCCATGCGCAAGGTGTTTTCTGAGGTGTATATGGACGTTAAGGCAATGCCGACAGTAAAAACTGCCAAACCTACATGTGCCGTACTCATTCCCCAAAACGCTGCAGGAGTGTGCATAACTGCGGATAGCCGTTTGCGTTTGTTCCTGAACCTGTGAACAATTCCGTAGACGGTCGATACCGTTATCCAAGCAGCCATGGCTAGTGATGCGGCTGCGGCCACACTAAAATACTCAAGAGTAGACGCTAACCCGAAACCGATAACGATACTAACTACAGCCAAGGCAATGAGGCTAGTCTTACGGCCAGTGAGTTTGTCTCGCTTCCAGTTCAGCACCGCGCCCACACCTACAACCAACAATATGGGCAACATAAGCGGCACGAATACAGCGTTGAAATACTGCTCACCTACTGATATTTTGCCAAGACCCAGTGAGTCAATAATTAGCGGATACAAAGTACCCAGAAGGACCGCAGCGCAAGCTACCACCAGCAATATATTGTTGAGTAGCAGACCTGACTCGCGCGAGACCAACTCATAGCTAGCGGTTGACTGGAGCTTGTTCGCACGGATAGCGTAGAGCAACAGAGAACCACCAATAACCACACCAAGAAATAACAATATAAAAAGGCCGCGTTCTGGATCAGCTGCAAATGAATGCACTGATGTCAGTACACCTGAGCGCACCAGAAACGTACCTAACAAACTCAGGGAAAAAGCCAGCACTGCAAGCAACACCGTCCACGCTTTAAAAACGCCTCGTTTTTCAGATGCCGCCAGAGAATGAATGAGGGCTGTGCCCACTAACCACGGCATAAATGACGCGTTTTCTACAGGATCCCAAAACCACCACCCCCCCCAGCCCAGTTCGTAATAGGCCCAAAAGCTACCCAAAGAAATACCAATGGTGAGAAACATCCACGCCACATTGGTCCACGGACGCATCCAGCGCAATGTGGCCGCGTCTAGTTGGCCGCCAATTAAAGCAGCTATAGCGAAAGCAAATGCCACCGAAAAACCCACATACCCCAGATATAACATCGGCGGATGGATAGCCATGCCGGGGTCTTGTAACAAGGGGTTAAGCGAAGCTCCATCCAACGGTACGGGAAACATTCGTTCGAAGGGGTTAGACGTCAATAAGATAAAAAGCAGAAAGCCAATACTAATGAAGCCAAGAACCGCCAAGACACGCGCCAACAGCACTTGTGGTAGTGACTTACTAAAGGCGGCAACCGCGCCCACCCAAAGAGCCGAGATAAAGCACCAGAAAAGAATCGAGCCTTCATGCCCTCCCCACACCCCAGAAATTTTATAAATGAAGGGCAAGCCTGTATTGCTGGTATTGGCAACATACAACACGCTAAAGTCGTTGCTAATAAAAGCCCACGTAAGACAAGCGTAAGATAAAGACAAGGCGAACGCGTGCGCACCCGCCGCAGGTCGAGCGATATCCATCCAACTACGTTGGCCTGTAAAGCTGCCAATCATTGGCACAACGGCCAAAACGATGGCAGTACAAAGGCCAAGTATTAATGCGAAATGTCCTAGCTCAGGAATCATGGTGATACCGTTGTCTTGTTTTTGATGGTCGCTTCAGTGCCTGGCATTTTGCCAGCGCGTTCCAAAGCGTCGGCAACCTCTGGGGGCATGTAATTTTCGTCGTGCTTAGCGAGCACTTCAGTAGCTGTGAACTTGCCACTCGTATTTATGGAGCCCAATGCCACGATACCCTGCCCTTCACGGAACAGGTCTGGCAGAATTCCGTCGTAACTCACCGCAACACTTTGCACATGATCAGTGAGCTGAAAGTTTACGGCTAAACTTTCTTGATCGCGTGCGACGCTACCATCAACTACCATCCCTCCAATTCTGAACGGCGTGCCCGCAGTGACGTTTCCGGCAACGACATCTGAAGGCGAATGAAACAGCATGATGTTGTCTCGAAAAGCATTCACACCAAATGCCACTGCTACGCCAACGCCGGCTAGCATAAGACTAACCAGCATGAGTCTTTGTTTACGTTTAGGAGTCATTTTTGTCTTCGCGCCTGATGTTGCAAGGCTCTTTTAAATGATTGCTGCCGACTTTTTCGCTGCTGCACAGAGGACCACAAAACAATGCCAATAAGCAAACCGGCTGTGAGTGCGTAGGATGTCCAGACAAAGAACGCGTAACCGCCCATGTGAAAAAATTCGGCCACACTACCCACTTGTTCGCTCTCCGGCAAGCGCTGCCACCCAGGATGACCTGGCCTCGCGCTCGAGAATTATGGTTCTGACACGCACCATTAAATTGTAAAAATAAAGCATTTGAAAGGCAAATACCATAATCAGTAGAGGCCTGAGCATAGAAATATGCATGGAAGGCTTATCGAATTTTGTGATGCTGGCTGGCTGATGCAGGGTATTCCACCACTCAACCGAGAAATGGATTATCGGGATATTGACTACACCCACCACTGCCAGAATAGCCGCAGCTTTTGCAGCTCCCTGCGGCGTCTCCATCGCCCCACGCAGAGCGATGTACCCGAGGTAGAGAAACAGGAGAACAAGCTCTGAGGTGAGTCTGGCATCCCAAATCCACCATGTTCCCCACATAGGCTTGCCCCAAAACGAGCCTGTTATCAACGCTACAGCCGTGAAAGCGGCGCCGATGGGCGCTGAGGCCATAGCCACCACATCGGCGATTTTGAGGCGCCAGATTAAAAACACCGCACTTGAGACAGCCATGACCATGTAGACGAACATCGACATCCAGGCAGCAGGCACGTGAATGAAGATGATGCGATAACTGTCGCCTTGCTCGTAATCTGCTGGTGCAACTACCAACCCAAGGTACAAACCAATCAGCAACGCCAAGATGCATGCGCCAGCGAGTACGGGACTTAATATCCCCGCAACGCGGTACATGAACGGTGGCGATCCGAATTTATGAATCCACTTGAACACTGCTTTATTGGCTCTGAGCTGAGGTGACCCCGTATATTAACGTTTTACGTCAATTACCGGTTGCCGGACGCTGATGTAACAGGGTATTTTTGTTCGTATTAACTTCACAGATTTGTCGATATTTCAATCGGTTCGAGTATCTCCAATGACTGGCGAGAGCGACGTTCGAGAAAAGCTAATCGACGAATTTTAGTACAGGAAAATACAGCTTAGCGCCCTACAGAGACCCCAACACGCAAGGCTGCTGCAATAGCCAAAGGAGCCAAGGACACGGCCAAGGCCAAAATCGCCGCGAGCACTGAGATTTGCATGGAAATGGGCAAACCCATGCCAGCCGAAGAGACCGCTCCACTGCCAAATATGAGCACAGGAACCGTTAAGGGCAACACCAATAGAGACAACAACACGCCGCCTTGGTTCACGCTGACAATAAGTGCAGCGCCTATGGCACCAATAAAACTTAATGACAGTGTGCCTATAGCTAAGCTTAAGACCAGAACACCGTAAGCCTGCGACGGCATTTGCATCACCAGACCCAACAATGGTGACAAGAGCACCAAAGGCAATCCGCCAGTACTCCAATGGGCTAACACCTTAGCAATCACGATCACACTCAGCGGTTGACCGCTAATGACTAATTGCTCCAGCGTGCCGTCGTCGAAATCGTGAGCAAATAGCGAATCCAGCGACAACATCATGGACAGCAAGGCACTCACCCAGATAATTCCCGGAGCAATAGTTGCCAGAGTTTGCGGCCCGGGGCCAATACCCAAAGGGAATAACGATACAACAATCACAAAAAAGAGCACCGTATTTAGCCACTGCCCTGCTGAGCGCATTGCTAGCGTCAAATCGCGTCGATAGATACGCCAGAACACTCGGCCTAAGCTCAGATCAGCACGCGCTTGATGTGAAGACTCATTCATTGCGCACTGCCCAGAACAATCGTACTCACCGACACATGATCAAACGATAAAGGCTGATGCGTGGTGAAAACTACAGCTCCACCGAGAGCCACATGCGAGGTAATTTGTTCGCGCACCCACGCAGAGCCATCAGCATCCAGTGAGGTTAAGGGTTCGTCCAATACCCATAGCCTAGCCTGTTGCAGGCGTAAACGAGCGAGATTGATTCGCCGTTTCTGTCCAGCGGAGAGCGCAGCACTGGGTAAATCTATACGATCGCTGATACCCAACTCATCAAGCACTTGCACAACTTGCGCACGACAATCATCCGGCAGCTCTGGGCATAAGGTCTTTAGATTTTCCAGCGGCGTTAACCCCGGACTGATTCCCGGCTTGTGTCCCAGATACAGTAGCTGCGCATAGAGCGCATCACGAGCGCGGGCAAAAGGTATTCCGCACCAAAATACTTCACCCTCATCAAATTCGGCAAGGCCAATCAGCGCGCGCAGCAAGGTTGTCTTGCCACAACCGTTAGTGCCCTGTATCTGCAGAACATCACCTGCATGGAGTTGTACATCCAGCTCATCCATAAGCAGATTGTCACCACGCCATATCGTGATGCCTTTTGCCTCAAGCAAAAGCTCTTCTGACTCAGTCATAGTTCTTGGCAATTACTCGCTTAATTGGAGACCGGCTTCAGACAACGGCATGAACACTCCGCTGGATTCTACTCCGAGCACACCTTTACGTTCTTCCGCCCAGTCGGCTACTTGATAGAAAACAGGACGCAACATTAATGCTCGCAATCTATCGCGAACCACCACATAGGGAGAAGGTTCACCACCGGCCGTCGCGTATTCAACCTCAATCGCATGCTGTGCATCAGCAATAACCTGATCTCCCACATTGGTAGTGAATACCAGTGTGGAAGCTAAAGGTGCACCATGCCGTTCCACCAAAATACAAGTGAAAGGCGCATCCTCAACACAAATGCGCAGTCGTTCCTGCGGTGTCACTAGATAGGTACATCCATCTTCATCTACACGCAGTACAGTGGAAAACAGCTTGACCATACGCTCGCGCTCTATAAGCGAACCAGCGTAGAACCAATCTCCGTTGCGAGCAATACGAATGTCGATGTCGCGAGTGCTTTTTGGGTGCCAGTCATGAACCGGCGGCAAACTTTGTGAGCCGATCATTTGCTCTATGTTGTTTAACTGATCATCGTTTGCACTCATACTTAAACAGGAGTACCACGTTGATCGTCAACCACGATGCCATCATCAGGAAGGGCATCAACAATGACCGCGCTGCCTGATAGACCAGTCACTTTTTTCAAGGTAGCTTCCAAGGCATCAACACTGCCGGCACTATCGCCCTTCGAGGCTGATTGTACGGCGTGGGCAAGCGTCACTTTGAGCGTCATTACATCGTGATCATCAACTCGAGTTACTACTAATCGCCAGCGTGCCAGTTCAGGGTGTTGTTTGTTCATTAACGCGAATTGAAGAGGATCGACGAACATCCCTTTAACTTTTACACGTTGATCAGCTCGCCCCATCCATCCTGCGAGGCGCATGTTAGTTCTTCCACAGGGACTTGTTTGCGTAATCTGGCGCGACAGATCACCCGTGGCAAATCGCAGCAATGGGTAGTCTGGATGCAAGCGAGTAACCACGATTTCACCAACCTCTCCTGGAGTCACAGGTGTTGCCGTGCCAGGCACCAGAATTTCAACAATCAATCCTTCATTGACCACCATACCGGGCACAATGTCATCACCTTGGCAGCTCTCGTAGGAGATCACGCCTAGATCAGCGGTGGCATAGCATTGCATGACCTTTATGCCCTGCTCTGCATAGCGTTCGCGCATGCTTGGAAATAGTGCGCCTCCTGATACCAGCGCGCGTTCGATATGTTCTAAGGGCTTACCTTCGCTTTGAGCATGGTCGAGCATAGCTTGCAAGTAATCAGGTGTGCCTACATAAACACTCGCTGATGTGTGTCGAATCGCATCAACCTGAGCCTGTGTGTTTCCCACGCCGGCAGGGAATACAACACAGCCCAGCGCACGAGCGGCCTCATCGAGTATAAAACCACCTGGAGTCAGGTGATAAGAGAATGCATTGTGTACTTTGTCGCCTGCGCGAATACCTGCGGCATGCAAGGCAGCAGCCCCCTGCCATGGATCAGTGCCCTGCAACTGTGGCTCCCAGACAGGGCCCGGCGACATGAACATCCGCATGCCGTTCAGAGCGGCCTCACGCACGAACCCACCAAACGGCGGTTTGATCTGTTGAGCGGTTATGAGATCGTTTTTGCGCAGCACCGGCAAATCGGCTAGCGAATCACGGGAATTAATGCCTTGCAATTCATGTCCGGCAAGATGTGCTGCTAAACCTGGACACTGCGAAGCACAAGAAGACAGCCGAGCACCAAAATCTTTAAATAGAGCGGCCTCTCTTGCTGCAGCGGTTTGGATCTCGGAGTCGTCGTACATCATGCAAGGGCTTCAGTGATAGGTAAGTTGACCCTAGTGTTGCATAAAATTCGAATTCAGACGCTTTTTGAATCAGGCCAACCAACGCTTACGTCGTTTGTAATGTTTAACGTTGCGAAAACTACGTCGCCCCTCACCACCGGTGCCTAGATAGAACTCTTTGACGTCACTGTTTTCGCGCAACTCATCTCCAGTTCCATCGAGTACCACTCGACCAGATTCTAGAATGTATCCGTACGTTGCATAGCGCAATGCAATATTCGTGTTCTGCTCAGCCAATAAAAATGACACACCTGTATCTCTATTGAGCTGTTTGACAATTTCAAAAATCTCCTCGACCAATTGTGGGGCTAAACCCATGGAGGGTTCATCGAGCAAAATCATCGATGGCTTGGACATAAGAGCACGCCCGATAGCACACATCTGCTGCTCACCACCGGAGGTATAGCCTGCCTGACTGGCACGACGCTCTCGCAATCTTGGAAAATAGTCGTACACCATCTCCATATCCTGCTTAATGGCTTTGTTACCGTCTTTGCGCGTAAAGGCACCAGTGAGCAAATTCTCCTCGATACTTAAATGGCCAAAACAGTGTCGCCCCTCCATAACCTGAATGCAGCCACGTCGCACTAGCTGGTTGGGTGACAAAGACTGTACTTGTTCACCTTTAAATTCAATCGTGCCTTTAGTCACCTCGCCTCGCTCAGCTCCCAGTAAATTGGAGATGGCCTTTAGGGTGGTTGTTTTACCAGCACCGTTTGCACCCAGAATGGCCACGATGCCACCTTCGGGTACATTCAGCGACACACCTTTGAGCACGAGAATAACGTGATCGTAAATGACCTCGATATTGTTAACGCTGAGAATATTTTTCACTACAGTATCAGCGTCTGTTTTTTCAGTTGTGGGATCAGATGATTGCATAGTTGGTTTTCAGCGCGTATCAAATAAACGCACTGGCAGAACGAATACGTATTCGCCCTACCAGCCATATCGCGTAGGTTTATATCGTTACAACGTTACAAACTAGATCGCTTACTGGTTTCAAACCAGTAAGCAAAATAGCCTGTTCCTAGCAACAGACTAAACGGCACACTAGCCGCACGTTTGTGGCTGCCAATCTGGCTTGTCAGAGACATAAGTAGCTGCTGCCTCTTCCAGCATGGGCCGAACAATGTCAGTCATCGGTGTGATCAAGTCAGTGATACGCTCAAAATCTGAACCGTTCCATTGCTGGATAAAGATGGGGCCATTGCCCTCATGATCATCACATGAGCCAGAAACTTCGCCAGTGAAGTTGGGCAAGCCCAGTTCTGTCAAACGCGCTTCAGTCAGGTTGATGGCTTCAAGACCATCTCGCATGTCAGCACCAGTGATCACAGACTTGCCAGTTGCAGCTTGTGCTTCACGCACAGCTTCGGCCAGAATCACCGCGTTAAAGAGCCCACGGTTATAGAGAACATTACCGACATCATCACGAGAGGAGACCTTACTTAAACCTTTATCCACCACATGCGTGAGGACATCCTGAACAGCCGGAAAGTCTTGACCAATTCCCGAAAAATTAGCAGCTAGATAACCCTTACCTGCCTCGCCTACAGCGTTCAGGTCAGCGTGTGAACCAGCCCACCAGTTACCAATAAACTTATCAAGAGGGAAACGAATCTTCACGGCCTCCTTTATAGCCGTCGGGTTCATCGCACCCCAGCCCCACATGATCATCCAATCAGGGCGTTCTTTGCGCACATTCAACCATTGTGATGACTGATTCTGCATCTCTTTCACACCAACAGGAAATTTGGCAACCTCAAAACCCATGGACTCTGACAATTGATCGAGTAGAGGTATAGGTTCTTTTCCATAGCCAGCATCAAGGTAGATAAAGCCTATTTTTTTACCTTCAATTCCATCCTGACTATCAATGTATTTCAAGATAGATGACAACTGACTCCAGTAAGAGGCTGGATAAACGAACGTCCATGGGAACTGCGCACCATCAGCAGCAGCTGACAAGCCATACCCCATTGAAAAAACAGGAATTTCGTCAACCGGCGCCTTGGGAATCAAGGCCAGTGTAATACCCGTCGACAACGGACTGTACGCCAAAGGGCTGTTGCCTTTTGTGGCCTCGTAGCACTCAATACCCTTTTGGGAGTTGTAAGCGGTCTCACATTCATCAACATCAATTTTGACGCCATTGATACCACCATCACGCTCATTAAGCATGTTGAAGTAATCAGCGTAGCCATCAGCAAATGGAGTACCACCACCCGCAAATGGGCCAGTGCGATAAGTCATGGAAGGCATGTACATGCTGTCTTGAGCTGCAACATAAGGCGCCCAACTGCCTAATGCGAGCACACCCGCTGACAGTAGAGTAAGTGTTTTTAACTTCATCGGTAATCTCCTTGCGGTGGTATAAATCTTTAGTTTTAGTAAGTTGTTGGTAATAGTTATTGGTAATGGTTATTGGTAATGGTTATAAGTTAAGACAAATTGATAGTGTCAGGTACTTGAATAAGGGAAAGGCCACGTTCGGAGCTTTTCTTTGGCAATCTGCCAAAGTCTTGCTAAACCATGCGGCTCAACAATCAGGAAAAAAATGATTAGTACACCAATAACAATATTGGTGATGTGCTCGGTGGTGGCTGCAATTAAATCCAGACCCAGCATCGATGGCACTGTTCGAATAATGACTGGCAATACCCAAATGAACGCAGCACCCATAAAGCAGCCGGTTAGAGATCCCATGCCGCCGATAATCACCATAAAAAGGATAAGAAAGGAATGGTTGATATCAAAGGCTTCTACCTCGGCCGAACCCAGCCACATAAAGACCATAAGCGCACCAGCAACTCCACAATAGTAGCTAGAAAATGCAAACGCTGACAGCTTGGCGTACAACGGCCGAATGCCCATCAGCTCGGCGGCAATGTCCATATCACGAATCATCATCCAACTACGACCAATTCGTCCACGCAGCACATTGGCGGCAACCAGAGTGAGTAGGGCAACAATACTCAAGATAACTAGATAGCGAGCCACCGGTGATGCTGACGCACCAGTGATGGCAATATCAAATAACTTTCTTTGAGGAACGTCTATTGCACCAGAATCATTGTAGTTGTACAGCCATTCAATACGAAGGAAACTCCATTCAAGAAAGAACTGTGCGGCAAGTGTTGTAATGGCCAGATACAAACCCTTGATTCTCAAACTGGGCAAGCCAAATACCACACCCACAAGCGCGGAAAAAACACCTGAAAACAAGATAAGAAAAATGATATTGGTGTCAGGAAAGTAAGTGGCAAGCTTGTAGCACGAATACGCCCCAACTCCCATAAAAGCCCCTGTTCCTAGCGATAACTGTCCTGCGTAACCTGTCAGGATGTTAAGACCCACAGCTGCCAATGCATACACAAGGAACGGAATCATGATGGCACCAATGAAAAAATCACTGGTAAATGCAGGGATAAACAGGAATGCCGTTATCAGGATTACAAACAGACCCATGCGATCTTGCGCTATGGGTAGCAACGCTTGGTCGGCTGCATAACTGGTTTTGAATTGTCCAGCTTCTCGATAAAGCATGGTTTCAGACTCTCTCTATAATGCGTTCGCCGAACAAACCCTGCGGCCTGAACAATAAAAATATCAGAGCCAATACATAGGCAAACCAAGCTTCCACACCGCTGCCCAGAAGTGCTCCCCAATAAACTTCAAACAATTTTTCGCCAATACCGATGATCAGTCCGCCAACGATAGCTCCAGGTATTGAGGTAAAACCTCCAAGTATAAGAACAGCAAGCGCTTTCAAGGCGATGATTTCGAGTGCAAAAGAAACCTCTGATCGGGCACCCCACATGATGCCAGTGACCAGAGCGACAATGCCTGATGCAAACCACACGATAGCCCAGATCTGATTGAGTGAAATGCCAACAGACAAGGCGGCCTGATGATCATCCGCCACGGCACGTAGTGCTCGGCCAATTCGGGTTTTTGAAAAAAACACAGCTAGTGCAATAACCATTAACAATGCAATAACAGTAGCCGCGATATCGATGTGTTGCAAAATAACAAGACCATTAAAAATCTCAAGGTCAGTAGAGCCTGTGGGTAGTCCCAGTTGTTCTGTAATCATGGGCTTCGGCTCACCACCAAAAAACAACTGCCCTACCCCTTTCAGTATAAGGGTGAGGCCAATAGTAGCCATGAGCAGAATGGCATCGTGTTGATTAACCAACTTGCGTAACACCATACGTTCTATTCCAATGGCCAGTAAGGCCATAACACCTAAGGACAGAACAACCGCAAGCCACGCAGGCACACCCATTTCGTGAAGGCTAACCAACACCAATGCTGCAAACACCACCATGATGCCTTGCGCGAAATTGAACACGCCAGAGGCTTTGTAGATCAATACAAAACCTAAAGCAATAAGCGAGTAGAGAACACCTGCAACAAAGCCTTCCCAAATCACTTGTAGGAAAAAGTCAGGGTACGCTAGCATTTCCTGAAACGGCTCAACAAATACTGAAAGTAAAACATCCATCAGTGGCCAACTCCCAGATAGGCATCGATAACTTCCTGACTCGATTGCACGTGCTCAGGTGTGCCATCGGCAATTTTCTTGCCGTAGTCAAGTACAACGACTCGATCAGCCAGATCCATAACAACTCCCATGTCATGCTCGATAAGAGCAATCGTGGTTCCGAACTCAGTATTCAGGTCGATAATGAACCGACTCATGTCTTCTTTTTCTTCCAGATTCATCCCGGCCATAGGTTCGTCTAGAAGCAGCAAGTCAGGCTCCATGGCCATAGCTCGACCAAGCTCAACTCGCTTTTGTAAGCCATAGGGCAGCTTGCCTACGGGTTGTTTTCTGATGTGGGCTATTTCCAGAAAATCGATGATCTCTTCTACCTTTTCGCGATGACGGATTTCCTCATTGCGAGCTGGACCTACATGAATCATTTGCCAGAAAAATCCACGACGCATTTTCAATGAGCGCCCCGACATGATGTTGTCCAGTGTGCTCATACCTTTAAATAAGGCGACATTCTGAAACGTGCGCGCGATACCAGATGCTGCCGCTTGGTGAGGTTTCATACGTCGGCGTTTTTTACCGCGAAAACTAATAACACCCTCTTGCGGGTGATAGAAGCCATTAATGACATTGAGCATGGAGGTCTTGCCGGCGCCATTGGGGCCAATGATTGCTCGGACCTCGCCTTTCATGATGTCAAAAGAAATATCGGTAATAGCCTTTACGCCACCAAACGATAATGACACATGGCTAACGCTTAACAGCTCTTCGGTGTACACGGGTGTCAAAACCTGATCAAGCTGCTCTGGTGTATCTGACTTGTGGGCAGCTGTACCCAAAGCTGAAGCACTCATTATGATGCCATCCGGAGGGCAGACTCAGTTGCCACATCGCGAATGGTCACATCCGCGTCGATGGTGCCCTTTCGTCCATCTTCAAAGACAACAGTGGTAGAGACAAACTGGGATGTTTTATCGCTGTAGAGCGCCTCAATTAATGGCTCATAGCGTTCGTTAATGAATTTGCGTCGTACTTTTTGGGTACGCGTGAGCTCGCCATCATCAGCATCAAGCTCCTTGTGCAAAACCAGAAACCGTTTGATACAAGCGCCTGCAACTCGTGGCTCAGCAGCAAGATCTGTGTTGACCTGCTGAATATGTTCTTCCACCATGTTGTACACCAAGGGGTGGCCAGCTAACTCCTGATAAGAGGCATAGACAATGTTGTTACGTTCCGCCCAGTTGGCAACTGCAGACAAATCTATGTTGACAAAAGCGGTTACAAAATCACGCTCATGCCCAAACGCTACGACCTCTTTAATGTTGGCAAAAAACTTCAGCTTGTTCTCGATGTATTTAGGAGGAAACAAACTGCCATCGTTCAACTGCCCAACATCTTTCGCACGATCAATAATGCGCAAGTGACCCTTGTCATCGATGTATCCCGCATCGCCGGTATAGACCCAACCATCAGGTGTTTTAGTAGAAGCTGTGGCTTCATCGTTCTTGTAGTAGCCTAGAAATACACCGGGCGATCGGTAGAGTACTTCACCGTTGTCGGCAATTTTCAATTCAACACCCAGTGAGGCGGTACCTACAGTATCGGCGTCTATTTGTCCGTCCGGTTGAGCTGTGATGTAGACACTGGCCTCTGTTTGCCCATACAGCTGTTTAAGGTTGATCCCCATGGATCGATAAAAACGAAATATATCGGGGCCGATAGCTTCACCTGCGGTATACGCCACTCGTACCTTGCTCATCCCCAATCTGTTTTTAAGTGGGCCGTACACGCAGAATTCGCCCAAGGCATAATGCATTCGAGACAATATTGATACCGACTCTCCATCTAACAACGCCACGCCGTGCTTCTTGGCAACATTGATAAAATGATGAAACATGGCACGCTTGGGCCTACTGGCATCTTCCATTGTCACCATAATAGTGGTGAGTAGAGTTTCGAATACGCGCGGTGGTGCGAAAAAATAGGTAGGGGCAATCTCGCGTCTGTCTGCCGTAATGGTATCCATACTCTCTGGGCAGCAAACACAATACCCAGCCGTTAGTGATTGCCCATAACTGAAAACATGATCACCCACCCACGCTAGGGGCAAATAAGCAATGGTTTCTTCGTGCTCATCCAGATTATCAAAGGTATTAGCGTTAATGCAGGTGACGATGAGATTAGTGTGCGAGAGCATGACGCCTTTGGGCTTACCAGTGGTGCCCGATGTGTAGAGCATGACGCACAAGTCATCGCTAACCAGTGAGTCGATATCATTGCGCCATTGCACGGACCGGTTTTGATCACGCTCAAGTGCGTGACGCCCCATCTGTTGTATTTCTTTTATAGAGCGAACGTGGGGCATGTCGTAATCACGCAGCCCTCGCTCCTCATCGTAAAACAGCCCATCGAGTGCTGGCAGTTGCTCCTGCACTGACAAGACCTTGTCAATTTGCTCCTGATCCTGGCAAACGGCAAAGCGCACACCAGCATGTTCCAGAACGAAGACCATCTCCTCGGCAACAGCATCAGAGTACATGGGTACAGGAATAGCGCCAAGCGATTGAATGGCAGCAAAGCTCCAGTAAAGCCGCGGACGATTCGCACCAATAATCGCTACCTTGTCATGGCGCTTGACGCCTTGTTCCTGCAATCCAATGGCGTAGGCCTGCACTTGTTCGTGCATTTCCCGCCACGTCCACTCACGCCAAATGCCAAGATCCTTATGCCGCATAGCAACTCTGCTGGAGAATTGCTCGGCGTTTCTCAATAAATAGTGCGGCAGACTTGGCAGCGTTTGCATTGTGACGTTTGGTTACAAGATCTATTTGTTAGGGCAACAATACCGCACTTACGCCCCCCATGTAACCCCTGAGTGCCTCAGGCACTTCGATACTACCGTCAGCTTGCTGATGGTTCTCCAACACGGCGATTAATGTGCGGCCAACGGCAAGGCCTGAACCGTTGAGTGTGTGCAGCAGCTCGGTCTTCTTTGTTGTGGGATCACGAAACCTTGCCTGCATTCGGCGTGCTTGAAAATCTGTGCAATTACTCACCGATGAAATTTCGCGATACGTGTTCTGAGCGGGTAGCCAGACCTCCAGGTCATAGGTTTTAGCGGCCGCAAAACCTATATCCCCTCCGCACAAAGCCACTACCCGGTAGGGCAATTCCAGTTTCTTGAGAATGTTTTCGGCATGCGCGGTCATAGCTTCTAACGCTGCGAATGATTCGTCTGGGTGAACGATCTGTACCATTTCCACTTTTTCAAATTGATGTTGGCGAATAAGCCCACGCGTATCCCGCCCATACGACCCGGCTTCTGAACGAAAACAGGCACTATGGCAGGCATAGCGTATGGGCAAGTCGGCAATGTCGACGATGGAATCTCGAACCGTATTGGTGACTGGAACTTCTGAGGTAGGAATCAGGTAGTAATCATTGGAATCAGCACCCGCCTCTGTACGTGTTTTCTCATCACCCCACACCAACTTGAACAAATCTTCCTCAAATTTTGGCAACTGTCCTGTGCCCTTCAATGACTCGTTGTTAACGATTTGCGGAACGTTGATTTCGGTATACCCGTGCTCCCGCGTATGCGTATCGAGCATCAGCTGAATAAGAGCGCGATGTAAGGTGGCCAATTCGCCTCGCATAACGGCAAAACGAGAGCCTGTCAGCTTGGTCGCAGTTTCAAAATCTAGCACTGAGCGCCGAGCGCCCAATTCGATATGGTCACGCACGTCATAATTAAATTGCCGAGGTTCGCCCACTCGCCGCACTTCAACATTGTCCTCCTCACTGCGCCCTGCAGGTACTGCGTCGTCCACAATATTGGGCAAAGCGAGCAGAATATTGTCAAGCTCACCTTGCACGCTAGCAAGCTCAGTTTTGTACTGTTCTAGCTGGTCCCCCAAGCGCGTGTTTTCTGCCAGCAAAGGCTCGATGTCCTCGCCACGCGATTTGGCCTGGCCAATCAGCTTCGAGCGGGAGTTACGCGTCGCTTGTAACTCTTCCAGAGCGCTCTGCAGACTTTTACGTTTTGTCTCCAGGGACGCTAGGGCATCAGCGTCGAGCGTGAAGTTTCTGACAGCCAGTTTTTCAACTAACTGCGGCAGGTCATTACGGATCAGTTTGGGATCTAGCATGTTAAAACGCGTATCGCTCTTGTTTCAATTAGCCTGAAGTATATCCGAGCGGATGCCATGCGACGACATCGAGAGGGCCTCGTGCGCTTAGCAATCATGCGAAGCCCTGCACCTGTGAAGTGGCTACGCCCGCGAAACACCTAAGAATAACGGCTCGGCATTGACCTTGCATCATGTGAATTCAGAACCTTTCACTTCAGGGCCAAATCATGCTTCGTCCAGTTACTCTTCTCGTTTTGCTTTGTGTCAGTGTGGCAACACTTGCACAGCCCCTTTACAAATGGGTAGAGAAGGATGGATCTATTACCTTTTCGGTAGAGCCACCACCGGCCGGTGTATCTTTTGAGACGATAGAAAACAAAACATCCAACAAGATTTCTTCGCCGTCGAAGCCCCAGTCCACCAGACAGAACTCGGTTGAACAGAGTCTGGTTGAACAGAGTCTGGTTGAGCAAAGTCTGGTTGAGCAAAGAATAGGCACGCAAAATCCGCAGCTTGTAGCACCTATCCAAGGGTTACAGGCAACAACCCGGCAAAGCTTGCAAAACAATGCACGTGGTCAAAATTTTAGCGCACAGTCGCAAAGTGCTGCGTCTGGTGAATCTGCAAACATCCCTAATCAAGACACTCAAGCTGCCATACGTGCAAGTACTCGCAAAGAGCAGCAATGTGACGATCTGAAAAAACGGGTTATCTCCCTAGAGAGGCGACTGCAAACACGGCTAACACCTGACGACATGGACAATACGGTTGTGCATATGGTGCGCTATCAGCGCAGCTTCGACCATCACTGCGTGCAATAGATGTTTAACGTCTCTTCGGGCACCGGACAATCAGAAAAACTGTGACCCTGTCGTAGACAATAGCTCAACCAGCGATGTAAGAAATAGTTGAGACGCTGAGTGTCGTTGAGTTCACGCGTGCGTCGCTCAGCAAAGCGCCCTTCAGGCAGCAGCCCACTCATCACCTCACAGCTGCGAGCATCGTGGTACAGGCGGATGAATAAGTCAGGTTCATAAGGTTTGAGCCCGTTCGATGAGCTTGGAAAGTGGTACGTGAGCTTGAAGGTTGACGTGTATTTGCTGTGCGTGATGTCGCGCAGCTCAAGCTCTGGCGTGTCACCAGCTCTGGATACAAAGCACCCCTCGTGCAAGCTCCGCAATTCTGGCACCAGCAATCTTATGAGCATGTAGTTGCGCTCATAGAGGTCCATGAGACTTTCGAAACGACCACTGGTTCTGGGTTTAAGCAAACGTGAATCTAGCATCTGAGTATTATGGGTATTGAGACGCCAAGATCAAACCCTAAAGGCATTATCTACAAGCTAATTTTGCAAATACAACAAATCGCCACCACAGGCGTCGAGCATGAGATACTGTCAGGGCATTTTGCGCCAAAGACATCAATCTCTGGTGCTAATGGGCGATATTCGGCCACATGACGTGCGCTCAGTACACAAACGCTCAATACACAAACACAGGCAATACCAGAGTATTAATGGCTAAAGAAGAACCGATCGAAATGGAGGGCACTGTCGTAGACACGCTCCCTAATACGATGTTCCGAGTGGAACTAGAAAATGGACATGTGGTCACTGCCCACATTTCGGGAAAAATGCGCAAGCATTACATCCGAATTCTGACGGGTGACAAAGTCACCGTCCAAATGACACCTTACGACCTGAGCAAAGGTCGTATCACCTACAGAAGCCGCTAAAACGGCTTCACAGGCTCCGAATTATTCGGTAAAGCCCCAGCAACAATAAAAAAGCCCACCTCATTGTTGTGAGGCGGGCTTTTTGTGTTGTGCGATCACTAAATACAGACACTCATTACAAAACATGACGGCTGCAGTGTTCAAAGCAACGTTCATAAAATACCAAGGCGGTGCAGCACCGAGCTGTCTACAACGCTGAATTCAGATACGGCTAGTCACTATAAGGCGACTAGCCGTTCAATCATCTGAACCTCTAAGACTGAACGATGGTTTCCTTGTTTTCTTTATTCTCGAATTCAAAGTCCAACGCGGTGCCTTCGGCATTCAGTATTACTCGCACACGACCGCCTTTATTCAACTTGCCAAAAAGAATTTCGTCAGCAAGTGGCTTTTTCACGTTTTCACTGATGAGGCGCGCCATGGGTCTTGCACCCATGAGAGCATCAAACCCGTGTTCTGCAAGCCAGGCTTTAGCTTCGTCATTGAAATCAATGGCCACGTTCTTCTCTTCCAACTGCGACTCCAGCTCGATAATGAACTTGTCGACCACATTAAGAATAATGCTTTTGTCGAGTGCCTTAAACTGAATAACAGCATCGAGACGGTTTCGGAATTCTGGCGAAAACATTTTGTTAACCGCCTCAGATCCATCACTCGTATTGTCCTGTTCAGTGAAGCCCATCGTGGTTCTCGAGATAGACTCGGCGCCAGCATTGGTCGTCATGATAAGAATAACGTTTCTGAAATCAGCTTTGCGACCATTGTTATCTGTCAGCGTGCCGTGATCCATTACCTGTAAAAGCAGGTTGAATACATCAGGGTGTGCCTTTTCGATTTCATCGAGCAATATGACGCAATGCGGGTTCTGAACAACGGCTTCTGTTAGCAGACCACCTTGATCAAATCCGACATAACCAGGAGGTGCGCCAATCAAACGCGATACGGTATGACGCTCCATGTACTCTGACATATCAAACCGAATCAGCTCTATTCCCATGATGTTCGATAGCTGCTTTGAAACTTCCGTCTTGCCCACACCCGTGGGCCCAGCAAACATGAAGCTACCAATAGGTTTGTCTTGTGGCCCTAAGCCAGAGCGCGACATCTTTATGGCAGCACCCAAAGCGTCTATCGCTTCATCCTGACCAAATACCAGCATACGAAGATCGCGTGCAAGAGTTTTCAGCTTGTCGGTGTCTGTGGATGACACGCTCTTTTCTGGAATGCGCGCTATCTTGGCAACAATCGCCTCAATATCCTTTACGGTGATTTGCTTCTTACCCTTGGCGCTAATACCTTTGACGCGGTGATTAGCTCCAGCTTCGTCAATCACATCGATAGCTTTGTCGGGTAAAAATCGATCATTGATGTAGCGTCCCGAAAGCTCTGCAGCAGTTTTCAATGCATTGTTTGAATACTTGACCTCATGAAATTCTTCATACCGCGACTTTAGACCCTTGAGAATTTCAAAGGTCTGATCAACCGTTGGCTCAACCACATCAATCTTTTGAAAACGGCGTGCCAGAGCCCGATCTTTTTCGAATATTCCACGATACTCTTGGTAGGTTGTAGAGCCAATGCACTTCAGTTCACCGGTAGCCAGCATTGGTTTTATAAGGTTTGAAGCATCCATAACCCCACCAGAAGCTGCACCTGCCCCAATGATGGTGTGTATTTCATCAATGAACAAGATGGCACCAGGCTCTTTCTTCAACTGATTCAAAATGCTCTTGAGACGCTTCTCAAAATCACCACGATATTTAGTGCCCGCCACAAGCGCACCAAGGTCCAGAGAATAGATGACTGCCTCTGAAAGTACTTCAGGTACTTCACCGTCAACAATTCTTTTAGCGAGACCTTCAGCGATGGCTGTTTTACCAACCCCTGCTTCGCCAACCAACAATGGGTTGTTTTTACGACGGCGGCACAGCACCTGCGAAGCTCGCTCTACCTCATGATCTCGCCCAATGAGCGGATCAATTTCACCAGCCAGTGCTTTTGCGTTGAGGTTGGCTGCATACTTGTCCAGCGGCTTGCCTTCGCCCTCACCCTCTTCCGCACTGTATTCGGAAGAACCCTCTTCAGATTCCTCTGCATCCTCTTGCGAATTTTTGGATATGCCGTGCGATATATAATTAACAACATCAAGCCTTGTAATGTTCTGCTTGTTCAACAAATACACGGTCTGAGAATCTTGCTCCCCAAAAATTGCCACTAGCACATTGGCGCCGGTGACCTCTTTTTTTCCCGAGCTCTGTACGTGAAACACTGCCCGTTGCAGCACTCGTTGAAAACCCAGCGTTGGCTGAGTTTCGCGCGTGTCGTTCTCGTCTAGAAGTGGCGTATTTTCATCAACAAAACTATCAAGCTCATCACGCAATGTGTCGAGGTCGCCGCCACAAGCTCGCAGCACTTGAGCTGCAGTTGGGTTGTCGATCAAAGCCAGCAGCAAGTGCTCGACGGTCATGAACTCAAACCGTCTGCTACGTGCTTCTTTGAACGCATTGTTCAGTGTGAACTCCAGCTCTTTACTTAGCATTCCTAATCATCCACTCTATGAAACATCGTTGCTGTTCAGTTGTTGTTTTTTCACACCGTCTGTACCTATTGGCGGTGTAAAACTTACGCCAACACTGCATTTCTTATCCTGCTTAAACCTTTTCGAGCTGACAAAGTAACGGATGGTTCCGCTCCCTTGCCAATTGGGTGACCTGTGCAACTTTAGTTTCCGCGATTTCTCGTGTAAACACGCCACAAACGCCCTTGCCTTTCTGATGTACATGAAGCATTACCCGTGTGGCTTGCTCCTTGTCCAGTTTGAAAAAACCTTGCAAAACTTCGACCACAAACTCCATCGGAGTGTAGTCGTCATTCAGTAGTACAACTTTCCATAAAGGCGGCTTGGCCAACTTTGGTCTAGCCTGTTCGACAGCTAATCCGCCTTCCCTATTTGAATCTTCTTCACTCATTGAGCTTTTCCACGAGAGTTCTTCCTTACTTTAGTCTATACGTTTAAACCATCTATCCGGAGTAATGCACAACGTGGTAACCCAACGTTCGCAATTCCCATACCCTGATGATGGTGTCTTGTGACCAGATCTCAATGATGTAACTCATCACAGTCTAGCGATTAGTCAATATCCGAACCACTGCTCAATTGGGAGTTCGACGGGTAACATATCCATGGTTATCAAGCGTTTGCAGAATCTGCACACATTTTGCGCAATCACAGCTCCCAGTCAAAGGTGCAAACACAAAGGTGTCCTGCTTTGGTGCGCTAGCAGGTGTGCCAGGCTAGTTATTCCGAGAAAGGGTTCAATTTTTTGCACAACGACAGAAAACTGTCTTCCAAACCATTGAGTCAAAGAAAGGCGCTTGAACTCAGCACGCATCTTGCCCAACAGGCAAATGCCCAAGAAACGCTAAGGAGGTGCTTTCAGGCTTGAATAAGTCAGGACTAATCTCTTGCAAATCGACGCTTGCCGCGTCGTGACTTACGCGCGACTGTTGTAGGTAGCTCCGCAGGCCGCTCAACAGCCACCTTACGCAATGGAACAATGGAAGATCCTAGCTTCTCTTTTGAAGATGCGTTTTGTTGCTCCTCTTCTCTGGCTTGATGCGCGGCAGCTCCCCGCTGCGACACACGGTTTAATTTACCTACGCCTCTTTTTTCCCAGCCTTTTGGAAGTGCGGTGAGTTTCTGCTGTTCGGCACCAGCAAACATACCCTGCTCGTTAAGCGACTCTGCATCGTCCTCAACACCTCGGGCAACCTTGAAGGCATTGGTCCGGGAACGGGTACCCTTTGCAGCGGCCGTTTCTCTGAGCTGTTTCTGTCGGATGATCTGCATGACTGCCAGATACATCCAGAAATACACAGTAAAGTTAAGACTGACTGCACGAGATCCAAACACACACACGATGGCGAAACAGGCGGTGGATGCAGCGCCACCAACACCAATGGCACGTATGAACTTATCGTGCTCGTTTTGCGCATGGTAACGGCCCAGCCAAAAGCTGTAGCCGAGAATAACTAGAAAAAGACTGAGCGCTGGCAGCCCCATTTCCGCGCCTATGTATAAATACATGCTGTGCGGATCAGACTCTTTTACAGGGATTTCGGTGTAATCCGATTTAATCATCGGAAACGCTTTAAAACCTTTTCCCCAGATAGGATCCTCGAGAATCATCGTGGACGCCGCTCGCCACATGATCAGTCTGGTTGATGAACTTTTATCCAGCCTGTCCTCAGCAGACGCAGCAGAATTGGCGTTATTGTTGGTATCAAATCGGGCGACTACTGAATCAGGTAGTGCACTTGGAAATACCAGAAAGAAAACAAGTACTAGCGTTGTCCAGAACGCGATAAACCCTTTGCCTTTGTACCAGGCTGCCAAGAAAGCACCACCTGCCATTGCCAAATACGCGCCGCGCGAAAATGTCATGATTAACACCTTGGCAGCGATAAAAAAGTACGGCAAAAGGGTCCATATACGCCAATTTTTGATGTACATGATGAAAATGGCGACTAACGGCAGCATGGTGTAGGCGACAAAGCCACCAAAATTGTTTGATTGCTGATGTGGACCGCCGATTCGCATTTTTTCGATGCTTGACCGACCACCTTTATCAAGCATTTCAGGCACTGAATACAATACAACCAGTGCAGCACCGATCATGGAATAAATCACACACCGCTTGGCAGTCTCCACATCGCGTATGCACAGCAATGCAATAAAATAGAAGATGAACTGATCAATCCATGCCTTGTAGCTCAGCATTTCGTTGTACAAAAGGTTCACCCGACCACCCGGAATTCCCGTGACCGTGAATGCCGACATCGCGGTTAGAAAGCCGAAGGCAAACACCAGATACGCCCCAGCCGGGAAATCCGTGAGTTTTTGCCTCGTCGACACTAGCCGTAAAACAGCTGCAAAAAAACCTAATACAATGAGGGTGTTGGTGCCATTAATACCGGGTGCAAGAGGCACAACAAAGACCTTCGAAAACGGCAGGTAGATGAGCAAAACTGCGAATACAAGCTCCACTCCCTTGAACACACTAAGCGCTACAGCTGTGCCAAGTCCAACCGCAATCGTGTAAAGAATAAATTTAGGCCATTCACCGCCGGTGATGGTAATGAGAAGCACCACTAAAGCGGGAACCGCTAGGAATTTCAGGACGGGCTTCAGACCTTCAAGCTCTGGCCAACCTTCTTTAATGTTACTAAGGGCGCCAGTTAACTTCTCTTGCCGCAACCCGACTCTGGACTTTCTCCTGGCTACTCGAGCACTCGAATTCGCACCACGCATGCGCGCACCTTCAGACGAATTTGCTGCTTCGTCGTCCTGGCCGGCGATTGAACTCGTGTCAGCGTGCAGAAAAGGATTTGTAGAGGCCATGATAAAGGCGGTTACCGATTAGTCGTCTAGCGAAATGTTTTACCTGACTATTGAGGCGCTTTTTTTGAAAATATTGTCTGTCAGCACTGATAATACGGTGAAATTCTTCGAACTGCGTGTTTCGTCTGATGGCAACACGCTCCAGAGGTTCATTTTTACACTGAGACACAAGATTCCACCGATTTTCACTGTGTTCACCTTGCGACAAGCTTGGCTGTTCCTGCACAATATTACCTGAACCCTGATGCAGTTGCTCAGCGCTCACCATACCAATTTCAGAACCAAACCATTGTGAATAGCCTGCGCCTCGCAGCTGTTGCAACGTCTCTTTGGTGTATCGGCCACCTGGGAAAGAAATCGAGGTGCAAGCTGACTGACTCACGTTTTCTAGAAACTCTCGACTTTTTGTGAGTTCATTGACAGATTCTTCTGCGGACATATCATCGAAAAATCGATGCGTAACGCCATGGCTACCAATACACATGCCGGGCAGTTTGGACAATTCTGCCAACTCCGTACTAGACATAAAATACGGGCGCGTATCTATAAAACCTGTGGTGATAAAAAAGTAGGCCGACAAATTGCGTTCTTGTAGCAGTGGTGCGGCCAACTGCAGATTACTGATGTGACCATCGTCAAAGGTGATAACAACTTCGGGTAAGCTTTTGTCGTTATAAAGCCCTACGGAACGTTCAGCCAGGGCATCGAGTTGCCGAGTAAAGTCTGACACACTGAGCGCATAAGGAAGATCCTCTGCATCGACGGCGTGAGTGTCGTTGTCTGGGAAAATGTCGTGGTACATCAGCACGACACTCATGACGCGCTACCTCGCGATGGATCGCTTTTATGGTACCTGTTGTTCAATGCATCAACACTCATGTTGCAGCGCCGCCTCGGTTCTTGCGTTTCATCAAACTCACTATCCACAGTCTAACTTCGGGGACCAGCAACCAGACAACCAAGGCTAGTATAAACGTCCCGGATATCCCCTTAATCAGGAAATTGGAAACGTCTGATCCAAACTCTATGACTCGTAGAAAAAAGTACATGAACACGCTAGCGATGGTAATTAGAAGTGGTCTTTTCCACTCAATCATAAACCGGACATGCTTGAAGGCTATCAGAGTTGCACACAACGTGAATAATGAATAACAAAACACGGTGACGAGAGCTGCGCCACTGATTCCGTACTTTGGTATCAGGAGTACATTCAGGCTCAGATTAAGCACGGCTGCCACTAAGCTACATATCATCAGTACTTTAGTATTCTTTTGGATGTACAAGCCCGCTGCCAGAAAGTTCATGGAGCCCTCCAGCCAAAAGCTCATTGCCACGTAGGGAATTATGACGGTACCCAGACCATATTTCTCTCCAGCGAGAAAATGCAGCAAGTACGGGCTTGTTACTGCAAACATGGCAACAAAAGGTATTCCAAGCACCATATAAAGATTGAAGCTATGGGAGAGAAAATCTTTTGTCTTACTCGCACCTTCAGATTCCCACAGTTGCATGTACGCAGGCTTTAAAGCTTGCAGCAAGGCTGCCAGTACAATGATGTCGAGGTATGCCGTTAGATTGTACGATGCAGAATATTGCCCGAGCGCATTGACCCCTAGCATCGCCTCTATAAGATATCGATCGCTCAATCGAAGCACCAGACTAAGCGATTCCAGAATCATTAAGGGAAAGCCATAAACCAGCATGATGCGCGCTAACTTGAGCGATATATCAGAGCGTGCAAAAAAGAACGATTTCCGATATTGCCAGGCGGCGAAGCCAACGCCAATGATTTCTGCAATCAACAAACAAACCACTACTGCGAAAGGCTTTAAAACAGTCAGTGAGACAACGGCAATTAAAAACGAAAGGTTTAGGAATCTGGAGAGGCTTTGTGCCATGGCAACATCGCCACTACGTTGCTCAGCACGCAAAAAATTCATAAAGCCACTGCCGAGCAGACGCACAAAAACGATGGCTGACGCAGGTATAAAAAGTGTTGATATATTTTCGTACTGCAAAACACCCGGTAGTACGCCAAACCCCATCAGTAAGAAGAGAACGGTGGCAAGCGTCGCCAAAAATAGAAATATCAGGGTTACCGTGCTGTTTAACTGATTTGAGGTAAACGCGATATTGGCATTTTTAACCTGCGCATAGAAGCGGATGACAGCATGCTGAATTCCCAATTTACCGACTGCGATAAACAGCGTTATGCTCGCTGATATCAGTCCGACGATGCCGTAATCAGCCACACTTAAATTACGCGTCATTAGCGGAAAACTTACCAGCCCAACTACAGCTGAAAGCATTCCCGCAGAAGCGTAATTTCTAAGATGATGAACTAAGCGAGACGCTGGCACTAAAATTCAACTCTTATTGCGTAGGTGCAAAGTGAGGATACAGATCGCTCAACCCAGCAAATTCTGCACCTTCATCCGCACACCACTGCAGCGCCGCTTGCATATCGCCGATGAAGCGCTCAACCTCCCCCTTTGTTTGAGGGTATGGGGACGCTTTTTCTATCACTTCCATTGAATGAAACATCATGTTTATCGACAGAACCTGTTGGTTGCTGTGCTTGTTGAGTTGATATCGAACAATGTCTTTCATTTGCTCGACGCTAGCAAACCAAGGGCGGAACCAGCGAGGGTCACGGAACAATCTCGGCTTTACCGTCACTGGCACCTCTAATATACGCCCAGCTGAGAAATTCTGCGGCTTGCTTAGCTTATTTTGAGAAGGGAAATACGGCTGTTCTGGAGCTTTCCTGAAATCTACTTCTGCATTAGGTTCTTGCCACTTCATGTGGGGCGTAACACTGGTATCAACTTTATACCCCAATCGCTGCAAGGAATTAACCGAATTAGCTGAAGCCCCATATCGCCCTGCTCTGAAACTGGTTGGTGAGTAACCCAGAGCTTCTTTAAATAGTGTGCTTAAATTCGACAATTTCTGAAATTCTATATCCTCTTCATACCCACACTGAAAATCTGGACTGTCGACACCAGCATAGTCATGATATTTTTTTTGTGGTTCTATAAAAGCTGCATGCAAATGAGTTCCATACTCGAAACTACCTTGCAAGGCATTTAGCGCCTTTACACAAGCCGGGTCTTCCAACACTTCTACAGTGAGCAAATAGGTGGGAATTGCGCCCACGGCTTCAAATGCTGGCTGCAGTCGATTAGGCACACCTTCAAGGATAGACTCGAAAGCCAGAGGATTCGAGCGTATCCATTGTGGGTCATGATCGCACTCAGTATCTATAGAGACACTGACAATCAATTTTTCGACTTTACTGCCCACGATAGACATCCGCCAACTGTCTAGTGATTGATTCGAACCCATAACGATCAATCATCAGTTTTCTGCCCCTAGCGGCCATCGATTGACGAAGTTCAGGCTGTTCGAGGACGATAGATAATTGATTACAAAGTGCTGTAGAGTCGCCCGCTTGGAACAACAAGCCACTTAACTCGTGTTCAACGAGGTCCGTGTTTCCAGGAATATTACTGACTACCACAGGTCTTTGAGCAGCCATAGCTTCCATGACAGAATTTGGCAAACCTTCGGCAAACGAGGGCTGTACATAAATATTTATGGAGTCCAGAAAACCACGTGTATCTGTGATTGTGCCTAACCAATCGATATCGTTTTCGATGCCAAGTTCGCTGGCTTGCTGATTCAGAGCGTCTTGAGTGTCACCACTGCCTGCTATCACTAGCCGCATAGATCGCAGCGGGTGCGCTTGTTTGAGCTTCGCAAATCCACCGAGCAAAATATGTACACCTTTGATAGATCTGAGGCGACCACAATACCCAATGCGTACGACCTCATCGTCTGGCACATCTATTGGCTCCTGCTGCAAGTCAATACCGTTGGGGATGAACTGGATTTGCTCATCGTTAAATCCAGCATCCAGTAATTTTTCGCGCGTTTGCTCACTGATGGTTTGAACAAAATCCACTTTTGCCAGCCCGCGTCGAAGTAGGAAATTCAACGGCTTGTATTTTGCTCTAGGGTCAAGCACGCCGCCTTCAAATTCATAAAAACCCGATATTTTCGTGATCACTGGTAAGTGACTTCGCGAACGAACAAAACCCGCAGCGGCAGCCAGTAGATGCGTGATGTGGATGTGTACTACATCAAAGTTAGACGCATGCTTGGTGAGATAACGACCAAAGCTAAACATCAAAGCAAAAGAACCTAACCAACGAATGTGAGGGTAGTCGATTCTGGACACTTTGAATCCCTGATGTATTTCTTCCAGAGGCTGTGATTTCAACACGCGTGGCGTGACAAATACAACCTCGACACCTCTGTCACGAAGAGCAATAGCCAATTTCACAGCTTGATGTTCAGCCCCTCCTAAACCGGGAAATTTACTGTCCACTGCGAACAAAATTCGTAGCGCTCTTCCCTCTTTTTGAGATATCAACTCAGATAGGTTGGATTCCTTGAGACGTGATTCGTTGCTGCTAGGACGGTTGTTGAGCAACTGCTGTTCCGTATCAATTGCCATCGGTACAGCTAGACTCGCTGGTCCTGTACAGCTCACATTGCGCTCAGTCTCGTTAGCCATAGCCGTTACTGCAACAACGATCGGAGTTCGACCGTTAGTTCTTGGCTGGCACGCGAAGGTGGCGCCCAGCGCAAACCTACTGACACACGATTCTCAGTAACGTCGATTTCATCTAATTCATCAGCACCACCGATCAGCCGAGTGTCTAGGCCTGTACCTCGATCGTGACTAATGCCAAACTCAAGAGTGAAGCTACGTGACAAAGCATAAAATAGCTGAGCCGATACAATAAGGGAATCGTTGTTATCTCCTACATTGTCGAAATCTTCGCTTTCAAAGCTAGCGAATACCTCTGACCTAAAACGCGGCGCTAGTTGTTCAGACCAAGTACCGCTTACGAACGCTCGCTGACGATCTTCTTCGTTGATTTCGATCTCTGTTAAGTCATTCTCGGCAATAAATTCAAAATCTAACTGAGAAATACCTGCACTAAAATTAAGCGTTCTGTTCGTCGATTCAAATGAATACTGCCCACCAAGAGTGGTCTCTATAAAAAACGACGCCTGGGAGTCCACAGCCACACCAACTTGATTGGCGCTCTGCACAAGACTCTGAACAGTACTCAGATTTTGATCGATTAATTCTCGCAACACAAAGACGCTTGCAGTCGTTTGAGGACCTAACTGTCGTGTTCCTCGCAGCTCAGCTGTAAACCCGTCGAGGTTCTCATTGTCGGTGTCAAAGCGCGTTACACCGATTTCGCTGTACAGGTCAAGAAAACCGATTTTCTTGTTGTAGAAAACAGCTGCACTCAAACGATTGAAATCCGAGTCGTCGTTCTCGTTTGCATTGTCATCTTCGTCAGGAACCTCGGTGAATATATTACCCAAACTAGCGCCATAGAAACTGCCGGCCGTCAGGTCACGTTCGTGAGATATATCAGCGATGTAGAGAGTTTCCAGATCTTCATTGTTTTGCGTCTGGTTGACAAACAACGCCCTTGCCTCGGTTCTGCTTATGCCCTGCTGCTCGAAAGAAAAAGCTGGGCCTGTGACAAACACATTTCGTCTTTCGAGATCTATATCGTCTATCGGCTGCAAGTCATTGCTGTTGCGAATGCCGCCAAGGATGTCGCCCACGTACCAAGTCCACGATCGCGGCGTGATTTTGAACTCTGCAGCGCCTAAAAAACGCGTTATGGTCGTAATGTTAGAGTCGTCGTCGGACTGCGTGTTTTGGGTGTCGATTTCACCCGAAAATGCGGCAGTAACCGATTGGCTGCGCTGCTCGCCGTACACTCCTAGCACCAAAGATTGGATGGAACCGTCTTCCTCATTAGGAGAGTTGGCTCCAAGAACATTGTCGCTGGCCTCTAGCTCAAGAAGCCCTTGAAAGCCAACTTCTAAGGCATGTACAGGCGCAAGGGGCAAACCCAGCAATACGCACATAGCCGATACGACAGGCAGCAGGCGATTGCGGCGAGCAAAGTAGGTCTGGCGTTCAGGCACGTTAAATTCCTGCTAACTAGGTTCAGTCGGATCCAAGCTAGCGAGAACTCAACTAGCCTGGCTGGTTGTTAATTACGATTCCGGCGAGCTTACGCTCATCAATTTCGTCAATGACTGAATCAAGAACGCCTGGAGTAACCCCGCCATAAGGAATGACGAGAACTGTGTAGTCGCAAATCTCTGACAAGATCTTTGCATCAGCAGACGTAGACATCGCCGGACCGTCAACAATCACATAGCGATTATCGTACCGTTCTTTGATATCCAACATAAGTTGTTGGTAACGTGCGCTCGTAAAATGCTCCGAACTGCCCTCGTTATCATGTCCCAGCGGAACAACCCGCATTCTGGGCACACCACTCGGATTAACAATGTGCTCGATGCCTAACTCTGGATGCTCCAGATACTCGAGCAACCCGCGAGCGTCTGACCGGCCAAGCAGTTTCATTAGCTTATGCAGGATCGGCGATTGCAGATTAGCTTCAACGAGCATTGAAGTTTTGGCCTGGTCGAAGGCAATAGTGGCCGACAAGTTGAGGCTTACAAAGCTACCACCTGCTTCCGGCACCACTGAACTCACCATGACACTGAAGTTTTCGTTGGGCTTGAGCTGGTATAGCTTTGTGCGTAGCTGACGCATAGCATCTACCATGCTTTTATCGCGAGCACGGGGATGAACAATGCCCAGCAGGTCAAGCTGCTTGTCAGTGAACAAGCGAGGCTCGTTCATGTTAGCCAAATCGGCTTTCGCACGATCTGCCAAACTTACGGAATCATTAGCAGCACGCAGCTGATGTTTGCCGCGAGCTGTGCTTGGAACTGGCACCATCGAGCTGCCAATTTTTCGACTACGGCGTTCGGACTTGCCTTGCTGTTGATCCAGCATTGAGCGGACGTTAGCGAATTTTGCTCGATCCGTCATAGTAGTGAGCCTCCCCCGGCTGCTTCCATGTTGTACTTGATTATGAATACGACCACGTAAAGGACACAGACGAGGCCAACAGTCGCCATTATCGCACTAGGACGATGAAATAATGGTGTTTTTTCGTTCGGTGAAGCCATATGTGGCACAGTTGTTAGCAAAGGTAGCTCCAAAACGTCCGTTACAGCCGATGCAGTCCGGATTCTAGGGTCCAATTTGAGAAATACTACAAGATAAACAAACGGTAGCACAGTGGCAAGCACAATCCCTGCGAGCACGATATGTGCGAAGCGAAGGCCATTAGGCCGAGCAGGGAAATTAGCCGGCTGATGTATTCTATATAAGACACCTTGTTGCTCGGCACCCAGCGTCATGGTCAAACGTGCATTTTCTTGCTGGCTGAGAAGATCTTCGTAAAATCTCTTGTTTATCTCATAGTCTCTTGACAATTCAGCCATCTCGCGTTCAACCTCAGAAGTTAAGGTAGAGCGCTCGACTTCCTTCTCTAGAAGTATTTTCAACTGCCGCATTTTGGCCTCTAGAGAATCCGCTTCAGACGCTGTGCGTGAAAGATCGCTTCGCAGCTGCTGATAGACCGGGCTCAGACTCGCAGACCCTGTAAAAGTGTTGCCACCAACGTTGAAAACCGCCTGGCCTGAGCCCTGCTGAGAGACGTTTGCTGTTCTATTTATCGCTGATTGCTTTGTGTCTTCAATCTGCTGGCGTAACCTAACGATATCAGGATAATCATCTGTGTATGAGAGACTGAGTAGATCGATTTCAGCCTGCAAACGGCTAATTTGTTCTCTGGTTTGACCCAGTTGGTAGTCGCGAGCTAATGTTGAAGACTCACTAGACAGCTCATTTTGTAGCGAGCGACGCCTTTGGTCAGATTGAGCGAATTGGATAGACGTTTGTTCGAACGAACGTTGCAACTCAACGATACGCGCGTTTACGTTGCCTTCGGTTGTAGGGCTCAAACCAGGATGCTGGGATTGAAAGCTTGCCAGACGGCCTTCAGCATCTTCCAGCTTGTTTCGGTACGTTTCAACCTGACTAATGATGAATTCAAACGCTTCCGTAGTCTCCACTGTCGATGAATCCATCGATTTTTGCAGGAACAGATCTGCGTAGAGGCTAGTCACCTTGAAAGCCTGAGCCGGATCATCATCGAAATACTCAATCTCAAGAAGCTGATTGTTGCTGTTCGATATTGATGTCGCATCGGTCAGGTCATCGCGGGCTTCCTCACGATCAGCAGGCGAAGTAGACGCAGTGGTGTACCCAACTTCGTCTAGGATTCGGTCGATGATGTCGGAGGCAAACAATTCTTGCTTCGCTACGTTGGCTTTGTCGCGATTGGCGACTTGTTCCGTGCCGATAATGGGAGCAACAAGATTGCTGTCGTCAACATAAATTTGCACTGAGGACGTGTATTTCTTCTCCCAAAGGAATCCGGTGATCATAAAAACCAGACTAATCAGGCAAAAGATTGCCAAGAGCGTTCCTGCCCTTGACACGGCCTCTCTGGAGAGCAGTGGTACAGCCTCGTCGAGTGTGATGTTACTCATAAAAGTTCTTCTTTAAAGAAAATTGTGTGTGTTTGGCTTAGTACTTCAGCAAGGTTAATTGGGTTAGAACCGTCGTTCCGGAATAGTTATTACGTCTCCGGGAATCAGCGGGTAATTTGTGTCGAGCAGTCCGCTAGACAGAATGTCTTGCAGGTAAACGTCAAAGGTACGCGCCACTCCATCTATTGTTCGGTACAACTTTGCAGAGTTTGGAGACGCAAATTCGTTGATTCCCCCAGCCTCTAGCACAAGGTCGATTACAGTCATTCCATCACGGTGCTGGATCGATTTGGGATCAGCAACACCGCCCACAACGCGCACCCTGTTCTGAAATTCCGCACTGGGTATTTCCTGAATGATAACTGAGACGCGAGGTGTTCGAATAAATTGAGACAATTTCTGTTCGGTAATTTTGGCAATTTCTGCAGGAGTCTGACCTCCGGCCAAAACGTCGCCAGCCAAGGGCACAGAGATGAATCCGTCAGGGCGAACAGGCACCGTAACTGACAGATCAGGGTTCTTCCAAACACTGACACTGACGATATCACCAGAGCCTAATCGGAATTCAGGCGCGGTTTTTGTAGTGATTTCGGGCGGGCGCTCATTTTCTGACAACGGACCTCTAGCTCCAACGCATCCGGTGAGAGTAAGTGTCAGCGCAAGAAATGCCGTCAAAAAATACGTTTTATCCATATATAGTAAGTGCCTCCTGGGCACGCCAACTTGTTCAAACTAAGGCAGAAATCAGTAAATTAGGTTCAATCCGTGTACTCAAAAAATAGATCAGGATAAGTGCCACATGTATGTTCTACTTTCACGCCTAGGCCAGTACAACCAATCCCGACTCTGCTATTAACGGCCCCATTCTCCTTTTCGTGCAGAGTTTACTTTCAATTTCACTCAGCATCATTAACTAGTCGACAAAATTAAGGAAATAAATGAGTCCGAATGGTCACAACTCAATTAACAATATTTATTTCAACGATCTGCATTTCAGTTGTCTGTACTTTAACTGTCTATATATTGACTATTCGTATTCCACTGCCTTCGGCAATCAATCGGCGCTAAGCTTCAATCATGGCCACGGATAATTTTCAAACTAAACACTTCGCGCAACACTACAAGCAACTCGAGCTCCACGATAGAGCCGACTGGGAGCTTGCTAGAGCGAATTACAGGCGCCTGGTCCATCTATGGCACCCTGACCGCTTTGCCCAACGTCCAAGAGAAAGGGCTCACGCTCAACAACAGTTCATTAACCTGACGAAATCTTACAACGTGCTACGCAATTTTTACCGCAAAAACAAACGTCTGCCTTTTGAAACCGCTCAATCGGCTGCCAACCGTGAAACAAATGCCAGCATGAACGACTCGTTTGACGAAACCAGCTTCAATAATACACCTCCTCCACGCGTAGATGCCGGCATGCTTGCTCGCGACCCAGCTGACCGGGAGAGAAAACTCAGCTCAAACACGTTAAAAAAGGCGGGCTGGTTACTGGGCGGAGGCACGATTGTATTTGGCACAATAATGCTGTTTTTGGTCCTCGACAGAAAGGCGAACCAGGCAACGGCCCTGCAAGGTAGAGAGGTGGTCAAAGAGGCACCACAGAGCGATTTTCTGCCAAGCGCAGCCGAAATACGACGCTCTCAAACTCGTGGTGCTTTCGTAAAACCCACTAAATAGTGGGCTTTACAGCATTTCAGACAGTTTCAGACGCTGACGGCTTGATGCGCAGTCGCTTTAGCTGGGCTCGCCTATTTGTCGCCCGATTTTAAGGCTAAACGCCTGCAAGTCCTGGCCTCACAAAGCCCTATTTTCATCAAGAGCTAGGATCGGGGAACCCTTGGCTTAAACAAGGAAAAAGCGGCGGCAGATTGATCAAAATTGCAGGTGTAACCGTCACGATGTTTAACGATTTAATGCACTCTGAAAGGGCAATTGGCTAACGAAAAAAAGCACAACTGTCCGATTAAGATGCTATCGAGCTCCTTTGCCGAATAAAACAACCTCGGCGGTTTGACACAAAATTAGCATGTCGAGAAAGATCGTGTGATTCTTGATGTAGTACAAATCAAACTCTTGCTTTTGCACTGAATCTTTTAACGAAGCTCCGTACGGGTAGCAAACTTGAGCCCATCCCGTAATCCCCGGTTTCACCGCATGTCTCTCTCTGTAATAGGGAATGGATTCACTGAGTTGCTCGACAAAATGCGGGCGTTCAGGCCGCGGACCAACAAAACTCATGTCACCATTGAGCACGTTGAGTATTTGCGGCAACTCGTCGATGCGAGTATTGCGAATCAACTCTCCAACGCGCGTAACGCGCGAATCGTTTTTCGTCGCCCATTGTGCGCCACCCTTACTCTCCGCATCAGTGCTCATGCTGCGGAATTTAAGCACTTCGAACGGTTGACCTAAGTAGCCCACTCTAACCTGCTTGTACATGATGGGCGCGTCCAAGCCATCTTCGATTTTAATAGCGATTGCTGCCATCAGCATGAATGGCCAAGTAATCGCGATGATCAAAGCACTAGCTATTACGTCGAACATGCGTTTTGAAATATCGACAAATGCACCTCTAGCGAATCCATCAGAATAGATTAACCAATCGGGCCGCAAAATATCTAGAGGTAATTTTCCCTGCTCGCGCTCAAAGAAACTCAGCAGATCGATTACGTCCAGTCCGTGCAGCTTGCACTCGAGTAACTCATCCAGCGGCAAACTCCCACGACGCTCATCCGCTGCAACTACGATTTCGTCAATATTATGTTCGATGGCGTACTCCAGCAAACTCTTGTCACCCTGCTCCGCCAGTAGCGCGCTATCTATAGCGGTGCCGGCATCTGTGGAGAGCGGCACATACCCAACAATACGAAACCCCCGCCTATCCACTCTTCTTCGAAGCCGCCGAGCGATAGAACCTGCCTTTTCACCAGCGCCCAGCACCAACACTCTGATTTTGAGAATGTCACGATCTACGTAATAAAAGAACATGGGCCGAATAGTGCCCACCATAAAAAAAGCGATGATGATTGCCAGCGCGAAAACACCACGCCCCAACTTTAGCGGAGGGATGAGGTAGTAGAGCAGCGCCAAAATTGCGGCACCACATAGAAACCCGATAACCGAGCGTAGGAACACACCCAGTATGCCGCCACGAAAACGACTCTGATAAAGCCCCATTGCCATCATAGTGGTTGGCATCACGGTGCCAAACAATACTGAAGTCAGCACTGGAGAGCTGATGCTGGAGACCTGAGTAATTTGCGATCCATCAAAGCGTACGTAAGCCGCAATGAACACTGCGACCACACAGATGCAAAATTCCAGCAACGCAAGTAATAGAAATGGCACCCTAAGGTGCATTTTAAAAAATTTGAAAGATCCCAAGATTTCTTGTATTCCCAATAATTCGGTGTTCCATACCCAACAAGATATGGACGAACTGCTTAGTCTATTGTGACATTGATGGCAGTTTAATAAATTAAGTTAGCGGACCGTACAACGACTTTTACAGCCCTTAACAATAGAGCAATGCGAATTATATGTTCTGTTACACGCTTCAACACAAAGTGTTGACATCAAATTACAAAGTATGTGCAACGTTCCACAACGGTCATTGAGCTACATTCGAGTATAATCTGCGCCGATACCAATGAAGTGCGATGCGTTCCATCGGACACCTTCAACCGAGACTCACCGCAAATCATGTTCCAAATTTCTGAAAACGACACCATCGCCATCATCGGCTTGGGTTATGTTGGACTACCACTAGCTGTGGAGTTCGGCAAAAAATACCCCGCTATTGGCTTTGACATTCATCAAGAGAGAATAACTGAGCTGCAAGCAGGTTTTGATAAAACCCTTGAAGTATCGGCTGAAGAATTGGCAGAAGCACGCCATATGCAATACACCTGCGATATTCAGGATTTAGCCGATTGCAAAGCGTTCATCGTAACAGTGCCCACGCCAATCAACCGGCACAAGCAGCCCGATCTTACTCCGCTGATCAAAGCCAGTGAGTCAATCGGCAAGGTAATGAAGCCTGGTTGTGTTGTTATCTATGAGTCAACTGTCTATCCCGGCGCCACTGAAGAGGTGTGTATACCCATTCTTGAGCGCGAATCGGGTTTGGTGTTTAACACCGACTTTTTCGCAGGATACAGCCCAGAGCGAATTAACCCCGGCGACAAAGAACATCGTGTCAGCACTATCATGAAAGTAACTTCAGGCTCCACTCCTGAAGTTGGCAAAGCCGTTGATGAGCTATACAAGCGGATCATTACCGCGGGCACGCACCTAGCGAGCTCCATAAAAGTGGCAGAGGCTGCAAAAGTTATTGAGAACACACAACGTGATCTCAATATTGCCCTGATAAATGAGCTAGCTCTTATATTTGACAGGCTCGATATCGATACTTTGGAAGTGCTTGAGGCTGCAGGTACAAAATGGAATTTCCTGAACTTCAGACCCGGCCTGGTGGGTGGACACTGTATCAGCGTCGATCCTTATTACCTCACACACAAAGCTCAGGAAATTGGATACCACCCACAAGTCATATTGTCTGGAAGGCAAATCAACGACGGCATGGGTGCTTTTGTTGCAGAACGTGTCATCAAAATGCTCACGCGCAAGCGCGTTCATGTCGTAGGAGCAAACATTCTCATTTTAGGATTAGCTTTTAAAGAGAATTGCCCTGATTTGCGAAACACGCGGGTGGTGGATATCGTTGGCGAACTAGAGCATTACCACGCTAATGTTGATGTTTTCGATCCTTGGGTCAACAAGGAAGAGGCTCAGAGCGAATATGGTCTTACGCCAATAGATCAACCAGTGGCTGGTACCTACGACGCTATTATTCTTGCCGTGGCTCATACCCAATTCCTAGAATTGGGTATTGATGCCATACGTGCTTTTGGCAAGTCTGAGAACATACTGTATGACATCAAGAGCGTGCTTCCCAAAGACGCGGTTGATGCTCGACTCTAGCGTCTGGACTAATCGCGTCCAAGACAACACCTTTTTCCAAATAACCGCTAAGACCAAAGCTCCACTATGAAAGTCTTGATAACAGGTACGGCCGGCTTTATCGGCTCGACATTAGCCCTTAAGCTACTCGCTCGTGGCGACGAGGTGATCGGCATTGACAACGTCAACGATTACTACGACGTCAACTTAAAGCTCGCCAGATTGGAAAGAGTCAAGGCACACGCAGGCTTTACCGAAGTACGCGGTAATCTTGAAGACAAAGAGCTGATGGATGCCACGTTTCGTAAACATCAGCCGCAAAGAGTCGTCAATCTAGCAGCCCAAGCGGGAGTTAGATACTCGCTGGAAAACCCTCAGGCGTACATCAATGCAAACGTAGTAGGCTTTACCAATGTGCTGGAAAATTGCAGACACACAAACGTTGAACATCTAGTTTATGCATCAACCAGCTCTGTTTATGGCAATCATACGAATATGCCGTTCTCAATTCATGAGTCTGTAGACCATCCTGTTAGTTTGTACGCGGCTACAAAAAAAGCCAATGAGCTAATGGCTCACACCTATAGCCATCTGTTCCAGATGCCAACAACAGGCTTGCGTTTTTTCACGGTATACGGTCCTTGGGGTCGTCCAGATATGGCGCTGTTCCTGTTCACCAAGAACATACTCGCTGGCAAGCCTATTGATGTATTCAACTACGGCAAACACAAGCGTGACTTTACGTACGTTGATGACATCGTAGAGGGCGTGATACGCACGCTAGACAACGTGGCAACACCTAACGAGCAATGGGACAGTAACGCACCTGACCCCGCCACCAGTTCTGCGCCATTCCGGATCTACAACATTGGCAACAACAAACCTGTTGACCTGGAACATTACATCAGCACGCTTGAATCTTGCTTAAATCGCACCGCTGAGAAAAACCTACTGCCACTCCAGGCAGGCGATGTACCCGACACGTACGCTGACGTGAGCGATTTGGTGCGCGATGTTAACTACAAACCTGACACCAGTGTGGAAGATGGCATATCTAACTTCGTTGACTGGTATCTCGATTACTATAAAGTTTAAGGAGCACGGCAGAATGGCACATACTGCTGCGGCCATACTGGCAGATGTCATTCTAGAGTGAACGTCATTCCCGCGAAGGCGGGAATCTAGAGCTAGCTCCGGCATAGATCCCCACTTCCGTGGGGATGACGAGTAAGAAGTGTCATTCCCGAGTGAACGTCATTCTCGAGTAAGAAGTGTCATTCTCCGAGTGAACGTCATTCCCGCGAAGGCGGGAATCCAGAACTAGCTCCGGCACAGTTACCCAATTCAATCAGAAGGCCGAGCTAACCGCGATAGCGAACAATATAGTGCGCGCCATTCACGGCACAGCCTAAACTCAGATCCAGCCTTGCGCTTTGTAAGCTGCCAGTGCGACCAACTCATGCAGCCATTTGTTAAATTTCACCACAGCGGTGGTCTGCGGCACGGACGCCCATAGTGGAATATTGGGTAGTGCTTCGCGATTAACGCTGACAGGGCAAACATCAATTCCTTTTGGTTCGAGCACCTTGCGAAAAACATTGAGCGCTCTGGGCATATGCAAAGCCGATGTAACTAGCCTTAGTTGCCCCTCAACACGTTCAGTGTCAAGCAAAGCTGCCACTTTAACGGCATTTTCACGGGTATTTGAAGAATCTGCCTCGCGAAGTATTCTGTCGTTGCCAACTCCCAACACGTTCCAGTAGTTGCCGATGACATCCGCCTCGCTGATTGTTCTTAACGCCCCACCCGAAGCAATTAAAATGAGCGAAGGTTCTGCCAGCGCGATTCTTGCCGCAGCACTGGCTCGCGCCAATGTTGACTGGCTCATGCGCTCAAACTCATCAGCAGACGTTACGCGCGAATCAACGCCGCCACCAAGCATGACTAAGTGAGTACCAGGCTCACATTCTATCGAGGCAGGATAGCGCTCCTCCAGAACAGTGAGCAGTGGATTAACAATAGTCGGAGCACCACTCACCAGACTCACCGTTAGCCAGACAAGGCCCAATAACAACACAGGGTACCAACGCACGTGACCACGGCGACTTCGGCCAAACAAAACCAACGACACAACAACGAACCCAGAGCTAAAAAAAATTAATGCGGCGGGGTCAAGCAGCCAATTTTTAATCAGTTCAGTCATGAGAGGACGTTGTTGTCAAAGGTAGTCAGGATCAAAAAAGCGAACAATAAAAGGAGACAAGTCAGAATATAACAGCGGCATTTATGGGCGAAATTGGAGCCTGAGAAACCCGCTTCTGGCTTGTTGCTAAGAGGCGGTGTTGTCGCCCGTTGAAGCCGCTAGTCATAAGAGTAAAACCGTGCCTTTAGAACTTATAGTGCACATAGGCCATGAAGTGCGTGCTAAATCAGTCATCTTTCAATATAATAATTAAAATATTTATCATAACTACACTTTATAGTGAAAAATGCCAAGCTTTGATACCAGCAACCTGAATCAACATCGACAGTTGCGCGCCTTCTGCCATGCAGCACAAACAGGCAGTATCTCGAAAGCAGCAATACGCCTCAAATTAAGCCAACCGTCGGTTTCTTTGCAAATTCAGGCACTAGAGAAAGAGTTAGATACCTTACTGTTCGAACGCTGCGGCCCAAAAATCAGACTCACCCCCGCAGGTGAATTACTGTTGGAGATGGCGCAGCCTTTGGTCGACGGATTCTCACGCCTAGCCGACAGCTTTGCCGCAAGGCTCGGAGATATTCATTCCGGACCATTGGCTATTGCTTCAGGCGAAGCCACATTGCTTTATATACTTCCTGACGTGATCAAAGGGTTCTCAGATGAGTACCCACAAATTGACGTGCGCTTGCACAACGTAACCGGTCATGACGGATTAGCCTTACTGCGTGCAGACGATGTTGATTTTGCAGTCGGATCCATGATTGATGTGCCAGACGATATGGTCTACCACCCGATCTATGACTACACGCCATCCCTGATTATGTGCAAGGGGCATCCCCTAGAGGCAAAAACAGATCTCACCCTACAAGACATTAGCCCCCATGGCCTCATTTTGCCCCCTAAGCATTTAAGCACCTGGAGTGTGATCGATCTCGTTTTTCAACAGCATGGCGTATCGTATAACGTTGTTCTCGAAGCGGGTGGCTGGGAAGTGATCAAGCGTTACGTTGAAATTGGTGCTGGCATTAGCATTGTCACTAGCATTTGCTTACGCGGCTTTGAAAACTTGACTGTTCGACCTATGGAAAAATATTTTCCCAACCGAAGTTACGGTGTAGTGGTTCGCCGAGGCAAATTTTTATCGCCTCAAGCAAAGCAGTTTTTGCAAATGATGGACGGCAATTTCTTTGCCCGCCAAACAAGTCCTCCGCCGACAAAACGAAAAAATAGCCATCGCAACGATGAGCTGATTACCCACCTGTGACGATTACCGAGATGTCTGATCACGCTCAATCTACTGGGCACGACAATTCAAAAAAAATGGATATTTCAGCAGCTTTTCGCTCAGATCCGCACAATATGCATGTCATTGTGGGGATGTCTGGTGGCGTAGATTCCTCCGTCACCGCTTTGTTGCTCAAGCAGCAAGGCTACAAAGTCTCAGGCATTTTCATGCAAAACTGGGAAGATGATGATGAGCACTGTACTGCAAGGCAAGATTATCGAGATGCTGCCTCTGTGGCTAACAAACTTGGCATAGAGCTCTCCACAGTCAATTTCTCAGCCGAATACTGGGACCGAGTATTCGCACATTTTCTTAGCGAGTACAGTGCAGGACGCACACCCAACCCAGACATTCTTTGCAATAAGGAAATCAAGTTCAAAGCATTTCTCGATCATGCACACAACCAAGGTGCTGATGCCATAGCCACTGGGCACTATGTGCGCATCGGTGGCAACAATGAGCACGTGCAATTACTGCGCGGTAAAGACAACAACAAAGATCAGAGTTACTTTCTCTACACGCTTAATCAAGATCAGCTGCGACCCACTCTATTCCCAGTTGGCAACCTGGACAAACCCCATGTGCGACAGCTAGCGCAAGATGCCGGCTTTCACGTGTTCAGCAAGAAAGACAGCACAGGTATCTGCTTTATTGGAGAGCGAAAATTCACAGCTTTCTTGGGTGAATACTTGCCGGCACAACCTGGAGATATCGTGACGGACAGCGGGCAGCACATCGGTCGTCACAACGGGCTCATGTTCTACACACTAGGGCAGCGGCAGGGTCTTGGTATAGGCGGCACCCGTGATAGCAATGAGGAGCCGTGGTACGTTCTGGCAAAAGAATTAACAGAAAACAGATTAATCGTCGGGCAAGGCCTTCAACACCCTACCCTTTTTCGGCAATCACTCAATGCTCATGACCTGCATTGGGTCAATGGGCACGCGCCTTCTGACACTTTTAGATGCACAGCGAAGGTCAGGTACCGCCAGCAAGACCAAGCCGCCACTGTTAACGTGAATCCTGCTAACACACTGAGCATAGAGTTCGATGACCCCGTGCGCGCAGCTACTCCAGGGCAGTCGCTGGTTTTATATGATGGAGACAGTTGCTTGGGCGGAGCGGTGATCAGTGATTTCGACTGTAGTTAGGCGCTAACAAAGAGCTGGCACAGAAAATTCACCCGCCTACGGCATACCCGCTTTTTACCTCGGTTTTTATTGATACCCGCCTATACTCACACGCATGAGCCATTTATCAACCATTGAAAACCAAACGCTTGCACTAGGCGGTATCTTCCAAGCGGTATACCTGTGCAAAACTTTAGCCACCACGGGCACCTGCGATCAGGACGAATTGCAGTCCACATTGCATTCGATCCTGACACTGTCAACAGACAAGGTGGTAGATGCATACGGAGGTAGTGCACGCGGTATTTCCCGCGGCTTGCGGCTTATCCAGTCACAGCTTGGTGGCACTACAGACTCACGCGATATTGAAATCGCGCGCTATTCTCTTGCACTGATTCAGTTAGGCACTAACGTTCTTAACAATTCTGGTACCACAGAACAGCTACGTATCGGTATCAGTCGCGCTCAGGCCATGGAACAAACTGTCACAGACCCTGACATGATTAACAATCTGGCTAATCTGTACCGCAGTAGCATCAGCCACCTGACCCCACGAATTATGGTGAGCGGAAACCCTGATTACTTGAATAATAATGAAATTGCCTCAACGGTACGTGCCGCATTACTTGGCGGAGTACGTTCTGTTGTTTTATGGCGGCAATGTGGGGGTAGTCGCCCAAAGCTGCTACTCGCGCGGGGCCAATATATCAAGCACTCTGCAGAGTTTTTACAGGTCTAGTACAAAAGGGTAGTGGTACCTGATTTGTAGATTTTTCGCGTTCAGGCTTTTCTTTAGCAAAATCTGAAATTTTGTGTGGGCCATCGAGACTATTGAAGCATGCGCAACACACCGCTAAAAGCGGTATGTTGCGCTACACATCACCTAGCTTGCGATCTGGATATTGACCGGAATATCCTTGAACTTCACTTTCATCTCATCTGCAGAATTCTGGAATTCAGCGATCTCGTTGAAGTTCAGGTACTTGTAGACTTCTTCGCTCATAGCATCGAGGTCTTTCACATATTCCATGTACTCAGCCACGGTTGGCAATCTGCCCAGTAACGCAGCAACTGCCGCCAACTCAGCTGAGCTCAAGTACACAAAGGCACCTTTACCAAGTCTGTTAGGGAAGTTTCTGGTAGAGGTAGATACCACTGTGGCCCCAGGCTTAACGCGCGCCTGATTTCCCATACATAAAGAACAGCCTGGTATTTCAAGCCTGGCACCTGCAGCACCAAAGATGTTGTAGTAACCCTCTTCTTTGAGCTGATGCTCATCCATACGTGTCGGTGGAGCAATCCACAAAACAGTATCGACATACTCACCCGCTTTTTCTATTAACTTACCCGCTGCCCGGTAGTGACCAATATTGGTCATGCAAGAGCCGATAAATACCTCATCAACTTTCGTGTTTTGCACTTCAGACAATGGCTTAACGTCATCAGGATCGTTAGGGCATGCCAGTAGAGGCTCCTTTAGATCGTTGAGATCAATCTCGATAATTTCAGCGTACTCAGCATCTGCATCAGCTTCCAGAAGTGATGGGTTGGCTAGCCACTCTTCCATCTTCCGGGCACGACGCTCAAGGGTTCGAGAATCGTCGTAGCCTTGATCAATCATCCAGCGAAGTAAGGTGATGTTGGAGGTGATGTATTCCTTAAGCGGCTCAATTTCCAACTTAACTGTACAACCACCCGCCGAACGCTCAGCCGTGGCATCTGCCAATTCAAACGCTTGCTCAAGTTTAAGATCCTTAAGCCCTTCAATCTCTACGCATTTACCAGAGAAGATATTTTTCTTGCCCTTCTTTTCAACGGTAAGCAGTCCACGCTGAAGCGCCGCATAAGGAATGGCGTTGACCAGATCACGCAAGGTAATGCCCGGTTGCATTTCACCTTTAAATCGAACCAACACAGACTCTGGCATGTTCAACGGCATTACCCCTACAGCCGAGGCAAATGCCACAAGCCCGGAACCTGCTGGAAACGAGATACCCATAGGAAAACGTGTGTGCGAGTCACCACCTGTACCAACGGTGTCAGGCAGTAGCATTCTGTTGAGCCAGCTGTGAATGATGCCATCACCCGGACGCAAAGCTACTCCACCTCTGGTGGACATGAAATCAGGTAACGTGTGATGCGTATTGACATCAATAGGCTTTGGATATGCCGCAGTATGACAAAACGACTGCATAACCAGATCAGCAGTAAAGCCTAAGCAAGCCAGGTCTTTAAGTTCGTCGCGAGTCATGGGGCCAGTAGTATCCTGAGAACCCACAGTAGTCATTTTAGGTTCGCAATACTGACCAGCGCGAATACCGTCAACACCACACGCCTTACCTACAATTTTTTGTGCCAAGGTATAACCCTTGTCGCTTGGATCGTTAGCACCAGGGCGTAAGAATACGGTGCTGAAATCCAGACCCAGCGATTCACGCGCACGGTCTGTGAGACCACGCCCGATGATCAGTGGAATACGGCCGCCAGCGCGTACCTCGTCGAGCAGCACATCGTTGCCTAGTTCGAATGTGGCAAGAACCTCATCAGAACCGTGTTTGGTGACTTTGCCATCATGTGGGTAAACATCAATGATGTCGCCTGTAGCCATGCCATTGACATCACATTCAATGGGTAATGCCCCTGCATCTTCCAGCGTGTTGTAGAAAATGGGCGCAATCTTTGAACCCAGAACAACGCCGCCATCACGACGATTAGGAATAAAAGGGATGTCGTTGCCCATGTGCCACAACACAGAATTAGTGGCTGATTTTCTGGAAGAACCTGTACCAACCACGTCGCCAACGTAGGAAATCGGAAAACCTTTGTCTTTCAGTTTTTCAATATCGGCCAAAGGCGTATCACTGATACCTTCACGTTCGAACTTGAGCATAGCCAGAGCATGCAAAGGGATATCGGGACGCGACCATGCGTCAACAGCTGGTGATAGATCATCCGTGTTTGTTTCGCCCGGTACTTTGAAGACGGTAACCGTGACTTTCTTGGGCACAGCTTCTTTGGCTAAGAACCACTCAGCATCGGCCCAGGATTGCATGACAGCTTTGGCAGCCTCGTTACCTTTGTTAGCCTTTTCTTCCACATCGTGGAAAGCATCAAACATCAGCAAGGTGTGCGAAAGCGCTTTGCCAGCGGCTTCTGCCAAGTTTTTGTCATCTAGCGCAGCAATGAGAGGCTGAATGTTATATCCGCCTAACATGGTGCCCAATAGCTCAACGGCTGCAACCGGTGTTACTAGTGGAGAACTCGCCTCGCCCTTGGCCACAGCAGCAAGAAAACCCGCCTTCACATAAGCGGCTTCGTCTACACCAGCTGGAATACGGTTGCTTAACAGATGAACAAGAAAATCTTCTTCGCCCTTGGGCGGAGCTTTCAGCAATTCAACCAGACCAGCGGTCTGCTCTGCGTTGAGCGGTTGCGCAACAATACCTTGCGCTTGACGTTCCGCTTCATGCTCTCGATAGGCTTTTAACATCGCTATTCCTCCAGATACTCACACTGTTGAGAGTGGCTAACGCCAACTCGTGAATTAGTTATTTATATAGTTATTTAGTTGTTGCCGGTTTGGCACGCGAGCGCTTTTTAGCAGGCTTTGATTTGCTTGCTGACATTTTCGCTCCACCCTTGTCGTCTACCAATACCTCTACTCCGTCCCCTTTGAATACATTCGCTCGCAAATGTTCCAATTCGTCACGCAATTGTGCCGCCGTTTCGAATTCGAGGTTACGTGCGCAATCATACATCTGTTTTTCCAGCTGCTTCATCCGTTTAGTAGCCTCATCCATCGACAAGGTTATTTTATCATTCTGCGCCGCTGCATCCTTGCCACCACGCCCGCCTCGCCGTTTGTCGTTACCCGAGTCTCCAGCTTCCATAACATCATGAATAGCCTTCTTGATACCTGTCGGGATAATGCCGTGCTCGGTATTGTAGTTTTCCTGCACCTCTCTGCGTCGATTAGTTTCATCAATGGCTCGCTGCATAGAGCCTGTGAGCGTGTCCGCATACAGGATAGCCTTGCCATGAAGATTACGGGCAGCGCGCCCGATAGTTTGAATTAACGAACGATCAGAACGCAAGAACCCCTCTTTATCGGCATCGAGAATAGCAACTAGAGACACCTCAGGCAAATCCAGCCCCTCCCTTAGCAAGTTGATGCCCACAATGACGTCGAACACACCTAAACGCAGGTCACGGATGATCTCACTGCGTTCAACAGTGTCCACATCAGAATGTAGGTAGCGGACCTTTACGCCGTGCTCGCCGAGATAATCAGTGAGATCTTCAGACATGCGCTTGGTGAGCGTGGTGATAAGCACACGTTCGCCTTTCGCTGCTCGCTCGTTGATTTCTGAGAGCACGTCATCAACCTGCGTACGTGCCGGTCTGATCTCCACCTCAGGATCAAGTAAACCTGTGGGGCGAACCACTTGCTCTATCACTGAATCAGCATGAGCTTTTTCATAGTTGCCCGGTGTGGCGGACACAAAAATCGTTTGTGGTGACAGCGATTCCCACTCCTCGAATTTCAAAGGGCGGTTATCCAGTGCTGAAGGCAGACGAAATCCGAAATTAACTAGGTTCTCTTTGCGTGAGCGGTCGCCTTTGTACATAGCACCCAGCTGCGGCACAGTTACATGGCTCTCATCGATAAATAGCAAGCTGTCTTCAGGCAGGTAGTCGAACAAACACGGCGGTGGCTCGCCGGGTTGCCTACCAGACAGGTAACGTGAGTAATTTTCGATACCTGAGCAATAGCCCAGCTCATGAATCATTTCCAGATCAAATTGCGTGCGTTGTTGCAAGCGTTGCGCTTCGAGCAACTTGCCTGCGCCCGTGAGATCCTCGAGACGATCACGTAGTTCATCTTTGATGAAGTCGGTGGCATCGAGAAGGCGTTGGCGCGGTGTTACATAGTGCGTTTTAGGGTAGATAGTCAGCCTAGGCACCTTGCGCATAATCTCGCCGGTAAGCGGGTCGAAGAAGCTCAGGGTTTCTATTTCATCATCGAACAACTCCACACGAATCGCCTCACGCTCGGAATCGGCCGGATAGATATCGATGATCTCGCCGCGTACTCGGTAAGTGCCGCGCTTGAGTTCTACATCGTTGCGGCTGTACTGAAGCTCGGCAAGTCGGCGCAGGACGTCACGCTGATTAACTGTTTCACCGCGTTTCAGGTGCAAAACCATCTTGTGGTACTGCTGCGGATCGCCCAGTCCGTAGATAGACGAGACGGTAGCGACGATAATGGTGTCGCGGCGCTCAAACAGTGCCTTGGTGGCCGACAGACGCATTTGCTCAATGTGCTCATTGACGGATGAGTCTTTCTCTATAAACGTGTCGCTGGCTGGCACGTAAGCTTCAGGCTGGTAGTAGTCGTAGTAGGAGACGAAGTATTCCACCGCGTTATTCGGGAAGAAATCCTTGAACTCCCCGTAGAGTTGAGCGGCCAACGTTTTGTTAGGGGCCAGGACAATTGCCGGGCGCTGCTGCTTTTGCAGAATATTAGCAATGGTGAAGGTTTTGCCTGACCCTGTTACGCCTAGTAGGGTTTGGTAGGCCAAACCATCGTCTATACCTTCTGACAAACTAGCAATAGCGCCAGGCTGATGCCCTGCCGGGGTGTATGCCGTTTGCAGCTCGAATAGGTTCGACATGGACTATTTAGGTGGTTGAGAGGGTCGATTGTACAATCATTTGAAAGTAATCGAAAAATTAGTCGTTAACTGATTGACCTAGACGAATAATGTAATTAAACTTCGTCACGATTCCTTGGTAGCTCAGTTGGTAGAGCAAATGACTGTTAATCATTGGGTCGGCGGTTCGAGCCCGTCCCAAGGAGCCATTAAAATCTAAGCGTTATGTCAAATTAGTAGTTTGGCATGGCGTTTTTTTTTGCTCTTAGTACCCTTCGGGTGGCGCAATATGCAGAACGTCTTCCCAGTCGTTGCAGAATAGATTCCATGCTGTAACGCCACCGCCCCTCTAGATGCGGACCACACTAAGCGGCCTATCTCATTAGTCCCCGCTTTCGAATCAACCTGCTCAATGCCTATTCTTGGGAATTCTCATTTTTCAGTTGAGTGTCGACATCCATGCTGGCGTGTAAAAACCGGATAATCTCCACCACACCTTCGCTGAAAACATACACGAGCAGGTGCTCTGCATGAGGATATATCCTGATTTCCGGCTCATACTCCGGTCTTGGGCGATTGATTAGCGGTGCATCAGCCAACAGCTTGCAGGCAGACTCAAGACCGTTCGTGTAGATCAGGGCCTGAGTTGCTCCAAACGTCTCGGCTGTGTAGTCCCATATTGATTCGAGATCAAGTTGGGCTGCTGGAGTTAACCGGTAACGTGACATGACTACTTCTTCGCTTGCATTCGCTTCTTGAAATCTGAAAAACTGAAATCCTCAGCAGCACCACTATTTATTCCTTCATCTATAGCTCGTTGAAGCGCTGCTACTTTATCGCGCCGCTCTTGATCTTTGCGAATCAGATCCCTCACGTAGTCACTGCTGCTCGAGTAACTCCCCGTCTCGATTTGGGATTGAACCCAATCTCTCATTTGTTCTGGTAGTGAAATATTGATACTGGCCATGCAGATGCCCCGAAATTTGTTCGATTCACAATAGCAATATTTGGCAATTATTGCCATTGCTCA
>JALZUD010000095.1 GCA_023301725.1 Granulosicoccus sp. | reverse complement strand
CGTTTTGTTAGCTTACCCGGCCGGCTAGATCCTCAGCCTTGCATGGTTAATGGTGGGGAAAAAACCGGATTGCTCAACGTTGACAACGTGGAGCTTGAAACATGGACATGCCAAGGCGCGCCTCTTGATACCCCGTCAGCTGGTCACGATCAAGTCACTGAACAACACTACTCGCCACGCCACAGTCGTGTGGTTTATTCGTTGTTTGCCTCTGGCCTTGAGTACCAGATGCAAGGCATACAGCTTGCACCGCTTGACACGCTATTTGCGAATCCTACGACATTTCGCACGGTGTCTAAAGAAGAATTCTTTGGCATTGTTCAACCCATTGGCGCTTATGTTCCTTCTGCTTCTGCTTCTGCTTCTGCTTCTGCTTCTGCTTCTTCAGATCAGCAGACAAGTCCGACTGCTGAAGTTAAAAATTAGACCTACGTCGTTCTCTCTGCAGCTTTGGTTGTTGCGGGCGTACAGCTCAAAAATTAACACTCTTGTATCAATGGCAGATGCTTGAGTGTAACCAAACAAGACGGCCTATCGCTGTCTTGCAATACCGGATCATTTGGATCCACAACTCAACCCCGTAAAAAGGAAATTTACAGTGAAAATATCTACAAAAAATACGCAAATTACTCTTCCAACGACGGTGACGTCAAACATCAGAGGGCAAGGTCTTACCGAATACGCCATCATTCTCTCTTTGGTGGCAATAGCGGCTATTTCGGCCACCAGTTACTTTGGTGACACGGTTGAGGCCAGCTTCTTGTCGTTAGGCGCAGAGCTTTCAGGTGAGGCTGATTACGACAGAACCGCCGCTACCTCAGCAGCAAAAGCTAAAGCTAATACGGCTGCAAGCACAGGAACCACTTTGCAGAATTACAGGAACTAGTAGCCTTGCATCGGCTGGCCTGATGGGTTGACCTATCAGGCCGACTATACAGACCTTGGGTAGTCGTTACCAAAAACGTTTACCCAACGTCAAACTAACTTAACAGTTGCGTTTAATCGCTATGCAAAAGGAATTGCACATGTACCGTAAACAGCACGGCCAGGTTCTACCCATGGGATTAGCCCTTGTGGTGTTGGGTTTATTAGGTGCATTCATGCTGTTCAATACTGGCCAGCTGGCATCCGAAAAAATGCGTCTAGCTAATGCGGCAGATGCGGCCGCTTATAGTGGGGCGTTATGGCAAGCACGTGCTCTGAACTATCAGGCTTATGCAAACCGGGCCATGGTGGCCAATCAGGTGGCTGTGGCACAAGCGGTGAGTTTGCAATCATGGTTTACGTATGCAGCGGTGGCTAGTCAGACCGTGGCCACCATCACCTCTCTTATACCGGGAGTGAATTTAGGCACCACAGCCACCGAGAGAGCGATGACAGCTGCTGGGCCTGTGGTCGCTGCCTCCACAAATGCCATGATCACCGTCAGCAATGCCGCAATTACTGCCTTGTCTGCATCTCAATCGGTTATGCATTACGCGGCTATGGTAAATACCGAAGAGGTTATTGACACGGTTGCCAAAGAATCCGACTCCCGATTTTATGCAGACTCAGCGTATGGCATAGGGGAATTGTTGTCGCGTGCTTATCTGTGGTCAACGTTTACAGATAGAAAAACCAAACGTGATAAAACGGCTGTGGAAGAGCGCCAGGAAATCATCATGGCCTCTCGTGATGAATTTACTCGTGATAGAGACTGGACACTGTTCGACTATTGGATTCCCGGGCCCGGGCTGATTTTATATAAAGTGATACGTGAAGGCGACACGCGATTAGTAAAAAACGAGACAGCGCGAGGTGTTGAATGGGAATGGGTGGCTAAAGATAGCTTATCGCTACATGCTCGATTACCGGTACCCGATTTTTTTGACAGTTTTGTTGATACAGAAGTTGAGGTGCCCACGGCTTGGGCATCGGCTTACGCAAATTCAAACAGTAGCCGGCAAAGAATATTGCCATGCCGGTTTTCTACCCGAGGTGAGTGCTCACGATTTACCGATGATAACCGGGACGCTGAGAAATTAGCTGATAGAAACATTCCGGGTTTACGCGCTGCGCAGTCACTGATACCCAAATATGGTTATGGCGGTGTACGCAATTTCTGGGTACTTAGCGATTTTTCCAGAGATGACGTCGATGCACGGTTAAAGGTGCGAGTAGAAGTGTCATTGCCAGCAGACACACTGCGCGAGGCAGATGATTTCACCAGCGGCGATCAGTTGTCATCTCCCGTTATTGTCGCGGGCAATACAGTGTCTTCAGTCAGTGTTGCTGACGTCTATTACAAACGACCACGGCATCACTTTCTATCCAGATCAGAACGCGAGAAGGCAAATGCCTACAACCCTTACTGGCAGGTGCAGCTTGCGCCGGTGAGTGCTAGTGAGCGCAATATTGCGATGGGCTTGCGAAGTGGCCACCTCACCCCAAGACACACCAACGGTGATGCGCTATGAGTATTCGGGTCACAAGGTTAATCGGTTCAAAAATAATCCACCCTAATCCGCGATCTATGGAAGGTGTAACACTGGTCGAATTTGCCATGCTTCTAGGCATCTTATTACCCGTAGCATTAGGCATGACCATGCTTGCCAAGTTGTCTGATGCCGAGCTTAGCGTTCAGCAGGCCAGTCGGTATTCTGCATGGGAGGCCACCGTGTATTCGCGACAGGCGCTAGCTAGCGATCAATCCGCACAGGTGGAATCACGATTTTTTGAACACTCCAGTGCAGCGTTGCAAACAACGCCGGCCAATAGCTCGACCAATAGCTCAGCAGATACCACGAACAACCAGGGCTCACATCACTGGTGGGGGAGCCAGGCCACGTTAACCGGACTGCGTGATCTGGCAAGTGTTGCTCGACACGAATCGCAAACCCCTACAGCGCAATACACTTTCGATACGGGTAAGGCAGAAGCTGGATTGGCAACAGGTGTAACGGTTGCGATAGCCGGCGCTCCATTTTCAATTTTCCCCGGTAATAGCTGGGACTTGACGACTGATGGCCTATTGCGATCAGATGTGTCTTTGCCGTTGCAAGGTCGAGGTTTTCTGCAAGCCATGGGAGGTTCTTGCGGTGGTTCAAGCCATTTTGAATCAAATAATAGTGAATCAAACGATAGCGAGTCAAACGGTGATGGCAATGCAACTGAGTCCAGTGCGCCATGCCTGACATCATCGGGTGTGATTCTGGCGGATGGCTGGGGCGCCTCAAGTGATCAGCAAAGTATTGAGCGCGTTCGCAGTCTGGTGCCCTCATCAGCTGGGGACATACTGGGGTCGGGTGTCAGTTTTTTACTCGGCTCGTTTCTTTTTCCCGAACTCGACTCACTGGATGATGCGTTCGGACATGTGGATATGCAAGCGCTGCCGCGCTACGCTCAACCGGGCCAATGACACTCATGATCACTATTAAACACATCGGTTATTCGTGCATCTTGTGGATTGCACCAGTAATGAATGTTATCGCTGCCAGTGAGGCAGATGTACTTGCCAACTTGACACTGCCCGCCAGTGCGCAATTGCAAATCGTGTCTTCACAAGGTCAACTCAATGGTCGTGTTATGGCCATGGCCGCTTTGTCGTCGCCTGAGAATCCCACTAGTGTGGCGGCGTTCTTCAAGCAACAATGGCGCACGGGGTCTGATTCTAATACCCCAGGTTTTATAGAAAATACGCTTCCCGGCTGGCAGCTTATTAGTCGCATGCAAGGCGATTTTCACATTGTTGTTCAGCTCCATCAGGCTGCGGATGCTGGTCAAAGTCAAGGGCGCAGCCATGGTCAAAACCGCCACCAGAGCCGCAATAAGAATCGTAATGGAAGTCCGAAGCCAACATCAGGCACACAGGGGTTTGTATCGGTGGTTCGGCTGGGTCACTCGAGTGCACCTGCCAATCGTGGCCCATTTGCTAACTTGCAACGGCTGTCTATTAACCAGACAGAGGACGGGGTGGATACCTCAATAATGAGTGTGTATGGCTTGCCCAGCTCTTTGCATAGAACGCATGAACTTTACCTACCAAAACTGCAGCAAGCCGGTTGGCATGTGCTGGCGGACACGCTAGTAGATCAGGGCTGGGTCAGCACGCTAACACGCGATCAATCGAGACTGGAGTTAGCTTTTTTGGATTCCAGTGAATTCGGATCTGTTGTGGTTGCACACGAGTTGAAATCAAAATGAACAATACAAAGTGCGTTAAAAGACAACGCAATAGGCTGTGGCAGTGTGTTTCTGTACTAACTAACCGTGCAAGCAAGCCAGTCAGCTACAAACACTATCAGTCTGGTTCAGCCATGAGTGAATACCTGATTGGCACGGCAGCGGTAGTTATTGCCTTGTTTGCCCCGATTCCCGGGTTGAACGAATCCGCTCTGGTGTTCATGGTGGATGCACTAAGAGGATTTCAGGCAAACACCACCTACATTATGTCGCTGCCATAACCAGCCACTTTACCCACTTACACTTACGTCAACCGGCAAGGAGCTAGTTCATGACGATACACATCAGTCCAAGAAACGGTCAAGGAAACAGTCCGGGAAGCAGCCCAGAAAGCAGCAAAGGGAAGATGTCTAAACTACCTATTAAAGGCGCGCTGATGCTGCTGTTCTCTATAGGCACAGGCGCTGCGGGTGTTTACCTCTCCCAACAATACGTAGAGAAACAACTAGCACAAAAGAGTGCGCTACTGGTTCCAGATGTGATCCCGATGCGCGATGTGGTTGTGCCGACACGCAATCTGCTGCGAGGTGAAATGGTCTTTAGCGAGGATCTTTCTATTCGCGAGTTCCCAGCAGACTATGTGGATTCCAATAGCGTCAGCGTAGACAACTATGATCTGGCAGTCGGCCAGCGCATGGACTTTGATATCGATGAAGGTCGACCCTTGTTATGGGCGCATTTGGCCAGTGGTGAAGCACCTACCTTTAGTGGGAAGGTGGAGCAGGGGCTAAGAGCGATGACCGTCAGAGTGGACGATATCAACTCTATATCGGGTTTTTTGCAGCCCGGAGATAAAGTGGATCTGTTGCTCAGTTACGGTGACGATGAGAGTCGTCGTATATTGCCGTTGATGAATCAGTTGAATGTGATTGCCACCGGCGTGCAGACTGAGGCTGACAAACTAGTCGATGACACACCGCGCAGTTTTTCCACCATAACTGTGCATGTCAAGCCTGCTGATGCACAAAAGCTCACCTTGGCGCAACAAGTAGGGCAGTTGACCGCTATCTTGCGTCACCCTGATGATGTCGCCGTCGTGTCCGAGCCTTCTTTATCAGTCACGCAATTGATGGATAGCATAGAAGGGACCAAACCGGTCAAGCGCGCCAAGCGTGTTGTAAAACTGGCAGCCAAGGTTCCGTCTATTGAGTACATCATTGGAGGGCAACTGTAATGTTTGAGTTTCATTATCAGACGGGAAGTGCCAGGCGCAAACTGTTTCAAGTTAAGGGCAGTCATTGTCGTATAGGTCGTGCTCGTGATAACGATCTGGTGCTCGATAGTCGGCGCATGGCTAAACGCCATGCAGAGCTTCGTGAGGAGCGAGACGGTGTGTACTTACGCGATCTTGGCAGTCTGGGTGGTTGCCGCGTGAACGGTGAGCGCGTTGTTGATCATGGTCCACTGAGTTCATTGGATGACATTGAGGTGGGGGAGATCCGTGTAAGTTTGCGTGCCAATGGGGCAGCTGTTGAGGCTCATTCTAAAGCTGAGACTGTGTCATCGACTACATCATCTGTCACACAGCACAGGCAGGAATCACTAAACGCTGCGCCTGTCCATGGACAGTTGAACACTGTGCAAACACTTGCTGAACATACTGAAGCAATCGAGGTTCCAAGCGCTGTGGCTGTGGTAGATGTTGACACTACACAGGCAGACACAGCCAACGCAAATCTGGCGTACTGGTGCACGGTAGTCCATGAGCAGTTGTTAGAGCGTATGGATCTGCAACGTAAAGATGTGAATCGTATGTCTGATTCTCAGCTTCGCGAAGAGGCCACGCTGACCATTGATGCTGTAATCAAAGCCTTGGAATCACAACTACCGTCCGATATTGACACGCAGCTTCTTCATCAGAATGTGTTGAATGAGGCTGTGGGGCTAGGCCCGCTGGAACTGTTCCTTAGTGATGAGACGATCACTGAGATCATGGTAAACAACTACAAGGAAGTGTTTGTTGAACAATCTGGCAAACTCACGCGTTCTGCTCTGCAATTTAGTAGCGATAAGGCGGTGTACGCCGTGATTGAGCGCATCATTACGCCGCTGGGCCGGCGCATTGATGAAAGCAGCCCGATTGTTGATGCACGATTAAAAGATGGGTCGCGAGTGAACGCGGTGATTCCACCCTTGGCGCTCAAGGGGCCAAGTTTAACCATCAGAAAATTCCCCAAGCATCGCATGCAGTTCAGTGAGCTGGTGAAGTACGGCTCATTAAACGCTGACATGGTGGAATTTTTGCGTGTGTGTGTGGAGCAGCGCAAGAACATCATCGTGTCTGGTGGTACTGGCTCGGGTAAAACCACCCTGCTCAATGTGCTATCCGGGTTTATCCCGGACACTGATCGCATTGTGACCATAGAGGATGCCGCTGAATTAAGCTTACGACAACCGAATCTGGTATCACTTGAGTCGCGCCCCGCAGGCCTTGATGATAAGGGTGAGATTCCGATTAGAGACCTGGTACGAAATTCTCTGCGCATGCGCCCTGACAGAATTGTGGTGGGTGAGTGTCGGGGTGGCGAGGCGCTGGATATGTTGCAAGCCATGAACACAGGGCACGATGGGTCACTAACCACTATTCATGCGAACACACCACGTGATGTGTTGTCGCGTCTTGAAGTACTGGTGCTGATGGCTGGTATGGATTTGCCCGTGAGTGCGATACGCGAGCAGGTGTCCTCTGCAGTAGATATCATCTTGCAACAGCAACGTTTTACTTGTGGTTCGCGCAAAATTACCCGAATCACGGAAGTGGTCGGTATGGAAAGTGGCACAGTGCAACTACAGGATATTTTTCGATACGATCAACAGGGTGTTGATAGCGAGCACCGGGTAACCGGCGAATTTGTAGCTACAGGCGCTGTGCCAAGTTTTTATGAAAGCCTGCGTGAATTTAGTGTTGATCTAGACTTATCGCTGTTTGATCAAGTGGGTAGGCAAAGCCTGCGGCGGGAGATGCGTTCATGAACAGCGTGGTGATTGCCGCGCTGTTGTTCATAGCGTTTGCACTGGGTGCACGTATTCTTATGACCAGTGCCGTGGCTGGATTTGGCCGGTACCACCTGAAAAACACAGAGCGTGTGCAAACTCAGCTCACGCAACTATTTCTGTTTAACGATGTACGCACACTAGTCGTTCTCTATTTAGCAGCGCTGTTAGGTGTACCGATGTTGCTATTCATGGCGGGCGTGAATGTGCCGTTTATTATTCTCATCGTTATTGCTTTGTTGTGTTTTCCTCGCATCGTGTTCGCCGTATTGAAGGGCCGACGTGCCAAAGCCATCAGCCAGGCATTGCCCGATGCTATGACTCAAATTGCATCAGGTATGCGTGCCGGATCGACGTTCCCGATGGCGTTGCAATCACTGGTAGAAGAGGACACAACACCACTGGCAGAAGAACTATCACTCATGCTCCGTGAACATCGCTTAGGTGCTCGAATGGAAGATGCACTGGATAATCTGGGAGAGCGGGTGCAAAGCGAAGAGATGGATTTACTGGTATCAGCGGTGCTAATTGCTCAGGATGTGGGTGGAAATCTTGCCGAAATACTTCAACAACTGGCTACCGGCATCAGGCGCAAACTCGAGATGGAAGGCAAAATCAGTGCGCTCACGTCTCAAGGCATGATGCAAGGCTATGTGGTGTCGGCGTTACCCTTCGGACTACTCGCTGTGTTGTGTTTGCTGGAACCTGAAGCCACGTTGCCAGTGTTTAGCACCGTGCTGGGTTGGATAGCACTCACGGTGATGGTGTTTATGCAAACTGTGGGTGCACTCATGATCAAGAAAATTGTGAGTATTGAAATATGAGAGTTGCCATTCGAACAGTACATTCTGCAATTCTCAGGTCTTATTTAATCAGGCTAATGCCTAAGGATAAATGCGTATGAACGCGCAGTATGCATCGTTACTGGTGGGTGCCGCGTTAGCCTTGGTGTTGTGGCAAACCCTATCAACTTTCGCCCGCGTGCCTGAAGAGGACCGTGTTTATCGAGACAACCCTGCTATTGGTTTTCGATTGGTTTGGCCATT
>JALZUD010000094.1 GCA_023301725.1 Granulosicoccus sp. | reverse complement strand
ACGCGAGCGCACTGTGCGTGTTGACGAGGTGCTCACACGTGTTGGCTTGAACAGTTCAGACAAGGACAAATACATTCATGAATTCTCGGGTGGGCAGCGTCAGCGTATTGCGATAGCGCGCTCGCTCATCGTGATGCCAGATATTATTATCCTCGATGAAGCTGTGTCAGCTTTAGATGTGTCTATAAGAGCTCAGGTGCTAGAACTACTTGCGCAGCTGGCACAAGAGCAGGGTTTAGCCTACCTCTTTATATCGCACGATTTAAACGTGGTTAGACTGATTACCGATCGTGTTCTTGTGATGCGCCAAGGACAAGTTGTTGAACGTGGTTTAACACGCGATGTTTTGTCTAATCCTCAGCATGCCTATACAAAGGATTTGATTGCGGCAACACCTAAGCTGGCGATACCCTGATGCGACTCAGATTCAGGTATTTGTCGTAGGCAGTTTTCTAGGCGTGTGTACGCGAATATTTATGCAACATTCTATGCAACACTAGAGTGGCCCGATTAACGATTTAAGGTAATACATGTGATGGCGAAGCAATGGCAAGTAGGCGCACGAAATCTGATTACTGATGTGCCAGGCTTGCAAGTAGGCAATGCCCACGATACTGAGCTTAAAAGTGGTGTCACTGTGTTAAGTGCGCAACAGCCCTTCGTTGCTAGCGTGGATGTCATGGGTGGCGCTCCAGGTTCTCGTGATATTGAACTATTGGCACCTGATAAATTAGTTGAACACGTTGATGCTCTGGTGCTGTCAGGAGGCTCAGCCTTTGGCCTTGACGCCGCCTCAGGTGTCAGTAGTGCATTGCGACGTGATCAGCGAGGCTTCACGGTAGGACCAGTTCAAGTGCCGATTGTGCCGTGCGCCATTATCTTTGATCTTATTAATGGTGGGAATCATCAATGGATAGATAACCCATATTCAGGGCTTGGCAATACAGCGTATGGCCAATTGCGTAAAGACTTCGCCATTGGTAGCGCTGGTGCAGGCATAGGTGCAACCACAGCACGCTTGAAAGGTGGGTTGGGTTCAGCGTCTTTGCTGCTTCCTGATGGTGTGGTGGTGGGTGCTTTGGTGGTGGCAAACCCGCATGGGCATGTGTGTGTGCCGGGTAGTCAAAATTTCTGGGCGGCACCGTTTGAGATTAATGACGAATTTGGTGGGCTAGGGGTTGCTGATACCTATGATGCCTTGAGTCTGCCTGTTAATAATAAATTTCAAGCGTACGCGCAAATGTATGGAGATCCAGCAGAGGGTGCGCAAGGATCTGATACCGCTGGTTCATCTGCAGGCTTGAACACCACTATTGCCATTGTGGCAACGAATGCTAACCTGACTAAAGCACAGCTAAAACGTATGGCTGTTGCTGCACAAGACGGTATGTCGCGTGCCATTGTGCCTTCGCATACGCCGTTCGATGGTGATCTGGTGTTTGCAGTATCGACACAAGATCAAGCAATGAGCGATCCGAGTAACGATGTCATGTTAATTGGGCATGCCGCATCAGTTTGTCTGTCACGTGCTATTGCTCGCGGGATATACCATGCGAATTCTGTTGAAGGTGACACGCTTCCTTCCTGGCAGCAACTTTATGGTTAGCGTGTAGCTGGTGTATTTGCGCTCGATATTTTATGTAACAGCCGCGCCCTCGATATCAGGCCAGTGATTCTGTACGGGTAAATTCAAGCAAGCTGACGAAGAACATGATCTACAAACGCTTCAGGTTGTTCCCAGTGAATAGCATGCGCTGCATTATCAATCAGAGCGCATGGTAACTTATGCTGCTCACAAAATTCTTCCAGTGCAGTACGTGTCATAAGTACATCGTTTGATCCTGATAGCATTGATACCTTACAGTCGATTTTGTTGATATCGATAGGTGACAGGAATGTGCTCAGAGCTGCAGCCTGCGCTGCAAATGATTCTACAGATTGTTTGTGAGGGTAGTTTATGGATGAGATCGCAGCCTGTTCGACATTGGCTTTTTGTTCAAAAAATGAAGCGCTGAACAAAAACTGAAAGAGCAAGACAAACCAGTCTCTTTCGTTAGCACTCGAGCGCAGGGCACCTAATGAGTTAAACAGCGAGACTCTTGCCGGAATAACCCAGGGTAGTGCACTGGCACTGATGAGATGATTGACACGAGAAGGGTGCTGCGCCGCCAGAGACCAGCCCAGCATGGCGCCCATGGAATGACCGATCACGTTCACTTTTTCAACGTCCAATGTGTCCAGCAATGCCACGAGGTCAGCGACCATCAATTCGCGGCTGGTTTCCACAGGGTTAGGCAATGAACGACCTGTACAGCGGTTGTCTGGGATAATCAATTCGAAGTGATTTGCCAGTGCCGCGCGCACCGGCTGCCAACTGGCACTGTCACTTGCCATGCCCGAGATCAGAAGCAGTGGGTAATGACTGCCACTGTCGGGTTTTGGTTGATGCTCGTAGTAGAGCTCAATGGAATTGACGGTTTGGACTGGCATAGTGCGAAAATACGTAGTGTAACCTTAATTATCCGTATTTTCGATCTGTGGCCGACCCGTGATCGATCGATGGGGTCCGTACTTCTTCAGGCTGGTGTTACGATCCAGATCTGTCTCTCTGAGCACGTATTGGATAGACCTGTACCCCAGCCTGCTCCAATGATGGTGCGCCAGGATAGCCTCTCTGGGCTGCTAGTGAGTACCAACGAACGGCATCACTCAAGGCATCATTTGCAGCTGCGGGTGCGAAGGCGAGCATGGACGCCTCTTGTGCAAAATCTTCGGCTAACACAACCTGCGCGCCTCTTTCACCGTCGTCGGCTCGATCTTGCAGCTCGTCTCGAGGGAGTTGTTCTAGCTCTTCTTGCTCTTCAACAAATTCTTCGGTTAGTGCCTCTTCAACTTCCTCGGGCGTGTCAGCTTCGAGCACCGCAGCAGGTTGCTCTGTCACATCGTTAAGCGAGGTTGGGCTGTCAGGCAGTGGACGGTCGAGGGCGCCCGGTGTGTCACCCGCAGTGGTGTTTGCTAAAACGTGACTCGAGGCCAAGCCAAGAGCAACTATAAGTACTGTGTTCAGAGTTCGCATATTGCTGCGCCCATGAAAATCAAGAGGTATACCAATTATCCGCTAATTTCAAGAATATAACTGCAACATCTTTGTTATCAACTGTTTGGCATCGCAATAATTTCGACTTGGTCATGAAAATTGTACGGTTTTTGCAGAACCGAGCTTTGCGGCGAAGTTTTCCGTGAATCTCTCGATTTGCACAGGCTTAACATTTAATGATATTCAGGTTTCTGATCAATCGCGCATCGACGCTTTTTTTGGCGGCTACAGTATTCGCGCTGCAAGGCAGCTTAGTTCATGCTCAAACCGAGACAGGGGCAAGCGCAACGGTTAGTGAAGGCCAGATCACCGTGCCTTTGTCAGGTCGAGGCCTAGTCTCGCGTATTAGTAACCTGAGTGTGTCTCCTAACTTCCTTGACTTGGGCAGTGTTGAGATCGGTACATCGAGAACAATGACGGTGACCTTGAGCCACACTGGAGACACTGATTCTCCGGCAATTGAGATTGGTGCAGTCAGCCTGCTTGGCGATGCGGCTGAGGAATACAGCTTCTCAGGGTTTCGTGGCAACCAACAGCTTCGTGCCGGTGACAGTGTCGATATAGAAATCACTTTGTCACCTGATTTTTCGGGTGAGAAGTCGGCTGCCTTGCAACTTGAGGTTGTCGGATCTACATCCCCCTTTGTGTTGTTGCTGGATGGTTCGGCTCAATTCGCCTTGGCCTCAAACTTAACAGTTTCTGAAAATATTGTTGACTTTGGGCGAGTCATTGTTGGTGAACCAGCAAGTGTTAGCGTGTTGCTGACAAATGACGGTGATGCGCAAGCACCTGTCATCAATGTGACAGGTATTCAACTTGGTGGCGCTGATGCAGAGGCATTTAATGTGGCTTCCACTGGCATATCGTTGTCGCCCGGCGAGACGTTCGAGTTGGTGATTGCGGCTAACAGTAACCAAATAGGCACAAAGAACGCAACACTTGAAATTACGCATGATGGCAACAACCGAGCCCGGAATGTTGAATTGCGGATGCGCGTTTGCGACGTCAACAGCTGCAATGTGAGTTTTTCACAAAGTAGCGTGGAATCTGATGTTGACCTTGCAGGTGCAACCACTTTGCAGTTTGGTCCGGGTGGGCTTTTGTACGTTGGGCAATTGGACGGAGACATCATGGTGTTCGACGTTTCACGCCAAGGCAGTGATGACTACGAGGCCACGTTCGTTGAAGAGATTGGCGTTATCAGGGAGACACTCAATCATAACGATGATGGCACGCGTGATTTTGGTGACAAACGACTTCTAACCGGCATACATGTGACTGGTACAGCTGCAAATCCTGTTATTTATGCAGGCTCAAGTGACCCTCGCCAGGCTGCAGGCCCATCGAGTATACCGGGTGGTAACGACATAGGCCTTGATACCAATTCAGGCATTTTGCATGAACTGACCCGAGGCAATGATGGGTTGTGGACTAAGGTTGATCTGGTTCGTGGCCTGCCTCGATCGGAGGAAAATCACGTGCTCAACGGTTTGGTTAAGGTGGGTAACAAGATCTATCTCAATGTGGGTGGTAACACTAACGAAGGCATGCCCTCTACTAATTTTGCCACTCTGGATGAGTATGCACTGTCTGCAGCGGTACTTGAAATTGATCTGGACATGATCGGCGGTGTTACCTATGACATACCAACACTTGATGGTCCTGCTGATGAACTTGACCCATTCGGTGGGCATGATGGTTTGAATCAGGCGATGCTTGTCGAAAACGGGCCGGTTAAGTTATTTGCCACCGGTTTGCGCAACGCCTATGACATTGTCTATACCGAGGCAGGCCGCTTTTATGTCTGGGACAACGGACCCGATACAGGCTGGGGCGGTATACCTGACAGCGATTGTGTGAGTGAGTTTAACGACGAAGGTATAGATGCCTTTGATGGTTTGCATTTAATTGCCCAAGACTATTACGCAGGGCACCCCAATCCCATTCGAGGCAATAAAAACAACACGTTTGGAGGGCAGTCGCCCATCGAGGGCGATGCCAATCCTATTGAATGTATCTATCTTAGTCCTGCTAATGCGGATGATCCGGTTGGGGAGAGTGGTGCGCTCACCTTTAATTCTGACTCCACTAACGGCCTGACCGAATACACTGCCAGCAATTTCGATGGTGAAATGCAAAACGATTTGTTGGCGGTCACGCTCGGTAATCAACTACTACGTGTGGGGCTTAACGCCAGTGGAGATGTGGCGATCTCGCAAGAGGCCTTGGTAAGTGGTGTAGGTTCTTCGCCATTGGATGTCACCACGCAATCAGACGATGGGGAGTTCCCAGGCACTATCTGGATTGCCGATTTATTTGAAGCACAGCTGATCGTGTTAGAACCCGCAGATTTCTGATCTGATGAAATACAGCTATCGATACATCTGCGGTTCACAACGGTATCAGGTATTGGGTCTTTGTCAGTTGTGTATCGCTGCATGGCATCAGTTAACAAATTATCTTGTCTGCCGATATGAAAATGCGGCTGACCAAGATCATCTAGCGCCTCGCCTAACCTCTTCCTCGTGAATATGAATTCTATTATTGTTGTCGCTAATCGCGTGATTCTGTTGTCGCTAGTTGCCATGCTTACCGCGTGTGGTGGCAGCAGTAGTGGTGGTGGGTCTAATGAAGTTCAACTGCCTTTGGCGCGCGGACTATTGCCTGATCTGGCTATTCACGATGGTGGTTTCGAAAGTGATTTCCACTCAGGCGCTAGTCAGTGCTCTGATTGTCACAGCGATGAGACAGGCGACACTATGCTCATTGATGTTGACAGTGATGTGCCTGGTGAAACGCGCAACGTCTCCATTGGCACAGCGTGGGAAACCAGCGTAATGGCTCTGGCCACACGAGATCCATACTGGCATGCCGTGTTTGCCTCTGAACTTGATAATTTTCCTATGCTTGAAGACACTATCAATAAGGAATGCACCATTTGTCATGCACCAACAGCTTATGATTTAGCGGATAAACAAGGCATGCTAGATGAGCTACGTTTATTCGATACGGTTGATGAATCAACAGGTGAAGAGTTGCAAGGTCTCTACACTATGGATTCGGGTGACGAGCTGTTCAATCATGCAATGGATGGCGTTACCTGTACGTTGTGCCATCAGATGGAAGATGTCAACTTCGGTACCGAAGCTAGCTTTACGGGAGGCTATGTTATTAATGGCTCACCGTCAGGAATTCCGGGAGCCAGTGATCGACCGGCCTATGGACAGTATGGCGATCCCTTAGTTGCCTCCATGCAATCCCGAGCTGGTTTTCTGCCTCTATTGGGCACGCACTTGAGTACATCCGAGAGCTGCGCTACCTGCCACAATCTCAACATTGAACCAGTAACTCCAGCTGGAGAAGAGATAGAAGGTGCGGGGCATTTTGCTGAGCAGGCAATCTATACCGAGTGGGAGCAAAGCTCGTTTAACGCCGAAGGCACAAGTTGCCAGAGTTGCCACATGCCAGTGCTCGATCAAACTGTACGATTAGCTAATAACGCAGGTGAAAAACGCCCTGACTTTGCCGAGCACACTTTTCTGGGTGCCAATACGGTCATGTTGGACATGTTCAAGAATTTTGCCGTGGAACTGGGTATCGAGGAGCCGGGTGTTGCACCAACGCTAGACTTTGACGAAGCGATTGTGCGCAATCGGGAGTTCTTGCGAACGTCGGCGCAAATCGCTGTGGTTGCAGGAACGCCAACTGCCGATGGTTTGAACTTTTCCGTAGAGGTCGATAACCAAACAGGACATAAATTGCCGGCTGGCTATCATTCAAGGCGTGTTTACCTGCATGTTGAGGTGCTCAACGCGAGCGGAGAAACGGTGTTTGAAAGCGGTCGAATACGTGATAATGGCAGCATTGTAGGAGTGGATGAAGATGTTAACCCGAGTACCTACGAGCCTCACTACGACGTGATTACCGAACCCACGCAAGTACAGGTGTATCAGTCTGTCGTGGGTGACATTAATAACGATCGCACTCACTCGCTGCTTTCAGGTACTCAATTTCTTAAAGATAACCGCTTGTTGCCCAACGGCTTGGATAAAGACGCTATCGCCAATAGCGATGAATTTGCGGATTCGTTTGGCACCTTTGGCAATGCGCTGACTGATGAGAACTTTGCTGGTGGTGGTGACACAGTCACCTACGCCTTGAGCTTGCCGGGTACGTTATCGGGTGATGTTTTCACCGTGCGTGCTGAGCTTCGTTATCAACCGCTGAACTATGGCAGCCTGCAACAATTGTTCACGCAGGGCGATCGAGTCGATCAGGTAGATATGTTCCGCACGATTTACGAAAACACTGAATTACGCGATGAATTTATCGACACTGACACGCTGGTGATTCAATAATTCTCGTTTTATAACAATAGGTCGATCGCAATGGTGATCGGCTATACTCTGCGCGAATCAACTGGATGAACAGAGGTTGTGCAGATACGACAGCTTTTTGACGCATCATTGGAGAGTCTTAATACTATGCAAGTCCTGATTAAATTCGCACACCGTCTGGTGCCCATCTGCGCATTGCCAATAGCTTTGGCGCTGATGTCGATTTCATCTTTCGCCAATGCGCAAGCCGTTAACGGTCTGGAATACCGCATTGGCCCTGAAGACGTTCTGCACATATCTGTGTGGAAGGAAGAAGACCTGGATCGAATGGTACTGGTTAGACCTGATGGTGGCGTCTCGTTCCCATTGGCTGGCGACATTCAAGTCTCAGGCAGAACACCTCTTGAAGTGCAGGATGAAATCCGTTCGCGTCTACAGCGCTACGTGCCTGATGCGGAAGTCACTGTGTCGGTTGACGAGATTTCTGGTTACACCGTGTTCGTGCTAGGCGAAGTTGAAGAGCCAGGACAATTCACACTAGGCCGTTATGTTGATGTGGTTCAGGCATTGACTCTGGCTGGCGGTTTCACACCTTTTGCTAACGGTCGAAGCATTCAGATTCTACGTCGACAAGATGGGCGCGAAGTCACCTTCTCTTTCGACTTCCGAGATGTTTCTCGCGGTCGTGACCTAGAGCAAAATATTGTTTTGCAAAGCGGTGACGTTGTCATCGTGCCTTGAGCTAGGCTTTGTCTACTATGAAAAAAGCACAGATGGGCATATCAGGATCGTCGTTGGCGATAGTATCAGGCGCTCTGTTGACGATGATGGCAGGCCTGACCAGTCAATCATTGCAGGCCGATGTCTGGGTACTTGAGCCGTCTGTTGCACTGGATCAGCGGATAGATGACAACTATTATCTGCTGCCTACTGATTCAGAGAGTTCCCTGACTGCAACGCGTGCGGTGGGTGAACTAGGATTTAGTCGTCAGTCACGCGTGTACAGCATTAAAGGTATCGCACGTGTCGATGCGCTCTTGATAACCGAAACCGATGTGGGTGATGAGAATCTGGACTCCAACCAGATCTTCGGTATCCTCGGTAAAAGGCGAACTGCGCGCAGCCGTTACGGCGCAAGATTTAATTTCACTCGTGATACGCCAAGCCGAGACATTGGTGCAGATATCAGCGACGATTCATCTATTGCCGAAGACACAGGACTTGATGAAGTTCAATCGTTGTTCAGTAATGTAATCCGCAATGAAGGTTTCATCGAGGCGAATTATGCATACGATCTGACACGTCGTCTGACGTTTGATGCACTCGCTTCATACACCGACGTTGACCATGGCCTGCCATCGGTCGAAGATGTCATCTTGCAGAGTTTTATTGATTTCAGGTCGGCTGATCCAAACGCCTCCCCCACAGAACTTCGAGATGACGAGGTGTTTACGGTTGATGGCGAGCTCGATGATTTTGTAGAGACAGATGCACGGCTGGGTTTAAGGTATACACTCTCGCCGATAGTCACAGTAAGTGTGTCGGCTAACTACAGCCGGCAGGTCTCACAAATCGAGGTTGAGTCAGCCTTTGAAGACAAAATGCCTGATTCTTCAAACCGTTTAATTTTGCGCAACCCGCGGCGAGATTCAATATCTGAGACCACCACGTTGTCACTGGGTTATGAGCGACAACTAACACCGATTTTGCGCTTTGGCGTGATAGGTGGTGTTTTTAACAGTACAGGCGACGTCACAGATACCTTTACTATTCTCAGAGAAGATTTACGTGCTCCAGACGATGACGGCAGAACGAGCACTAATGGCTTTCTGGCCAGTATCTTCGTTGATTACGATGCAGGGCGAACAAAATACAAGGCACGTTTCGCTGTGGACGTAGAGCCGAGTAGTACAGGGGATCAAATTGAGACTAATGAACTTACGGGTGAGGCAGTCCACACCCTTTCGCCACGATTGAAGGTATCGTTGAAAGGCCGTGCGTTTGAGCCAGATCGTCTGCAGGCTACGGTTGACGATCGGTTTGCCAGGCGATTTATCAGCATTGAGCCAAAAGTGCAATGGCAGTACACAAGAAGTTGGACGATAACAGCTGCTTACCGGTACCGCCGACAAAGAGCACGCGTAGATCCTGAATCATCTGACAGTAATGCGGTGTTATTGGCCATCAAGTACTCACCACCTTCAAAGGTGGGTCTGGCCGCGGCTGAGAACGGTTTCTAGCTTGGGCATTCATCTATGAGTACAGCTGACTACGATAAAGGGCGACTCAATCTGCCGTTTGTCGGTATCTGTACCTTTGGCAAGAACCACTACGTTAGCGATTGGGATGCAATAGACAGTGATGTTGCCGTGCTCGGTGCGCCTTACGACTTTGGTACCCAGTGGCGTGCCGGTTCTCGTTTTGGTCCGCGAGCAATCCGTGAGGCATCTACCTTGTTTTCTTTTGGTCATGGTGGCGCTTACGACCATGAAGATGACGTCACGTACTTATCGAGCGACAAGGTGTCTATTGTCGATATCGGCGATGCAGATATTATTCATACAGACACCGTGCAAAGCCATGCGAACATTGAATACGGTGTACGCAAAATCTTAGCGGCTGGGGCGCTGCCTGTCGTGTTGGGCGGTGATCATTCGATAAACATCCCGTGTGTTGCGGCATTTGATGATCAAGAGCCCATTCATATTGTGCAGATTGATGCGCATCTGGACTTTGTTGATGAAAGGCATGGCGTGACACAAGGGCATGGCAATCCCATGTTTCGTGCAGCTGAAAAATCACATGTTTCCGGATTGTCGCAAATAGGTATTCGCAATGTGTCGTCAACCTCAAAATCAGGCTATGACGCCGCGCGAGCTGCAGGTTCAGACATCATTTCTGTCAGGCAGTTTCGCAAATTAGGTGTGCAGGGCGTGTTAGATCGAATACCCGCTGGCGTGCGCTACTACGTCACCATCGACATCGATGGCTTCGATCCTTCTATTGCCCCCGGCACTGGTACTCCGAGTCATGGTGGTTTTCTTTACTACGAAGGCCTAGAGCTGTTGGCGGGTCTTGCCCAACAAGGAACGGTAGTGGGTGTCGATCTGGTGGAGGTTGCACCAGATTATGATCGAACGAGCACCACGGCTATTCTGGCAGCACAGTTGTTGCTGAATTTTATTGGACGAATCATGCACCAGCGTTCGGTTTAATTTTTACAAAAGGCCTGTCGCATCGTAACTGCATACGGCCCGATTGCTGAGTTAGCTGATGTCTCCTGAGTTGCTGACTGAGCAACTACTTGTCCAGCAGTAGAAATTCCAATAGGGCTTTTTGAGCATGCAGGCGGTTACCGGCTTCTTCCCAGACAACACTTTGGTCGCCATCAATAACCTCAGCTGAAACTTCTTCACCACGATGTGCCGGCAAGCAGTGCATAAAGATGGCATCGTCGTTAGCCAGCGCCATCATCTCTGCATTAATTTCATAGCCTGCAAAGGCTTTCAATCTTGCTTGTTGCTCCTCTTCCTGGCCCATGCTAGCCCAGACATCGGTAACAATCAGATCTGCATTTGCGCAAGCATCTACAGGGGAGGCAGCTCGGCTTGTGTTGCTCCCAGCATTGTCCACAATGCGCTCGTTCGGCTCGTACCCATCAGGACAGGAATACGACAAATGAAAGCCGAGTAGCTGCGCCGTGTTGATGTAGGAGTTGCACATATTATTGCCATCACCTATCCACGCCACTCTTTTGCCAGCAATATCACCACGATGATCTAGATAGGTTTGCATGTCAGCTAGCATTTGGCAGGGATGCAAAAGATCGGTGAGTGCGTTGATCACTGGCACTGTGCAGACTTCGGCAAAGCGCTCCAGTTCGTCATGTGAGAACGTTCTCAGGCAAATAGCATCGACCATTTGCGACAACACTCTAGCGGTGTCGGCCATGGGTTCGCCACGGCCCAGTTGTGTGTTATCGGGGGACAGGTAGATAGCGTGTCCACCCAGCTGGGCCATACCCGCCTCAAACGATACACGTGTGCGCGTGGAGGACTTCTCAAAAATCATTGCCAGCACATGTTGTGGCAGTGTGGGCACGCCATTGTGTGATTCCCACTGTTTGCGCAGTTCGCTGCCACGCGCAATGACGCCACGAAATTCGTCCGCACTCAGATCCAGTTCGGATAAAAAATGTCTCATGCTCTGGGCCCTTGCTTAAGCGCTTTCAGCAGCCGGCACATCAGCCTTTTGCAAGAAATTAATAAGAAGTTCGCTGATGCGGCTCACAAGCTCATCAGCCTGTGCGTCACTCAATATGAACGGAGGCAATAGGCGAACCACATTGCCAGCAGTGACGTTGAGCAATAGCCCTTCTTCTAATGCCAACGTAACAAGCTCGGCGCAAGGTCGGTCGAGCTCTAGGCCGATCATCATACCTTTGCCACGAATATCAACAACACCGGGCTGGTTGTGCAAGCTGTTACGAAACCCCTCGCAGATGTGCGTGCCCAACTGCCCGGCACGCTCTACAAGTTGGCGGCTTTCGAGTTCCTGAATAACGGTTAAAGCTACGCGGCAGGCAATCGGGTTGCCACCATAGGTGGTGCCGTGTGAGCCGGGTTGAATAAGCTCTGCCGCTGCCCCGTGGGCTAGGCAGGCGCCAATGGGCATGCCGTTGCCAAGTGTTTTGGCTAGTGCCATAACATCGGGTGTAATGTTGTCGTGCTGGTGAGCGAACCATTTGCCCGTTCGGCCCATGCCTGATTGAATTTCATCGCACATCAGAAGCCAATCATTTTGATCACAGATTTCTCGTAGGCGTTGCAAATAGCCAGGCTCGGGAACGTTGATTCCACCCTCGCCCTGAATGGGCTCTACCATGACGGCCACAATGTCTTGACGAACAGAGGCGACGTCTTCCACAGCCTGCGCGTCGCCAAAGGGTACGGTGTGAAAACCTGAGAGCATGGGCCCAAAGCCTGCCTTGACCTTGGGGTTGCCAGTGGCCGCAATAGTGGCCATGGTGCGCCCATGAAATGAGGAATCCATGACAATGATGGTAGGGGTGCCGATTTTTTTATGATGCCCGTGCAAGCGCGCGATCTTGATGCACGCCTCGTTGGCCTCAGCCCCTGAATTGCAGAAAAAAACTTTGTCCATGCCGGAGATCCGGCAGAGCTCGTCCCCTAGCGCTTCTTGTTGGGGGATGTGATAAATGTTGCTCACATGCATCAGTGTATTAGCTTGATCCGCAATCGCTTCGCTGATGGCAGGATTAGCATGGCCAAGCGCTGTAACCGCTATGCCTGACAGGGCGTCAAGGTACTCGCGGCCGGTGTCATCCCAGAGACGTGCGCCTTCCCCACGTGTCATAGTCACCGGCAATCGACCATAGGCCGCCATTAATGAAGCCATTGAGCAGGCCCTTGTGATTGTTGTAAAGAATCGACGAATGGTATTACAGTTGAGACTTTAGGCCAAGTGCTTCGCTTAAAATACAACCGTTTGCCTATGCAAATACGTAAACTTAACAGGTAAACCGACGCTGGCCGACGGCTAGTCTCTCATTGCATCAGATAATCAGGAGCATTTTTATGTCATTTACTTTTCCAGATCTGCCGTATGACTACACTGCATTGCAGCCCCATGTGGACGCCCAGACCATGGAAATCCACTACGATCGTCACCACCGCACCTACTTCAACAACTTTACTGGTGCGGTAGATGGCACGCCCATGGCCGACAAATCGTTGGAAGAAGTGATGGCGCATGTGGATGGCAATGCTGCACCCGCTATTCGTAATAACGGCGGTGGATATTACAACCACATTCTTTATTGGAACAGCATGTGCGACGGAGGCAGCGCGCCAAGCAGCGCCTTGTCCTCAGCCATCGACAGTGCTTTTGGATCCATGGACGAGCTTAAAGCAGGGCTGAAGCAAGCCGGTATTACGCGCTTTGGTTCAGGCTTTGCTTGGCTGATCATCAAGGATGGCAAGCTTGCCATCACATCAACGCCAAACCAGGACAACCCGTTAATGCCGGTTGCTGATGTACAAGGCACACCCATCCTTGCCCTAGATGTCTGGGAGCACGCTTATTACCTGAAGTATCAGAACAAGCGACCTGACTACATCGATGGCTATCTGGAAGTGGTAGATTGGGCCAAAACGTCAGAGCGGTTTGCTGCTGCCAGCTAGTATCGACAGTACGTTGTGTTAAGCAACAGCCAAGGCGTAACTCTAACGAGTGCGCCTTGGTTTGTGATAGCTGTCAGCTTGCAAGTTACTGCGAAACACCCCAGTTTGTTAGTAGAGAGAGGGATGGATGTTGCTGGATTTTCCCTCACCCGAATTCATTCGACATACCAAGAGTTTTGATTCATGAGCGATTCCAACACCGACGTAAAAGACCGTATTGAGCAACAAATTGCTGATAATCCGGTTATTTTGTATATGAAGGGCACCCCACAGTTGCCAATGTGCGGTTTTTCCATGCGCACTGTGGAAGCACTCAAGCAATGCAACAAGGAATTTGCCTACGTTAATATCATTGCTGATCCTGCCATAAGAGAAACTTTGCCCGCCGTGTCAGACTGGCCAACATTTCCTCAGCTGTATGTTAAGGGTGAGCTGGTAGGCGGCTGTGATATCGCGATGCAGTTGTCTGAAAGCGGCGAGCTGAAGAAAATGATAGACGAGGCGGCGCCTGAAGCTTAAGGCCTGACCTAGGACCCAACCTCAATCGTCGCGACCTACCTTACCGCGTGTCGCTTTGAGGTTGGCGTGACGAGTCTTGCTTTCTAGGCGGTTGCGCACGGAGTTTCTTGACGGACGAGTGGCCCGTCGAGCTTTGACAATGACAGTGGCGTCCCGTATCAGTGTAGCCAGCCGTTTGAGAGCATCGTCGTAGTTCTTGTCCTGCTTACGAAATTGCTGTGCTTTGATGACGATAACGCCCTCCTTGGTGATGCGTTTGTCTTTCAAATCCAGCAATTTGTGTTTCGCCCAATCGGGCAGACTGGATGCGTTTATGTCAAAACGAAGATGAATTGCAGAAGACACCTTGTTCACGTTCTGACCGCCCGCTCCCTGAGCCCGAATAGCCTGCCATTCGATATCGTCCAAGGGCACCGTCAGCTTGTCGTTGATTTTCAGCACGAGCGTTGAGCCTGAGTGGTTAGGGTTCATGCCAGAACTACAATGCGACCCCCGGTGGAGACCGCCTAGCAGTGCAGGCCCTTATCTAGGAAGCACTGAACCGTCCGCTATGGGGGTGACAATGCCTTCGTGAAGTTCTTCCCAGCGATTAATCACCTTACAGAAAAGCTCAGCGGTCATACGCGTGTCGTAAAGTGCCCCGTGAGCTGCCTGGGTATCCCATTCCATGCCAGCAGCCACGGCGGCTCTGGCAAGTACCGTTTGGCCGTAAGCCAATCCACAAAGCGATACGGTGTCAAAACAACTAAACGGGTGAAACGGATTCTTTTTAACGCCCGTTCTATCGGCCGCAGCGTTGACAAATTTTAAGTCGAAGAACGCATTGTGACCGACGAGAATGGCACGTGTGCAGCCCGCATCAGAGACGGCTTTCTTAACTGGCTCGAAAATGTGTGAGAGCGCTTCACGTTCCTCTCTGGCAGCCCTTAGAGGGTGATATGGATCAATACCATTCACTTCCAGTGATTTTGGCTCTATGTTGCTGCCATCGAAAGGGACGACGTGTGTCTGGACGCTTTTGACGGGATGTAGCTGCCCGTTTTCGTCAATGTCGAGCATCACAGCAGCAACTTCGAGCAGAGCATCGGTGCGTTCATTGAAGCCGCCGGTTTCAACATCTACCACTACAGGTAGATAGCCTCTGAAACGTTCGCTAAGCCGGTAAGCTTTTCCGGGTTGGTACATACGAGGCGTTACTCGGTTGAATGTTGTTGACAGGCCAAATGATACACGCGAGCTCAAGTGATACCATCACTATCACTAAATTGATTTAATGAACATACCCTGTGCCTGAGCTGTTCAAACAGTACTTTAATATCGCCTTTCTGATGGGCAAGCCGCAAGATGTGCCTAATATTGCGGGCCAGATGAAGACAGGTGTGATGTTAGCGGTAATTACGTACGTAATGGCTCTAGCGTTACCCTACGGGCTGTCACGCGCTTTATTACAGGCGATAATTGACCTGGGCTGCACCGCGGCAATTTTGTACATTGCTTTGAGTGTTGCTGGTCTTAAAAATCGATTTGAACAAGCTTTTGGCGGTTTATGCGGCGCCTCTGCGTTTATTAATCTTGCCGCTGTACCTTTGTATGCTTTGCGCCCTTATGGGCCTGCGGCTCAAGGTTCATCATTGACTGTTTTGGCCGATTTTGTTTTGCTTGTCTGGGGTTTGTCATTACTTGGTCATGTCATTAGGCACACCTTCGGGATCAGTATGATGTTGAGTATTGTGGTCTCTTGTGTCTATTTTGTTTTTTTATCAGCACTGATGTCTTCATTGCTACCTATGCCCCCACCATTAGATGCCAATCTATCGTCACTGAGCACGCAATGGTTTTTTGCATGGGTTGATCAGGTTGGCGCGTGAGCTAACGTAAGAGAGTGATATGATTCTGCCAATCCTGTGTAACTGTTACCTAGAGATCACGCAAACGTGTCGGTTCGTTCTCGTCAAATTAATCCGTCCAAGCTTGCAAAACGTGTCCATGCAGGTAGAGACACGCGCATTGTTAGCACCGGTGTTCCTGTGCCTCGCACGGCAGACGCCACTTTCGATAAGGAGCAAGATGTCGATGAGCACGCAGAGCATGACAGCCAAAGCAGCGTTGTGAAGCCAGCCCGGCCAACGTCTGTCCGACGATCAGCTGCCACAGATTCCGGTACATCGCAGGCGGCATCGGTGTCTGGCGAGGACGCTCTCGCCCCTGAGAGCCTCAATAACAAGAACCCCGGCGTCAATAACGGATCCAAGAAAGCAGATCGGTCTCAAAAAGCCGGTGCCAAGCCCGAGACGGCCAACAAGCCACCTTTAACTATAAAGCCGCTTGAAATTATTGTTCCCGGACAAATTGGTCGATACACGATCGGTCGGCGCATAGGTTCCGGTACTTGTGGCGTTGTACATCAGTCGCTGGATAACTTATTAGGCCGAGAGGTGGCGGTCAAGCTATCTCCAATTGGCGAGGCGCACGTGTCGACGGGCAAGGTTCCGGGTGCGCAGCGTGCGTATCAAACAGAAATTGTTGCAGCGGGCAAACTCACTCATCCGAATATCGTCACAGTTTATGATGCGGGCCAGTTCGAAGACCTTAACTACCTAGTGATGGAAGCCGTTGAGGGCAAGTCGCTCAAAGAATATGGCAAAGGCAAAACCTTGTTGTCGGTAGGCGAAGCGCTGCGCATCATTATTGATTGTTGCCATGCGTTGGATTACTCGCATAAACAAGGCATTTTGCACCGAGATATCAAGCCTGCCAACATCATGCTTGCGTACGACGGTAGTGTGAAACTACTAGATTTCGGCATCGCTGTAGGTCTGACAGACGACGCGGCATTGAAAAAGGAAGGTCCTACTCTGGGTACGCCTAATTACATGTCACCAGAGCAAATTCTTGGCCGCGATCTATCCGCACAGAGCGATTTCTATTCTTTGGCTACTGTACTGTTTGAGTTGCTGACAGGCCGTCAGCTATTCAAGGCGAAAAAAGTTAAGGATTTGTTTCGTACTGTTGTACAAAAGACGGCGCCGCGACTAACCGATCTGCGGCCAGATTTCCCTGATTCACTGGCCGACGTGGTAGCTCGAGCGCTGGAGAAAAAACCGTCGCGCAGATTCCAGAGCGGTGAGAGCATGGCAAAAGCGCTGGATCCTTTCGTAAAAAGTTACAGAGCGGTGGAAGGACGTCCCTTGCCACAACGACGCCTTATCCGTCAGCTTCGTGATCAGCCGTTTTTTCAATCATTCTCAGAAGTGGAGGTGGCGCTCTTACTCGAAAAAGTGAAGGTTCGAACTTTCTCTACTGGCGATGTGTTGATTAAAGCAGGCGACAAAGAAAGACGCTTGTTAGTGATCACCCATGGTGTTGTCAAATGCAACAACGAGAATCGTTTGTCGGCGGTCTTTACTGCGGGTGATTGTGTTGGCGAAACCGGCTTTATTAACGGTATTGCGGAGCCACGTACCTGCGTTGCAGCATGCGCCACTAGCGCACTTGAATTTGACACCGAGTCACTGGGTAAGTTACCTCCCAAGGTGCACTTGCACTATTACCGGTTTATCGCCGATGTGCTTGTTGGCAGGCTTTCAGAAAATGATGAGATGAAGGCTGATATCAGCTTGTAGCAGGTTGGTATTAGGCCCTTGTTTGGTGACCTTGTATAACAGGGTCCGCAGTGGAAAGCAGTTCTACTCTTAGCGGCACTTACTCAATGACGTCATTGACTTGAGTACGTTATTGATTTGAGCACGTCATCCCCACGAAGGTGGGGATCCATAGTGCGACAAGCAAAGCTTCCTACTTTTGTAGTGACGACGTGTCCCGTATCCTCACATAAGACAATGCATCAGTTTTCACGTAGGTTTGACTTGGCTCTAGCTGGGTTTGTTGTGTTGGCGTTTCATCAATGTGTGTTCCCACTCCAATGATGTGCGCACGATAGTGTCAAGATCATCGAACTGCGGTTTCCAATCTAACGTGTTGTGGATTTTATCGACTTTGGCGATAAGCGCAGGCGGGTCACCTGCTCTACGTGGCTCTTCAATGACTTTGAGTTTTTTACCGCTGATGCGCTCCACTGATTCAATGACCTGGCGCACGCTGAACCCATGTCCGTAGCCGCAGTTCATGAGTGTTGAATCCCCACCCTTGCGCAAATAGTCCAGTGCCGATATGTGCGCTAGCCCTAGGTCGGTGACGTGGATGTAGTCGCGAACGCCAGTGCCGTCAGGTGTGGGGTAGTCGGTACCAAAAACATACAATTGTTCACGTTTGCCAACCGCCACTTCGGCAGCCACTTTGATCAGTAGTGTTGCATTTTTTGTTGACTGCCCGATGCGCCCATCAGGATCACAGCCTGCAACATTAAAGTAGCGCAAAACTACATGCTTGAGATCGGTGGCGAAACTTAAGTCACGCAGCATGGCTTCTGACATCAGTTTGCTCATACCGTACGCGTTGATGGGTGCTGTTGGCATCTCTTCATGGCAAGCCGTTATTGACTCATCAGGTGAGCCATAGGTGGCAGCCGTTGATGAGAAAATAACGTTTTTAACCTTGTTGTCTTGGCACGCCTGCAAGAGATTGCGCGTGCTACAAGTGTTATTAGCGTAGTACTTTAGGGGGTTTTCGACACTCTCAGGCACAATTGTATGGGCTGCGAAATGCATAACTGTGTCGATGCCTTTATCAGCAATGAGCTTACTGACCAATTCAATATCACCAGTTTTGCCTTGTACAAGTTCGCCGTGCAACACAGCTTCGGCGTTGCCGGTAGACAGGTCATCGAGCACAACCACTGATTCTCCGCGTTCACCAAGTAGTTTAACCACATGGCTGCCGATGTAACCGGCGCCGCCTGTAACGAGAATAGGGCTGTTTGACATTGCATTTTCCGAAATAAGGTTATGAGTTTATTGTAGCGCAGCTAGCGCTCGCAACCGGTGTAACATTGAGGTCGAAACGCTTGAGCTGAGGAGCAATGCACACAGTGAGTCAATGGAGCAAGCAGATTAACGAGGGCGCTGTGTTGCTTACCGTCAACCAACGATTGTGTCGGTATCAGGAAGAGCAATACCGGCAGTGGCAACTAGCCTCGGGTAGTGTTTGGTGGGACACACCCGCTATCTTGCCTTTTAGAAGCTGGATGACATCGTTACACCGGCAAGCGCTTGGTTTAGGTTTGACTACCCGATCACTAGCACCAGCCCTAGTGGTGCAGCAGGCTTGGCGTCATATTATTGATTCTGACGATTCAGTACAGTTGCTAGATCCTACAGGGGCAACTCGTGCGGCTCTCTCAGCGTGGGATCTGTCTTGCGCCTGGCAGTGTTACAACCAGGAAGATCATTATCTATCTACTGATCAGTTCACATGGCAGCGCTGGATGACACGCTATACGGCGTGGCTTGAAAAACAGCAAAGTATTGACGAGGCAATGCTGCCTGGCGAAATTTTGTACATTTTAGAACGTGCAGATGATGATCAACGTGCGGCCTTGTTACCCGAACACCTGATTTTGGACGGATTTATACAGTTACCAGTACAACTGGAAGCGCTCGTGGGAGCCATTGAGTCTTACGGTACAACAGTGCACAGACATCAGCCGATCGCTGGCGCTGTGGTACACGACCTACTGCACGAGGATGATGATGCTGAGCTACTGGTTATCGCCACACACATGCGTGCCGAACTCGAGCACAACTCGGAGCAGTCACTGGGTTTGGTCATTCCTGATCTGGCCTCTAGGCGCGATGCCGTGGTGCGTGCATTTGAGCGTGTTTTCTATCCTGGGATGTCACCGAGTGAGATTGCCGCGCATGTGCCTGCATTCGAGATCTCTCTGGGCAGCAGTTTAGCTGAGCAACCGGTGGTTGCAGCCGCTTTGAAATTCTTGCAGCTAAGTGGTGCATCAATAAGTGGTAGTGATATCAGTGCTGTGCTGCTTAGCCCCTATTGGAAAGAGGCGGACACTGAAGAGCGGCGACGAGAGCAGCAGGACCGGCGCTGGCGCGATAAGCGCATTAGCACCTTGTCGTTGCAACAATTTATGACAGAGTTGGATAAAGGTAGTCGCTTGGGGGCTGCACTAAAGCAATTGGCTGCGAAACGGCGAATGGACCAAACTCATTTAAGCGAATGGGCTAGCAGGTTTAGCCAGTGGTTAGGGTTATTGGGATGGCCCGGCAAGGCACGCGATACGGTTGAGCACCAAGGGTTTAGTGCATGGCATGAATGCCTTGATGATATGCAGCTGCTGGATCAAGGTCGCAAAGTAAGCTTTGCTATGGCATTGGGCCAATTGACTGCGCTGGCTAAAGAGCGGGTATTTCAGGTGGAGTCGGTCACCGCCCCCATACAGGTCATGGGGCGTCTTGAAAGTCATGGTCTAGCGTTCGATTGCTTATGGGTGGCAGGCTTGGATAACACGCAGTGGCCGCCAACTGGATCGCCCAGTGCGTTTTTGTCTATTCAGCAACAAAAGCTGTGCGCCATCCCAGCCAGTTCAGCCGCATTGCGCCTGGAACTAGCGGAAAAAGAATTCGCATTGTGGGCATCACAAGCTCCCTTGATTTTTGCCAGTAGTGTGCAGACTCGCGAAGGTAATGAGATGTCTCGAGCAGCTTTACCACCTGTTCAAAGTACGGCTTCTAGTCAAGCCTTGGCTGAACCTATTGTTAAACGATTTCTTCAGTTACTTGCACTAGTAGATCCGTTGAAAACAGTGAGCCGCGCTTTGACCTGTGAGTTTGTTGATGACTTTTTCGGGCCTGCACTTGAGCACGGCACCAAGGTGCGTGGAGGGGCAAGGCTCTTTGAAAATCAGGCGCTATGCCCCTTCAAGGCATTTGCCCTGCACCGGCTGGGTATTCGCCCATTGGAGGAGGTGGGTATCGGGCTTGATCCCCGTCAGCACGGCACGTTATTGCATGCAGCCTTAGAAGAGTTCTGGAAAATGACCAGAACACACACAGCGTTAATGGCGATGGATGAAGAGCAGTTGCATGACCGTTTGCAGGGTATTGTTGCGCAGTGCATCGTTGATTATGAAGTGCCTTCCGAATTGCAAGCGCTGGAGCAGATACGACTTAGCCGATTGCTCTATGAATGGATCACGCAGATGGAGGTGCCACGTGAGCCTTTCGAGGTGGTGGAGTTGGAACAGAAGCTCAGTATTGAGCATGGTGGTATTCGTATGGACATCATCATAGATCGCATTGATCGGGTTGGCGAGGCGTTGGTTGTTGTTGACTACAAAACAGGTGTCAATAATCGTATTAACACGTGGGCGGATCCAAGAATTTCAAACCCCCAATTGCCTCTGTATGTGCTGACAGATACAGATATTGGTGCTGCCAGTTTTGCGCAAGTGGCAAGCCATCAGTGCAAGTACATTGGTATAGCCTCCCAGTCAGATATTTTGCCTAAAGTAGGTACGAAACTAGGGGCAGGTCGCAAGTCAGCTGATGCTCCGGTCGCGCTAGAGCAATGGGAGGATTGGCGAGATCACTGGAAATTTTCTCTTGATGCCATTGCTAGTGAAATAATACAAGGAGTGGCAACTGTTTCTCCTATGAAAAACGCTTGTACCTACTGTGAACTAAAACCTTTGTGCCGTATTAGCAGTGTGGAGTCAGAGTTTAACGATGAGCTGTCTCTAGGAGAGACTGTCGTTGGTGAGGTGTTGATATGAGTGCGCCAGTTGATCATGAGATACGTGCGCTGGCACTAGACCCCACGGGCTCGTTTATTGTTCAAGCACCTGCAGGCTCTGGCAAAACAGAATTGTTAACACGACGAGTTCTCACACTACTTTGCACGGTGGATGAGCCAGAAGAAATTTTGGCGATTACCTTCACTCGCAAAGCAGCTAGTGAAATGCGCCAGCGTGTTCTGGACACCTTGTTATATGCGGCAAAAAATCCACAACTGGATGATCCACATGAGCGAGAAGGCGTTGAGCTTGCGCAAAAAGTACTAGAGCGCGATGAGCAACTAGGTTGGCAATTGAGACGAAACCCGCAACGGCTAAACTTGCGCACTATCGATGCCTTGGCTACGCGCTTGGCACATCAACTGCCAGTCACCTCAACCTTAGGTGCTCCTGTGGGGATGATTGAAAATGCGCACACTCTTTATCAAGAGGCGGCGCGACGATTCATAGAGTCAAATCTCGAGTCGATAGATTTGTTGTTGTTGCTGTTAGGCAACAAGCTTGACAAGGCGCAAGGTCTGTTTGCCAGTTTGCTGGCTAAGCGTGATCAATGGAAGCGTCATGTTTATGCAGCTTCTGGTGATCACGAGCGATTGCGTGAAATGCTCGAAGGTATGCTCGCTGAACTTATCGAATCACGATTACACAATTTGAGTGCTTTGTTGCCTGCAGGCATTCGCCAACAATTGCCCTTGCACCTAAGCAAGGCGGCTGAATTTTCCCTGTTAGCCGTCGAAGGTGATATCAGTGAGTTGCCGTGGGAGATGCAACTGTGGCACACCATTGAAACGATGCCGGGCGCCGACATCTCTGATCTTGATCTGTGGGCCAGTGTGGCGCATGGCGTGTTAACTTCTGATGGTGGTGTTCGTAAGAGGCTGACAAAAAAAGAGGGCTTTCCCAGTAAAGCTGATGCAAAGAAGCTCGGTGTTGAAGCTAGCGTTCTTGTTGAGCACAAGCAGGCCATGACCGATTTGCTGGAAGAATTAATCGATGAGCCTGAATTTTGTGAAGCGCTCAAAGAAGTTAGAAAATTGCCCGCGCCAACGTATAAAGATGAACAATGGGCTTTATTGTCACAACTGCTTACTGTCTTGCCTCATTTATTGCTTGAGCTGCAGCTGGTATTTGCAGAACACGCCATGGTTGATTTTAGTGAAATTTCTGTGCGTGCAGCCTTGGCTCTAGGTACAGATGATGAGCCCACTGATCTTGCACTGTCGATGGACTTATCCCTGAAGCATGTGTTGGTTGATGAATTCCAGGACACCTCGCAAACACAATTTTCATTGTTCGAAAAATTATTAAAATCGTGGCAGAGCGGTGATGGACGTACATTCTTTGCGGTGGGTGATCCTATGCAATCGATTTATCGCTTTCGCGAAGGCGATGTGGCTCTTTTCACTCGAGTGCAGGCACAAGGAATTGCTGATGTTGATGTAAGGCCGCTAACCTTATCTGTTAATTTTCGATCATCACCTGCCATTACTCAATGGGTGAATGATAGCTTTGCAAAAATATTTCCTAAGGAAATCGATGCTGATAGTGGCGCTATACCTTATTCACCTTCTGATGCATTTCGAGATTATGCCGGGCATGTACAGATACACGCCTTAATAGATACAGATAAGATGCGCGAAGCGGAAGAGGTTGCTGATATTTGCCAATCGGCTATTGCCAATGACGCTGAGCACTCTGTTGCTATTCTGGTTCGTTCGCGCGCACAGGCTGCTGACATTTTTGCGGCCTTGCGCAAACAGGATCTGGCTTACGCCTCTATTGACATGGATGCCATGGGTGAACGTCCTGTGGTGCGTGATTTGATAGCACTGGTGATGGCATTGCGTTACCCGCACGATCGCCTGCATTGGTTGGCGTTGCTACGTGCGCCATTTGTCGGCTTGAGTTTGCACGACTTACACACCTTGCTCGATGAAGCCAGCACTCGCGCAGCAGTCGTTGAATGCCTCACAGATACTCAATTGATAGAGCAGCTCAGTGATGACGGACAGAGCCGTGTTGGACGTTTAATGGCCGTTGTCTCTCCTGCCCTTGCGCGCGGCAGGCGTAGCCGTTTAATGCCGTGGGTGGAAAATGTCTGGCTGAAGCTAGGTGGGCCTGTGGTATGCGAGGGTGCACTGGACAGAGATGCTGCAGATCGTGCTTTGGGTTTACTGTATCAACTTGAACAGCAAGACATGCTATGGCAAAAAAGTACCATCGATGCTGCGATGGCTGGCCTGTATGCTAAGTCTGCGGATGCTGAGAGCTGTCAGATACAAGTGATGACACTGCATAAATCCAAAGGTCTGGAGTTCGACACAGTGATACTACCCGCTCTAGATCGACGTTCACGTGGTAACAGTACGCAACTACTGAATTGGTTTGAAGGCAGTTTTAACGGTAAGCCGCAATTACTCCTAGCTCCGTTCGAGCAATCAGGGTTGAACAGCTATGCAAAAGACAAACTCATAAAACTTGTAAAAAGTGCGGATGAGCGATGTGATGATCAAGAGAAACTACGCTTGTTGTACGTTGCCTGCACACGTGCAAAAAAGCATTTGCACCTTGTGGCACAAGCAAGCACTAACACAGAAAATGAACTGGCAACACCTGTAAAGATTTCTTTACTATCACCCTTGTGGCCTTTGTTGCAGCCTGAGTTCGAAGCAGCTCGTGTGGCTATGAAACCTCACCTTGAGCCTCAAGCTGAACTCCAAGGCAGCGCTAACTTTGCTGCTAATCCTGCTGCTGATGTGTATTTAGAGAGTTCGCCAGAGCCAGCTCAGTTGTTGCTGGGTATTGGCGACTCAATGGCCGGTGATGACATTGTAAATGCAGGTTCTAACAGCGAGAACGTTAATGGTCCGGCATTTTGCAGGTTACCAACAGATGCTGCTATGCCAACATTTGATGTCTTTGTGTTGCCAAGCGACACGGCAGTTGAACAAAAAAGCACTGACGAATCAGTAGATTTTTTATGGGCTGGTAGTGATGCCCGTCATATCGGCACCGTTGTGCACGACCAGCTGCAAATGCTGGCCGAACAACGTGATGTAGAGCAAGGGTTGGACACACAATGCCAAAGCGTTGTTGAGCGACAGTTAAAAAACCTGGGTGTCGGTGATGCGCGATTGACAGTGGCTGTTGAAAAAGTACAGGTGGCCTTGAGGAATACTCTGGACGACAAAATTGGGCGCTGGATATTGCGTGATCATGATCAGGCACGAAATGAATGGGCGTTAACTGTGCCTGCGGAACTTGAAAGTGCACCAACAAGCCGGCGAGCAAAGCGTTTTAAAAGTGTGATTATTGATCGAACCTTTGTCGACGAGGACGGCATACGATGGATCATAGACTACAAGACTGGCGATCATCAGGGAGGTGATGTAGAGTCATTTCTCGACAATGAACAGAAGCGATATGCCAGTCAGCTCAATGGTTATGCTGATATCATGGCACGTCTAGATGACAGGCCAGTTAGCGTGGGCCTGTATTTTCCGATGCTCAAAGCTTGGAGGCAATGGCAGCCTGTCATCAAAGCGTGACGAAGCCGTCAGGCTAGGCCTACAAAGGATGCGAATTTATGGAACCGCAATACTGGCAAAAAAAGTGGAATGAGAACCAGATCGGATTCCACCAGAGTGACGTCAATAAACGGCTGGTTGAATACTGGCCGAAGGTGACAGAAGCAGCAAGCTTCTCAGCACATTGCATATTTGTGCCTCTTTGCGGTAAGTCGCTGGACATGCTTTGGCTGCATGCTCAGGGCCATCAAGTGTTAGGTATCGAATTGAGTGAAAAGGCGGCAAAGGCTTTTTTTGAGGAAAATCAATTGCCCTTCAACATTGTCTCCGAGGGTGAATTTCAGCGTTTCTCAGGTATCGATAGTGCGAAGGGATTGGCAATATTGGTAGGCGATTTTTTTGCTCTGACCCCTGAGCAAACGGCCTGTTGCACAGCGGTGTACGATCGAGCCTCAATGATTGCCATGAATCCAGACATGCGTGCTGACTATGCCGGCCAATTGGCTCGGGTAACACCTGCAGGATCGATAGGTCTTTTATTGCTTATAGAGTATGACCAAACACGTATGCAAGGGCCGCCATTTTCGGTCAGCGATGCGCATGCTCGTGAACTATTGTTAACTAATTTCGATATTAATGAGCTGGCACACTATCAAGGCCCCGAGAGACTAGGTAACCTAGCCAAGCGGGGTCTTGAAACTCTGCACGAACGGGTCTATCTACTTACCCGTAAGTCATAGAAATTATTAGAGAAAATTGCAATGCCTAAGCCCCTTCAAAGAATTATTGGATTTGTCGTTCTGCTATCCACGGTGGGCATGCTGTCCTGCCAAGCACTCCTGCAGGGCTGATCATGGCCGCAGCAAGGCGAATTGAGCCTGGCGCCAAGCCCACGGTTCTATGGCGCGGTATTTTGCTTTACATTCTGCCATTGCCTTTGTTGCCGGCTGCATTGCTGGCATTAATGGCTGGTGAGCCGGTAAAGGCGATGGCCCGAATTGCAGGCTTTGCCTTAGCTATGACAGCCGCGACGTTCATTCGCAAAGGGATCCGCCTAGACAACGAGGCGGCAAAGCGACGTTTGCGCCGCCGAGCCAGCACTGTGCAATATCGCATGATTGGTGCAGGGCTAATTTCGGTGGGTATGTTTGTTGTAGCGTGGCTGGGCCTGTCGGCCCCGTACTCATTAGCCGTCAGTATACTATTTGCCGCCGTGACGCTGCTAGGGTGCTACCTGTATTACGACTTCGATCCTGCCAGAAAAGACCCTGAGGTCGCCGCGGTGGGCATCACCACTGAAGAGCTAATTGAGCTTCTCGATGAGGCAGAAGGTCGCATAGAGAGTATCGAGCAGGCGAGCCGAAAAATACACAATACAGAATTTAAAGATCGCTTGCGCCGGATTGTTAAAGAGGCACGCGACATTCTTGATACTATCGAAAAAGATCCAGCCGATGCTAGGCGTGCGCGAAAATTTTTGAAGGTGTACCTCGATGGAGCACAACAAGTGACCGAAGGGTATGCGAAAACACACACTAAAGATGAGAAGCATGCACTGGAGGATAATTTCCGCCGCGTGCTAACCACTATCGAGACTGTGATTGCTGAACAACAGCTGAAGCTAGCTGAGAATAACCTTCTCGATCTTGATGTAACGATTGAAGTTTTGCAATTGCAACTGGAAAAAGAGGGCGTTACCTGACGTACGTAAGGTAACCGACCTAGTAGCAGAGATAGTCGTCGCCGAGTTAATCCAATGTAACCCTTCAAGATTGGGCAAGCTTGGTTAAGCCAGGTCAAATCCGGCGGTAAAAATTTGACAGCGCGATATGCGCTAACCACTTTATGGAGAATGTTATGGCACCAACAACGATTGATGAAGGTACCGACATACAAGTACTACCGGGCACAGAATTACTGCCAGACATAAAGCACGATATGGTGCCGTATGAACAGGTAGCACCTAATGAGAAAGCACGGATCGATCAGTTGATGAACGAGATCAACTTAGGTGACACTAACTCTATTATTTTCTTTGGTAGCAAAGCCCAACAAGAGCTGACCAGTATTTCAGACAGTATGCTGGAAGGCGTACGTAACAAAGATGTGGGTTCAGCGGGTACCTCTTTGAACAACATGGTTTCAGTGCTTCGAGGCTTTGAGGTTGAAGACTTCGACCCTGCCAAACGCCCCGGTTTTTTCATGCGCCTTATCAAGAAGCTGTTTGGTGGCGTGAGTCCGGTGGCCAAATTCATTCAGCAATACGAAGGCGTTCGGCGTCAGGTAGACACCGTGACTGACGATCTGGAAAAACACAAAACTTTGCTGCTGCGTGATATCAAATCACTAGACAAATTGTATACAGCCAACCTGAACTACTTTCATAACCTTGAAGCCTTTATTCTGGCCGGGGAGCAAAAGCTTACAGTGATTGACCAGCAGATGATTCCAGAGGCGGAAGTCAAGGCAGCCAACTCTGATGAAGTACTTGCTGCACAAGAGCTCCGAGACATGCGTGCAGGGCGTGATGATCTGGAGCGTCGTATTCACGACCTGCGTCTAACTCGTCAGGTGGCCATGCAAGGTTTGCCAAGTATTCGGCTTATTCAGGAAAACGACAAGGGCTTGGTTAACAAGATCAACTCCACGCTGGTCAATACGGTGCCGTTATGGCGACAACAATTGGCGCAGGCGGTCACTATTTTTCGTTCTGCCGAGGCTGCAAAAAGTGTGAAAGCCGCGAGTGACCTCACCAATGAGCTATTAGAGAAAAATGCTGAGAACTTGCGCACCGCTAATCGTACGGTGCGCGAAGAGCTCGAGCGCGGCGTGTTTGATGTTAATGCTGTGCGGCGTGCTAATGAAAATCTGATCGCCACAGTTGAAGAGAGTTTGCAGATCGCTGATGAAGGTAAGCGTCGCCGTGCAGAAGCGGAGGTACAACTACAGACTATGGAAGCTGAATTGAAATCGACTTTAAAAGCCGCAGCTGCACGTAAGGAAGCTGCGCCAGTGGCAGGAGTATAGCCATGGGTTTATTTAGCAAGCTGTTCGGCGAATTTGTTGACGTCATAGAGTGGACTGATGACAGCAGCAACACCATGGTGCATCGTTTTGAGCGCTATGGTAACGAAATTAAATACGGCGCTAAGCTGATTGTTCGAGAGACACAATTTGCGGTGTTTGTTAATGAGGGTGAAGTAGCGGATGTACTCGGGCCAGGTACGTACGAGCTTGAAACTCAAAATCTTCCTGTGCTAACTACCTTGCAGAATTGGCAGCATGGGTTTCAAAGCCCATTCAAGGCTGAGGTGTATTTTTGCAACGCGCGTCGATTTGTCGATCTTAAGTGGGGTACCAAGCACCCTCTAATGCTTCGCGATAGTGAGTTTGGCGGATTGCGCATACGAGCCTTTGGCACCTATGGTGTTCGTATTCTCGACTCACTGAAATTCATCCGTGAAATAGTGGGTACAGAGGGCGTTTTTACGACTGATGAAATCAGTTCGCAATTGCGTAACCTGATCACTTCACGCTTTGCCACTATTATTGGTGGCTCTAATATTCCCGTGCTGGATATGGCAGCGAACTTTGATCAACTGGGTGAATACCTGACACGACGAATTGGTCCGGAGTTTGGTGAATACGGCCTTGAGTTAACACGCATCTTGGTGGAGAACATCTCGTTACCACCAGCGGTGTCAGAAGCTCTTGATAAGCGCACCAGCATGGGTATTACGGGCAACCTTGACCGTTTTCTTCAATACCAATCGGGCGTTTCCATGGAGGCTGGCGCTTCAAATACAGGTGGTGGTGCCTCAGATGGTATTGGTATGGGAATTGGCCTGGCTATGGCTAATCGAATGAATACCTCTATGGGTGGTGCAGCTACCGGTACACCGCCGCCAGTTCCTGGTAGCGGTGATGTTTATCATGTTGTCGTTGATGGAGTTGCACAAGGGCCGTACACCGTAGACTTACTCAAACAACATGCAGCTTCTGGCACGCTTACGCCTGAGTCTTTGGTATGGGCTCCTTCCATGAGCGAATGGCAGGCTGCTAGTGGTGTGGATGCTTTGAAGAATGTGTTTAATAGCGCTCCTGCAGCACCGCCACCGGTACCTTCTCAGTGAGGCTGGTTAAGGTTCTATGGCTTGTCGTTGCGGCGGCAAGTCAGGCTGTTCTTGTCCTGTTGCTCAACTAGTTAAACGTGACTGATAATGCAAGCCTGCATGAAAAAGTGCAGGCACAGCTTCAACAGAGCATGGATAAGCAGCTTGAATCATCTGAGGATGTTGAGCGCTATCGTTGGGACAGTGAAGAGGCTCGCAAAGTTGGCGAGGCAACAACACGCTCGTTAACGGAAAAGCGCTTCCCGTGTGCACAGTGTGGTGCTTTGCTGAACTACGCGGTAGGTACGCGTTCTTTAGAGTGCCAGTATTGTGGGCATCGCAACGAAATTGCTCGCTCTGAGGTAGCACTGCGCGAGCTTGATTTACACGATGCGTTAGCAGAGCTGCAGGACTCGCAACATCTGGCCTCTGAAGAGCGAGGTATCAGCTGCCCGAATTGCGCCGCCCATTTTGAATTTGATGCGCATATTCATGCCGGGGAGTGCCCGTTCTGTGGCACCGATGTAGTTACAGATACGGCGGGTTCAAAGCCGATAAAGCCCAAAGGTATCTTGCCGTTTGCTGTGACCTCTGATGAAGCCAGAAAGTCCTACATTCAGTGGTTGAACAAGCGTTGGTTTGCACCCAATGCATTAAAAAAATATGCGCGTAGTGATGCCGAACTAAACGGAGTTTATATTCCTTACTGGACCTACGACAGCGATACAGCCACCGCCTATGAGGGGCAACGTGGCGAGGTCTATTACGTTAGTCAGCGCTATACCACTACTGTGAATGGTCGGCGAGTGACCCGTGTACGCCAAGTTCCCAAAATTCGTTGGTATCCGGCTAGAGGGCGAACATCTCGCCACTTTGATGATGTGCTGGTGGGTGC
>JALZUD010000093.1 GCA_023301725.1 Granulosicoccus sp. | reverse complement strand
TGCAAGTGCAAGTGCAAGTGCAAGTGCAAGTGCAAGTGCAAGTGCAAGTGCAAGTGCAAGTGCAAGTGCAAGTGCAAGTGCAAGTGCAAGTGCAAGTGCGCTACTGTTGTTCTTTCTGATGGTGGCTGGGCAATCGCACTCCGCGGATGAGCTGGTGAGCTTCTCTAACCCTGATCACAAAACGATGTATCACCAGCTGTTGCGTGAATATCGTTGCTTAAAGTGCCAGAACCAAAATCTTGCTGATTCTGATGCGAGCTTAGCGGGTGATTTACGACGCGAAATTCGTCGCCTAATCGAAGCAGGTGGCAGTCAGGCGGATATTGAAGAATATCTAGTATCCAGATATGGCGAGTTTGTACTGTATCGCCCTAGGCTTAACAGTAAAACTCTCATTCTCTGGATAGGACCCTTTGTATTGCTCGCCGTAGGTCTGTTTTCATTGTTTGTCATGGTCCGAGGCAAGTCAAAAGCACAACGGTACAAAGACTCTGTTTCAGCCGATCCAAACAACGCTGCCTCGAGTTCTGATCTGCCAGATTCGGAAAAACTTAGTAGGGCTCGCGATTTGCTCCGTTAGGTGTCAGTAAGTTGGAGCCACTATCTGATCGCGCGATTCATCCTGGGCGAATAAGAAATGTGTAAGAAATTTGTAAAAAATTGTAAACAATTGTAAACAAAATATACACCTCTGTTAGATTTGCGTGATAAGGTGAATCTGGAAGTAGTCACGTGAACTATGTTCACTAATGGAGAGGCGAAAATGGGTAACTCGTATGATCACTTTAATGGATCAGTAAGTTCTGAGGCATTGAAGCGGCAAGACGCAGAAACATTAAAAGAATTTCGAACCGAACCGGTTGGTCTGGCTCGGGATCAGCACCTTACTGGCCTCGATGCGCTACCTACGGATGAATTTCTTCGGATTGTGGGGCTGCGCGTGCGAGCTCAACGCTCAGCACTTAGAATGTCGAGAAAACGACTCGCTGAGGTTTCAGGTGTTTCAGAGCGCTATTTAGCTCAACTCGAATCCGGCCAAGGCAACATGTCTATTGCACTGTTGCGCAAAGTAACTGCCTCTATTGGTATCACTTTGGGCGCGCTATTGTCCGCCGAGATGACTGAGGAGTCAGATCAAAGACACACCCAACCTCAGAATGGCACGCATATCCAGCCTTCATTTCAAACTCGCGTACCCAATAACACCAACGGGCGGAGCTTGGGTCAGTCGCCAAACGGCGCTGATGCTGTCCCGTCAAGAGCTCGGCTGGTATCTGAATTTTAGGTAGCTGCGGCGAAGGGCAAGGCTTAATAAGTGTTGCCTAAGATGTGTTCTGATCTGTCGTTTTCGCTTAGCTTAGAACCACCCACCGACACTTGAAAAACTGGTGCCGCTCGCCTTTTAAGATCCTGCATATTCACTCTATGTGAGGCATCCAAAGTGGGCCGCGAGGCAGGGGCTGTCTGATCTAAGATCGAGCCCCTTCACGTTGAGATCGCTAGTAAAGTAAGGCTGCCCGTTCTACAGGGTAGCCACTGCGGCCAACTTACTCGAACTGCAACCACACGTATTGTGTGGATTCAAAAGCAATTAGTGGCGTTCAATAACTCATTATGATGTTAGTGCGCGCTGTATCAGCAGCTCCAACAGCTGATTTCTCAGCTTCGTCGTTAAATTCGTGAATCACGATTCCGGGTTTTCCAGTAGCCCAAGGATCTACATCGTCAGCTGAGGCGCTGTAGCGAACATAGTCCTGCATGGCATCTAGGCGGGACATATTAGCTTGAGCCTGAAAGTAAGAATCCACTTCTTGAAACGAATCTTCTGTTTGAAATAAAATGATTCTGAGGCCGTTCTCTCCACCGATTCTGTATTTGGAGCCGTTGGGGTAGAGGGGATATGGAATGTCACCGCTTGCGGTAACCGCCTTTGGCTCAAGCTCCAAATTCAATTCATCAGCAAGTTCTGTTAGCTTTTCTGACTTGGTCCACTGTTCTGCACCCTCTTCAAGTGAGCCTTGAACAGCCTCTTCCCCAGCTTTCGTAGCTTGTTCTACAGTTCCTTGAATCTGAGACACAGGTTCTTTATTCGAATCACCACAGCTGGTGATAGCTACGACTGTAAAGCACGTAGCCAAAAATTTGTACGTCGAGTTGCTCATTTTTAAAGCTCTGATAATCCCTTTGATAAAAAGATAGACCAAACTCAGGATTTTGCACTCTGCATGGTGCATTTTTTGCATTTATAAACACCCTTTTCAGAACCAGTTGGCAAGTAGGTGTGGGCAAGCTTTCTATAAACGAGCGAAAGAGTAGAAGAAGGCTAATCTGAGAAGATTATTTGGTGTGATAGGTCAGGTCGGGTAGGGCCACGAGTTCATGGCCATCTGCTAGTAGTGTTTGTCGGATGCGTTTTGCGCTTTCAACAGCATGATGATTGTCGCCGTGAATGCATATACTGGTAAAAGACGTCAATAAAATTTTGCCAGTTACGGAAACTATTCCGCCCGCTTTGATCATGTTTCGAACGTGTTCTATGCAATCATCCACGCTGACTAACACAGCACCAGGCTGGTTTCTGGGGACCAAAGATCCGGTGTCTGTATAGGCTCGGTCTGCAAAGACCTCACCAGCCACATGCATGTTTAGTGCTCTCGCTGATTTTTCGAGTTCGGAAAGGGCTGGAGCCAGAAATATCAGAGAAGCGTCGTATTGATGAACTGCGCTGGTGATGACATCCGCCATTGTGCGATCGTCGCAAGCCATATTGTTGAGAGCGCCGTGTGGTTTTACATGAGTAAGTTTACCGCCGGCGGTTCGAGCCATGCCCTCAATAGACGACAATTGAAACTGTACCAAAGCGGTGAGCTCTTCGGATGGCAGCTCCATTTTGCGACGTCCAAAACCTTGTAGGTCGGCAAATCCTGGGTGAGCGCCGATACTAACCGACTGGGCAAGTGCAGCCCGCAGTGTTCTGCTCATGACGACAGGGTCGCCAGCATGGAATCCACAGGCTATGTTGGCCGAGTCAACAATTTTGAGCAAATTGGTGTCATCACCCATTGGCCAAGGGCCAAAAGACTCACCAAGGTCAGCGTTGAGATTGATTTTCATGGTGAAAGCGGCAATGCTTAGTGGTCACGCGTTATAACCTGTTAGATACTGTTGTGGATGAGTCTTTTGTAGCAGACCCATCCACATGCGAGATTACGCAGTCGCAGCTTCTAGCTTTTCTTCAGCCTCATCGGCCGCAGCAGTCGTAGTTTCGATAGCAGACAGTAATTTAGCATCAGCTTTCGGTGCTGCATTGTCTTTGTTGTCTTCACGTGCCTCAACCTCGTCAGCCCAGGTACGTAGCTCACGATAGGCTGCCAGCAGGCTAGCTGCTTGTTCTTTAAGATCTGTAAGAGTCTCTAGCTCTTCCTTTTGCTCTCTATTTTCTTTCTTGAGCTTGCGGTTGGCATCTTCAGCCGTCTTGCGAGCATTACCTTCATCGAGCTTTTGCTTTTTTAACGTCTTGAGTTTCTTGACGATATTTTCAGGCGTGTCAGCAAGCGCTGTATTAATTGCCTTAAGCTCTTTTTGCTTGTCTTCTACCGAACGTTTGGCTTTCTTCAACGCATCAGAATTGTCTTTACGCCCAGTAGCCAAGGCTGCTTCTGCCGCTTCTTTCTCTGCGTTTGCAGCATCGCGAAGAGCCTCTGCTTCGGTGCGAGACTTGATGGTTTTCTTTACTTCGGCCTGCATGATGCCGATGTCTTCAGACGCACGATTACGCGTTTCGGCCATATCAGCGTCAGCGTCTTTTGCACGGTTAATCGCAGTGGTTAGTGCTGCACGTAAATCTTCTGCAGTGAAATCATCTTTCAACTTTAGAGCAGAAGCGGCTTCCATCATCAGCATTTGCTTGCTAATGGCCAGATCTTTCCAAATTCTTAATTGCTGTTCGTTGTCGGCTTGACTCACGTAATAATCTCTTGAACGAATGAAATAGCCGACATCGACTATGCGATAGAGGGCTGGTTTTGAAGTAGAATTTTTTGCTAACCCAGATATATTGGCCTGAATACTGGCTTGTACATCAGTTAGCTGGTTGGTTACATAAATAAGTCTGCGCTGGATCAGCGTCTATTGAATAATGCACAATGATGAGGTTCTCAACACACTCACCAGCGACAAGTATACCGTCTTTGGCGCTTTCTTTCAGCTTCACACGTCAGCAGTATTGCAATGCGTGATCTTCCTCAGACATTTAGCGCTTTTCTGCGTCAAAACCTTACTTGGCTAGCGGGCGGGATACTACTGACCTTTTGTTCAAGTGTGGGGCAAACTTTCTTTATTAGCCTGTTTGCAGGTGAGATTCGGTCTGACTTTGAATTAAGCCACGGAGAGTTTGGCTTTTTATACATGCTGGCGACTCTGGGCAGTGCCATCACACTGATTTGGTTGGGAAAAATTGTTGATCACGTTGATGTGGCAAGGCTTGCAAAGTTCTGGATTTTAGCGATAGCGGGTGCTGCCATCCTCATGTCAATTGCTCAAAATTGGCTGTTTCTGCTAATCGCTATCTACTTACTGCGTCTATTTGGACAAGGGATGCTCACGCATACAGCCTTGGTTGCGATGGGGCGCTGGTTTCACGCAGAGCGTGGACGAGCGGTTGCCATCACCACAACTGGACATCAGCTGGGCGAGGGTTTGTTGCCCATTCTGATGGTTAGCCTGCTGGTTTTGGTCAATTGGCGCATTGCCTGGCTGTTGGCTGCCATTGGTCTTTTGCTGCTGGCTTTACCGCTCAGCCAGAAACTACTCGCTGTACCTCGCACGCCGTCATCAACAGAGCGTGAGCAATCAACGCAAGGCAGGCAGTGGACTCGTGCCGAAGCGCTCAAGGATGTGCCGTTTTGGATTGTATGCACGGGCGTACTCGCTCCCGCCTTCATCGGCACCTCGGTTTTTTTTCATCAAGTTCACTTGGCACAAATAAAGCTATGGGGTCCCACGGTGGTGGCCAGTTCATTTGTTGTGATGTCATTCACCTCTGTTGGCGTGGGTTTACTGGCCGGGAATTTAATAGATCGTTTTAGTGCCAGAGTTATGTTGCCGTTCTTCTTGTGTCCGTTGGGTATTGGTTGTGCCAGCCTTGGGTATTTTGATGCTCCTTGGAGCATGCAGGTTTTTATGTTTTTTCTGGGTACGTCGTACGGAATTTCCAGCGCGGTATTCGGCAGTATCTGGCCAGAAATATATGGAACCCGCCATTTGGGATCTATACGCGCGATCGTCTCAGCCGCTATGGTTTTTGCTTCGGCACTCGGACCCGGAATAACCGGTACATTCATTGATCGTGGATTTGGTTTTGAACAGCAACTTTATTTAATGAGCGCTTACTGCCTGGTTATGATGTTAGTTTTGTTTCCGCTGTCCAGAGTGCTCGCCTACCGTGCTCAGCTTACGACTTCGCCTTCTTCTGTGGGGTAATACCTGTTTAGGAACCCTTCGATTTCTAGGTCTAGTGAGGGTTGCATAGTTAGGCCTTGGTACCAGTTGTCCGGAATAGCTCCGTCAACCATACCTATCAGCGTGCCCAATACTGATCCACGGTGTGCGTTTTCTCCACCTAGGTTGGTATTAACAAGTAAGGCCTTGGAGATGTCTTGATGGTATTTGGCTGCCATATAACAGACGCTAGGCCAAGAGTCAGTGATGTAGCAAGCCAGAGAGTAGGTTCGACCCACCACGAAGTTATCGGGTTTATTTGCTGCCAGAAGTTTATCGATGCGTGCTCCTGATACAACGGTTGCAGCTTGCGTAAACAGGGTGTCTTCACAGGGGGCAGCGGGCCTGTCAAGTAGTTGTTTCAAGAGCGCCACATACGTGTCAACAACCTGCATCAGAAAGTTGTCAGGGTGTGTTATCCAGACATGGTCACGGCACAAAGCACAGACCTTTTCCAGAGGTTCATCTTGACCAAACAATGCAAGGGCTAGAGGTGCCACAGTGACTAGCGCACCCATTGATGGAGTATCGTGGGTAACGGCCCCACACTGCAGCGGCTGTTTACCAGCAATCAGATTAGCGAAGAATCCTCGATGGCAACTCTCTGCATAGGTGTCTGGATGAGGCGATGGATCAGCTGTCATAAATCCGATATAAGCTTGCACCCAGTCGCTGGGTTGATAGGTGTCGGCTGACTCTAGGTGATTGATGAGTAGCCTTGCCCACCAGGCGTTCAACGTGTTGTCTCCAGCCTGCATACCATGGTGATAGTGCCCCTGTGGACGTCCCCAAAGATGTTGTTTTCCTTTCAGGATAACCTCGCCCACAACCTGTTGTTCGGGTTGTTTGCCACGGTTTGCTCTGCCACCAGCTGTGGTGGAATGTAGAGACATAATAGAACTGGGATGAGTTTCGGGTGCCGCCTCTAACCCTGTGATGCCATATTTTCCAAATACTCGCAGTATGTCACCGGGGTTATAGAACCAATGTACTGGCATCGACAGCGAGTCACCGACAAACAGATTGGTCAGCGCAGCTCTTACTCGTTGGCGTTTGAGTGCAATTGTCGAACATCGCTCAGCGGTATCGATTGATGACATTTTTCTACAAGTATCCGTTAGTTGATAGATACAAGTACGTTGTGAGAGTGAAAATGGACAGTGCTGTAGATAAAACCACAGCGCTTGATGCACGTTCTTCCCAGACACCGTATTGCTGAGCAATAACAAACACATTGGTGGCGCTCGGCAGTGCCGCAAGCAGAACAGCGGAATATAACCAGATGGTGTCCAGGTCAGGAATTTGGGTCAGAAGAAGATACATGATGGTGGGGTGAATCAGTAGCTTCATTGGCACCAGATACGCCAACTCAATGGGTATTCTCTTTAGAGGTCTTAGTGCTGCGGTGACGCCCATAACAAACAATGCACAAGGGGCTGCGGCATTCGACAAAGAGTTTAGTAACGTTGACACAGGTGCAGGAGGGTTGAGATTGAAGAATGCTGCAAGTATTCCGGCAAGCGTTGCCAAAATAAACGGATGTGTGAAGATTTTCTTTACAATGCCTGTGACCAACTGACGCTTTGCTTGCCGTTGTTCGCCACCCATTGCCATCAGTGAGGGTGCAAGAATGAAATGCATTGAATTATCAATGCAAAATATCAGTGCAACCGGTACACCTGCTTCTGGACCGAAGGCGGCAATTGCCAGTGGCGGGCCCAGATACCCGATGTTGCCGTATGCACCTGCGAACCCTTGGATAGTCGCTGTTTGTGTGTTGGCACCTCGGAGCACACGGCCAATGAAAAAACTAAGAACAAACGCGATAACCGTACCTAAGGTTGTTGTGAGCAAAAAGCGTCCATTGGCGAATTCGCTTACCGGTGTCTTTGACAACAAATTAAAAAACAATGCAGGTAGTGCAATGTAGACGATAAAAAAATTCATCCATGCCAGGCCGTCAGTAGGAATCTGTCGCCATCGTCCCGCTAGGTACCCAAGGATGATCAGTCCAAACAGAGGGAGGACTAGCGTTACAACCTGAATCATGTTGTGTTTACTTTTCTAGCTAACAATCGAACTTGTACGCCAATGTGTACGTTGGAAAAATCAACTCGAGATAGACACACGTTGGCTTGATTCCGTGCATTGTAGGTTGTGCTAAACATCTATAATTTTGCCGGGATTCAAAATAGATCTTGGATCCATTGTTTTTTTCAGAAGTTGCATTAATGCAATTTCCTGGTGGTTTCGTGATAAGGCTAGATAGGGCTTTTTAGACAAGCCGATGCCGTGTTCTGCAGATACAGAGCCACCAAATGCTTGAAGAGGGCCATAAACTAGTTTGTTACTTTGTTCTTGCCATCGTTCACGTATTGCGTCACTGTCTTCTTGGCTTTGGTTTGTTGCAGGGGGGACAACTAACACGTGTAAATTACCATCTGCCAAGTGGCCGTATACATACAATTGCAGGTGAGGCCAGATAGTACTCAACTCCACGTTGAGTTGGTTTACATAGGATTCCATTGCCGTAATGGGCAAGCTTATGTCGTACACAAAAACTGGATCTGGCTCCAAAGCGATGTCTATGTGCTCGCGGATGTGCCAGATATTGGCAGCCTCGGCTTTTGATTGAGCGATTGCCGCATCAGTGATGTCACCTTGCGTCATGCAGGTTTCCAATGCAGATTGTAATAAGTCGGGCTGTGCACCGGCGTTGGCACTGCGCGATTCCACAATGGCGTAAATGGGGTAGTCTCGAGAGATGGGTGCGCGAGCGGTATCGCGCCGTGCGGGGTTTGTGTTGAGCTGAAAAAAAGGTTTCCAGATAACTTCAAAGGCATCCAGAGTGCCATTTAGCGTGTTGTCCAGGTGGGTCAGGGTTTTGGTGACATTGGCAAAACATGAAAACCCGAGTAGTGCTGTACTTATATGTGGCGTGTCTGCGCGTAAGCGCAGCACCACACGAGTGATAATGCCCAGTGTGCCTTCACTTCCAATGAATAGCTGTTTGATATCGTAGCCTGCATTGTTTTTCATCATGCTGTTCATTGATGAGACAACCGTGCCGTCAGCCAGAACGGCCTCCAGCCCGAGTACTTGCTCTCGCATCATGCCGTAGCGAAGCACAGAGAGTCCACCGGCGTTGGTTGAGACATTGCCACCAATGGTGCATGAGCCGCGGGCACCGAGATCCAAACCTAGTTGTAGGCCGGCTTGTGCTGCATGCTCCTGAACGGTTTGCAGTTTGGCACCAGCCTGCACATGCATGGTCTTGCAGACCGGATCAATAGCCTCAATCAAGTGCTGACGCTCCATGCTAAGGATGATGTCGTTGCAGGTACTAAGATTTCCATCTACCAGACCGGTTACACCGCCGTGCGTGACAACTACCTGATTTGCCTCATGGCAGGCTTTGAGTACCCCGGAGGTTTCGATGGTGTTTTTGGGCCGAACCAATGCCATGGCTTGCAATGGGCTGGAATCCCAGAAATGCGTTGCCCGCAGGCGTACCTGATGGCTGTCGAGTACATGATCTGGTCCTACTATGTTACGCAGAGTATTCAGCAGCTTTTTGTTGGTGGTGTCAGTAGGGTTCACGGTTGAGAGCGACTGTGTTAGATGAGATAGCAGTGAGACCGCTTTAAGGGCTGCCCCCCGATGTTTAAGGCACAGCTGTTGCAGTGATCATAGCTGATTGGCTTATTAATAATGCCATGTATGACTGGCAAGCAGACGAGCAAAAAGACACTTATGGCACTGGAATTTAATAGAGCAAATATTGGTAAGTACTCGATTTCTGGTTACGCAACCGAACGAGGTTTTCTGTCGCTGATGGGGATCTTGGCCATTCTTTGTGCGCTGGCTATAAGCCTTGGCCACTTTGCTAACGCTAACGATGGGAGCGACGACGTGCTCTCGGACATGGATTGCATCGTAGAGCCGAGCAGATTGATTGAATTGGGTTCGGCAGTGCCTGGACTTTTAGCGGATAGCTATTACGATAAGGCGGATTTTGTTAGTGCTGGTACATTAATGGCGCGATTGGAGAGTGATGTAGAGCGAATGTCACTGGTGATTGCTACCGAGGCGGCCTCAAGCTCTACAGCGATTGCTCTGCGTGAGCAAACTGCACGATTTGGCGATCGAACACGTGTGCGAAACGCTGAACTTCTAAAAACGTCCAACATCTCCAAGCAGGTTATGGATCAAGTAAACACTGAAGCTGAAATTGCGAAACTGCAAGTTAAGCAGGAACAAGAGGCAACTCGTTTGGCCTTGCTAGAAGTCGAAAGAGCCAGAGCTGTACTGGATCGCCGCGAGATACGGACACCGATTAGTGGCTCAGTTACACAAAGATATCGTTCGGCTGGCGAGTACGTTGACAGCGAACCGGTATATCAGGTGGCACAGCTGGATCCATTGCACGTTGAGGTCATCGTGCCTGTAGATTATCTGGGAAGTCTTGAAGCTGGCACTACGGCCTCCGTGTTGTTAGATGTGCCTGGGTTTAGAGGCAAAGCATTTCCAGCTGAAGTTCGACGAATTGATTCAGTAGCCGATGCTGCTAGCGGTACTTACGGCGTTCGGCTGGTGCTGCAGAATCCTGATTTAACAATTCCCAGTGGTGTGCGTTGCAGGGTCGATTTTTTCGCATCGTAAATGATGGGCCTCGACTCAGGCGGCAGCGATGCCATTTAAATAGCTAGTCAATTATTTGGCATTGGTCCTGCGGTGCAGTTTAGGCAGCGCAGATTAAGCAGCCAATAATGGCGATTGCTTTGGCTTAGGCAAATCATGGAAGCGCCCGCATCTGTTCCTGCCATCGGCCTTGGCTGCACACAGAGCCTTGTCTGCCTGAGCAAAGTGAACCACAAGACTGATTCAAGACTTCAAGGTTAAGTCACATAAAATGAAGGCAGATTGTTACGGGCTTTGAATTTGTGCGAAGTATTTCACGTGTCATTAAGTGAAAAGCCGTGTAATCGGGCGGTCAACAAGTGTTGACCGCCCTCTCTACAGAGTCAATTACTCGCTGACTTCAAGAAAAATCAAGTCTGATGGTATGAGCTCTGTTCGGACCATTTCAGGAACCACTGCGCCGGTTTCAATGTTCACACGCATGTAACCTGGTGCATCACTCTCTATGCCAACCCACAGATGGTTGTCAGAGCCCACTGCCATAATCGTCATATTAAGACCCTCTAGGCCGGCGATAGGCTCAGAGACTTCTGATGTTGTCAGGTCAATGGTGCGCAGATTGGTGGTAGGGGAGAAGCTTTCGTCGAAGACGATGGTCATCACATAGGCAAGCTCGGCGTTGATGACTATTGCACTGTTAAAGAAATCATTGTTGTTTTCATTATCCCCATCGTCAATCAGAAGGCTCGACTCGAAAGTGTCAGGATCAATAACTTCTAGGCCACCGGCAAATGGGTCGCCAGGTGCTGCTGCGTTGTTGAAAACATTGCCTCGGCCAACGACGTAAACCATACCGGTTTCTTCATTGAACTGTAACCCGGTTGGGTTGCTGACCTCAAGCTGAATTCCGTTAAATGGAATGCTGGCTTCACCTGTCTGAATTTCAAGATTGGTGTCGGTGTCAAATACAGCAACAAATCCTGGATTTTCAGGTGCAAATGATGCGTTTAAATTCTCCATTAAAACAAATAACTTGTTGTCAACAATGAGTGCGTCTGTCATGTCTGCAAATAACAAATCTTCGCCACTGCCGCTGTTGTAGTCTGCAAGGCTAAGAGCGCCGGTGATTAGTGACTCAGTGGTGTTTGTGTCAGGTGTTGGATCTAGGATTAACAGGCTATCGGTAGAACGACGCGTAAGGTAGGCAACATCCTCATTCAGGAATACCAGAGATTGTGGGTTGGTGGTTGAGTCACCTTCGCCAATTAATGAAAGTTGAAACCCAACGAGTGATGTGTCGATGGGGTCGAACTGAGTCAAATTGTCTATACCAAAACGACCAATCTGGAAGATATCGACACCGTCAGTTGCCAGTCGATGATCTGTTGACGTGGAAGGGTATTCTCCATCGATGATGTTGCCATCTGTTAGTGAGATGCGCTCAATTTTTGCTGATGAATCTGCGCCGAAAGGTGTTCGGTTGAACGAAAATGCATAGCTGGTAGCAGTAACGTTTGCATCACCTGCATCACCAGTGTCACCAGTGTCACCAGTATCGCCAGTATCGCCAGTATCGCCAGTATCGCCAGTATCGCCTACGTCATTCGAATCTTCACCAATTGCAGAATTGTCATCGTTAGCAGTGAGGCCGTCATCATCATCGTTAGAGCTACAAGCGCTAACACTAATCAGCATTGCTGTCATGAGTACAGGCAGTGCTTTTCTATAAGTTGACGTTTTCATAATTGAATTGTGGGTAGTTGCTGGTTCAAAAGTAGGGCTAAAAATCTATAGAGAGGGCGAGGTGAAAACTACGCCCTGGTTTCGGGAAGCCGTTAAAATCTTCAATGGTGTCGTCTGTAATATTCTGTATGCTCGCATTGAGTTGCCACTGTGATTTTTTGATGTCAGCACCTATCGCATGTGTTGACGTGTCAGGGGCCGGAATTCCATTATTAGTGTCGTAAAAGCGATCATACGAGCCTTGCCATTCATACCAATAGGCTATGTTTGAAGGTTGGTACTTCACTCGTGTAAAAAACGCACGCTTGGCTTGACCGGGTAGTAGTTTGTTTCTGACAGACTCAAAGGAGCTGCGATTGCGGGGATCCTGCAGTGTTGCGTTTCCCTCTAAAGACCAATAGTCTGTGGCTTGCCAGCTAGCAGATAACTCGAGCCCGTCTACTGTAGATTCGCCAATGTTCTCTGGCCTACCAACACCGCGAGCATCCACCGATAGCAAAATCAGATCATCTCTTAGGCTTCTGAAAACGCGAGCTTCGGCAACTATTTTATGAGAGGTGTAGCCAATGCCGGCATCAAGGTTGATTCCAGTCTCAGGCTCAAGTGTAGGATTGCCGTTGATCAATCCAGATGCACCAAACAGTTCGCCAAAAGAGGGTTGTCGAAAATAGTTGCCAGCGTTGGCGCTCAAGGTAAATGTAGGTGAGAGAACATATTGAGCCCCCAGTTGTACTGACCCTTCTGAGACATTCTGGTCGGTAGGATCTGACCCTAGATTGCGCGACACCGTTGTGCCACTACGTTCACTTGTTTGCCAGCGTATTGCAGGAGTCACCAACCAGGTTTCGTTATCGTTCGCCACTGCTAGATGAGCCGTTGACAGAACGGTCACTCTGTCGGATATAAAGTCACTGCTATTGGCCTCTAGCCTGTCAAATTGTTCGATGGACTCATCACGTAAATCAACTGACAAGCCCAAGGTTGAAAAGCCTAGAGTTTGAGTTTCGATAAACCTTTCCCAATAGGCTTTCACGCCTAGTGTTCGGGTATCGCTATCTATTAGTTGTCGACCAAGTCCTATGCTGCTGTCAGAGTCATCGAACACGGTATCTGCTGTGTGCCAATAGAACGTGTGACGGTTGTTCCAGCCTTTCCAATCATTGATGAGATGAGCAATTTGCAGTTGTCCATTAAGCGATTCGAATGTTGCGCTGTTGGCCCTAGTATTTTGCTGATCAGGAACACCGATATCTCTGTTTGTCAGTTGGAACAGGACGTTGGTGTTTTGATTCTGCGTGTGTTCGTATCCAGTTTTTAATAGGATCGAATTGCGCTGTACATCGTTGTTTCGCCGCCTAGCTTCAGTGTCATCATCATCCACTAAGGGTTCATTTTCATCTAGAAATGTAAAGTCGTTTTCACTTTGCAGATGGGTGAGAGACCCAATCCAGTTCCATTTTTTGGAGCTACCATAAAACGAGCTTGCCGCCGAAAATTGTGAAAAACTGCCGACACCCAGTTTGACTTTAGCGCCGTTTTCAGATGTGGAGTTCACTGTATTCAGATTGACAGCACCACCGATGGCCGCGTGTCCCAGCTGCAACGGAGAACTGCCCTTGTAGATATCAACAGAGGAAAAATTCAGCATTTCAAGCGTTGACAGATCAATGATGCTCTGGCCACCGCTGTTGAGTAAAATGCCGTCGAGGTACACCGCCGTCTGTGCGGCAGATGCAGCTCTTATGGTGACAGCGGAGAACGAACCAAATCCGCCGACTTGTCGCTCTTGAACGCCGCTGGTGGTGCCAATGAGCTCTCCCAGTTGAGCACCGGGTTGTTCAAGGCGCTGGCGCTCAATACGAATCCGGGAGCCGGTGTGTTCAGATACAACCACATCGCCAGTTTGTGCGGTAGATACATCTCCACCAGTAATTTTCAGTTCTTCAAGCACAGGTACATCAGCGCTTTGTGGCGTTGAATTTTCAACGGCTTGCGCGTGAGCAGTGGCTGCGAACAGCGGCCAAAGCACCATCAGTGAACAAGCTATGAGTTGATTCGAACACCGCCGATCAATCACGCTATCTTTCAGCTTGTGTGGGCGCGCGCGCTTGCTGCAACGCTTCCACGTTGACACTGGCGACCTGCTTTTTATGAATCGCACCCCGCGAAACCCCTGAGTTAGACCTTAGAGGCTAGTTGGGGCAGGAGTCAGGGGAGTGCTTGATGCGTTTAAACTTTGTTTAATCGCTGCAACTTGGTACCTGTTTTCCTGACACCTTCAGACACCCCGTCTGGCCGTGAATCGAAGTAACAAGGCAGGTCTCCTGGCTCGTAGCATTTCCTTGCTCATTGTCATTGAGCAGTGGAGTCATCGGTACCCTTCCCAAAACGTGTAGATCCTCACCTTGTCAGTTGAGGATGCTTTATCCGTCTCAGTGGTAATGCACCGATTCTTGCTACTTACAGTTGCGGGGGCAGCCAGGGATTTTTACCCTGTTCCCTTTTCATCTAAATAGAACCTTGTAACTGGACGGAACTATACACCGTTTTCTGACGCCAGTTAACTCCCCCTTCCAAAACGTTCTAAATGATCTTTACGAGAGCTAAAAATTGTCTTTGTCAACTGTCTAACAGGTTACGCAGCTGCCAAATGGTGAGAGCTGGGCACTTATTCTGCTGTGAACGTAGATGCTGACAATAGTTAATGTACCCAACCGACCACCTTCTAGAAAAGCAGTGAGCGAAAATGTCCAATAACAGTGACTTCGATGTGAACGGTTCCACAATTCTGGTAACCGGTGGCACAGGTTCTTTCGGCCATGCCTTTGTCCAGCACGCACTCAGCGAATATAAACCCAGGCGCATTATTGTCTACTCACGAGACGAGATGAAGCAATGGGAGATGGCGAAGCGCTTCGAGCAAGACCCTAGAATTCGATTTTTTATTGGTGATGTGCGTGATAAGGAACGTCTCCTCAGAGCATTTAAAGGGGTCGACTATGTTGTACATGCTGCGGCAATGAAAATTGTTCCATCTGCTGAATACAACCCTTTTGAATGCATCAAGACCAACATTGATGGCGCTATGAATGTCATTGATGCAGCAATTGACCGAGGCGTGAAGCGCGTTGTTGCTCTCTCCACAGACAAAGCAAGTAGTCCTTCTAATCTCTATGGGGCTACAAAGCTTGCTTCAGATAAGCTGTTTGTAGCAGGTAACGCATACAGTGGTAGTGAAAGCACACGATTTGCGGTTGTGAGGTATGGAAACGTCATGGGCTCGCGTGGGTCAGTAATCCCGTTTTTTCAGAGCCTTAAAGGGAAGAGGGCTTTACCAATCACCGATCCACGTATGACTCGGTTCATGATTACTTTGCCACAAGCTGTTGACGCGGTTTGGCACGCATTCGGCGATACGATAGGGGGCGAAATATACGTACGAAAAATCCCGTCAATGACTATAGGTGATATCGCCTCAGCGGTAATGCCGGAGGCCGAGCATAACGTCATCGGGATACGCCCGGGTGAGAAGCTTCATGAGCAAATGATTAGCGTTGAGGATTCTTACACGACTTACGAGTACCCTGACTATTACAAAATCTTGCCTGCTATTAACGGCTGGGGAGAGGATCCCAATCGTATAAAAGATGGCGGTAAAGTACGCGAAGGTTTTGAGTACGTGAGCAATAAAAATACTCAGTGGCTAGGGGTAGAAGATTTGCGTGCCTGGTTGGGTGAGCTTGTACTCGTGAAGGCTGCTTAATATGAGCCCACGCCGGTTACCTTACGGACGTCAACATATTGATGCAAACGATATTGAGGCAGTCTGTGACGTACTGAAATCAGATTTTATTACTCAGGGCCCGGTAGTCGAACAGTTTGAACAAACCATGGCAGGCTACTGTGGAGCCGCACACGCTGTGGCTGTTAATAGTGCCACGTCGGCCCTGCATATTGCTTGTCTAGCTCTGGATGTGGGCAAATCAGACACGATCTGGACAACGCCTAATACCTTTGTAGCCAGTGCAAACTGTGCACGGTATTGTCAGGCTGCTGTGGATTTTGTTGATATTGATCCCCAGACCTACAATATGTCTGTTGATGCACTTGCCAATAAACTTGAGTACACGAAAATTCATGGCTTGACTCTACCTAAAATAGTTATCGTGGTTCACTTTGCTGGTCAATCGTGCGAGATGGACAGCATGGCAAAGCTTGCGAAAAAATATGATTTCCATCTTGTAGAAGACGCATCTCATGCAGTGGGCGCAAGCTATAAAGAGCACAAAGTAGGTGGCTGTCAATACAGCGACATCACCATTTTCAGCTTTCATCCAGTCAAGATAATTACCTCTGGCGAGGGTGGTATGGCTCTGACCAACAATGCTAATCTAGCGAGGCGACTACAGCTGTTTCGTAGTCATGGTGTCACGCGTCTAGAGGCTGGGAACGCGCGCGCTGGCGATGAGCCTTGGGTATACCAACAGATAGAGTTGGGGTTTAATTACCGCATGACAGAAGTTCATGCAGCTCTCGGCTTGAGCCAATTGCAACGCATAGATGAGTTTATAGAACGGCGCAGAGCGTTGGCTGAGCAGTATAATGAGCAGCTGCGCGCACTACCTCTTGTTCAGCCACTGCAAAGCAGGCACGGGAGCTCTGCGCTTCACCTATATCCGATTCTGATGCCAGATGATAGTGATGCCGCGGAGACGCGACTTGCGCTCTATCAATTTTTCCATCAGCATGGTGTTGGTGTTAATGTGCATTACATTCCTGTGCACACTCAGCCCTATTACCATGCCTTGGGATTTCGAACGGGTGATTATCCAGTCGCTGAGAATTATTATCAGCGTACGCTCAGCTTGCCTATATTTGGCAGCATGAGTGATAGCGAACAGGATACTGTTATCGATCTATTGCACACATTTTACGGTATCTCTAAAATCCGTACTGCGGCATAGTTTCCAGTTGTTTGCTCTAGTTATATGGTGCTTGTACCTGACCACGTAGCGCAGTGACTCTACACAAGCTTGCGTTGTAGACCTAAAGCGAGCTGTACAAGTGAACACACAACAACGCTAGCCCAAACTATTCACTAAACGCACAATTGCTTCAAGAATAATTTGGGCTTAGCTTTATCAGCTATCGAGTATTGACAAGCCCATTTACTATTCAAATTTAGCTGGCGCCTTTGACTAAGGGCGACTGGATTCAGTTGCCCATAATGGCTTGTAGCGCGCCTGTAATCTTTTTAATATAAACCGGATTGTTTTCTGGTTTCTTTGAATTCTGGCTTTCAATAATTCCGTCGAGAATAAATTGCGCCTCTTTGTTAGCCGGGTACAATTCAGTATACGACTGAAGCAGCTCTACTGCGAATTCGTTCTGGCCGTGGAGTTTAAGCATCTTCGCATAACTAATAATATAAGTTGGAAGCATCTCGCACAGTATGCCAAGTGTATCCAATGCTGATTTGTGATCTTCCATTTGCAAAAAGCACTGAGTCATACGTACAAGGCACTCTTCTAGCAGTCGTTGCATGGAGTCTATAGTAATGGAGCCATCCTCAAGCTTATGGCTACAAACATCGATGGTGGATTGAAAGCTGGCGATGGCAACGGGTGCATTCTCGTCCAGTTGATGAATAAGGCCCATTGTAAATGGCTTGATTGCTGAATAAGGCCAAAGTGATTCATCTAATCTTGATTCAATAGATTCAAGCTCTTCACGCTTTTGATTCTGATGTAGGAACACCAGAGACTTTACCGTATTAATATTGTCGTCGTTATTGACAAGCAGCTTTTTTGAGACAAGATTTGCTGGCGTGCTGAGTGTGGACCGTAGTTTGCCGATGGTACGCTGCACCCAGGCTCTGTCCTCTGCTTTCACAGTGTGCCAATAGTGGTTCTTCCAACGAAACAATCTTCCGGGTGTGCCGTCCTCACGCCAGCTTTGCATTAAGGCTCGAATATCCACTTCAGGCTCAAGCTCTTGCAATCTCAACTGTGTTCGTGGTGCATGCTGTTTAATATACAGAAGCATGTCTTTAGCGCCGATGTCAATGACGTGATAATACGATTGCCCCCATGTAATCAGCTCTTTTGGAGTCATCGATTCGAATTCAATGGGCGTGTTGATGCGACTCAGTTCGCGCTTTTTGTAGTAGATTATCGCCTGCAAATGGTCTGTGAAGTCATTTTCTAGTGATTTACGCAGCTTTGTAAGTTTGGTTGCATAGGTATTGTTGCTACCACCAGAGGCAGAATGAATTTTTTCAACAAAGCGCTTTGCGTCTTTGCACAAAGAACGAATTTTCTCGAATTGAAGCGTTGCACGTTTGAATTCCCTGTCTAGCCCTTGCTGGTCACTAGCCACGGTACAGGGTTTTAAGGTTCCAACGTGGTCAATGAACTCAGGTTTTTTCGTTGGAAGAGTAACGCTATTAAAATCAAGATGCGGTATTGAAGGGCAGAATGCGGCATTCTCACTTAAATTGAAAAGCAAGGTCTCATCTTTATTGATACGAGCTCCGTATTTTTCAAGCTCAATAACATAGTTTTTGAGCGCTACACTTGTGCCAGCCATCCTTCCTGTATAGGTTTTAACCTGCGAGTCACACAAAGATGGCATAGATTGGATCATTTGTTCGGGTGAGTCACTTGCATGGGTAGACGCTGTCGTATCAAAACAGAGATCAATGCCCGTCAGCAAAATTTGAGTGAAGCCCAGCTGGCTCGCAATGAGTGTAGCCGTGTGTCCAACAGTGGGGCCCGACGCGGGTATGAGGCCTTCTAGCTGGGTGAGGTTTTGCCACGGAAATCGCTGTCCCATGCAAAAGGCCGCTGATTGCCATTGTTGTAGCAGCTTAGATGAAACATGATAGTTGTAAGCCAACGGTACGTCGGTCCAGAGCAAGCCGGGCTTGCACACTTCATATGAGAAGTCATAGGGGTCTACGGATACCACAAGGTCAGGAGTGAAATTGCGATTTATCAATTTTCCGGATATGCGAGATACAGCGATGACAAACAGCTTTTCTCTATTCGCTTCCACCCAGGGAAGGTGCTGATCGATTGAGGGTCCGCCACCGAGAACTACGGCTGTTTTTCCGTTACCGAATGTCTTGCTGGATTTCAGTCCTAGATGGCTATCAGATGCGTTTCGAAATTGCATCTCGGTAAGAGTTGCATTGGTAAAGGTTGACTGTACTTGTAATATGCGTTCTCTGACAGTCAGTTTTAAGCTTCTGTGCATCGTCATGTAGCAGTGCGCATAGTCTGCTGACGAAGCATGTGATTCAAGAATTACTATAGATCCACTCGACAACCACATATTTTTAGGATGGTTTAGTAGTTCTTTTTCCCATTGGCTAAATTTATGTAACGATAGTGTTGAGCCGAAAGGGTTGTCTGAACTATCTTTTGCACTTGGTGTTTTGTTATCTAACAAGCCGCGATATAGAGGTGCAACTGCCTCGTATACAGTATCGTGTTCAATGACGGCTACGTGCGATCCACGTCCTAATGGCTGTTTACGTATCCAACTCAGTAGCAATCCAGAGTCACTGCCAGAGACCACGAAGCAGGTATTTTCGGCAATGAAATCAAAAGAGAAGATACGATCGAAGAAATCTGCAGACGGCATTGCTGAGAAGTCGTTTCGGTTCAATTCCTCAATGTATTTCTCGCCCCACTTATTTTGAGTGAAACTGTAGGTCAAGGTATGGCTCCGATTAATGCTCGATGCCTGTTCTATTCAAGTTGCCTGCCAGCTCATAAATTCTTGCCAAACGTATAGTTAGCTTGTGTGTTATGGCACTATTTTCAACTATTATGGATCGATATTTGCTGACCTGTCTGGCAATGAAAATGCCTCCTAATGCACCCAAGCCTGTTTGTATTATTCCTGCAAGAGGCGGATCTAAGCGAATTCCCAATAAGAACATCAAACCTTTTTTTGGTAAACCTATGATTCAGTGGTCCATTGAGGCCGCGACGGATTCAAAGTGCTTTTCTTCTATTGTTGTTTCTACAGACAGCGCTGATGTTGCAACTGTGGCTATGAGTCTTGGTGCAAATGTGCCATTTACGCGGCCAGCATGCTTAGCTGACGACTACACGGTCACTATTGATGTCATTAAGCACGCAATTGACTATTTGCTATTGCAAGACGCGTCGGGGGTTTCGATGAGTACCCCTGTGTGCTGTCTTTATGCTACATCACCTTTTACTTTGGCTTCGGACATAAAGTATTCCTTGGATAAACTTGCAGACGCGCAGTTTGTAATACCTGTTACAAGCTTCGGATTTCCAATTCAGCGAGCAAGTAGGATGAGCGATGACGGGCAGTTGAGTCTGTTTTCTCCCGAGCATGTGAATACTCGTAGTCAAGATCTTGAGGAGGCGTATCACGACGCTGGCCAGTTCTATTGGGGAACGGCCAAAGCGTGGTGCTCAGCTCAATCTCTCTATGCAGAGAAGGTCGCAGGGTTCCCATTGCCGCGATGGCGAGTACAGGACATCGACACCCCAGAAGATTGGAAAAGGGCTGAAAAAATGTTTGCAGTAATAAGTAATAAGTAATAAGTAATAATTCATCACCATGATTTTGAGAATATAGGTGCGTGTGGAGTAGCGAGGGCAGTGGAAGAATCAGGCATGTTATGCATAACTCAGGCTAGAGAGTTGCTAGCCATCGATGTCGCCCTCAAACATATTTTCGTTCAAGGCTTCGCCAAAGTGTAAGTCTCTGGTGGCTCGTCGACCAATGACCTGATCGAGATACTTAGGCTTCAAGCCAACCCCGGGTCTTATTGATCTTACGTTTTCCAATGTTAAACACTCACCTTGCTTGACTACTTCTACCACGTACAGGGAGCGGCGGTTTAACAGAACAGTTTGTTCGTTTTTTGTCGGAGTGAAGGCGGGCTGCCCAACAGAGGCTTTCGCAATCCTGCAGTCACACACTAATTGTTCTAGTTCTTGCGGATTTAGTGAAAATTCGCTGTCTACTCCACCATCTTCTCTATTTAGAGTGAAGTGTTTTTCAACAAAGCATGCGCCCATTGCCACGGCTATAGACGAAACTAGGGTGCCGTGACTGTGGTCTGATAATCCAACATGCACATTAAACGAGTCCGCTATCCTCTGTAGTGTGGACAGATTCGCATCGTCAGGAGGTGTTGGATATGCTGATGTACAGTGAAGCACAACAATGTCATTGGCGCCTGCCATGCGAGCGCATTCTAATGCTTCGGATATCTCCTCCATAGTTCCCATGCCAGTAGATATGATAATGGGCTTTCCGGTTTGTGCCACTTGGCGGATTAGCGGTATATCAATCAGCTCTGGGGAGGCAATTTTGTAGGCGGGTGCCTTCAATGATTCGAGCAGCTGTACCGCTGTATGATCAAACGGTGAGGAGAATATCGTGATACCTAATTTTGCTGCATACGCGAAAATATCAGCATGCCATTCCCAGGGCGTGTGCGCCTCTTCGTACAATTCGTACAGCCTTCGACCATCCCAAAGGCCTCCTTGTATTTTGAATTCCTCTGAATCATGATCTATGGTGATCGTATCTGGGCGATAGGTTTGAAGTTTTACTGCGTCTGCACCTGCGTGCATAGCCGCCTCAAGAATCTTGAATGCACGCTGTATATCGCCGTTGTGATTGCCCGACATCTCCGCCACGATATAGGGAGGATGTGATGGACCAATGGGTCGGCCATGTATTCGGATATCTTTCAATAAATGACTTGTTGGCATCGCTACGGGCAACTTCACTGGATACATTGTTTAGGGTTCATTAGAGCATTGGAGCAAGCATTGAACCGGTGAG
>JALZUD010000092.1 GCA_023301725.1 Granulosicoccus sp. | reverse complement strand
GCTCAACCCAGTAAAAATTCCGTGCAGTCGGGGCCGCCTTCGGTACTTATATACAGCTCTATAAGCTCCTGGTCTCGAAATTTTATGCATCACTAGGGTTTAATTAATTCAAAAACGCCCTTTAAGGCGTTATGCTCTGGGCTGAGTTCTGTCCTGAGTTAATGTGCCGACAGATGCACGGAGAAATAGTGTGGAATACGAAACAGAAGAACAACAAGTCGAAGCCCTGAAAAGCTGGTGGGCTGAGAATGGCAAAGCGGTGATCGCTGGTGTCTTCATTGGTGTTGCTGTTATTGGCGGCTGGTCTCTTTGGACCGGTTATGTCGAAAACAAAACGGTGGCCGCTAGTGATGCGTTTAGTGAGTCACTAGAGGCGGTTAATTCGTCCGATATCGATACTGCGCTGCTGCGGGCAGATGAGGCGCAAGACAATAATCCGGGGCACCTATATGCATCTTACGCCGCAATGACAGCTGCTCGCGCTGCCGTGGAAAATGGTGATCTTGAAGAGGCTGCTAAACGGCTGGAGTGGGTCTCAGAAAATGCCCCGCAAGATGATGTGCGTCTGCTTGCCAAGGTGAGGCTAGCCAGAGTTCAAGGTTCGCTGGGTGATGCTGCTGCCGGGCTATCCACTTTGCCCAAGTCGTACCCTGAGTCTTTTACCGCTTTGGTGGAAGAGGCACGTGGTGACTTGCACGTATACGCCGGTGACGAAGAGGCTGCCCGCGTGGCGTATCAGGCGGCAGTAGATGCCGAATCCAGTGCTAATCCTGAAGGCCTCACTATGAAGATGAATGAGCTGGCGCAGCCATCCGATGCCTCTGATGATTCTGAGAGCACAAGCTAACGTGCATGTCGCAGCGATCATGAGGCGGTCGATTTTGTGGCTTGTTACAGCTGCAGCGTTATCTGTTTCTGCCTGCTCATCAGATCCAGCGCCCGTTCCGCCCGCCGAATTAACATCGTTCAATAGCGAAGTACGGCTGCTGCGCATTTGGTCTGCAAAAGTTGGGGATGCGGGTAGAGGTGTGTTTGAGCCCTTGGTCGTGGGTGATCGGGTTATCGCCGCCAACGCTCGAGGGGTGGTGACTGCATTTGCAAAAGACTCAGGAGTTCGTGGTTGGAAGCGTGAACTGGGAACAAGGTTAGTGAGTGGCGTTGGTGGTGCATCAGGGCAGATTTTTGTCAGCGACGTTGAAGCCATAGTGCATGCCATTGACCCTGCAAATGGTGAGGAACAATGGCAAGCCCAGGCGTCCTCAGAGGTGCTCGTGCCTGTTGTTTCAGGCTTCGGTGTGGCTGCTGTGCGCAGTGCCGACGGCCGTGTCGCCATACTTGACCCAGAGGATGGCACCGAGCGTTGGAGTGAATCTAACACCCCGCCTGCGCTCACACTCAACGGTTACAGTCGGCCTTTGTTGCTAGATGGCGGTGTTCTGCTTGGCTTGGACGATGGGCGCATGTTAGCGCTGAATATGGCCAATGGAGATACAATCTGGGAAACAGTGCTCAGTGTTCCCACTGGGCGTTCCGAGGTAGAAAGACTAGTCGACATAGATGCAGAGTTTGCCATTGATGACGAAGGTATTTACGTGGCTAATTATCAGGGTAAAGCTGCACGGCTGGAGCCAGCACGTGGCCAGATCGTCTGGTCAACACCCGTGTCTGCAGGGTCGGGAATTGCATTAGACGATTCTGGGCTGATTGTTGTAGACGAGGACGATAACGTTATCAAGCTGGACAAGGAAAGCGGCGAGCAATTGTGGCTTAACGACACCATGCTCAGGCGCAGCCTCTCTCCCCCGGCTTTTACGCCCGAGGGCGATATAGTATTAGGTGATGTTGAAGGCTATCTGCATGTGCTTGACACCAACACAGGTGCCGAGATTGGCCGCAGTCGCCCGAGCAGCTCTGCCATTAAGTCACGTCCGGTACTTGTCGAAGACACCGTCTACATCCAAGCCAGCGATGGTATTGTTGCAGCTTTTAGAGTGACTCGTTAAATTATGAAACCCACCATTGCCTTGGTGGGCAGGCCAAACGTTGGAAAGTCTACGCTGTTCAACAAGCTTACCCGCACGCAAGACGCCCTAGTGGCTGATCTACCTGGTTTAACCCGTGATCGTCAGTACGGTGATGGAAAAGTGGGAGGGTGGCCTTACTTGCTGGTTGATACCGGCGGTTTAAGTGGTGCACCAGACAGCCTGGATGCCGCCATGGCTGATCAGACTCTCGCAGCAGTTGTAGAAGCCGACCTCGTTGTCTTTCTGGTGGATGGCCGGTCGGGCTTATTGTCTGTCGATGAGGAAATTGCGATTATCCTGAGACGTCATGCACGGCATGTTGTGTTGTGTGTCAATAAAATTGATGGCATCGGTGAGGACAAGGCACAGCTGGAATTTCACCAGTTGGGTTTTGAGATCATGGTGTCGGTTGCTGCATCCCATAACCGGGGCGTATCTTCTTTGGTGGATACCTTAGGTGACTATTTTGAGATTCCTGAAGATCAACGGATTGAAACTTCTCGCAAGCACCGAAGCCGAAAAAAGAAAGTAGTAGATGAGTCCGGTGAGCCTATAGATACGAAGGGCTTCGTTGCCCAAGATGACAGAGGCGAGATTCGTATCACTTTTGTTGGTCGACCGAATGTCGGTAAATCCACACTGATCAATCGTCTGTTGGGGGAGGATCGTGTCATCGCTTACGATCAACCGGGTACAACCCGCGATTCTGTATCTGTACCTTTTAAACGAGCGGGTAAAGAGTACACGCTGGTAGATACAGCAGGCGTGAGACGAAGAGGAAAGGTGAGTGAGAAGGTAGAGATTTTCAGCATCATCAAAACCATGCAATCCATTGATAAAAGCAACGTGTGTGTGATGTTGCTCGATGGCGCTGATGGCATCACTGAGCAAGACTTATCTTTACTTGGCTACATTATTAATAAAGGGCGTGCATTAGTGGTCGCTGTCAATAAATGGGACAGTCTTAATGCTAAAGAGCGTGAGGCGGTGCGAGAAGACCTTGAGCGTAAAGTGGAGTTTTTGAAATTCACTCGTATACATTTTATTAGTGCTCTGCAAGGATCGGGTGTCGATGATGTATTCAAGTCGGTCGACAAAGCCTACACGTCAGCATTTATCGACCTTGCCACACCGCGGCTTACTCGTATGCTTGAAGTGGTCACCACCCAACATCAACCGCCGATGGTTAACGGGCGGCGCATAAAGTTACGCTATGCGCATCAAGGTGGTCAGAACCCGCCTATTATTGTCATTCATGGCAAGCAAGCGCTGAAAGTTCCGCAAAGCTATCAACGCTATCTGGTTAACCATTTCACCAAAGCGCTTAAATTGTTTGGTACACCTCTGCGGATCGAATTTCGTCAGGACGACAACCCTTTTCAAGAAGACAAGCGCGTAAAACCCACGCGAGTTAAGCCTGCAGAGCGTCAACGGCAAAAGCGCAATCAGCCTAAGGTTGCCGAAAAAGTCGGTCGGGGCGCGGTAAAGAAACGATAGCGACAAATCACTGGCTATGTTACATGGTCGTTGCGCGCTCTCTGAGTCAAGGTTGTGGCGTGTTGTACCTGCAAACGGTGCACTGGTGCGCATTCAAGGGCGGCGCCTGCCAGATTTTATTGCCTACTAGACGAAGAGCTCTTGGGTAATAGTAAACATTGGTAGCAATTAGATGTCATTCAGAGTGACTTTCTGAAGCTTTCTGCTAGCCTTGTAAATCAAATAATGACGCTCTAGCAATGCAGTCGCATTGTGTACTCTTGACCTGAAAAAATATGTATATTTCAAAATCACACGCTGCCCATCTCAGCCCTTTTATTGTCCTTGCTACAGCGTTGACCTTGTCTGGCTGTTCAGGGTTAACCGAGTCCGTTTCTGCTAGCGCTCAGGCCTCAATCGATCCAACGCCCTCTATAGTCACGGACGAAGTCGTGGATCGTGTCGACAGTGTGAATGAGGAAGCTAAGAGCGTATCTAGCTACGTCGCAGATGATGAGCCTAATGCAGGTTACGATGAGTCGACTTTTGGCGACACCCCTGCGCAGCACGCTCAGCTGGATTGGGGTGGCACAAATTTCTTCGCACGCTGGGTGGGTGATGAGTTTTGGACAGCGTCCTCTGCAGCTTCTGAAGAAGCAGAAGATTCGCTTGCAGCGGCCTATGATGTTAACAGTGACGTTGACGAAGCCAGATTTACTCAAGAATAGGTGAGGCGGTTCAAACGCTGCTGAGTTATTGCAATCCGCGAGGATGCAGGTAGACCTGACGTCTTTAGCTCATTCAGCAGCTTACCCCACTCGCTAGCTAGAAGGCCGCGCAGTCAGTGCCCACAGACCTGCGGCCGTTAGCAACAAGCCACCTGTTAGATTAAACCTGCGCTGTGCGCGCTCTGAGTCCAGTATGCGAGCAACCGTACTTGCGAATGTGGCATAGACAGCAGCGTTAATGGTGGCGAGCACGACGAAAGTTATCGACAGTATCCACATCTGTGGCGCCAAGGGTTGTTCGCTTTGAATGAACTGTGGCAAAAATGCCACAAAAAAAATTATGCCCTTGGGGTTGAGGGCCGTTACCAGCCATGTATTGGCAAATAGCCGCCACTGCGATTCTGGTGCATCTGGCGTGTCGAGTTTGTTGGCACTTACGCGTGAGCGTAATAGTTTTACACCCATATAGAGTAGGTACAAGCCACCCGCCCATTTGATCACCGTGAACCACGTGGCTGAGGTTTGCAGTAGTGCCCCTAGTCCGAGAATAGAAAGCATCAACGCAGTTGAGTCCCCCAATGCTACGGCAGCAATAAGTGGCAGTTTGGCCTTTTTCCCATGAGTTATAGAGTAACTTACAACAGTGAGGATGGTTGGTCCGGGAATGATGAGCAAAATGCTGGTGGCGGCCGAAAATGCCAGCCAGATCTCAAGGCTCATGGTTGCAATGCGGGTGGTTGATCGGTACCAATAATTAACAGTGGATCAACCCATGTGGCATTAAGGCCTACTGACCAATGCAAGTGTGGCCCTGTGACTCGGCCAGTTGCCCCTACAGTGCCAATCACTTGCCCTTGCGATACTCGTTCCCCAGCTGCTACGTCAATGCGGCTCATGTGAGCATAGAAAGTTTGTAAGCCAAGCCCATGTTCAATAAAAACGCTGTTGCCGTTAAAAAAGTAATCGCCGGCTTCCACGACTAATCCGTCGGCTGCAGCCATAATAGGTGTGCCGTCGGGCGCTGCTATGTCAATGCCGCCATGAGGCCGTCGCGGCTGGTCATTGAAAAAGCGCTTCAAGCCAAACGGGCTAGACACCGGTCCTGCCACTGGCCAGATGAAATCACTAGCCAGGATTTGATCTGCGCGAGTGCTTTTGACCACTTTCAGTCGTTTGTTCTCTTTGTTGATACGAACGATATCCACAGGGGCAGGATTCACCTTGCGCGTGTTGGTGATAGTGAGCCGTTGTTCTGCATAAGCGTGTGCGTCTACATTGAATGGCACGCTACGCTGTTCACCGTTGCTGTCTGTGACTTTCACATTGTGTTCACCTGCACCAACAGAGAGTGGTATGCCGATAATGGCGGTAGCGCGTTCGTTCTTTTTGATCACGGCTACGGGGCGTGAATCCCAGCTTGCCACGGGAAGCTTGCTTCCCGTGGGCCCTAAATCGACAATGACTATGCCACCAGGGCGTTCTGAAGATTCAATAAAGTCTTGAGCCAGTGCATTGTGCGTAACGAGGGTAAATACGGTAGCGAAAAAGCCGAGTATGAGTTTGGATAACATGATGACGCGATGTGATTTAGCTGCTAGAGGCACCACAGTGTATCCAACTCTTGCGCCAGTGGGCTGACAGCAATAAGAGTGCCTTGAAGACCCACTGGAGCAGGCTTCATGATGATTTAAACTTGCTATCACCGCCTAGAAGTCTGTAAAGATTCTGACTGCGTTTAGACTATTCGGCCTCACGAAAATGATCCACATAAATAGCGGTAGCGCCAGCCACCGCAATAGGCATGATAAAGAGGTTGATAATAGGCACAGAGCTTATCAGGGCAACGATCCCGCCGAAGCCTATGCACAGGCTTCTCTTTTCTTTACAACGCTTTTTTGCGTCTCTAAATAACAGGCCGTTGTTACCCATCGGGTAATCCATATATTCCAGCGCGAACATCCATGCACCAAAAAGGAACAACAAAAATGGCGCAATGAAGTTAATTAGTGGGATGAACTGCAAAATCAGCAATGGCACGATGCAGACCAATAAATAGATGAGCTTGGATAGTTCTGAGATCATCAGCCGCGGCACACTTTTCACCAGCGTGAGCCAAGGGGGCGAGGGCGCCGCCGCCTCCCCGGTTAAATGGGCTTCCACTCGCTCAGCGAGCAGGCCATTAAACGGTGCGCCGATGAGGTTGGCCAAGAGTGTAAACAGGAAGGCTAGTGAGAAAAACAATACTAACGATGTGAAAAAGTGGAGAACACCTAAAACGGCCCGCACAATCCACCAGTCTGACCATTGATTGAATATGCCTATCGTGTCGATCCACGAGCTGGCCCATGAATTAATCCACCACCCAAGTAAGCCGAACACGGCCAGATTGATCAGCAGAGGTGTCCAGACGAAGCGCCGTAAACCGGGTGTTTTGACCAGTGTCCAACCTCTACCAATGTAGGTGGCTGAATTCATGAAGGTGGGGTTGTTCATAGTAGCGATAACCAGTTCTAACGTGGCGTGACGATAAGCCGAATAACAGATTTCAGCCGTTCTTACCATGTTTTATTTTTGCGAATTCGACCTTAAGATAGTGCAAGTCAGAGTAGAAAACTGAAGTACAATAGAGCCTACCTTGCTGCGGCACATGTGGATGGTTTCACATGTTTCGCGGGCTTCCCTTGCGGTTTCTCACAAACGCTCTAACTCTATGCGTCTCAGCCGTATCAAGATAGCCGGATTCAAATCGTTCGTCGATCCCACCGACCTGAAGCTTCCCAGCGCTTTGGTGGGTATTGTAGGCCCTAACGGTTGCGGAAAATCCAACACCATTGATGCTGTGCGCTGGGTCATGGGTGAGTCTTCCGCCAAGCACTTGCGTGGCGAGTCCATGGACGACGTCATCTTCGTGGGCTCAAGCACACGCAAGCCCGTCGGTCAGGCCTCGGTTGAACTTGTGTTCGACAATTCCGACGGCACATTGGGTGGCGAGTATGCAGCCTTCACCGAAATTTCGATTCGCCGCGAAGTGACAAGGGATGGGCAATCCAAATACGCCCTTAACAACGTTCGCTGCCGTCGCAGGGATATCCGCGACATATTCCTTGGCACGGGGCTTGGGCCCAGAAGCTACGCCATCATTGAGCAGGGCATGATTTCGCGTCTCATCGAAGCCAAACCAGAGGATATGCGTGTGTATCTGGAAGAGGCTGCCGGCATTTCCAAGTACAAAGAGCGCCGCAAAGAGACCGAAACCCGCATTCGTCACACCCGCGACAATCTTGATCGTCTAGACGACTTACGCGAGGAAGTGGATAAGCAGCTGGCGCATCTCAAGCGTCAGGCAAACACGGCAGAAAAATACCAAGCCTTCAAAGCTGAAGAGCGCCAGAAACGTGGAGAATTGCTCGTTCTAAGGCGTGGCGAATTTGCCGCTGAACGAGATCAGCAAGCACTCAAAATTGCGGAGCTGGAGGCTGAACTTGAAGGTAATGTGTCAGAGCTGCGTTCGGCGGAAAGCGCCATTGAGTTAGCTCGTGGCCAGCAAACAGAAGCGACAGACAGTTTTAGTGAAATTCAGGCTGAGTTCTATCGCATTGGCGGCGAGGTGGCGCGCATAGAGCAGACCATCGAGCACACGCGTGAAACTCGCCACCAGCGCAGCCAAGAACTTGCTGAGGTCGATAAAAACCTGGCTGAAGCTCTCATTCACTTACGTGATGACACTGCGCGTATAGCCCAAATTGCCAGCTCTATAGAAACCGATCAACCGGCTTTCGACACGTTAAAAGAATCGCAGAAGCTCTCTGCTGAGTTGCTGGCACGGGCTGAGACCGAACTACAGCAATGGCAACAGAACAATGATGCTTTCAACCAGCGCCTGTCGGAGTGCTCACAGGTGGCGCAGGTAGAGCGCTCGCGCATCGAACAACTGGAACGCGGTATCGGCAACGCCGACACGCGCCTAACGCGCTTGCGCGAAGAGCGCGACTCACTAGATCTCGAGCCGTTGCGTGCGCAAATAGAAGAGCAGGTGGCTTACGAGCTTGAAACGGCAGACGATGAGGAGCGACTCAAGCAATCACTGAGTCATGCGAGCGAAAAGCAGCAAGAACAAAAAGAAGCTATCCGTGAGTGCAGTCAGGAGCTTGATCAGTTGCGCTCCCGTGCACAATCTGGCTTAGGGCGCCTTGCCTCCCTAGAGGCTTTGCAACAGGCCGCATTGGAGCCAGATAGTGGCGCGGTTGATGGTTGGTTAGGTGCTAATCATTTAACAGATGCACCTCGGTTAGCACAAAGCATGACCGCTGCAGCCGGTTGGGAGACTGCAGTAGAGTTAGTGCTGGGCCCGCATCTGGAAGCCGTCTGTGTTGACAACGATGCGCTGCTCGACCGTTGCCTTCAGGATATGCCTGACGCTCAGCTAACGCTGGTCAAAGCCAGCGCACAACAGACGCAGCCAGCCAACGACAGCTTGGCCAGTAAAGTATCAGGCAACCTGCCGTTGCAAGAATTACTCGCTGGCATTCGCACAGCCGACAATCTGCCTGAGGCTATGGCCATCAGATTGCAATTGGCAGATCACGAGTCAGTCGTCACGCGCGACGGATTATGGATGGGCAAGTCGTGGCTGCGGGTAGCGCGGGGCGATTCGCAAGATAGCGTGCTGCTGCGAGAAACAGAAATCACCGAGCTAAAGAGCGACATGGCGGTGCTCGATGAGCGTTCGCAAAGTCTGCAGACAAAACTCGACGAGCTCGAACAGCAGCAAAACGAGCTGGAAACCCAAAAAGAAACTCATCTGCATGCCTTTAACGATGCGGTACGCAACCACTCTCAGATCATGGCAACCATTGCTGGTGAGCGTCAGGAACTTGGTCAGAAAGAGCGTCGAATCCGCACCTTGGCTGAAGAAATCACAGAGATCGAGCAACAGCGCGAACAGGAACAACTGCAACTGGAAGATGCCAGTGGCCGTAAGTTGGAAGCCGTAGAGCAACTGGAAGCGTTCGAGGAAGAAAAGCTCCGATTACAAGAAGAGCAGGAAATGCTGCGCGACAACTTAACTCGCGCTCGTGAGCAGGCCAGTGCTGATCGCGATGCAGGGCAACAGCTTGCCATTCGGGTTGAGTCTATGCGCAGCACGCGTGCAGCTACTGAACAGAACCTCACTCGCATGCAAGTGCGGATGGAGCAATTGAGTGAGCGGCAAAGTTCTTTGAACGCCATGCTGTCCAGCGATGATGAAGACCCGCTGGAAGCGCTGCAGTCGGGTCTAAAGCAGCACTTGGAAGATAAACTCACCAGCGATAATGCGTTGCGTGCGGCTCGTGAGCAACTAGAGGGTATAGAAGCTCGATTGCGTGAGCACGAACAGGCCAGACAGCGTCATGATGCACGTGCTAACAACATGCGTGAAAAAGTGCAAACCGAACGCATGAGTGCGCAAGAAGCGGTGGTTAGACTAAAAACGCTTGATGAACAACTCGCTGAGCACAACTACGATGTCGATGAGGTAACGCAGGCTTTGTCAGATGAGGCCAATGTTGCAGATTGGGCAGAGCAGCTTGAAAAAGTTGAGCGCCAGATACAACGGTTAGGGCCAATCAATCTGGCCGCTATTGATGAGCTGGCCGAACAAGTGAAGCGCAAGGACTATCTGGACGAGCAGCACTTGGACGTTACTGAAGCGCTGGAGACTCTTGAGCGTGCAATCGCAAAAATTGACAGAGAAACCCGCGCCCGTTTTAAAGAGACCTTCGACAAGGTCAACGCGAAAGTTCAGGAATTTTTCCCTCGACTCTTCGGTGGAGGCCACGGCTCACTACAACTAACCGGCGATGATTTACTCAGTACCGGCGTTGTAGTGGTTGCACAGCCTCCAGGCAAACGTGTTAACAATATCCAGCTATTGTCGGGTGGAGAGAAAGCACTCACCGCGGTAGCATTGGTGTTCGCGTTCTTCGAATTGAATCCGTCGCCATTTTGTATGCTAGATGAGGTCGATGCACCATTAGATGATGCCAACGTCGGGCGTTTCTGTGCACTGGTGAAGGAGATGTCGGAACGTGTACAATTTATCTTTATAACGCACAACAAAGTCACCATGGAATTGGCTGAACAGCTGATGGGCGTTACAATGAACGAGCCGGGCGTGTCACGTCTGGTCGCAGTGGACGTCCACGAAGCTGTGGAGCTGGCGGGTGTCTGATCAGCAAAACGCGTTTGATACACCGCACAAAAGGTAGCAAGTATGGAAAATCTACGATGGATTCTTATACTGGCAGGAATTGCCATTCTGGTCGTCCTCTTTATCTCTGGAAGACGAGGAAATTCTTCGGGAGGATCCCTGAGTGGAACCGACAGAAGTAACGACAGGCGAGGCCGCGGAACGGGCAATGATCCCTACGACCCGTTAACAAACGACGGCACACTTAACGATCCCATCGCTGACTTTAATGATGTTGATCCTGATGACTTTGCACGTCCGGGCCTCAGCAACGGACCTGTTGACGGATATACAGACAGCCATGGTCCTGGGGAGTATGAATTTGAAGACGATCTTGGTCGAAGTCTGGATTCATCACCAGGTTTTACAAGTTTCGCACAGAAAATAGAGTCAATCAGTGACCGCCTCACCCCTAAAAGAAGACAGAGAGTGGCAGAAGCTACACCTACTATGGAAAATGATGTGCCAGCAGTATCCGAGCATGCGAGCAAGATCGTTACTTTGCATGTGGTAGCTCCGGGCAATACCTTAATCAACGGTGAGCAACTGCTCGATATTTTTGATCGTCGTGGATACCACTACGGCGACATGAATATTTTCCACTCCATGCACAAAGGCGATACGGTGTTTTCTCTGGCAAAAATGATTAAGCCAGGCTATTTCGATATCGATGATATTGAGACCTTCGTCACACCCGGTATCAGCTTAATACTACAACTACCAGGACCAGTACCTGCGGATGTCTCGTTTGAAGTGCTCGTTAGCGAAGCATTCGAGATTGCCAATGAGCTCAACGCAAATGTGCTCGATGGCGATCGCAACACCTTAAGTAAGCAGACGTTACAGCACATGCGCGAAGGTATTTACGAGTACATGCATCGGCAAAAGTATTTCAGCAGTGTCTCCTCTTAATTTAACCTGACCAGTACTTGCCCTATGGAGCGAGATATCAGCGCTCGGGTTGCTCAGCTGCACACCCTGTTGAACGATCATGCTCATCGTTACTATGTGCTCGATCAGCCATCAGTAAGCGATGCTGAATACGATATTCTGTTTCGTGAGCTGCAACAGATAGAAGAGGATAATCCTGAGGCGAGAACTCAGGACTCGCCCACTCAGCGAGTGGGTGCACCGCCGCTGCAGGGCTTTTCACAGGTGGAGCACGCTGTGCCGATGCTTTCACTGGGTAATGCTTTCACGCGTGAGGAACTGACAGAGTTCGACCGGCGGGTGCGCGATAGGCTAGAGAGAGATGATGGTGAAATCCAGTATGTTGCTGAGCCCAAGCTCGATGGTCTAGCGATCAGCCTTCGCTACGAGAACGGAATTTTTGTGCAAGGCGCTACGCGCGGCGATGGCAGAACCGGTGAGAACGTCACGGACAACCTTCGAACGATAGAAATGATTCCGCTTCGACTGCGTACTGATAATCCACCAGCGGTGCTTGAGGCACGCGGTGAAGTGTATATGTCGCACGCCTCTTTCAAAGCCTTGAATGCCAGTATGCAACAGCAGGGCAAGCCTGCGTTTGTCAATCCGAGAAATGCCGCTGCAGGTAGCTTGCGGCAGCTAGATTCGCGCAAGAGCGCTGAGCGAAAATTATCCATTTATCTTTATGGATTGGGCGAGTTGCAAGGCATGGATGTTCCGGACTCGCAAATGCAAGCGTTGGATGTTTTGGGTAGGCTGGGTTTTCCGATTAATCCTGAAACGGCGATTTGTACTGGTATTGATGCGTGTTACAACTTCTATGAGCAGCTGCAGCGTGACCGTCCACAACTTAGCTACGACATCGATGGTGTTGTGTTTAAAGTAGACGCATTGACTGAACAACGCGAATTAGGCTTTGTTTCACGTGCTCCACGATGGGCAATTGCGCAAAAATTCCCCGCAGAAGAAGCTATTACCCTTCTGGAATCCGTAGAGTTTCAGGTGGGTCGAACAGGTGCACTAACGCCTGTTGCACGTTTGCAGCCTGTTTTTGTCGGTGGTGTTACGCTCAGCAATGCCACATTGCACAACATGGATGAAATTGAACGCAAAGACATCCGCGAAGGCGATACAGTCGTTGTGCGACGGGCTGGCGACGTAATACCCGAAGTTGCAAGGGTGGTACTTGAGGCGCGCAAGAAAAATGCGCAGAAAATTGTGCTTCCTGCCCTTTGTCCTGTGTGTGAATCGGTCGTTGTCAGTACACCGGGCGAAGTTAAGTCGCGTTGCTCTGGTGGTTTGCAGTGTGCCGCCCAACAACGTGAAGCCATAAAGCACTTTGCCTCGCGAAATGCCATGCATATAGATGGCTTGGGCGATAAACTGGTTGAGCAGCTGGCTGATGAGAAACTTATCGCTGATTTTGCAGACCTCTACCGCCTGAGCGTGCAACAAGTGCAGAGCTTGCCGAGAATGGGCGAAAAGTCTGCAGCTAAGTTGATCAATGCCATTGACGCATCCCGTCAAACCACATTGCAACGTTTTGTTTTTGCTTTGGGTATTCCAGATGTTGGAGAGAATGGTTCTGGTCTTTTAGCGAGCCGTTTTGGCACACTGGATGCGCTCATGAGCGCAGACGAAAACGCCTTAACCAGCATTGATGATATCGGGCCTATTGTTGCGAACAGTGTTCAACAATTTTTCGCCAATCCGCATAGCCGCCAGCTTATAGAGTCATTGCTGTCGCTAGGGGTTGAATTCCCGGAAAACAAGGTCGAGCAAGTTGAGGAAACCCTTGCTGGAAATATCTATGTATTAACTGGCACCATGAGTGACATGAGCCGGGATCAGGCCAAAGTTCAGTTGCAGCTTCGCGGCGCTAAAGTTACGGGTAGTGTTTCTAAAAAAACAACCGCAGTATTCGCTGGAGATGACCCAGGCTCCAAGGCGACCAAGGCTGAGAGTCTGGGTGTGCCGGTGCTCGATGAGGCCGCTTTACTGAAACTGCTTGAGCCTAATGGACTGTGACCTTCAAATCGTTGCGCTTTATAAAGCTCACAGTACACATGCATCTACGAGATCCAGATTATGAAAATTAGCGTGAACGGGGCTGCTGGCCGAATGGGTCGGCAGCTGCTCAGAGCTGTCTGCGAGCATAACGATGCTGATCTGGGTGGTGCCGCCGATGCCCCTGGTGCAGCCAGTATCGGTCTTGATGCCAGTGTGCTCAGCGGAGAAGGTGAGCCGGGTGTGCACATCACCGATTCTGCTAAAGAGTTGGTGAACAGTTGCGATGTTGTCATTGATTTTACTGCGCCCAGTGTGTCTCTAGCGTTGCTTGATGTGTTGAAAGGCAGTGGTAAAAGTGTGGTCATCGGCACTACGGGGTTCACAGCTGAACAGCAACAGCAACTTCAGGCACATGCCAAACATACGCCTATCGTATTCGCTCCCAACTACAGTGTGGGTGTGACTGTCACGCTTGCTTTGCTGGCTCAAGCGGCAAAAGCTTTTGCAGATGATTACGACATTGAGGTCATCGAAGCACACCACAGGCACAAGGTGGATGCGCCTTCGGGAACTGCCGTAAAAATGGGTGAAGTGCTCGCAGATACCTTGGGGCGTGATTTAAAAGAATGTGCGGTCTATGGTCGTGAAGGAATCACTGGTGAACGAGACCGAAAGACCATTGGCTTCGAGACAATACGCGCTGGAGATATCATTGGCGAGCACACCGTATTGTTTGCAGGCAATGGAGAGCGCATTGAAATCACGCACCGCGCGACCGATCGAATGACATTTGCACGTGGCGCGCTAAAAGCCGCGTTATGGTTAGGAAACCAGCCTGCCGGGCTCTACGACATGCGCGACGTGTTGGGCCTGGAAAAATAGAGATGATCCTGCGCATTAGTGCTGAACTGCTATCTTTACCCTAGTGATGCATAAAATTTCGAGACCAGGAGCTTATAGAGCTGTATATAAGTACCGAAGGCGGCCCCGACTGCACGGAATTTTTACTGGGTTGAGC
>JALZUD010000091.1 GCA_023301725.1 Granulosicoccus sp. | reverse complement strand
GGCAGAAGCTCAAGCTGAGGCAGAAGCGCAAGCTGAGGCAGAAGCTCAAGCTGAGGCAGAAGCGCAAGCTGAGGCAGAAGCTCAAGCTGAGGCAGAAGCTCAAGCTGAGGCAGAAGCGCAAGCTGAGGCAGAAGCGGCAGCTGAGGCAGAAGCACAAGCTGAGGCAGAAGCGGCAGCGGAAGCTGAATCAGCGAACGTTCTCATTCCAGCGACCACGCCGGGCAGTGACTTGGATCGCTTGGTTAACGCACTGACTTTGCAGGCCGGCAATACGCTGGTAAATCTGAATCAGAAAATTATGCAAGGCGAAGTACTAAGCGCTTTGGAAGAGCAATGCTTGGGTAGCTTTGAAGAGGGATTCGGGGAGCCGTTATTGGCTATTGATTGCGGAGAAGACTTCTACGCTCTCGAGGGCATTGATATACCCATGGATACAGTGTCGGTGTTCAATACCAGTGAGTGCCGAAATTCATTGCTTGAATTCACAGCAGAGGGCTGCGTTTTGGAGCAAATAAGTACCTCGTTAAACCCAAGGTTCGAAATTCCAGTAACCGGACGACCTTTTCCAGTATTCAGCGGCGCTAATGTGGATTATGGTGTCAACGGCACCGCTCTGAATATCAGCAATATTCAGCCAGCGCCAACGGGCATTTTCAACTGCGATATCGAACTTTCTTCGCTAGAGGTTTCCTCGCCTGCCAATGGATCAAACTGTGAAACAATTGTTAATACGGTTGTGACGCGTATTGAAGAACTCCAAAATCCTGAGTAGCTATACTTAATCTGTAGCGTTTGTCCTGTACTTTGTCGCCAGCTTCACAAGTGAACAAGATCGATTACTTTACCGGTGAGTAATGAACAAGGTATGAGCTGGCGAGACTCCAGACTATGCAGGTGTATCAATAGAACTCAAACGATTGCATCTCAGATCGCTTTTTTTTGAACCGTTTTGCAAAGTTGAATTCAAAGTTAAACAGGAAAAGCAGTCTTCACAGGATTGTGTAAGGGACCATATTGGTCTGATCAGTTTCTGCCGCGTAACTATTTATGTGGCCGTCTCTTCAAGCACAGGGCTCTAGCTGAGTCCAAATACGAATAAGAAAACAACATTATGTCCAGCCGAGTTGACGATACAATCGACAAAAAAAAGCGAAAGGTACTTATAACCGGCGGTTCCGGCACCGTGGGTCAAGCACTTATCAAGCGGTTTTCGAACGAATTTGATTTCATTAACATAAGCCGTAATGAAACTGCAATCCATGCGCTAAAACGTGCTTACCCTCACGTCGATTCGCATGTTGCCGATGTTCAGGATCTGGACACGCTGACACGACTATTCCTACAGATCAAGCCCGACGTTGTGGTACACGCCGCAGCTCTCAAGCATGTGAACCACGCCGAACTCAATCCGTCCCAAACGGTTGAAGTAAACATCATAGGCAGCTTGAACGTAGCAAAAGCGAGTATTCGGGCGCAGGTGCCTATCGTTATCGGTGTGAGCACCGACAAAGCCTGTAATCCGGAAAACATGTACGGTTATTCGAAAAAAATCTTGGAACAAACTTTCTTGGAGCACTACAACGAAGACACTCGCTTTATCTGCGCGCGCTTTGCGAACGTAGCGGGCTCTAACGGTTCAGTCATCCCCTTTTGGATAGACAGCGCCAAGAATGGTGAAACACTGAAACTCACTGACTCCAGAATGAACAGGCTGATGTTCACCAGCGAAGAGGCTGCAGATCTGGTTCGCCAAGGTATTACGTTCGCTGAAAAATCGACTCGTCCCTTCGTCTTATGCAAAGTGATGAAATCAGTGGGCATGCTGGATTTGGCTAATCAGATTTCCCACGATTTTGGTCAAGGGCAGAAACCAGTCATTGTTGGCATTCGTCCTGGAGAAAGCCTGAACGAAACATTGGTTAGCGATGCGGAACTCAGCATTGCCTCCATCACTCACGACGGCCAATACATTACCTTGTATAACAACGAGTTCGGTGATGGTCGCCTGACGCAGGCCTTGTCCTCCCTGACTGCTGATTATATGAGTGAGCAAGAGATGAGAGATCTCTATTCAGACCAGACATCCGCGCCAATTCAGCTAGTGAACTGAGTCGAAAACGATGACCAGACGCAAAAAATCGCAAAAAACACCTGAATCTGAGGATTGAATTGCCGCTGATGAGTGTTCCCTGCGCAGTCGGTCGCTAACGAGTATATTGTCAGCCATTAGAGACTGCCTGCACAACCTGAGTTTGAGGACTATATTGCGCGCAGGCGCGGGGATTTTCAATGGCTCAAGTATTTCACCCAGCAGAGAAGAAGACGGTAGTCGACGCAACCAATTGAAGATTTTATAGTTCGGTTATTTGCTATCTCTGTTGGTTAAGTACTTGCATTACCACACGTTTATCGCTGAATTACACCTCAGTATCACAAGCTCTCGCCTCTTTGCGGAGACAGGAAATTTTAGAACATATGGTCTGGTTATTTGCTGTCTCTGTAGGCTTCGTACTTTACACGTACGCACTATATCCCCTTATTTTGGCGATTCTGGCCAAAGGCCATGAGCTGCCTAAGCCATTGCCAACCACCGAGGATAATCCACTACCTACGGTGAGCATTGTTATCGCCGCTCATAACGAGAAGGCATCACTGCCTGTGAAACTTGCCTCGCTTGAGCATCTGGATTACCCCGAAGAGCTAATAGAGCTAATTATCGTCTCTGACGGATCCACCGATGGCACTGAAGAATTTTTGACCGAACAGTTTAGTAATAGCGAGAAAAAGTCATTTATCCACTACGCAGAATCGAAAGGTAAATGTGGTGCTCTGAATGAAGGTGTTGCGCAGGCTACAGGTGACGTCATTTTATTTATGGACGCGCGTCAGGCAGTATCACCCAATGTGGCAAAGGCGCTGGTGCCCTATTTAGCTGACAAGTCTATCGGTGCAGCAACGGGTGAGCTGGTTCTATCCGAAGGCAATAGCCTGGAAGCCGGCAACTTTGGCTTGTACTGGCGATATGAGAAATGGATTCGGGAAAACGAAACTCGTCTGTTTTCTATTGCAGGAGTCACAGGCGCTTTGTATGCCATTCGCCGCGAGGATTTCATTCCGAATATTGTTGGCACATTACTCGATGACTTTGAAACACCGATCAGTCTCTTGAAGCAAGGTAAAAAGACGCTCTTTGTGCCTGGTGCGTACGCTTTTGATGAGAGCAACGACGATCTGGCTTTAGAGTTTCGGCGCAAGGTTCGCAACCTTGCCGGAAATTGGCAGTCGTATGCTAAAAATTCGTGGCTGTACAGCCCTTCTAAAAACCCTATTTGGTGGCAATTCTGTTCGCACAAGCTAGCCAGACTGCTCGTACCTTTTGCCATGATTGTCAGTTTCGTCTCTGCTCTGATTGGAGCCCTTATGGGCAATGGTTTTCTGCAGCTTGCATTGTTTGCACAAGTCGTCATTTACGTACTTACAGCTGCCAGCTATGCAAACCTGCCGGGCACTAACAATAAGGTGCTTAATTTCTTTAAGGTATTTGTACAGCTCAATGCTGCAGCCTTTGTGGGCACTGTTCGTTTCTTCGGCAGCAAGCGTCAGATCAGCTGGCGCTAGCGTCGGGTGTGCCGCCCAGCGTTTTGGGCGGCATCTAATCTGCGAGGCCCGACCTGCGAGGCCCGACCTGCGAGGCCCGAACCATGCAGTTCGAGCTGGTCGTCGCTTTACTTAAGACAACGCCCCTAAAAACTGATCAGCTCGCTGCACATAAGCGTCCCGTTTTGCGCTATCCATTTTTTCAGCATTGCGTACCATCATGGCCCACCGCGGATTACCTTTCAACGCTTCGCTGTTAAGAATAATCCATCGCCAGAACAATGCATCCCAAATCTGCGACCACTCACCTTTCTTAAAGTTACTCATTTTCAGCACATAATTTGAACCAGAAAAGTAAGGCTTAGTCGTTATTGCTCCGCCATCAGCGTGCTGACTCATCGCGTAGACATTTGGCACCATCACCCAGTCATAGCTGTCTATGAACATCTCCATAAACCAGCGATAGATTTCATCTGGATCGATCTCGCACAGGAACATAAACCCGCCCAGTATCATTAATCGCTCAATATGATGGCAGTAACCGGTGTCAAGAATGCGCAGAATCACATCATCGATAGGATCAATGCCGGTAGTGCCATCGTAGAACGAGGCAGGCAATTTGCGCGTATGTTTCCAGTGGTTGGTGGTGCGCATCGGTACTCCAAGATCATGATAAGTGGCGCGCATAAATTCTCGCCAACCTATAATCTGCCGAATAAATCCCTCAAGGCTGTTTATTGGAATGTCGCGGCTTTGCGCTACCTCAAGCACCTTGTCAACGACTTGCTGAGGCGTTAGCAGCCCTGTATTGAGCATAGGCGTAAGCACGCTGTGATGCAGCCAGTTGTGTCCTGCAACAATCGAATCCTCGTACGGCCCAAACTTGACGAACCGCTGCTCGATAAATGTATCCAGCCATTTTTGTGCAGCAACATGAGTGCTTGGGTAATACCAGGAATTTAAGGAGCCCGGTGCATCAGGAAACTGAGATTCGACCGACGCAATAGCCTGTTTTATCGCTGCAGTTCGCGCCACTGTCGGCAAAGATGGAAGCTGTTCAATTTCGGTCTTAGGCATTTTTTTTCGATTGTCTTCATCGAAACTCCACTGACCGCCCACAGGCTTGTCATCGTCCATGAGGATGTTCATTCGGCGACGTTGCCACTGGTAAAAATCAGCCATAAACCAGCGCTTACGCCCCGCTCGCCAATCTGCATTTTGCTTCAGAGTATTTAAGAACCCAGGGGATTCAAGTTCCCAGCACTCAAGAGTGTGGCGCTTACATGCCTCCAAGAGACGCTTTTTGAGCGTGTAGTCGTTGAGTTCAGCGACAACAATTTCATCAAACTCCTGCTCTTTGGCGACACGGCATACCGTGTCAAGGGTACACGCGGAGTTTTCGTACGGCACCAGCTCTACGTCCAGCTTGCGCTTTTTCAAGCCCGCCATGTAAGCACTCATGGTAGCTCGGTGGTAGGCCAGTTTTTGTTTGTGAAACTTTGCCGGATAACGATCGTCACCAAAAAAAAGACTGTGCTCAATAAGCAATACTTTTTCCGGTGACTCACGTAAAACTGGTGAATCTGCAAACAATTGGTTGGGGAATATCAGTGCCAGTGTGTTCATTTCATTATGTACGACAATTGCTCGTTTGCAGACCGCGAAACCTACGACTCAAGGCAGCCTGAAATAGTAAGCTATGAATACGCCCCAGCTAGACCATTTTCTTTGCAGCGCTCAAGACCTACAGACACGTATTGCCCAGATAGATCCACGTGCCTATGACAAAACTCGCAACTACCTCAATGGCGATGTCACGTGGTTGAGCCCGTTTCTTACGCACGGAATTATTAACACCAAGACTCTTGCCAGCGGTGTACTGCAGAATAATAAGCCAAAGTCTAGCTACCGATTCCTGTTCGAACTCGGATGGCGAGAGTTTTTTCACCGCACTTGGCAAATCGATGGCGATAGTATCTTTAGCGATATGCGTAACGCTCAGGCGAAAGTGCGCAGCGACCAGATGCCAGAGTGCGTTGTCAACGCTAACACTGAGGTTGAGATCATAGATAGTTGCATCGCTGATTTGAAAACGCACGGCGTAATGCACAACCATACCCGGATGTGGGTAGCGGCAATCACTTGCAACATGGCAGGTACCTATTGGCAAGAGCCAGCACGTTGGCTGCACTATCATTTACTTGATGGAGATCTAGCCAGTAACACCTTAAGCTGGCAATGGATCAGCGGTACATTTTCCCACAAGCAATATGTGGCCAATCAAGGCAACATCGATAAATACAGTAAGACCACACAGCAGGGCTCATGGTTAGATGTACCTTACGAGGCGTTTGATCAGTTCGAACCGCCGACACACTTGCTCAGGCGATGCGATGTAAATTACGAGCAGATACTACCTGGCTCTCCTGTCAAAAATCTCACTGGGCCGGTGGCATTGCGCAATGTGTGGCATCTTGATCCACGATGGAAGACAGATGTTGAACAGCACATAGTATTCATTGACAGCGAGTTAGCCGAGAGATGGCCCATGAGCGCCAAGCGTTGGCAGTTCATTGAACATTGGGCGTCACTGTGTAATGCGACGCTTATGCACGGCACCGTAGAGCAGCTCAACGCGGCGGTTGAAAACGCAGACGTTGTGCGTACCGAATACCCCGCTTGTGAGCACTGGCCTGGCCAGACTGAGGAGCGTGAATGGCTCTATCCTATGCCACCCAATACGTTTAATAGTTTCTCGCAGTACTTCAAGCAGGTGAAGCATCATGTGGGTTTGTAGGCTTTGCTCAGACCGTAAATCTACAGCTGTAAACAATGGACGTACAATGATGGTATTGGCCCGTGACCTTTACTCCCCCGCTACACCGAGGGACATCGAGTGAAAAAATCTGCTCACCCTGAAACGAAGATGTGCCCAGTGTGCAATCGCGCGTTTCAGAATCGTAAAAAATGGGCAAGCCGCGGGCTATGGCCGACGATAAAATATTGTTCTGATCGTTGCCGAAACGATTCGCGGAAGAACACATGAGGACGAGCTAGTGCATCAAGGTCAAACTAGTTAATGCAATCAAGATTCGAACGGGGCATCTGGTGGGTTAAACGTGACTTCAGGGTCGCAGATAACGACGCCTTGCTAGAGGCTATTTCAAGCTGTCGCCATATCACGGTGCTATTCATCATCGAGCCATCTCTGTGTAGGGCCACGGAGACGTCCATCTTTCACTACCGCGCTTGGCAACAAGCCAGTAATGATCTTGAAAGGCGAGTTCATGCACTAGGTGGGCACTTCTCGGTCATCGTGGGCGAATCAGTCGATGTGTTCCAGACGTTGTGGCAACACTGTGCATTCGACGCCCTGTATAGCCACGAGGAAACTGGCTCGCACATTACCTTCTCTCGAGATCTGGCGGTCGAAAAATGGTGCGCACAGCACGGTGTTCATTGGCACCAAGCTACTCAGAACGGCGTGATTCGTGGATTAAAAGATAGAGGCAAACGCCAACCAGTCATCAAGAAGCGACTGATGGACACTACCCCACAAGCTGCCCCTGTTCGCATTGACGGCGATGCCCGCCAAGTACCCTTGGATGCTGCAGTAACTGAGTGGCCATCGTTTGAGGAGGTGTCAGACAAACCCGTATGCCTCCGAGTACAAACCGAGCACACTCAACAGGTCTCTGAAACTCAGGCCGAGCTAGAATTGCATAGTTTTTTATTCGAGCGAGGCCTTCGCTATGCTGGGGGAATTTCTTCACCCAATAGTGCATTCACTGCGGGCTCCCGACTATCAGCACATTTGGCTTGGGGTACGATCAGCTTGCGCCGAGTTTTTCATGAAACCTGGCAACGTGATCGCGAACTAGCGCAATCTGTCGCCCCTCAGAAACAGGAAGCTTACGATCTGATCGCTGAAGGGTTAGCACCTCAACATCAGTATTCAACAACTCAAGCCGCACGTTGGAGAAAGAGCCTGAAGGCTTTTCAATCAAGGCTGCACTGGCATGATCATTTTATCCAGCGCCTAGAATCAGCTCCGGAGATGGAATTCGAGTCAATAAATCCTGCCTACAGCCAACTGAGATATCAGGACAACCACCAATTACTACAGGCATGGCACAGCGGTCACACAGGCATACCGCTGGTTGATGCGTGCATGCGATGTCTAGGAGCTACAGGCTTTTTGAATTTTAGAATGCGCGCAATGATAGTTAGTGTGGCCTGCTTTGGCCTGCGACAAAGCTGGCGATCAATTCAGTATCCACTGGCTCAGTTGTTTTTGGACTATGAGCCGGGGATACATTTTTCGCAAATTCAAATGCAAGCCGGCATTGTTGGCATCAACACGCTGCGTGTTTATAGTCCGCACAAACAATTGCTAGATCAAGACCCACAGCTAACATTCGTTAAACGGTGGATACCTGAATTGTCAGAATTTGATGCGTTAGAGATCGCGGACTACCAGAACCGAGGTCTGGGCGATTATCCGGCACCCATCGTAGATCTTGCATCCAACACGCGAGATATTCGAGATCAGGTGTACGCCATTAGGAAAAGTCAGGACGGTCGCACCGCATCAGCTCATGTGTTGGAAAAACACGGTTCGAGATTGCCGGGTAACGACAGAACAAAAAAGCGCAGTGCTTCGACCAAAAAAGCCAAACCCATCAATGTCGCGCAAACCAGTTTCGATTTTGGCGAAGACAACTGAGCTTGTTGCAGAAGCGAAACCCTGTAATCTGCGTAAACCTGATAATCCGGCCACTCCGCACTACTCCGCACTACTCCGAGCTACTCCGAGCTAACTTCGAGCTACTCCGAGCTAACTTCGAGCTACTCTATTAAACCAGCAACTGTGCGGCCCCTACCAAGGCTGGATACGGTGAATTGATAACAAAGCTTGGGACTTTTTCTAGATAGCCGCGCATTCGACCTTTCGCTTCAAACTCTTGGCGGAACTGGGACTCGGTGAAAAAACCGCCTAACCTGGGCACGATTCCGCCGCCGATGTAGACGCCACCTTCGGCGCCTAGTGTTAACACCAGATTGCCTGCACACGATCCCAACAAGGCGCAAAATATGTGCAATGTCTCTTCGCAGTTGGCTAGATCCGCTTCGCTGATATCGTTTGCTAACGGCTCAGTAACTGCGCCGTTCGATTCCAGATAGCGACGCTTACCAAACTCGGTAACCTCGGCAGGCGTGAATGTGCGTTCTGGTAAACCATCCAGCTGGCGCAGCGCACTAACAATGTTAATAAGCCCGGGGCCTGAGAGAAAACGCTCTGCAGATACGTGCTTGAACTTGAGCATTAGCTGCTCATAGACAGCGATTTCTCTAGCCGTACGCACGCCAATTGACACATGCCCACCCTCACCTTGCAAAGCGCTCCATTGAGAACCACAAGGCACCAGGCCAGAAACCCCCAACCCCGTACCCGGACCAATTATCGCTTTGGCATGATTCTCCATCACTTGGCCACCACCTACCTGTAGCAGCTCATCAGTGGGTAAATGGTTAACCGACAATGCCAGTGCAGTAAAGTCGTTGGTCACATGCAATTTATCAATGCCCATGTCCAAACGTGTTTGTTCAATTGAAAACGACCACTTGTTGTTGGTGAGCTTCACCTCATCGCCCACAACAGGGGTTGCCACAGCTACCGCTGCGTGCGTAATTTTGTCGACTCCCTGTTCAGTCAGGTAGGCTCGAACAGCTGCAGAGAGTGACTCGAAGGCGCTAGTGGGCAATGTACAGGTAGCTTTGAGACTACCGTCGCTATCGAGAAGGGCGAAACGTGCATTTGTTCCGCCAACGTCGCCTACTAATTGGATTTTGGACACTGGGTTTGCCTGTCTATCGATTTGCCTGACCTAGATCGGCCGTAGAGTGCAATAGTGTAACTGGCAGCCCAACAAAGCCTGTGGCTTTTGTCGAACAATTGTTTTGAACGAGAGTTCGAACCCTGACAAGGCGGAGTGTTCGCCTTGGGCTCGTTATTGGACGTGCGGGACTAATGGCGGAGAGAGAGGGATGGCTCATCGCTTGCGCGATTCGGCCCTTCGGGCT
>JALZUD010000090.1 GCA_023301725.1 Granulosicoccus sp. | reverse complement strand
GACCAGGCAATAGCGGTAGACGCACTAATTCCCAACCCTGCGGGGCTCAGTGGCGCACAGGCGCAAACCATTCGAGCAGCATTGGAATACATGGGCCTGGAAGCCGGTCAGGCTATCGAAGGCACCCCTATCGATCAAGTGTTTCTCGGCTCGTGCACCAATGCTCGCATCGAAGACATCAGAAGCGCAGCAGCAGTGCTACGAGGCCAACGCGCTAAGGTTCCGGGACTGGTCTCGCCGGGTTCCACCACTATAAAAGCTCAGGCTGAACAAGAAGGCCTTGACAAGGTATTTATTGATGCCGGTCTTGAGTGGGCATCGTCTGGCTGCTCATCATGTGTTGGCATGAATGGCGATACAGTGGCAACTGGTAAGCGTTGTGCGTCTACCACCAATAGAAATTTTCGTGGTCGACAGGGGCGTGGATCACGCACTCATTTGATGTCCCCAATCATGGTAGCGGCGGCAGCTATACACGGTAAAATTGTTGATGTGCGCTCACTTGCCTCAAGTGAGGCGCGCTCATGAACGGCTGGACAACGCTTGCCGGTAAGGCTGTGTGCCTGGATGTGGATAACATCGACACCGATCAGTTAATACCCGCACGCTTTATGTCGCAACCTCGCGTGGATGGTTATGCCGAGTTTCTATTGCATGATATGAGACGCGATGCTAACGGCGCACCAAAGCCTGATTTCATCCTCACGCAACATCCCGACGCTACCGTGCTGTTAGCGGGTAAAAACTTTGGCTCTGGCTCATCACGAGAGGCTGCAGTATATGCTTTACTGGATAGCGGTATTCGAGTGGTGATTGCCGAAAGCTTCGGTGATATTTTTGCCTCCAACGCAATTAATAATGGCGTACTACCCGCACGCCTTTCATCTGAACATTGGCAGCTACTTCGAAGCGCGATGACCACAATCACGAAAAATTGTAAGGTTGATCTAGAAACATCAACCCTCAGCCTAGGAGAGCATACCGTCGCTTTTAGTATTGATGAAGCTTGGCGCCTTAAACTGATCAACGGGTGGGATGACACCGATCTTACCCGTGACTATCAATCGCACATCGACCGCTACCGACAAATTCGATTTCAGCGGTACCCATGGGCGAGGCCAACAGCACAACACTGAATTACCACTGCAATGACAGCCGATTGGCATCAACTAGCGATTTTAATCGGATGAAACAACGTTCGCTTTTTAGCGTTCGACAATAATCAAGGCTTGCAACAACCGGCCTTGTCACAAAGGAGAGAGAGAGCTATGAACAAGACCAGGATATTGAGCATCCTCGCTAGCACCGTGTTACTAACCGGTGTGGTGAAGGCTGAAGATACCATCAGCGCAGTTCACGCGTTCCCAGAAACACTGATCTACACAAAGAGTTTTCTGGAATTTGTCGACAAAGTTAACGAGGCCGGCAAAGGTGTGGTGCAGATCGATGTGCGCGGTGGCCCCGAGGCCATTGGTATGTTTCAGCAGCCTGATGCGGTTCGCGATGGCATTGTTGATATGGTTTATACGCCCGGTAGTTTTTACGGCGGCACGGTTCCTGAGAAAGATGCCATGGTGGCCTCTAACCTGACAGCAGTGGACACACGCGCTAACGGTGGAACTGAACTGATGGATCAAATCCATCAAGAAAAAATGGGCGTCAAATACCTTGGCTGGTTTGACAGTGGTGTTTGCTACAACCTCTGGACACGTGATGCGCCAGAATTTGATGCAGACGGCAACTTAAAAGTTGAAGGCCTGAAGCTTCGTGGCAATGCTGTGTACAACGCTTTTTTTAGTAACTACCTGAATGCGCAGGTTATCGATCTCCCCACAGGTGAAGTTTACTCAGCACTGCAACGCGGTGTCGTAGACGCAACGGGCTGGACTCAGATTGGTTTAATTGATTTGAAATGGAATGAGTTTCTGAACTACCGTATCGAGCCGTGCTTTTTTTCAACAGACCTTGGCGTAATCGTCAATATGGAAAAATGGGATAGCTTGAGCGATGAATCCAAGACGATTCTTCAAGATGTTGCAATAGCTCATGAGCAAGACAGTGTCACTGCACTGCGCAGCAAGCGTGATGAAGACTTTGCAGCCCTTGAAGCTGCTGGCATGAAGGTGGTTAACCTGGAAGGCGATGCTAAGGCTAACTACCTAGCAGCGGCCCGTGACAAGACATGGGAGCGCATGAAAGGCCTGATGTCTGAAAGCCCTCAAGGTGATGGCAACTACGACACTCTAATTGATTTGTTTTATGACGTCGATGCGGCTAAGTAGCTTTTCTATTACCACTGCCCGCCTCCGCTAGCCGGAGGCAGGCTTTAAGGATGTGTATGCGACTCATCAATCAATGCTATACCACCGTGCTCTACACTATGGCCGGCATAGCGGCCGCCACCCTCGTCTGGTTAATGGTGTCGGTTATTGTGTCAGTTGTGATGCGTAATGCCGGGCTGCAGCCGTATGCCTGGCTTTTCACATCTGCCGAGTACGGTTTGCTCTATATGACCATGCTCGGTGCGCCGTGGCTAGTACGAGAAAAGGGCCATGTGCACATTGAATTGGTAACCGCTATGCTGCCGCCCACATTGCGGCAAGTTGTAAGCCGGCTTGTCGCCTTTTTATGTGTACTCGTGTGTTTGATACTCGCTTGGAAAGGCATAGAATTATTGTTGGTTAATCTTGACCGTAACGACTTTGATGTACGTGCGTACTACTTTCCTCGCTGGATGTTGACAATCACTTTCCCCATCAGCTTCGGCTTGATGGTGGTTGAATTTATGCGCTTTGTGGTTGGACCTGAACTGCTGCATTCAGGTGAAGCCGGGATACACGAATAGTGGCTTGGTATGAAGCACTAGGATTACTGCTAGGCACCATCATTGTGCTTATGGCCATTGGTATGCCAGTAGCACTCGCTTTTCTTGCAGCCAACATCATTGGTGCCTGGATATTCATGGGTGGCGAACGTGGTGTTATGCAACTACTCAACAATGGCTTGGGTTCACTCACCAAGTACGCCTTGGTACCCATTCCGCTATTTTTATTAATGGGAGAGATATTCTTCCATACAGGACTCGGTGGCCGCATGTTCAGCGCCATTGATCGCCTGTTAGGCCGACTGCCCGGCAGACTGAGCTACGTGACCGTTATTGGTGGCACCGCATTCTCAACCTTGTCTGGATCATCTATGGGCTCCACCGCATTACTGGGATCATTGATGGTGCCGGAGATGAACAAGCGCGGCTATAAGAAGCACATGAGCATTGGCCCTATTCTTGGCACCGGTGGCTTGGCGATTATCATACCGCCATCAGCACTGGCTGTATTACTGGCAACCCTTGCACAAATTGATGTAGCAGCCTTGCTTATCGCAGGTGTAATACCCGGTTTGATACTGGCCTTTTTTTACATTGCTACCATTGCCTTGCAAACCCGTATAGACCCCACCGCAGCCCCGGCTTATGAAGTGGACGCTATGTCTCTAGGTGCTCGAGTGCGCTTATTACTCACCGATGTAGTGCCGATGATTGGCGTGATGGTGTTGATTGTTATTCTGATGATCAAGGGCATCGTGACACCATCAGAGGCGGCAGCGTTTGGTGCTTTAGGTGTATTGATACTGGCTGTGATATACCGTGTGTTGACGTTACAGGCGATGAAGAAATCATTAACCGGTGCGCTGCGCGTAACACTTATGGCTTATTTGATTGTCTTTGGATCAGCCACTTTTAGTCAACTATTGGCATTCTCAGGAGCATCACGCGGACTCATTACTTGGGCCACAGGTTTTGATCTTGAACCTCTTGCCATGCTATTGGTGATGTTCGCGGTACTGCTATTACTGGGTATGTTTATGGAGCAAATCTCCATGATGCTACTGACGGTACCTATCTTTTTCCCACTAGCGCAAACACTGGGTTTTGATCTTGTCTGGTTTGGCCTGATTATGTTGCTAGCGCTGGAGATCAGTTTCACCACGCCACCCTTTGGCTTGTTGTTATTCGTTATGAAGGGCGTCTCCCCGCCCGATACCACGATGCGGGAAATTTACTCGGCAGCCATTCCGTTTATTTGTTGCTCCTTGTTACTAGTGGCGCTGTTGGTTGCGTTTCCACAAATTGCGTTGTGGTTGCCGGGGTTGGGATAGGCCGTTTAGGCGCACTTGGGGTCAGGACCTCTCAAATTCTGTCTGCAACCCAGGTCGCGATCCTAATCCCATAGAAGCATCAATGATGGCTCCATGCATCACGCGCGACGCAGGAGTTGCCAAAAAATGCACCACAGATGCTATGTCTTCCGGCTCGATCAATCGTTTTTTTGGAAGTTGCGCGCAGAAAACAGCACGCTCCTCAGCAGTCAACTTATTCAACGTACTGGCTTGCAACATCGGTGTATCGGTTGCCCCAGGACAGATCGCAAAAACATCAACGTCCTGATGAACCGTCTCAGCGGCTAATTGATGAGTCAGAAAGGCAACAGCGGCTTTACTCATACCATCGGCTAGCCTGAAGCCCGGAAAAGCCGTGATGCCACCACCTACAGAACTGACGTTAATCAATTTACGGTTAACGCCCTCGGGTAGCGCTAAAAATTCCTGACACATCTTAAGTGTACCGTCAGCATTGATCGCTAGCATCAGGCTGTCTTGCTCTGCTGGATCATCGGCAAGGAGCATGTGAGTCTTACGCAAATGGAAATGAAAACATCTGGCGATACAGATGTGTGATTAGATGTAAGCACTCACTCACCATCGCTGTAATAGCAATATTGTATTGAGTTAGTAACAGCCATAATTTTGCTTCAAGCTTTGACCCTTCATATTATTTAAATATCAGCATATTTATGCTGCTTACTTTTGAACTGACGAGGTAGCGTTTTGGTTTATCAAACTTTGCATACGTTGGAGGAACTGGACAACAACGACAGCCTTGCAGGCTTTCGTGATCGTTTCAACCTCCCCGACGATGACAACATCATCTACCTTGACGGTAATTCGCTAGGCCCTCTACCTGTTTCAGTGCCACAGCGGATGAAGGAAGCCATCGAAAACGAATGGGGCCGCTCGCTGGTGCGCGGATGGAACGATGCCGGTTGGATCGACCTGCCATCATGCGCAGCCAGCAAGATCGCTCGACTGGTTGGTGCGCCGGAACATAGTGTTGTGGTCTGCGATTCAACCTCTGTTAATCTCTTCAAGGTGCTCGCTGCAGCGCTGTCGCTAAGGCCAGAACGCAAAGTCATTCTCACAGATGTGGCTAACTTCCCGACCGATCTCTATGTGGCCGATGGTCTGGCAACGCTCCTTGGACAAGGCTATGAAATAAAGCCTGTCGCGTTCGAGCAATTAGAAAGCGCCATTGACGATACCGTCGCAGCTTTCATGTTGACTGAGGTCGATTATCGCACTGGCCGTAAGCACGACATGGCAGCAATGACGGCACACGCTCACGCTAACGGCGCCTTAGCGATCTGGGATCTGGCCCACAGCGCTGGAGCATTCCCTGTCGACTTGACCGGCGCAAACGCCGATTTTGCGATCGGTTGCGGATATAAATATTTGAACGGTGGGCCTGGCGCCCCGGCTTTTCTCTTCGTTGCCGACAAACATATCTCGGCGATCACACCGGCAATAGCAGGCTGGATGGGGCACGCAGAACCCTTTGCCTTTAAGCCTAATTTTGTACCTGCGACAGGCATTGCTCGCATGACGGCCGGCACGCCGCCTATTCTGTCGCTAACGGCGCTCGATGCCGCCCTAGATGCATTCGACGGTGTGGATTTATCACAGTTACAAGAAAAGTCGCAACAATTGTGTGACTGTTTCATCGACGAGGTAGAGGCGAATTGCAAGGAACTTGAACTGGTTACTCCTCGCGATGCCAGCATTCGCGGTAGTCAGGTCTCATTTCGCCATCCCGATGGTTATGCCATTGTTCAAGCGCTCATCGAGCGCGGCGTGATTGGTGATTTCCGTGCGCCCGACATCATGCGTTTTGGCTTCGCTCCACTGTATCTGCGCTTTGCTGATATCGGGCGAGCGGCGCATGAGATCGCAGATATCATCAAGACAGGAAGCTGGGATCAAACTCGCTTCAAAACCAAATCAAAGGTCACCTAGCAATGATCAACACTTCAAAGCTTGGCATTGCCGTTACTACCTGGTGATGCGCCAACTGCTGCAGCCCGGTGACGAATTCATCATCGAAGCTCCCGGTTGGCCACAAGCTGCAGTTATGGCCAAGGCTTTGAAGGTCCCCACTCACACGATAAAACGCACAGAAGCTGATGGTTGGCGCTTCCCTATCGACGAACTGCGCGCAGCAGTTACTGAGCGTACAAAGCTGATTTTCATCACCAACCCAAACAACCCGACAGGGCGATTGCTATCGGCAGACGAACTGACTGAGATCGCTTCAATTGCCGCTAGCCAGGGTGCTTACTTACTAATTGATGAAGTGTATGCCGGTCTTGAATGGGAAGGTGAACGCCGACCTTCCATTGCCGGAATTTATGAGCGCGGCATTACCACAGGCAGTGTTTCCAAGGCGCTAGGTTTACAAGGATTGCGCACAGGTTGGCTGATTTGCCGCGACCCCGATTTGGTCTTTGATGCGGTGATCTTACGAGAGAACTCAAGTGAGATCATGAACATCATGGGTGAGGTTATCAGTGAAATTGCCATGCGACCAGAGCGCTACGATGCAGCAATTGCGTCTGCTCGCCGCGAGGGAATCGACAACTTGGAGAAGCTAGACCAATTCATCACAGAGCAACCGCTACTGTCGTGGGTGCGCCCTCAGGGCGGGCTCATCGGTTTAGTCAGGTTGCATCTAACGCTTGATGGCGAAGCGTTTGCTCGACAGCTTCTCGCCGACCCGTACCGCACATTTCTGATCCCGGGCAGTGCATATGGCGAGCCAGCACATATTCGACTCGGGGTTGGTGGTGGAGAGCTTGTACAGCTTGATATGGGTCTTGAGCGAATAGCGTTGTTACTAGGATGTGCGTAGCATGTCCACATGAGGTATGTCGTCCTCAAGGTAGACCTCAGAGATGCGTTTAAAACCCAGATCAGCGTAAAAGAATGCAACCGCATCCTGTGCGGCGAGAATCTGTTGTTGGCCGGGATAGTCTTCAGACAAACGATCTAACATTGTTGTCATCAGTGCTTGCGCTACACCTGTGCCTCTGTGGCTTTTTGATACTACAACACGTCCGACTTTTACAACAGGAGTTGGCACCTGATCACTTGCATGGCTATGTTCATGACCAGGCATGGCGCGTGCGTATGCTACTAACTGGCTATCGACAAAACACTGAAGATGTAAGGTATTAGGGGCGGTATCGTATTCATCTAATTCATGATAAGCACAATTTTGCTCAACGACGAACACATCGACACGCAGTTTCAAAAAAGCAAACAGGGCTGCTGCATCAAGTGTGTCAAAAGTATTGAAAACATATTTCATGTACGCGCCTAACTCCTGATTCTTCGGTGGATAGTCGCAAATTGATTTGCGTTTTTTATCAACAAATCATTTGCAAGTGAAGGCCAAGTAGCCAACCATAAGGCAGTTGTTAAAGATCTGCTTGTTCAGTCCGACAACTCAATGGGCCCCCACTGCGGGTAGACATCTCCGGGCCCGGGGTTGTCTGGGTATGTACTACCGCCTAGATGAGTCATCACACCCCACACAGCATTTAGAGAAGAATGCACAGCGCCCTCAACCCAAGCGGGTGTCCAGCTGACGCCGTCGCCAGCTATAAACACACCGCGTTGTTCTGTCGGTAGCTCTGCCTGCATAAACTGACCAAACATGCGGCAGTTGTATCGATAGTGGCCCGGTAGTGCACCTTTAAACGCACCCAGAAAATTATGATCACTCTCCCAACTAACAGTGATGGGGTCGCCCAAGATATGTTGCCGTATGTCCACGTCAGGGTAGATTTTCTCAAGTGCCGACAAGGCCAGCTCTACTCGCTGCTCAATAGGTAGCGGCAACATTTTTAGAGCATCTGTCATCCACGTGTAAGTAAGGCAAATGACCGCAGGCTTGTCTGGCCCGTTATCAAAAAAATACGTTCCCCGCGTTAAACGATCAGTCAGAGTCATCGACATGACATCGTGTCCTGTTTCCGGATTTTTGTCTTTCCAGAATGCACGGTCAACCATCACAAAGGTTTTTGAGGCTTGCATGTACCGGGTGCGGTCAAGAGCCATCCACAATTTTTGATCAAACAGGTCTTCTTGAGTATCTATTGCTGTGGTTAGTAGATGAGTTTGGCACGTAACGATGACGGCACCATATTCCTCGCACCGACCCCATTGATCTGTTAACAACGTGTTAAGGCCTTTACGCTTAATGGATACAACACCCGGACGAGTTGCACCACCGTTTAATAGGCTCAACGTAGTGCCTTTATCCCAATGCGCTATAGACTCAGGTTCATGCTGCCACAGTTTGTGTAGCACCTGCTCAACACCCCCGACAATATAACGCTGATCATCATCAAGCTCTGTGACGTTGACTCGCAGAATTTCTAGCATTGAATTAGGAAAGTCAGAATCCCAACCGCCAGTACCAAAGCCTACTTGCCCAAAGATCTCACGGTGACGAAAAGACAGTGCCTGAAACGCTTTGGATGAGACGATAAAGTCATAGAATGTGCGTTCATCCCAGTCTCGTACAATGGGATTCCAGATTGCTTTTATACGTGCTGGATCTCGGTCACGAATAGCCTGCTTTAAGCTTGAAAACTGTAGACTCTCTTCTAGTGCCGCATGGTAGGCTGCGGCCACTTCTTGGTAGATGAGCGGTAAATCGCTGAGTGTTTTGGCGTAGTGTGTTTCACCTTCCAAATCAATGACAGTGGAGCCTGCCGCTGCTGTTAATGGATTGGGAAAAGGCCTGCTCTCTGCACCCACCTGATCCACATAGTGATAGAAGCCAGTTGATGCTACAGGGAATCTCATTCCACCTAGCTCTGCGATAACATCAGTAGTGCCTTCGAAAACCTGAGAACGCAGACGACCGCCAAATTGCCCAGACTCATACACAATGGGGCGCAAACCCATACGCATTAATTCATAGGCGGCAATGATGCCTGCAGCACCTGCACCAATTATTGCAACTTTGTCTCCATGCCTAGCAGCTGGAATTTCACCCAAGCCAGCCGGATGACCTATCCAGTCGTCGTAGGCAAACGGGAAGTCCGGACCAAAGGCGGTAACAGGCTGTTGGGTTGTGTCGTTCACTGTGAAGTTCTCATAAAGTGTATAGCTCACTGCGTAAGTCTAGTAAATACGGTGTCGATTTGCGCGCATTTTCAATGTCTTGGCGAGAGATGGTTCCAACTATTAACTCTTCACCTTCTGATGTTGCGCGCGCTACATCTTCACCCATTGGGCCACAGATACACGACAAGCCAAAATAATTAAACTCAGCTTCGGAACCCACATAATTTGCATAGGCGATGTATAAGGCATTCTCTTGCGCGCGTACGGGCACCATATTATTTGTCACGCTATGAAACGGTGCCATATTAGCCGTTGGTGTAAGAATAAGCTCAGC
>JALZUD010000089.1 GCA_023301725.1 Granulosicoccus sp. | reverse complement strand
GTGCAGATTGTTAGTACAGATCAATGGTGCAGATTGTTAGTGCAAGTCAGCAGCTGATGCAGTAAGCACATCCATTGGGATGATTCGCAAAGCAGCTTCATGGGTGGATCGTACGTACACTTTTGGAGCATGGCCTGCATTGAAAGCCTGTAGCCAGCGACTGGCGCACAGGCACCAGCGGTCACCTGCTTTCAACCCAGGAAAGCCATAAGCTGGAACAGGCGTTGCCAGATCATTGCCTACCGATGCGGTGAATTCAAGAAACTCATCAGTTACTGCAACGCACACTGTATGTGACCCCACATCCTCCGGCCCTGTATCGCAGCACCCATCACGATAGAAGCCAGTGACTGGGTCAGAACCACAGATCACTAAATCTTCTCCAAGAATATTCTTCGGTACTTTTTCTTCAGCCATTGTCGAGCGCTTCACGTGTTGTCGATACAAAACAGTAGGGTGCTGCCAGTTGAGATCTATATCAGAATAGACCCTCGCTAGTTAAGCTCTACGAGAGGGATGGAGCGGCTTTCAGCGGCGACTTTGAGTCGTTAATGTGGTTAGCCATGTTAGTGAAAAATATGGTACTCATTGCCATGGACAGATCGACCAGATTTTCATCACTCAAACCTGCAGCACGCGCCTCGTTAAGCATGTCTTGAGACACACTGCCAGGTGTTCGAAACAAGGCTCTAGCAAGCGTAAGCAAAGCATCCAGCGATTGATCACCAGTGGGTTGATCTTTCCGTATGGCCATCTGCAGCGTGTCATCGAGTCCAGCGCTTTGCGCTTTGAACGAATGTACTGATAGACAAAATTCGCACCCTGTTTGTTGGCTCACCCATAGCTTGACGGCCTCTAGCTGCAAAATACTGAGACTTCCAAGGGTCAAGCTTTGCTCCATGCGCAAATAGGCTTGCAACGCAGCTTCACTATTAGCAAATTGCAGGTACACCGCCGCAATCTTGCCATTTTGACGAAAAGGCTCAAGCGCCTCGATCGTGGCCTCCGATAATTCGGTGATTTCACAAGTGTTGAGTCTGGTCACTGTATGATGAATCTCTCTAGATTGATCGCCATTATGCCTCAGACATTGCAAACTTTCGTTGACAGCCTGCTGATACGCGTAATGCGATTTTGGATCAGACCCGAAGTATTGCCCGAAGATCCCAATTCACTCATCAATCCAGAGTTTCCTGTTCTCTACGTGCTTGAAGCAGGTGGTCTAGCTGATAAAGCAGCTCTAACAATAGCGGCTGAGCGATTGTCTTTGCCTCATCCTGATAACGAGCTCCTATTTGGCAAAAAACGCTTCAGAACCTCTGTCGATGTGCTCCGACAGAGACACAGTCTGTTTTTTCGAAAACGACGATCAAAACGCCCCTCAACAACATCCGAATTACTTACCTCTCTGGTGAAAGCAAGCCAAAATGGCGATGCTGGAGAGCTGCAGATTGTTCCAGTGTCAGTTTACTGGGGAAGAGCACCTGACAAGGAATCATCCATCGTCAAGTTGCTATTGAGTGAAAATTGGCAATTCGCTGGACGCACCCGCAAGCTGTTAACCTCGCTTGTACACGGCAGGCACACCTTGCTGAGTATCAGCGAACCGTTGTCGCTGTCTAGCTTGCAAGGCTCTGGTGCAAGTAGCGACATACTGACACGTAAGGTATCGCGAATCTTACGCGTACATTTTCGACAGCGTCGTATCGCAAGCCTTGGCCCTGACCAATCGCATAGGCGTATGCTCATGGACCATGTGCTTTCCGATTCAGCTGTGCGCGTCGCCATCAACAATGAGGCCGCCACCAGCAACCTTGACAGTGCCCGCCAAGACGCTAGAAAATACGCTAACGAAATTTCGGCTGACGTATCCTATCCCACGATTCGTGTACTTCACACATTGCTCAAGCGCTTATGGAATGAGCTATACGATGGTGTTGAGCTCAGTGGAATAGATCAATTAAAAGCGGTAGCTGACGGCCGCGAAGTCGTTTATGTTCCCTGCCACCGCAGCCATATCGACTACCTACTCCTGTCATACATACTCTATGTTCAGGGTTTTTCTTTGCCGCATATAGCCGCTGGTATCAATTTGAATTTACCCTTTGTGGGGGGAATTTTACGCCGAGGTGGAGCGTTTTTCATGCGCAGGAGCTTCGCTGGAAAACCTCTGTATTCGGCCGTGTTCAATGCCTATATGAAAGAGCTTCTGCAACGCGGGCACTCGCTTGAGTATTTCATTGAAGGTGGCCGGAGTCGTTCAGGGCGTCTACTACCTCATAGAAGTGGCATGCTGGCAATGACAGTGCATGCCTATTTACATCAACCGCAAACACCCGTAGTTTTTGTGCCAGTGTATTTTGGCTACGAGCGGCTTCTTGAAGGAAAGTCTTTCACAAGTGAACTTGCCGGTGGCAAAAAACAGCGAGAATCTGTGTTTGCTTTGTTAAAGTCTGTGCGCACATTGAAACAAGATTACGGTCGGGTGCACGTAAGCTTTGGTGAGCCTATTGAGCTGGATCCATTGCTCGAGCAACATAAGCCACAGTGGCGCAGCTATGAAATTAGTGATGAGCGCCCGGCTTGGATCAAGCCTGTGATAGACGATTTGGGTACAACCATCATGCAACGTATCAATGAAGCTACCAGTGTCACGCCAATTAGTTTACTGGCTACAGCCATGCTAGCCACACCTCGGGGTTGCATAAGCTACGATGAATTTATTCAACAAGTCACCATATATCAAAGACTCCTGCAAAGTACTTATCAACACACTCGAATCACCGTTCCCCAGCTTGATGCAAAAGAGCTCATCTCTCACGGTTCACGATTGGGCTTCGTGCACACAATTCAAGATGCTGTTGGCCCAATGATCGCCCTTAAACCGGGACAGGCAGCGCCACTGAATTATTTCCGAAACAACATCCTGCATTTATTGACATTACCCGCACTGGTCGCGGCAACCTTCACCAACAGGCGCCATCGTAGCGAGCAAGAAATAGCGCATCTGGTTGAATTAAGTTTTCCATTTATACAAGGTGAGCTTTTCTTATCAACAGAAATAAATCGCGAGTCGTTAAAGCAGACGCTAACCGGACTTGAACAAGCAGGCCTTATAACAAACGACAACGGCGTCTGGGCACGCCCTACTGCCGGCTCGCTGGAGGCAGTAGCCTTCATACGGCTCGCAAATGTTATCACTCCGGCACTGGAACGCGATTATCTGTGTGCCTGTTTACTCGCGCAAAGCACACACAATGAAATCGACACCGAGGAGTTACAAAAACGGTGTCAATTAGCTGCGGATCGACTTGCCAGCACTCATGGAAAGGTGGCAATAGAATTGTACGACAAACACTTGCACAACAACTTTGTCAAATCAATGCAACGCCAAGGTTATATCGAGCTGGTCGATGGCAGACTTCGTCCAAAACCATCACTATTCAGAGTAGAAGATGAAGCACGTGCATTACTGCCTGAACCCTCTCGCCATGCAATTCTGGCTATCAGCTTAGCTATTACTCAAAGACCTAACTCAAGCTCTGCATAAAACCACGTGCAGCCTTGTGCGTTCAGCTCCTCAACAATCTGAACTCAAAAATATTCGCGGCACGGACGGTTAAGCTTCTCTATTTCAGATAACGTCCACTTGGTCGTGCGCCAAGAATCTAGGCATGTCTGTTGCTGTATCTCGCTATGGCGTGTTTTGTGATGTCTCACGAACAACAGCTTTTGACACCTTATTGATTCCT
>JALZUD010000088.1 GCA_023301725.1 Granulosicoccus sp. | reverse complement strand
GCCATTGATTCAAGAGAGATACCTTTGTGAAAGACCAAGCTCGCGTAGTTATTATCGGTGGTGGCGTTGCTGGCACTAGTGCCTTGTACCATCTGGCTCAGCGTGGCTGGACCGACTGCATTTTGTTGGAGATGGACGAACTGACGTCAGGCTCGACTTGGCATGCTGCGGGTAACATCCCCACATTTTCCAGCTCACGCAACATGATTAAGTTGCAGCATTACAGTACGCAGCTGTATGCGAAGCTTTGCAAAAATGAAGATTACCCTATCAATTATCATCAAACAGGGGCGTTAAGGCTGGCACAAACGACGGAGCGAATGGAAGAGTTCCAACACGTTATGTCTATGGCGAATGCGATGGGTCTGGGCTACGAATTAATCGATACAGCCGAAATGAAAGTTCGGCACCCCTTTGTAGAAGACCACGACCTGTTAGGTGCCTTGTGGGATCCGAACGACGGTGATATCGATCCAAGTCAGCTTACGCAGGCATTTGCGAGTCATTCGCGTAAAGCCGGTTGTACTATCCATCGATTTACAACGGTTACCGGTGTCACACGCACTGCCAGTGGCGAATGGTCAGTGCAAACTGATAAGGGCACTGTACTGGCTGAGTACGTTGTTAATGCAGGAGGTTACCGAGGCGCTGAAGTGAGCGCCATGGGGGGCAAGTTCCTACCCATGGTCACGTTGGAGCATCAGTATCTTGTAACAGAGTCTATCCCCGAATTAGAAGCTATCAAAGGGATTTTGCCGTTGGTCCGAGATCCTGATGATTCATATTATTTGCGCCAGGAAAAAACTGGTCTGATCCTCGGGCCTTACGAAAAAGAACAGGCTAAAGCGCGCTGGACAGATGGAAAAATTCCAGAAAAATTTGCGTATGAGTTATACCCCGACGACCTTGAGAGGCTTGAGTGGTATATCGAAAAGGCGTGTGAACGTATGCCGATCCTTGGAACAGTGGGTGTGCAACGCGTAATCAATGGACCGATTCCGTATTCCCCGGATGGTATGCCTTACATTGGGCCGGCTTTTGGTATGCAGAATTTCTATCAGATGAACGGATTCAGTTTTGGTGTCTGTCAGGGCGGTGGTGCCGGAAAAATGATTGCTGAGTGGATCATCGACGGTAAACCCGAATGGGATTTATGGGCTGTTGATCCGCGGCGTTATACCGACTATGCCGATCAGCCTTATGTTGTGGATCGTGCGTTGGAATTGTATCAGCACGAATACGCTATTAATTTTCCAGTAGAGGAACGCCCGGCAGGCCGGCCTCGCAAAGTTACACCTGCATACGATCGATTGATGGAAAAAGGCGCGCAGTTTGGAGCGCGTGGAGGGTGGGAGCGTGCCACCTGGTTTGCAAGGCCTACAGACGATACCAGCGACGACCCAAGCTATCAACGTGGCAACTGGTTTGATGCAGTGGGGGAGGAATGTAGAACGGTTCGTGACAAGGTAGGTCTGCTCGATATGGGCGGATTCACTAAGTATGAGGTTATGGGAGAAGGCACTTCACAGTGGCTTGATTCTCTTATCGCCGGAAAATTACCCAGCGTGGGTCGTGTTGGTCTTGCCTATTTCTGTGCTGTCGATGGCGGAGTATGGTGCGAGATGACACTGACCAGACTCGGTGATGAACACTATATGCTGATAAGTGCAGCCGCTGCAAAATGGCACGACTTTCAATGGTTGCAGGAACATTTGCCAAGCGAAAGTGAAATATCACTTAATGATATCAGTGACGATTACACAACTCTGGTTGTTGCAGGTCCAAAATCACGCGATGTGATGCAAGCATTAACAACCACCGATATGTCTAATGAGTCCTTTCGTTGGTTGAGTCATCAGGACATCACTTTAGGCGGTGTAAGTGCTCGAGCAATACGTGTAAATTTTGTCGGAGAACTTGGCTGGGAATTGCATGTACGCATAGACGATCACAAAGCGCTCTACGATGCTATTGAAGCCGCAGGCTCAGAATTTGGTTTGTGTGATTTTGGTATGTACGCCATGGAGTCCATGCGACTAGAGAAAAGTTATCGTGCATGGAAAGTGGATCTTGACCACGAGTACTCGCCTTTGCGCTCAGGGCTTAATCGTTTTATCGATTTGAAAAAACCGAAATTTATTGGGCGTGACGCGCTTCTAGCTGAATCAACGGCTCCGTTAGAAGATGTATTCGCCACGCTCGTACTTGACGAGCAGGCTGGTGATGAGCGATTGAGAGATACTGATGCGCTGTATGGATGTCCGATCCTATTAGACGACGAGATAGTCGGTTATACAACATCTGGTGGTTATGGTCACAGACTAGGCGTGAGCATCGCTTTGGGATATGTAAAGCCTGATGTTGCCATCGTGGACACCAACGTGATTATCAGCGTGCTGGGACAGAATCGTGTGGCTCGCGTGGTTGTGGAGTCGCCTTATGATGCTGACAATGAAAAACTCAGAGTTTAGATGCACTTGAAAATTCTTATAACGTTGGCTCTAGCTCTTATGCTGAGTGCCTGTGCAGGCTTACCGAAAGGCAACGATCCGGTGCAGCAATTTGAGGTAAATCGTTATCTGGGCACTTGGTACGAGATAGCGCGTCTAGATCATCGTTTTGAAAGGGGATTGAGCAATGTTGCGGCGGAATATCAGCTGCAAGATGACGGTCAAATTCGAGTGATCAATCGTGGATTCAATGAAGGCGCAGGTGAATTCAGTGAAGCGATAGGCCGCGCTAAATTTGCGCGGGACAACGATGAGGGGTACCTCAAGGTGTCGTTCTTCGGTCCATTCTATGGAAGTTATGTTGTTTTCGAGCTAGATGAAGATTATCAGCACGCCTACGTTGCTGGTAATGATCGATCTTACCTGTGGTTTCTCGCCCGTTCGCCCAGTGTGAGTGAAGAGCAATTGAATGATTTTATAACACGTGCCTCTGAGCTGGGTTTTCAGACAAATGAATTAATCATGGTTGACCAATCTCAGAATCTTTAGTCTTCGAAGCACGACCTCACCCCCCGCATAAAGTGATTTAGCGGGGGATGCTGTAATTCAGGCTGAATTAGAATCTGGTCGAAATTTCTGTAATAAAGCCATCAAATCCGCCACCAACTTGCCCACCAGAGTTGGCTTCTTCGTCTTGGTCAACAAATTCAGCTTTCCACAACGTTCTTTCGTTGATCCAGAAACCTGCGCCGAGCTGAATCCGCTCCAAGGTGTCTTCGCCACTAATGCCGTCTGTATCGTTGGATGAATTGGTGTAACGGCCGGCGACAAAGAGTTTATTGGGCATGATGTACTGTTGCGCTTCAAGCACGAAATAATCTACAGCGCTTTGTGCCTCAATGACATTGGCGCCCTCTTGTCGATTGCCTCCTGCATCAAGAAAAACGTTGCCTGCTTGAATATTTCCAGCATCATCGGCGAATGCGAAATCGTCTTCTGCGCGCCCGATCATAGCAATCAAGGATGTATTTTTGCTGGGTTGGTAAGCTAGGTTAAACTGAACGATTGTCATGTCTAAACCTGGTGATGCGCCGACGTGGGTTTCACGTGAGCTTGAACCAGAAGAGGAGAAATTATAATTTTCACCATCACCAAAGCGATAGTTAGTAGTGGTCACTCCATCTAGACCAGCCACACCGTTAGCGCCAAAGCTTAGCTGATCGCCCTGGTCAGATTGGAAAACATTTAAACCTGCTTTGAAACCACCGGCAAAGTTAAGAGTTCCTTGCAGGCGTAAATTGAAGCCACGATCTTCTTGAAATTGCTCTCCGAAACTCGAACCTGTGATGTGTCCTGCGACATTCCAGCTCTCTACAGGGCCACTTAATGCAGATTTAGTATAAGACAACTGTATGCCGTTTTCTGCTGTTGCAAAATCGACTGGGGAATTGCCTATAAGTGCATTGCCTTGATTATCTGCACCATCCTGAAAGCCTTTGAATTGAAAGGGTGCGGCACCGATGTTGCCTACTCTAAGTGTTAGATCACTATTATCGCTGCCTGAACCTAGCAGACCTAAGAGTTCGAATTCAATACCACCGAAATCCTGATGGAACGCGAAATCTCTATCACCGTTATTACCAAAATCATTTGGCTCTTCCGCAATGTCGACATCTGCCCTGATGTTGTCGGTGATATTAAATTTCAATTGCAGGTTTACGCGGAGTCGTTGGAAGTTCGGTTCTTGTTCTTCATCTTCCGGGCGAAAGGCACCATCATCAGCTTGTATAGCCTGAAAGCCTTGCAAAGCGAGAAAGCCTACCTCCATGCGTCCATCGAAGAGTGTGTACGGTTCTAGATCTGCATAAGAAGGAGCTGATATTGCTATCAGTATTGCTGATGAAACTGTGCACAGTTTTGTGCACTTGTTGATGGCGATATTGTGATTGGCGGGGATGAAGGTTTTTTTAGATAAGTTCATAGGTACCACTCGGATTCTCTTGTAGGCGACGCAGTTGAATCTAGAAATTCAACCGAATAATTAACTTTAAAATTCAATAATAATGTTCTTGTAGTGAAGGCTTGATTGACTGCATTTGTTAGCAGATAACTGTTCCTGCAATGTCATCTGTACAGAATTTATATCATATCGAAACAGGAAAGTTGACAGGTAAAACTGTCAGGTTGCATTGACAGTGAGTTGACAGTGAGTTGACAGTAGATTGACGC
>JALZUD010000087.1 GCA_023301725.1 Granulosicoccus sp. | reverse complement strand
TGCTCACGTGCTCACGTGCTCTTGCAATTTGACGTAAGAATGACTGCCGAACAGGGGCCACTGAAATCTCGTCTCTAAACAATCTGCCGAGACTCTGCAATAGAGGCTATGGAGGCCAGTACCAACCACTTAACAGACTCTGCTCGCATGGGGCCCTTGTCGGCAGCTCCGAGTCCGAGACGATCTGGCCATAGGGAGAGAGAGCCCCCTGCTCGGCCTCCTAAATAGACTTCTCTGCCCGGAAACCAGCTTTGTAAGCGATTAGCCAGCGCATTTGCCTTATCGGCATCATCGTTGAGGCCCACTCGCGGACCAGCGACTATGATGGGCGATGGTTCGCCTATTGCCAGAGTGTCGGCTATGGCCGACCAATCATTCTCTAGCACTTGATGCACGGAGGCTCCTGATGCACGAATAAGATCTGATTTAACGATAGAACCAATGATCTCGCTGCTGCCCGGAGGCATAACAACACAAATCTCGCGGTTAGGGCACAAAGGCTCCTCTACTCGGCCGGCGCGTTGCCACATTCTATTTAAATCAGCCAAGGCGAGACCTATTTCAAAACTGCTCATGGTGTCGTCTCTCCAACGACGACCCAGCAGTTTGCATGTCTGGTCGACCAGTGATGCACGCGCCGGTAAATCGTTCAAGGTATTGGCTGGAAATTCGACCAAAGCAAGCCCATCAGTTGCGATAAGTCCAGATAAGAAAAGCTCAGCACCTGTCTGCTCTGTTTGAGCAGATGGCGTCTCGCGCCTATGCATAGCTGCGAGAGCATCGAACGCAGCATCGGCTGCTTGGGGACTGCATGGGGACTGCATGGCAGCTCGCCTAGTGACGTTAGCGGCTGTTCAAACCATGCTTTGTCTTGTGATGCGCTGATAAAATGCATCGGCCAGTTTTCATAGCGACGCTTAGATATCCATCCAGCTTCAAGTATCGTGACATCTTTGTGCCGCTGGTCGGACGAGATTCTATCCATTAGCTCACAGACATCTTTGGCTCGTCCTTCTAACCATTGTAAGTTGATGCCGTTTTCATGCACAATAACGCCTGAAATACTGTGCGGTATATTGTCCCGAGCAGCCTCAGCTGCCAATTGCGCCATGCGAGCTGGAGAGTTATAACCTGCTGTTCGGCTAGCGTAGGCTATACGAAACGGCATTTGGTTTGTCTGCTTTAAGGGCAAGCTGTCCTCAGCTAGAAATGCGTTATTCAACTAGTCACCTTCCTTAGTATTGTGTAACACCTGAGCCGTGGCATGTTAACGACTCTCCACAACACTGCGTAAACCAAATTTGCCAAATCTTGCGATGCCTTCAGGGTAATCGCCAGATGAAACATGTGATGCTCTCTAAGCAGCTTCAGCACTACAGCTACTCGATGACTCTGCAAAACTATTTCAAAATCACGATCATGTAAACCAGTAGTGTTGTCGAAACTTGAAACCCAATCCATAACGCCAGCTGACAAAACCGGTTACCATTTTTGAGTTTAAATCAGATAGTTGTCAATACGGAATTGTCGGGTTAATCGTAAGATTATTGCGACTAACGAAATCATATGCATAGATTACCATTACGAGAAACGAGTCTAGTTGGCTCTGTTGATTCATATTAGTAACAATTTTGAGTAACCGTATTAAGCAAATACTGACTAACTGACAATTTAGGCGTTTTATCTCTTCAAGAAGCGCCAAGTACGTGCCTATACTTGAGTTCTAACGCAACAAGCAAGTGTGCAGGTGGGTGTATTTCATGTTTGAGCGTTCTATACTTAATTTTAAATAACTCGTAATATGCCAAGTATTTACAGTTGCAGCCGTCATGCTATGTACGGTTCTGTTGTACTTGCAACGCCGCACATGACACCACGATGGTTGATGCTGAGATATGGACGTAGTAGATTCAGTTTTGTTTAATAGCCTCCCAACGCCACTATTTATTCTAGAGCCTACATTTGAGGGTACCCTAGTGTACAAAGCGTTCAACCAAGCGGCGATCGATCATAGCGGCATTAATTTGGATGATTATCTGGGGCTTACAGCGCGTGAGCTATACCACGGTGAATACGGTGAGCGCGTAAATCAAACGCACGTAGAGACTTACCAAACAGCTAAACCAACGAATTATGAATTTGCGCTACCCATCAATGGTAAATTACTCCACATCAGAACCACTCTTACGCCCACGTTAGATGGCAGTGGCAAGGTCGTGAACCTGATTGGTGCACCTGTCGATATTTCGTCCGAAATCGAATTGAAAAATATTCGAACCCGGACAGGTGAAGTCGAAAGGGAGTTACGTGAATTTATCTACCTAGCGGCACATGATCTGCGCAGTCCGATGAAAAAAATTAAAATGTTCGCGGATATACTTCGTGAGGATTTCGAAGATTTAGGGGACGGCAAGGTAGAAGTTATTGACATGCTTGAAAGAGTGTCAGTTGAGTCAATTGCTATGGTTCAGAGCGTCCTTAAGCATGCTGAAATTTCAGACTGTAATGAATCAGTTGAACATATCAATTTGTCAGATGTATGCCTGAGAGTTTTGGAAACTCTTGACCCTGAAGGTGTTCACAAGTCTCGGATTGATGGATGTTCAATCTTAGGAGACCGTGTGCTTATAGAGATTTTATTACGTAATCTGATCGACAACGCAATAAAGCACAACCCCACCAAAGCCATTTCATTTGATATTACTGCGGAAAAATCTTTGCCAGGCTATTTCACCATGAAGTTCACCGACAACGGACAAGGTATGTCAAATCCACATAAGCTATTCGAGGCTGATAGTACCGGTTGTACGCAAAGCGGTTTTGGGCTTCTCGCTATCAGCAAGTTGATAAAAACCCGTGGCGGTGAAATACTGGCAATGAACCCCGCAGAAGGATCGGGACTGTGTATTAAAGTCACTTTGCCCGGTACCGTGTCATCAAATTAGATTCGTCGTCGTTGAGCCTTTAGTGTGTTCGTCTTGCGGCGATAACTTCCACATCAAAGCATGTAACAACGCTACCTCAGTTGGCTTTGTCAATGAACCCGGTTACTCAGGTTATGCAACGTGCCGCAACTCCAGAATACCCCGCGTTTGCTGCCAAGTAGCGACAGGCCGTTCATACTTTTCGCACAACTCAACTGCTCGACGAACCAACGCCGCATTGGATGGCGCCAAGGTCTCGCGATCCAGTCTTACATTATCCTCGAACCCTGTTCGCGTATGCCCACCCTTCGAGATAGCCCACTCATTGACCGTCAGCTGTGCCGGTCCAATTCCAGCCGCACACCATTGTGCATTAGGTGCAAGCCGCTTAAGAGTTTCGATATAGAAGTCAAAAATAGGCTCATCTGCGGGCATCGAGTTTTTTACACCCATAACGAACTGCACATACAATGGTCCCTTTAAACGCCCATCCGATGCCATCTTCGTCGCGTGAACGATATGTCCCAGATCGAAAGCTTCAATCTCAGGCTTTATGTCGTAGCTGATCATCTCACTGGCCAACCAATCCACTAGGTCGGGGCTGTTTTCGTACACACGTGTGGGAAAGTTGTTCGAACCCACTGATAAAGATGCCATATCTGGCGACAAGGACAGCATCCCTCCACGCTCTCTACCAGCGCCTGAACGCCCTCCTGTAGAGAGTTGCACAATCATGCCGGGGCAATGTGTCTCCAGACCCTCTTTAAGACGGGCGAAACGATCAGGGTCTGATGTTGGCTTGCCATCATCGTCTCGCACGTGGCAGTGAGCAATGGAGGCACCAGCCTCAAAAGCTTCCTGAGTGCTTTCTATCTGCTCGGCTATCGATATAGGCACCGCCGGATTGTTCTCCTTTGTTGGAACAGACCCGGTAATGGCGACACAAATAATGCATGGATTGCTCATGGGGTTGCTCATATGTCAAAGAAGATGGTTTCGTTAGGACCTTGCAGATAGATGTCGAAACGGTAAGCACCTTCATCTGTCTTTTTAGCCAACAACGTGGGCACGCGATTTGGGAATTCGATGCGACTCAGGATGGGGTCAGCCGCGTTAGCGTTCGCTTCATCCTCGAAGTACATACGCGTATGCAGACCAATGTTAATTCCACGTGCCACAATCCATACGGTAATATGGGGTGCTTGCATACGCCCATCAGGATAAGGCACCGAACCGGGTTTTACCGTATCGAAAGTAAACTCACCTGTGTCCATATTTCCTGGCGCTCGGCCCCAGCCGGTAAAATTTGGATCAGGCTGGCCACGAGTTTCGTTAGCAGACGGAAACAAGCCTGCGGCATCAGGTTGCCAGATTTCAATCATCACATCTCGCAGTGGCGTGTTTGTGCCATCGTAGATGATGCCGGTAACCGATATCTCCTGCCCTTGCACCGGGCCTGTTTTCATTTGTGAACCAAGGTCAGACCCGTAGATATCTATACCTGCAAAATTAGGCATACAGCCGATATGCACATAGGGGCCAGCAGTTTGACTGGGACTCTCTTGCAGGTAATCCAGTTTTTGCACCATGATCAAAGCCCCTCTTTTCGGTTCTCGAAATGCGTTTGTCGCTGGCCACGCAGTACGATGTCGAACTTGAAGGCTCGACTGTCCATCGGCACTGTGCGATGCATGTCTAACGCTGCCGTTAAGGCATCGACTGCTGGCTGGCTTTTAAGTGCACCCACGATCGGGCAAAGCTTGATGTGTGGGTCACCTTCAAAATACATCTGAGTAATGAGTCGTTGCGCAAAGCCATGACCGAAAACTGAAAAATGAATATGCGCCGGACGCCAATCGTTCATACCATTAGGCCAAGGGTATGGACCGGGCTGGATGGTGCGCAGTTCGTACGAGCCGTCGTCGCTTGACATTGTGCGCCCACAGCCCCCGAAGTTGGGATCAAGCGCCGCTAGGTAGCTTTCTTTTTTATGGCGATAACGTCCGCCTGCGTTAGCCTGCCAGAACTCTAGCAAAGCCCCAGACACCCCTCGCCCCATTTCGTCTAGTACTCGCCCATGGACGATAATACGCGGACCGATAGCGCTCTGACCAGGCTGAGCATGGTTCAGTATAAGATCATTATCAAGCTCTCCAATCATGTTGTGTCCAAAGACAGGAGAGGTCTCTTCGCTCATCGTGGTTGGAAATGACAACAATGCAGCCTGCGGGCTACGCTTGATACTGGTTTTATAAGGTGGCGTTAGAGCATCAGGTTGCCAATCACGATCGCGCGGCACATATCCACCAGCTTGCTTGATCAGGCTCATACATTCACCCCCAGTTCCTTAAATGTGGCTTTAGCCAGTTTAATGGCATGATTCGCCTTGGGAACACCGGCATAAACGGCCACATGCATAAACGCCTGAAGGATCTCTTCAGGGCTAGCACCGGTATTGCGGCTGGCTCGGATATGCATCGGGATTTCTTCAAAATTTCCTGTTGCAGCTAACAGTGCCAGCGTCAGCAGAGAGCGGTCACGCCTCGAGATCGTATCGTCAGCCCACAGTGTTCCCCATGCACCCTCCGTAATCATGTTTTGGAACGGGGCATCAAACTCCGACTTGTTAGCTTCGGCTCGATCAACATGGGCATCGCCCAGCACTTCACGACGCACGGTCATACCAGTATCAAAACGATCAGGCATTGGCATGTTCCTTTAAAAATGGTGACAAGATAGCAGCGTACTCTTCCGGTTTCTCAATACAAGGTATGTGGCCTGCGCCGGGTATGACGTGAAACGTCGAACCTTCAATTAACTTGCACGTAGCTTCAACAAGCTCGGGTGCGCTAGCGCCGTCTTCAGACCCGGCAATGCCAAGCGTAGGCAGTTGTAGCTTTCGAGTAGTGGCCGTTAAATCAGCTACAGCCAATGCAGCGCAACACCCCAGATACCCCTCTTGTGGCGTGCGTGTGAGCAAGGCGCGCCAGGCTGGTATTTGTGGCGATTCACGGAAATGCGCACCGAACCAGCGATCCAGAATGGTGTCAGCTAATACCTCTATGCCACCTTGCTTTATCTGCTCTATTCGAGCGTCCCACATGGGCGCGTTGCCCATGCAGGCAGCAGAGTTTGATAGGACCAATGCTTTGACAAGATCAGGTCTCAATGCAGCAAGCCCTTGACCAATCATTCCACCAATCGACAAACCTACCAATATCACAGGGCCAACGTGCAAGCCTTCAAGTAGCGCCTCCACATCGGCTACAAGCATGTCTATTGAATACGGTCCATCACTCACCTGTGTTAAGCCATGACCACGTACGTCATAACGCAGATAGCGAAATTCGCTAGGCAACAATGGCAAAAGCTGGTCCCACATCCGCAAATCAGTGCCCAGTGAATTGGCAAAGATCACTGGGATGCCTTCTGGGTTTCCGTCTTCGCGCCAGTGCATCGCGATACCGTTTGCCTTGATTACTTTCATTTAATAAGGAAGCCCAATATAATTTTCCGCCATCGCTTTTTGTGCCGCCTTGTTAGAGCGCAAAAATTCGAGTTCGGCTATTTGTATTTTCAAATCAAATTCTGACTGGTCAGGGTATCGATGCATGAGTGATGAGAACCACCAGGAAAAACGCTCAGCCTTCCATACTCTTTTTAAGGCTTTCTCTGAATAGGTGTCGATGCCCACTTCAGAGCCACTTTCATAAAATTCTCGCAAACCATTATAAAGATAGTGTACGTCTGAGGCTGCGGTATTTAGTCCCTTTGCGCCCGTGGGTGGCACGATGTGCGCAGCATCGCCACATAAAAACAGCCGCCCCCAACGCATAGGTTCGGTGACAAACGATCTCAACGGCGCAATAGATTTTTCGATAGAAGGACCGGTTATTAATAGGTCGGCCTGCTCTTTGGGAATGCGCCGCTTTAGCTCTTCCCAGAATGCCTCATCCGTCCAATCGCTAGGGTTGTCGCTGAGAGAACATTGAATGTAATACCGGCTGAGCTTACTGTTGCGCATGGAACATAGGGCAAAGCCACGCTTTGAATTTGCATAGATGAGTTCGTGATTTACTGGTGGCGTCTCACTTAATACACCCAACCAACCGAACGGATAGATTTTTTCGTACTCGCGCCGCACGTCAAGCGGAATGCTCTGTCGACTGACGCCATGAAAACCATCGCACCCTGCCACAAACTCACAATCAATCCGACGCGCTTCGCCATCGACGGTGTAATACACATGTGGATTTTCAGTGTCCGCACCTTGTATAACAACGTCTTCAACTTCAAACTCGATCTTGCCGTTCGCTTTTTCGCGCGCTTCGTACAAGTCGCGAGTCACCTCTGTTTGACCATAGACCATAACAGGGGTGCCGGTATGCTCAGAAAAATCAACGCGGAATATCTCGTCACCATAGGAGATTAACGTGCCGTCATGAGTAAGACCTTCAGCGTGCATGCGATCTGCACACCCGGCCTCTTCCATCAGTTTTACAAGACCTTGTTCTAACACGCCAGCGCGGATACGACTCAATACGTAGTCCTTCGTCTTACGCTCCAGCACCACACTATCAATGCCACGGGTATGCAAGAGCTGTGAGAGCAGTAGCCCAGCGGGGCCTCCTCCAATAATGGCAACTTGTGTATTCATAGGTTTATCCAAAACTGTGCTTCTACCTTAATAGAGCTTATCTGGTATTAAAATAGAGAGTGTTTAGGCACAATGTGCGTGTCCTCAACTCCAATGTGCTTGATCTGGCGCAGAAGATACTCGGCCATGTTCAGGCTCGCACCGGTCGCTTCGAACATGGCAGGTAATGTCATCCATTCAGTAGCCCAAGCGGCGCCCGAGCGTTCTTGTTCATGAATCATGGACTGCGCTAGTATGCCTTGATGTCCGGCAACAACACGCGCCACAGCAACGAGCAATTCAGCTCGAATGGGGTTTTGCTTGTGCGGCATGGCCGACGAACTACCCGCGCCATCAAGCGCTATTTCATTAATTCCTTGTTGTGCCATCAGTGCAATGTCTTGACCGACTTTACCCAACGTTCCGGTGATTTTACACAGCCAATGTCCGATATCCACCATGACTGTTCTATCCGTGTGCCAAACAGGAGACACGGATAGGTTGAGTGATTCAGCCACGCAGGCGGTGATTTTCTCATCTGATCTACCCCTTGTTACGCGAAGTCCAACAGCCCCACCCACCTGCACAATGTTCACCGTATCGATAAGATGCGCCAATTGAGTGATGTGGGCAGCCAACGGATTGCGCCAGCTCTGAATTCGGTGGCCTGCTGTAATTGGCAATGCTGCCTGCATTCGCGTTCGCCCCGTCATGGGTTTGTCCGCAAAGGAGGCGGCAAGCTCGTCCAGACATTCCAACACGACTTTACTACGCTGCTCAAGCATTCTTAAAATCGCACAGGCTGTTAGGGTCATGCTTGTATCGATAACATCCTGACTGGTGGCACCTGTATGAATGGCGGCCTGTGCGGCTTCTGGCAGCCCTATTCTAAGTTGGCGCACCAGCTCAGGTACGGGCAAACCATCTACCTCAGACGCCTTGCCTAAAGCGTCAATATCAGGCTCAAACGCATCTATTGCCTGCAATGCGATATTCGCATCTGCCTCAGCAACAGCGTCTGTTGTCTTGAGTGCTTCGGTCCATGCGCGTTCAAATTGCACCATGCGAGCGATGAAAAGTGCCGGGGAGAATTCTTCTGCGATCTTTGGGTCCTGCAACAGACTACCCAGTAAAGCTGTTCGGGTGAAAGCATTGCTCATTGAGATGGCCTATTGCGCAGTATTTCGCCCATCAAAACTGTGTTCTCATACTGTCGTGTTTGTCCATTACAAAACATGGTGATATCAAGTTTCACGATAATCATGCTTGGCTTTGCCACGGTAGAAACTGGTTAGTTCTTCGGGCACTTCTGAGCCGTCCACCAGGAAAGGCAGAATGCCTTTGCGTAAGGATCGTCCTCTCATCGACCTAATATCGTTCTCCGAGCGGGTGACACGCTGCGATAGCCTTCGCCCCCAGGAAGCCAGATATTCATAGAGGCGCGCAATCGGTTCCTCATGGCCAGGCCGCTTTGCCAGATCATGAAATTCCTCAGGATCCTCTTGCAGATCAAACAGCATGGGTCTGAAGCCACCTTCAGCATGCATGAGCTTGTAGCGGCCATCAAACACCATGAACAATCGAGCATCTCGCGGCTCTAGCCCCAGTTTTACAGCCACAGGCGTCACTGAATAATCGTATTCGCTAATAACGTAGTCTCTCCACACAGGTGATTCACCACGCAACCACGGTAACAAAGAACGCCCTTCGATAATATGATCAGGGATATCCCCACCGGCTGATTCGACAAACGTGGCAGCTAGATCAATGGACTCGACCAAGGCGTCGCATGTGCTACCTCGCGTTGCGTCAGCACTGGCACGTGGGTCCATCACAATCATAGGAACCTTGACACTGGGTTCGTGAAACAGATCCTTTTCACCAAGCCAATGGTCGCCAAGGTAGTCGCCATGATCAGAGGTCAGCACAATCATGGTGTCTTCGGCCTTGCCTGTCTCATCTAGGTAATCTAACAACACACCCAACTGGTCATCGCACTGCTTGATCAAACCCATGTACGCCGGAATCACTTTTTTGCGAGCCTCGTCCTGTTGAAAGGCCTGCGCTATCTTGTTGTTCATGTAAGCGCCGAAAACGGGATGTGCATTGTCACGCTCTACCTCGTCCCGCACTGCTTCGGGCACGTGTTCGGGGCCATACATATCATGATAAGGCGCTGGCACAATATACGGCCAGTGCGGCTTAATGTAGCTGACATGAGCACACCAAGAATCACCGGCTTGATCCATAAACTCGATAGCCTTGCGAGTCAACCACGGCGTCTCGCTATCTTGCTCAGGAATATTGGCTGGCTTGTCAGCGTTGGCCAGCATCCAACCTGAAGCCATGTTGCCTTCATCGTCGATACCCGCATTAGCAAAATGCGCCCAAGGATTCTCTGACGGGTATCCGCAGGATTTTAAGTATTCGTTGTACGGGGATCGCTTTGCGTCATACTGGCCGTCTGGGCCTTCAGCCCACAGTCCATCATCGCGAACCCAAGCATCAAAACCACATTCGCTTTGTCGCGCACCAATAAGACTATCAGCACTCAGCCCGAGTCGCCTCATACCCTCCTCGTCTGCCTTCATGTGTGTCTTGCCTATCAACCAGCAATCCATGCCTAGGCCGCGCAAGTGGTCACCCAGTGTCTGCTCACCCACTCTTAGAGGAAAACCATTCCACTGCGCACCGTGTGAGGAGGCATAACGGCCTGTATAGAAGCTCATGCGAGACGCTCCACACACCGGCGATTGCACATAAGCTTGAGTGAATCTGACACCGCGCGCAGCCACTCTGTCGAAGTTCGGCGTTTGTAGATGTGGGTGACCAGCACAAGATAGGTAATCGAAGCGCAGTTGGTCGTACATGATGAATAGGATATTCACTGGCAGATTGGAGCTAAGGTTTGCATGTGTGTGTCTCCATTTTTACAGTAAACTTCCCGGCGCACCAGCAATAGAATGATAACCCTGAAATTGGGTGACACCTTCATAGCCAAAGTTGCGCCCAATACCTGAGTTCTTGAAACCACCAAACGGTCCGTTGCCATCCTGTGCCGAAGGTCCATGTGCATTAATAAATGCTATAACCTGCCTCAATTCGACGTGCTAACGCAACGGCACGTGTAGTGTCCTGCGACCAGACAGAAGACGCTAATCCAAAGGGATCATCATTGGCCATGGCAACAGCC
>JALZUD010000086.1 GCA_023301725.1 Granulosicoccus sp. | reverse complement strand
TGCATCTGTGCTCTTATTGGCGATCATACTTGCGTCCGCAGCACTCGCGGTTTCCGCACTCTGGTGTCGCATGCTTTCATGGTGGCGAGATTCTTTTGATGACCGATGTCGAGCGCTGGCAGCACTTTGAGAACTCGTACGGGTAGACCCTGCACTCGATTCGGCTGGCGCGCGTGAAGAGTTTGGCTGTAGTTCGAATGCAGCCTTTGCCTCGGCTATCTTGATACGGTCCCTAGTGGACGCTTTGCGCTTCATTCGAACCGTGACGGCTGTGATTGCTAAGGCGATCAAGGCTAGAGATAGCAATATCAGGCTAAATGGTTTGCTCAGGAATTTTCCCAGCGATGTGGCTATAGCGGCGCCTGCCCATGTGCTGCTTTCGACACGATCGTTGTCTGCAGTGGAATTGGACGTGCTGGATAGTTCTGGTTGAAGGTTCAACTGTGCAGGTTCGGAGGAGTCATCTGCGGCGGCATTAGTTGTCGTGTTGCGTTTATTGGGCGCTGTGTTTTGAACTTGCGCAGAAGACGTTGGCCCTGCTGTGCTCTGGTTTGCACTCTGTTCGATCCTGATGTTGAGTGCCGCTAGCTGCCGAAAAAATGTATCTGCTTCTGGAGTGGTGTTTTCTAGCTGCTGAAGCAGGCAGTCGCGATAGGCTTGGCTCGATTGAACAAACTGCAAAGGTTGGCAAACACGGTTGATGGCCGCTTGTACGCTTGCGTCAATGTCTGCAAGCAGATCATCAGAGATGGCTGGCTGGCTCATAAAACCGGCAGCCGCTGAGAAAAACAAAAAGGTAATCAATGACTTTTTGATTTTTGGCATTACTGCCAGAGCGGGCAATCGCCTTTTTTTATATTGCAGCATGACTTGGGTTGCGCAGGTGTTCCGAACAGGCGGCTTTGGGCAAGTTTAACGTGTGTTTGAGGCTAACTGCCAATTATTTGCCGCAATAACTTTGTATCGTAACGTTGCAACATATTTGCAGTGTAATATTGTCTCATGACTCTTAAGCGCACATTTTTCCTACTCTTTTTGGTATTTGCCACGACCAGCTGTGCAAGTCTCATCAGACCCAACTATACACAGCAGCTCACTGAGCTGCGCGAAGGGGCTTATTCGCTTGACGATGAACATGCGTATCTCAACTTCAAGGTAGAGCATCTGGGTTTGTCGTATGTCGTCGGCAGATTCAACTCGCTCGACGCTACATTGGACTTCAATCCCGACGCAATCTCTGATCTGGTGCTCGAAGGCAGTATCGATGTCACTAGCATTGATCTGAACAATGACTCTCTTGCGAAGCAATTACAGGGGCGTGGTTGGTTGGATACTAACCAGTTCCCACAAGCTACTTTCAAATCAACGGCGGTTGAGGGTACGGAAGGTAACTCCTTTGTCGTCACTGGCGACTTTACGTTGCGGGGAGTGACGCAGTCTGTAGAGCTGCTAGCGTCGTTCAAGGGTGGCGCTGACAACGTGCTAACCGGTAAGTACACGCTAGGTTTTTCGGCCACAGGTTCTATTTCGCGATCACAATTTGGCGTCGATTCTTTCGCCGCGTTGATCGGTGATGAAATTCTTCTGGAAATTCATGCAGAGTTTCAACGACAGAATTAGTCTAACCATCGTATTAACCACTAATTTACACAAGTAATGATTCATCAATGTTGATTCTATTATCCCCAGCAAAAACACTGGATATGCAAAGCGCTTCGCGAGTTGATAAGCCGAGCTTGCCGCATTTTACGCAAGAGCCTGAACGGCTCATCAAAACACTGAGGCGGTATCCCAAGAAAAAGCTGGGTGAGTTGATGAGCATTAGTGACAATCTGGCCGAGCTTAATGCACAGCGTTACAAACAGTGGCAAGCAGAGATAGACCCTGAGCAGGCGAGACCTGCTATTGAAGCGTTTCGTGGGGATGTCTATGTCGGGCTAGACGTTGATACCCTTGGTAAGAGGGATCTGAATTTTGCGCAAAACCATCTTCGTATTTTGTCCGGTTTGTATGGTGTGCTAAGACCTTTCGATCTGATGCAAGCTCATCGACTGGAGATGGGTACTTCTCTTAAAACGCGTTATGGAAAGTCATTATATGAATTCTGGGGTTCATCGATTACCGACCACATCAACATGGAGCTAGACCAGCTAGCCAAACCCGTTCTGGTTAACCTTGCCTCTAACGAATACTTCAAATCGGTCAAAAACAAAGAGCTGCGTTCGCCTGCGGTGTCTCCCGTCTTCAAAGATGAGAAAAACGGTAACTTCAAAGTGATTAGTTTTTTTGCGAAAAAAGCTCGCGGCGCAATGGCCAGGCATCTTATACAGACACGTGCCGATTCACTAGAGAACGTCCTAGCGTTCGATGCGCTGGGTTACCAGTACGATCCTGAACAATCGTCAGAAGCGCTACCGGTTTTCATCCGCTCTGAGGAGGCGGCGCAACCGTATCTGGCGTAACTGATAAGACAGTTCACCGTAAATTAGAAGAATTCCCAAGAAGACCATTATGCTCATACTCCGGTAACGGCCAGAGGGTGCCCAAGCTTTAGGTGTTCGTGTGTCTTTGCGCCAACATTTACCCCATAAAAAAGGCGCCCAATCTTGGGGCGCCTTTTTTCTTGTGTTGAATTAGCGTGGATTTTTCAACAAGTCATGAACAGGTCCCGTTTTAATTCGTTGCGACGGCTCGTCTGGCACCCCTCCTGTCCACAACGAGCCTCACTCGAGCAGACAAGGAAGGTGCTCTTACCGAACTAGCTTCGGTTAGAAAACTCAGGGTAGGCTTCAAGGCCGCATTCTGAAATATCTACGCCTTCATACTCTTCTTCTTCTGTGACTCTCAGTCCAAAAATCATCTTGATGATGCCCCAGACAATCAAGCTAGCGACAAAGGTCCAGGCAAAGATGGAAACAAGGCCAAGGGCCTGAGCACTAAAATTGGCATCGGCATTGGTCACCGGTACCACCATAAGACCGAACATGCCAACAACACCGTGCACAGAAATAGCACCTACAGGATCATCGATGCGCAATTTATCAAGCGTTGTTATGGCGAACACCACCAGTAGGCCGCCAACGGCACCAATCAATGTTGCCTCAAGTGGTGATGGTGTGAGTGGCTCTGCAGTGATTGCCACAAGCCCTGCGAGTGCACCGTTGAGTGCCATTGTCAGGTCGGCCTTGCCCCAGATCAAACGCACAGTAACGAGTGCGGCAACGACGCCCCCAGCTGCAGACATGTTGGTGTTGACGAATATAGCAGCCACCGCGTTAGCATTTTCAAAGTTCGACACTGCAAGCTGTGAGCCACCATTAAAACCAAACCAGCCCATCCACAGGATGAACGTGCCAAGTGTCGCTAGTGGCATATTAGCGCCGGGTATCGGCATAACAGCACCGTTGGGGCCATACTTGCCTTTTCGTGCTCCGAGTAGCAGTACGCCTGCCAAGGCCGCGCTCGCGCCACACATGTGAACAATGCCAGAACCTGCAAAATCATTAAAGCCTGCAGCGTCTAACCAGCCGCCACCCCATTTCCAATAACCTTGGATTGGATAGATAAATGCGGTAAAAACAACAGCAAATGCTAGAAAAGACCACAGTTTCATTCGTTCTGCTACGGCACCTGAAACGATAGACATGCCAGCAGCGACAAAGACCACCTGAAAGAAGAAGTCGGAGCGGGCTGAATAATAACTTTCATCAATATTTAGAACGTCGTTTTCCGCACCCAGAAGGAAGCTGAAACCTGGGAAGTAGGGGCTCACTGCAGCATCGCCCGGATACATAATGTTGTAGCCCACTAACATGAAAAGTATGCAGGCTACTGCGTACAAAACGATGTTTTTAGTGAGAATTTCTGCGGTGTTCTTGGCACGCACCATACCTGCCTCAAGCATTGCAAAGCCTGCGGCCATCCACATGACAAGTGCCCCGGCCATCAGAAAGTAGAATGTATCGAGCGCGTAGCTCAACTCGTTGAGTTGTTCCATGATAATTTCTCTTAACGTCGTAAAAAGGTGATTAGGGGATTGCGCGCATTCAAAGCGCGACTGGGCCTGATTCGTTGGTACGAATCCGAATAGCGCGTTCCAGATTGGTCACGAAGATCTTTCCATCACCGATCTTTCCTGATCCTGCCGCACTGGTTATGGCTTCAACTACAGCGTCAAGCTGTTCGTCATCAATGCCAATTTCAACTTTTGCCTTGGGAATGAAATCAACCACGTACTCCGCACCGCGATAGAGCTCTGTGTGTCCTTTCTGCCGTCCAAACCCTTTGACTTCTGTGACCGTCATGCCCTGAATGCCAATCGTTGAGAGCGCCTCTCTAACCTCGTCGAGTTTGAAAGGTTTAATGATTGCGGTAACTAATTTCATTGGAGGTCCCTTAGGGTGGCTTAGATGATGTAACTGACTGAGGGGTTACATCTTGTGTGCCAGCTTTAAATGCCTATATAAATCAATGTCTTAGGGTTTTTATTGCTGGCTGTGAAGCCTGTTGTGCTCTTTTGCAGAGCGGCCTCAGCTCTTTTTTGCACCAAAATAGGGCGCACGTTGGTGCCATTGATGTTCGGTGAAATGTCGTTACATTAGTGGCTTGAGGATGGGCCTTTGCACCCCTATTGACACTGACAGGAACCACGTTATGATCGACGCTCGCGTTTTTGATGAAATTTCCAACACACTCGGCAAGCTTTTGCCGCCTGGTGTCTCTGAACTAAAGGAAGATTTTGAACGCAATGCCAAGTCGACCATGCAAAGCGCATTGGGAAATCTTGACCTGGTGAGTCGTGAGGAATTTGATGTACAGACCGAGCTGTTGCGAAGCACAAAGCAACAGTTGAAGTCTCTGGAAGCTCGCATTGTGGCGCTTGAGTCAGCAAGAGCATCTGCTGATGACTCGATGATGGGTGGCAGCTAAGCTTTACTGGCGGTAGCAAGATGCCTGACCCACTAAGTGGTTCGCGCATAATAGAGAATACAATGCTTGGGGCCCGCCGCCGTCTCTAGTAGCTTCACTCCGTGTTTTATTGTTAGCACTGTATGAAAAACTAGCTATTGAGGGCTTGCCGTGTTCAGCTCTGCGTTTTTCGTTTGCATACTGTCTGTCTCAACACATTCATTAAGCATTCCCTGAAAAACACGGAGGTTTTCATGTCGTACGCCACGGTTCGCTCCAGCACTTTGGCAGGGGTCAATGCACTCCCTGTCACTGTGGAAGTACACACCGCGGGCGGTTTGCCGGGTTTGTCCTTGGTGGGCCTTCCGCAATCTTCAGTACGTGAGAGTAAAGAGCGAGTCCGGGCCGCTATTGAGAATTCAGGGTATACGTGGCCTCAACGCAAGGTGATTATCAATCTTGCGCCAGCTGACTTACCCAAGCACGGAGGACGATTCGACTTCCCCATTGCGTTAGGCATTCTACTAGCAACAGGACAACTACCTGAAGGCTGTGTCAGTGATCTAGTGGTGCTTGGGGAGCTCGGGCTCAATGGTGAGCTACGTCTAATTAGTGGCGTTTTACCCACATCGCACGCTTTTGCAGGGTCATCGTTGTCGCTGTATATCCCTTCCATGAACGCGGCGGAAGCCTTGCGCAGTTCTGACACAACTGTTTTTGCTGTGGAGCATCTGCGCGATGCCTGCGATCAGCTGAAACAAAGAAAGCGTGTGCCTTTACAGCGTTTACACGCATCGTTGGTGGGGGCGCAAGTGTCTGAGAATGCCTTCGCGGCGGGAATTATCCATTCCGCTGACATGCGTGATGTGTTCGGGCAATTCAAAGCACGGCGGGCGCTGGAAATCACTGCAGCTGGCTCGCACAACTTGCTCATGGTAGGGCCGCCGGGTACGGGCAAATCGATGCTGGCTAGTCGATTGGCTGGAATACAGCCAGCAATGAGTGAAGCGGAGAGTATGGAGTCAGCCTCCATTGCCTCCATCAGCCATAGAGGTTTTAGAGATACCGATTGGGGTGTGCGCCCATTCAGGGCGCCACATCACACAGCTTCTGGTGTCGCTTTAGTGGGTGGAGGGTCTAATCCCATGCCTGGTGAAATTTCGCTGGCACACCATGGAGTTTTGTTTCTTGATGAATTACCGGAGTTCTCCCGAAGCGTATTGGATGTGTTGCGTGAACCCATGGAAACTGGCGAGATCACAGTGTCGCGTGCTGCGCGACAAGCCACTTTCCCGTCTCGGTTCCAGTTGGTCGCCGCTATGAACCCGTGCCCGTGCGGCTATCACGATGATCCCGCTATAACCTGTCGTTGTGGCGCTGAGCAAATTGTTCGCTATCAGTCGCGCGTATCAGGGCCTTTTCTGGATCGCATCGATCTACACATACAACTGCAGCGCGAGACTCACAAAGATGGTGCGCTACAGGGCACAGAGCTAAATGAGGAAAGCGAGTCAATCAGAATGCGAGTGGAGCAAGCGCGTGCCACGCAAATTCAGCGACAGGGTAAGGGCAACGCGTTTCTGGATGCTGCGGCACTACGTAAGCATTCGCACCTTGCCAGCGAATCCAAAATACTGTTCTCCAAAGCTAGCGCGTCGATGAATTTGTCACTCAGGGCTCAGCATCGCCTGTTACGTGTTGCTCGCACCATCGCTGATCTGGAAAATTCGCCCACGGTTGGCAAAGCGCATTTGGCGGAATGCCTTTGTTACCGTCGTGCTCCCGCACTCGACGAACTCTAAAGTGATGAGTATCAAGGTTATTGAGGAGGAAAAAACGGATATTTTCCCCTCGTAGCCTCGGGTGCAACCATTAAGCATTGTCGGAACGTAGTACAGTTATGTATGTCGTAGTTCGACGTGCTTTTTTTTAAATACAGGTGATGGTCGTGAGAAATATAACTATTTCAGTTTTTACTGCGGTGATACTGCTTACCTCGTTCAATGTATTTGCACAGGAGGCCATCAAAACCAAAGAATTCACCTGTATCGAGCTTCAGGAGTTGCTTGCAGTCGAGAAGCAGTTATCATTTAAAGTCTGGCTTGGGGCCACGCCTGTCTACTCTGGCCTTGATTCGTGTGATTATTTCTCAGAGCCTGTGAGCACTGGCTGGCGCACCAAGGACACCAATTTTTGTGCGGTTGGCTACACTTGTAAGCTGCGTCAGGATGGAAATCTAAAGTGACTTGGCTGACTACTGAACGTGATCTATGGCGTTGCCAAAACGCCCTAGTCAAGCTGTCGATTGTTGGTGTTGTATTTTTACGCTAATCGTACCTGCCGCAGGGTTTCGATAAAGTGTGGTAACTCCTACCCTACCTTGGTCACAAGCTGGGCCATCAGGTGCTCAGATGCACACAAGCATATCTACCCTGCAGCCGCTATCATAAACATATGATTATCAGATTCCTTTTTGTTGGTGAGTGTAGTGGGCACAGGGTGCCTGGAGCGTGATATGCGCGTAGCTACTTATACCGAGCGCACCGCAGCCTCGCGTGGATCTGTGTTTGCACTAGGTGTGTTGTTATTGACAATCATGCTTGGCACCGGCGTAGTTCCCACTATCGCTGCATTTGCGGGCGGAATTCTACCTAGTCTGATGACGCCGCTCTGGCTATTGCTCTACATCAGCGCATTTTTGGGGTTAATGTTCACCAACGGCATTAATTGGATTTCCTGGCTGATACGGTACCGTATTTTGCTGGTACTACTGCTCATTGGCACGATAATCTCGGTATCCTGGTCAGTCGATGCTCAGGTTTCTGCCGAGCGTGTGGTGCATCTGATTGGCAGCTCGCTCATTGCTATTTACATAGGCTTTAGTGTGCCGCTACTGACCACGCTGCGCGTCCTTGCATTAGTTCTAGGGGCGTCCATGCTGGCTAGCCTTGGCGCCGTTGTCGCCCTTCCTGATTTGGGCATACAGGATTACGAGGGAACTCGCGTCTGGCGAGGTGTGTTCAATTCAAAAAACGATCTGGGATTCTGGGCGGCAGCAGGCGTTCTACTCTACGTCACCCTCAGTGAGTCGTTTCACAATTTTTCAGTAAAAGCGTTGTGCTTTGCTATGGGTATCATATGCCTTGGTGTGCTGTATTTCAGCGAATCGGCAACCTCGCTACTCGCGCTGTTAGTGGCGGGGGCGTTGTGTTCATACTTGTACATAGCGGGTCGCTTTCAGCTTGGCTTCATCCGCATGGCCATAGTGGCTGTCTTGTTTTTGGCGCTAACAGGGCTGGCCATTGCCAATATCGAAACCAGCGAGTTAGTCGGGCGTTCTGGCGATCTCACAGGGCGTGGTGAGGTGTGGAGGCAGGTGATGAAGTTGATACTCAACCACCCGCTAACGGGGGTTGGTTATGGCTCTTTGTGGTACCCAACCGATGCCACTCTTTGGATACAGCAGAGCTTTTTTGACTTTACATGGGTTGTTTACCATGCTCACAACGGATTGCTGCAAGTAGCCTCAGAGGTGGGGATTCCCTTAGCCCTCATTGCGTTGCTTATGGTCGCACAGCAACTGATAGAGATTTTTTATTGTCAGTACGAACGGCGGCAGGTTGGTGTGTTGTTTGTCCTTGGTTTTGTTGTGGCCTTTTTAGTGAGTAATTTTTCCGAAGCCAGATTTTTGATTACCCGTGAATTGTTCTGGATTTTCTTTTTAGCGCTCCCAATCAGCATGCTGAGGCAGATCAATCTGGTTGATCAAGACTTGATGCCTACAGATGATTTAGGCAACTCTGGCGATTCTACTCCAGAGCCTTACGGGGGTGTCCCTGGAAAGCCATGGCTGGGCCTTCTGCCTCGTGAGCTCAATCAATCTAATGCGGACAATTATTCTGGTTATACCAGTGCGCCTCAGCTCAGTTACCAACCAGACGCCACCCACCACGAAGAAGACGACTTTGAACTGCAAACCTCCACCCTGTCGTTGACGGTAACCGATATAGATTTAGGTGAAGTCTTCGATCGGACTAGTGAAACCCGAGACACTGATTCGGCGATGAACGAGGCTTTAGACGACAATTTTGTCGAAGAGCGAGCGCCGTTGCGCGCAAAATCCGCGCCCAGAAAGCCTCAAACCTTCGATCATGACGATACGTTTGAAATTGACCGGTACGACATAGAGCTGGATGCACCGGCCGAATGGGTGGATATCGATCTGGACGACTATAAGTAATCAATGTAGGGGTGAGCAATGAAAGAGAACGCCTACTTCGACAACGCTGCGACCACTTGGCCTAAGCCAGAATCGGTTTACCGATTCATGGACAGTTTTTTTCGCTCGCATGGCGTCAATCCTGGGCGAAGTGGCAGTTTGTTAGCGGTTGAAGCTGAACAAATGATCATGGCTACCCGGTCGATGCTGGCGCAATTTTTCGGATTTGCCGGTTCTTCATCGCGTGTCGTTTTTACGCTTAATGGCACTGATGCTCTCAATCTGGCCATGAAAGGGCTGATATCGAGTGGCGATCATATGATTGTTACGCGTCTAGAGCATAACGCGGTGCTCAGACCCGCGAATCATTTTGAACGTGACATGGGTGTGGGTGTAACGCGAGTCGCAGCCAGTGAGTCTGGATATGTTTATCCAGATGCCATACGGAAAGCTATCAGGTCAAATACAAAACTCATCGTGATCAACCACGCATCCAATGTCATAGGCACGGTGCAACCCTTGGAAGATATTGCGCAAATAGCCCGGGATGCCGGTGTGCCGCTGGTTGTCGACTCTGCTCAAACAGCAGGAGTTATTTCTATTGATATGGAATCGTTGGGAATCAGTGTTCTGACGTTCACTGGCCATAAAGGGTTGTTTGGGCCAATGGGCGTGGGTGGAATGATCGTGTCCGATTCGGTAGATCTAGTGCCTCAGCGTTTTGGTGGTACGGGTGTGGATTCGCTTTCGCACTTTCAGCCCGAGGGTTATCCTCATAAACTGGAAGCTGGCACTGTGTCTCTGCCGGGTATTGCCGGTTTACATGCGGCACAGTTGTGGTTTCGTGAATTGGGCGCCGGGATTGCTCGAGCAAGCCAGGTTGATGCTGACGATGCGCTTTGTTGCCGGCTGGCCGTGCAGCACGTTCATGCGGTTGAGATGGCGCACTTGAAACGTATTGAAGCCCACCTAAACACATTCGCCAATGTGCAAATCGTGGGGCAAGCACTTGATGCTGCCCGCGTAGCCACCTTAAGTTTCACCGTTGATGGCATAACGGCACAACAGGTGGCAGATCAATTTGATGCTGATCATCAGGTGTGTGTACGTGCGGGGTTGCAGTGTGCTCCGCTTGTGCATGTAGACGCCAACACCGCAGATGATGGCGGCACCGTCAGGCTATCCCCCGGTTTCTTTACCGACGAAGAAGATATGCGCCAACTGCTGAGCGCTCTGGATGATGTGCTTGCCTAAACGCCCGCTTGTCCAACGTAGGCCGCAAGAGCGACCACAGCAAGTAGTGCCAGCGCCATACCCATATTGATTGCGCGTTGAACACGAGCAGGAAGGGCTAGCTTTTTCAAACCAATACCGGCTGCGAGCCACAGTAAATGTATGGGTATCCAGATAGTATTGATAATGATGAATTTCCATAGAATCTCTTGCCATAGAGGTGTGCTAGAGAATTGAAATCCAGTAAACAGCGTTGTATTAACTACATAGGCTTTTGGGTTTATTGCTTGTAAGAGCAATGCGTCAATAATTCCTGGTTGTTTTTGGCTTTTGATAAACGCTATGTTGCTGCCCGCTAAAGCAATTCTGAGTGCTAGGTAAAAAAGGTAGGCAACTGATGCGTAGAGCAGTACCGTTCGCAATAGAGGAATGGTTAGTAGCAACCCAGCAAGACCGGTTACCACGGCAATGGCTACAAGGTTAGTACCGATGAACAATCCAAAGACATAGCGGTAACCGGCATGACTACCAAACGATGAACCCACCCCTGCAGTTGACAAGACGCCTGGCCCTGGCGTGATGAGCAGAAAGAATACTGCAGCGATGAAGGCTTCCATCTAGATTTTATCCATGGTTCGTAGTAGAACAAGACCAATGGTATAAGTCAAAACGCCCAGGGTTGTTGTGACGGCAACAATTTCTGCAGCAAGTGCTCCGTGCCTAGTCATTTGTCGCGCCATAATGTAGCTGGCGGTTGCTGTGGGTGAGGCAGACATGAAGAACAGCACACCAAGTGCTTTATTGTCCAGCGCGCCAATCAAGCCCATGCTAACCAGAAGCACAGGAGATACAATGAGTTTGAACACTACCGCCAATGAGATTGATCGCCAGTGTGATCGCAGTGAGCTGAAGTCAAGACTTGCCCCTATACACAACAAGGCGAGTGGTAGTGTCATAGCGCTCAGATAGCTACCGGTAGAGCGGACAAACAGCGGTACTGGCAATTCAACTATAGAGGCAATGGCGCCCAGTGATATACCAATAAGAATAGGGTTCTTGAGAATTTTACTCAGTGCGCCAGACGAGTTGAGTACCCAGATAGCCAGCACGTTGTACAAAGTGGTTACCACACCAATGTAGATAGCAACCATGGGGAGAATACTGTCGCCATAGGTGGCTACGCATAATGCAACCCCGAGAATAGCCAGATTGCCTCGATACGAACCCTGTACGAATACGCCACGCTGATCGCTGGGCAGTAGTTTTCCAACCACCAGTAACAAGCCGATAAGTAATAGGGTGCCAAAGGCACCTATCATTGTCAGTGGTAGATCGATGGCTTCGTCAAACGTGCTGCTAGAGATGGCGAAGAACAGCATGACAGGCATGGCAACATTAAATACAACCGTATTCGATTGGCTGACAAATTCCTCTTGTACCCATCCAAGAATTCTAACAAGCCACCCTACGCCCAGTAGCAACAGGATAGGACCTGTAATAGCAAAGGCGAAATGAAAATGTTCAAGCATGAGGGTGCTTGTCTTTTATGCCGGCGTTCAGTACTTGGGTGCCCACTATTGCCACTAGACAATACCCTAGAAAATACCAGAAGCCTTGCCCTAATTTGGCTGTGAACTGAACTAGGCCGCCGCTATCCTGCATGCCGTTACCAGCCAAAAATGCCACAAATATGGCAATAACAAAAACATCGACCATCGACCACTTGCTGGCATTGTTGTTGAACCAAAGTAGGGCGGATCGTATGCGCGGATTGACGGGTAGAAGTAGAGCAAGTAAAAGCAGCGCTTTGATCAACGGCACCACAATGCTAAACAGTACAATGAGAATGGCGACAGGCACATGGTTATTTTTATATAGCTCAGTGGCCGTGCCGAGAATACTGCGAGTCTTGTCAAACACATTGATGGTGCCATCTATCTCTAGGGCATCAATGACAAGATCAACTAGGTCGTTAAGAAAGTCTGGTGTTTTTGGACTTTGGCGAATCAGGTCGCGCCCAACATCGACAAGTTCGATTTTTTCAACACTCCCCGAGACGCTGAGCATAGGAAGCGTGAGCCCTGGATACAGTAGGGCGTAGGCGCAGATGAGCAGCAATACGCCAACGAGGGTTTTCATAGTATTCGTATTTTTAGCTAGAAACATAGAGGAGCAACAGTGCCAGGATTCGTTGCTATATCGAGGCTGACGCGTTTTTTGATGTTGTTAGCGAATCATCCACTTTACGCAAAAAATACATACCTGCCAGAAACAGGAGCACGATAGAAAGTAGTCCGATTCGCGAGTTACCAGTGGTTGCTGCAACAACACCCACCAACAGTGGGCCAATGACCGCTGCAGCCTTGCCCAGCATATTTAAAAAACCAAAGTACTCGCCACTTTTGCCCTCTGGGATTAATTGACTAAACAATGAACGACTCAACGATTGCACGCCACCCTGTACTAATCCCAATGCAACCGCTAGAACATAGAACTCAAGGCTAGTGGTCATGAATGCAGCGCCTATGGTGGCGATAACATAGGCCCAGAGGCCAATCCAAAGCCCTGTTTTTGCACCATAGCGCTGGCCGATTCGGCCAAACACAAGCGTGGCAGGAAAGCCGATGAATTGAACCAGCAACAAGGCTGTTATCAGAGTGTTTTGTGGCAATCCAATAGATAAGCCATAGTCCACTGCCATGCGGATGATAGTGGCAACGCCATCGATATAGAGCCAGTAAGCGAGTAGAAACATCCAGAGATTGCGCTGGCGCCGAATGTGTCTAAGAGTGCCTAGCAGTTTACTGGTCTCGCTACGCACTGATAGTCTTACGCTGCTGGTCGCACTTTGCTCGGGTACACCTAATAGCAAGGGCAACATAAAAACAAACCACCACACAGCAACACTTAGAAACGAATAACGCACAGCCTCTGATGCATCAGCCAAGCCGAATAGCTCTGGTGACAGAGTCATGGCGACGTTGAGCAGAAATAGCACACCGCCACCCAGGTACCCTAACGAATAGCCAAGGGCTGATAATTTATGGAAATCGGCTGGCCCCGTTAAAGAGGGCAACATGGCATCGTAGAACACATTGGCACCCGAGAAACCGATGACAGCCACGATGTAGAGAAAAATAGCCCACTGCCATTCACCTGCACCGACTAAAAAGAAGCCTGCTGTGCTAACAATACCCAGCAAAGCAAACCCTGCCAGTAGTCTTTTGTGCAAGCCACCACTGTCGGCAAGCGCGCCCAATAGCGGTGCCATGAGTAGAATGAGGAAGCTAGCGCCAGAATTGCTCACACCTAGCCAGAAGGTGCTGGTTGTCGCCTCGGTCCCGGAACTCCAGTATTGCTTGAAGAACAGCGGAAAAAATCCGGCAATGACGGTTGTGGCAAACGCTGAGTTCGCCCAGTCGTAAAACGCCCAAGACACCTGTGAGCGCGTTCGCTCTTGTTTCATACCTAAAACCTGAAGCTTGGATCAGTTGTGATAATACGTTGATTTGTCGTTGCGTAGGGAAGGTAGTAGCTTCGCTAGTGCTGCAGTTGCTGGTCTGCCGATCAGATCAATAACCTTCGTAACCGATTGTACCTAGTCGTCACGTAACTGTTCAGCGATGCCACTTCTTGATAATTTGTACGCTGGGTAGATACCTGCAAGCATGGCAGATGCAATAGCTAACACTAAAGTCTCGCCAATAGCGTCCACTGGCAATATGCTTTGCATGCTCCAACCAAACGAGCGCAGGTTTATTACTTTAATAAGCACCTCAGACATCATCCAGCCCAAAGGTAAGGCTAATGCGCCTGCAAGTAGTCCCATGATGAAGGTTTGCGCCATGACAATCATAATCACAGCCTGGCGTGTTGCGCCGCTCGCTCGCAGTATGGCAAATTCCTTGGCACGTTCTAGGTGCAATGCCAGCAAAGCGCTGAATATGCCAACAAAGGCCACGCCCACTGTTAGCCATCGAAGTACGCGAGTAACTTCAAATGTACGATCAAAAACAATCAGTGACTGCTCATGAATAGTGGTATTGCTTTGAATTCGTAATGGGCGTGCGCTGGATGAAAGCGTGGCGCGCAATTGATCGATCACTGAATCAACGTCGTCAGGCTTTTCAAGCACCACGCCTAGCGAGCTAATTCCTGGCGCTTGCCAATAACGATCAAAGACATCTCTAGCCATCAATAGTTTTCCCTGGCTTGAGCCGTAGTCACGAAATATTGCAGCAATATCGAATGAAACAAAGCCTTCAGTTTGCGTGAATAACTCAATGGCATCACCGGCCTGTAGATTGTGTTTAGTGGCAAGTGGCTCGCTCACCATTAAGCCTTGTTCAGTGGTCCAAAGTTTCCATGGGTTATCCCCATCAGTTTCGAGTAACTCAAACCCGCCGCCTTCATCGTTGTGCGGTTTGATGACTAACATGCTTATGTCACCTACAGACGTGCTGACTTGCAATGTGCGGCCACTACTCACGCTAACAACGCCGGATATACTGGTCGCTTTACTGAAGCTATCGGGTGCGAGCATCGATGCGGTTTGTGTTGACACGGCTGCAGGTGCTGTAATGTAAATATCACTTTGCAAGGTGGCCTTGAGCCAATTATCAACACTGCTTCTGAAGCTACCTATCATCACATCCACACCGAATGTGGCCGAGACCGCAATGCTGAGTGCAGCAATTGCAAGGCCTGTACGACTGATGTTTCTGTAGATGCCACCTGCGGCAAGTGACAGGCTAATGCCAAGCTTGTCTATGAATGGCTTGAGCCCACGAGTGATATGCAAGACCATCCATGGGATCAATAACCCAAAGCCCAGAATGATAAGCATCATTGCGATAAATCCGGCAACCAATGATTGTAAAGGCACAATAGATAACAGCGCGCCCAAGGCCATGATGACAATGCCTGTCATGGCTAATAGTGGTAAGACGCGCTGTGAACGTTCCTCAATCAAAGAGCGTTGTCGAGCCTGAACGGGGTTGGTTGAAGCTGCGTCCAGTGCAGCAATGCTGGCCGCGATGACACTGCTGCCGATGCCCAGTGCGAGGCCCAGAACAATAAGCCATGGACTGAACCAGACCTCTTGTACGTGTAGTACGAAATACAAATCGTTGATGGTACGGGTGGTGAGCTTAACAAGTGCTGAGGAAAGAAAGTACCCTAAGGCGATACCGATCATGGATGCTAATGAGCTGATAGCAACTGCTTCAATCAGAATGTTTTTCATCAAGGTGCGCGATGTAATGCCGGTAATACGCTTAATGGCAAATAGCTCGCGGCGTTGTACTACAGCAAAAGTCATGGTGTTGTGAATAAGAAATATACCCACAAGTAAAGCCAGTAAGCTCATTGCGGTAAGGTTAATGTGAAACCCCCGCGTCATAGCACGCATAGTGTCGGTTCTTGATCCCGTTTGCTTGAGCTGTAGAGTCTTTGGCAAGTATTGCTGTAGTGCTACTTCTTGCTCATTGTCCAGAATCAGGTCTATTCGACTAATTCTGTCGCCGCGTTGAAGAATCTTTTGTACAAAGGCAATGTCTCCCACTAGCAGACCCGTAGCGGCAACAGGGTTGTCGGAGCTGTATGTGGCCGCCAGATACGCGCTGTGTTTCTGCCCTGCAACATCTATGTTTATACTTTGCCCAATCGCCAGCTGGTTGTCTTTGGCACTTGTTTCACTCACTAACAAAGCGTTGCTGCGTAGCAAATCAGTGAAGCGGTTGTCATCTGATCCAGATGACTGCTGATTAGCCGTTGGATTTGAGAACGGTGCGTTTGACGCTCTGTTAAAGACGAATTCTGCGAATGGATCTAAACCTAACAACGAATACACTTCGTCGTTGATAGCGACATTTCCGGCTATAACCGGGGCCATCTTCATGTTGGTAAAGCGTTTTCGCAGCTCAACGTAGAATTGCTGGTCGACGCCGTTTGCGCCACTAAGCTCGTGAGTTGTGTTGCCGTAGAGTGCTTCGGTTGATAAGGCAAATGCGCGTTGAGAGCTGTTATTGGTTATGAGTACCGCGCAAACAACACCAACGCCCAAGACTATGCCAATAATTGATAGCAGAAGCTGAGCAGGGTGTTGCCGATAAAACCGCCAACTTGAACGCGCGAGGATATGCGTTAGCATGAAATTTTTGTCAACATGGTGGTTTTTTGATCGTTAAGCAACGCGCGCATTACCATGCTGCACTTTGCTCCAGTGCACTCTGGTCAACCACTTCGACCTGACCGTTGTTAAGCAACAAAGCGCTATCTGCACTATGGGCCACTTCCTGACTGTGCGTGACAAGCAACATAGCGGAACCTTGTTGTTGCACAAGATCACCTAGCAACTGCATGACTTGACGGCCGCTATTGGCATCAAGATTTCCAGTGGGTTCATCGGCCAGAATGAGTGCAGGTTCGTGCACCAAGGCTCGTGCAATTGCGACTCGTTGTTGTTCACCGCCCGAGAGTCGATCGGGATAGTCTTCTTCTCGCCCAGCAAGCCCGACGGCGTCCATTAATTGTCTCACTCGGGCATAGGCTGTACTACTGGAGACTCCGCTCAGCGCTAGTGGCAGTGCTACGTTGTCTTTGACGCTCAAAGTATGAATAAGATTGAACGCTTGATATATGAAGCCTATGTGCTCGCCGCGAAGGCGAGTGCGCTGATGATCATTGAGGTTGAGCAGAGATTGCCCATTAATGCTGACGTTGCCGACGGTGACAGGTTCAAGTCCACTGATCAGATTCAACAATGTTGATTTTCCGGATCCGCTGCGTCCTATTAATGCGACCGATTGGCCAGATGGCACAGTCATATCTATGCCGTCGAGGATCACTGTGCGGCTGTTTGCACGACTGTACGAATGCGTCAATGCTTCAACGTGTATTGCGTTTGTCATAAAAAGATTCTACGTTGAGTATCAATCATCTGATGACGAGAATCGTCTGATCGTTTCCCACAACGTTGCGGCTCCCGCCTTGCCCAGCATTTTTACGAAATGCTTGGGATGCACATACGCTAGATCGTGCATTGTTTTTGCGTGGTATCTGTTAGTCAAGGGCTCGATGCCTTCTTCAGGTACACAGGCGTGTAAGTCGGTATCGAGGAACTTCGAATTCCAACCCACCCTGTTGTAGAACGCCAGAGCGCCCTCTACTCGTGCGATGGCGATACCCTGCAGCGGCGCTGCCAGGTGCTCAAAGAACTGCCCACTCATTACGTCTCGTTCAAAGTCTATATCGATGGCCACACCGGGTTTTATTCGAGCAATGCTGTTGAACACATCGCTTTTCATTCGCCGCTCCAACATTTCGGGTGAGTCGGGAGCAATTAGGGCTGCCGCTACTTTTATCGGATCAAGAATCTGGTTAGTCATGGTGCACGTCCTACCGAGTTTCCCCGTAGTATACGAGGTTGAATTAACAGACTGATATTATGCGAACAGAGCAAGCTCCTGCCGTGTTCTACACAAAATTGCAGCGTCGATTGCACTGGCTGGTTATTTTTTTGTTGGCAGGGCAGTATCTGCTGCAAAACCCAATGCGTACGGCTATGGAGGCGATAGAGAACGGCCAAACTCTCGGGTTTCTGGCATTTCTAGTAACGAGTATTCACTCCTGGAGCGGTATCAGTATCGCCGCGCTGATGCTCTGGCGTTGGCAACTGCGTAAACGATACGTACCGCTAAACGATGGGAAAATGACCTCAGGTAAAGCTATGTGGGTGACGATACATCACATTAGCCTATACGTAGTAGTAGTAGCGATGGCGATTGTCGGTGCGCTGCACTACTATTTGGAGTGGCCACTGGCAGCGCAGATACACAAGCAGGGTAAGTGGGTATTGGCGGGACTAATACTTGTGCATATTGCTGGAGCTTTAGCGCACGTTGGTGGGGGGAGTAACGTTTTGCGTCGGATGATGGGTAGAGATAGTCTGCGCTGATATAATGCGCCGCTAACTTTGATGACTTTGCCAAGTGTTCGTTGGTGCTAGTGGTTATAAAGAATTCAAGAATGACAGCCGACGGCGGCTGTAAACCAGATTGATTAATTGGAGAGAATGATATGAGTGGTGCCACCGATAGCGGTATGGTCAAAACGATGGGAATCGTTATGGCTTGTCTGGCAGTGCTGGCTGTTGTCTGCGTGCTCGCAGCACGCCTTTTAGGTATAGGTTCAACAGATTTCGACGATCCTGTACAGCGTAGCGCGCTACTGCAGCGTATCCAGCCAATAGCGGCCGTAAGAACCTCGGCGGATGAGATGCCTGCAGACAACGTAGTTGCTTCCGCCTCAGCCGCGAAGTCGGGCGAGGAGCTGGTAGGTGGTGCGTGTGCGGCATGTCATTTGTCTGGCGCGGCAGGGGCTCCTAAGCTTGACGATGATGCAGCTTGGGCTGCACGACGTGAGTCAGGCCTGGATACATTGGTTGCTAGCGTGATTAACGGTAAAGGAGCTATGCCAGCTCGCGGGGGCAGCGCCTACTCTGACGACGAAATCAAACTTGCTGTGCAACACATGGCAGGGTTTGAGGTGGCGGCTGCAGAAGAGCCAGCTGCTGATGATTCGGGCAGCGAAGAAGCGGTCAGTGAGGAAGCTGCCACCGAAGATACAGCCAATGCAGACGCGGCCAGCGAACCGGCAGACACAGAGCAGGCTGACGCTGCGACTGATGAGGCTAGTGATGAGGCTAGCGAGGAGGTAGCCGCTGCACAAGAAGCAGGAGCTGATGCAGCAGCTGCGCCGTTGGTTGTCGGGCAGGTTCCTGAGGGGCTTACAGACAATATCAGGGCATCCGTTGATGGTGTTTGTGCTGGCTGCCACCTTGGTGGTGTTGCGGGAGCTCCAAAAACCGGCGATACAGTGGCATGGCAGGAGCGGGCTGACAAAGGTTTGGCAGCGCTAACTTCGTCAGTGATCAATGGCCTGAACGTGATGCCTCCACGCGGTGGCTCAACACTAACAGATGAAGAAATTCCTGTTGCTATTCAGTATCTTATGAGTAAGTAAGGTACAGCTTAAGCAGCTGGCCTCTGTACGCCGGCTGCTATCTTCTTACGCCCCAGCCTCCCTGACTACCCTTTACAGGGCCACGCTCGGCAGCCTTTGTCCGATGCTTGTATCGAATTTTTGTCTTTAGATCGTTTGCATTTGTGTCAATGCGGGTTATTCTTGCGAGCTGATTAGCACAAGCATTCGCAGTAATATCATTTTATGTCCCAGATTATAGAATTCGTCGGTAACAACCCTCTCCTGTTTTTTGCATTTTTTATGACGCTGGGGATGCTTGTCTACACGGAATACATGCGCCTGTCGAGCGCAAACACTGCTCTCAGCCCCTACGACACCACGCAAAAAATGAACGCTGGGGATAGCATTTTCCTCGATGTTCGTGATGATAATGAGTTTAAATCGGGCCATTTGCTAAACGCTCTCAGCATGCCTGTGAGCAAATTTGGCGAAAGAATGCACGAGATTGAAAAATTCAAGGAAAAAGATATCGTTATTTACTGCGACAACGGTATGCGCACTTCTCGGGCGGTGGCAAAACTTAAAAAATCCGGTTTTTCCAAGTTGTTCACACTCTCTGGCGGATTAGCGGCTTGGGAAAAGGCAAACCTGCCTACAGTTTCCAAATAACACTTAATAACGTTTGAGGACAGTCATGAGCGAATCCAACAGCCCATCAACACAGTCTATTGTGATGTACGAATCCAAATGGTGTGGATTTTGCCGCGCGGCCAAGAGCATGCTGGCGTCCAAGGGCTGGGAGTACGAGAGCCGGTCAGTCGATGGTAATTCCGATCTGAGAGCTGAGATGACCGCACAGACAGGTCGCACATCAGTGCCGCAGATTTTCTTTGGTGACCAGCACATAGGCGGCTACGACGATATGGCAGAACTTGAGAAGCGCGGTGAGTTGGATGCTGTTTATGCCAAAACACAATCTGCCTCTTCCAATGGCGATGCGTAACGTAGCTAGCTTCTAGCGTTTGTACAGTATTGATTTCATAGCATTGTTTGTACAGCATTGTTTGTACAGAAATGCTTGCACAGCATTTCTGGGTAGGCAGTTTCTGTATAGAAATGGTTGCACAGTAATTCAAGAATTTTAATTAACGAGACAGTTATGGCGGACGAAAAAGAAAGCGGAAACACAACGGGCGCTGCTGCTGCTAGCGAAGCACCAGCTCAGGCGTTTAAGATTCATCGTATCTATCTTAAGGACGCCTCGTATGAGTCCCCTCAGTCTCCCAAAGTCTTTGTTGGTGGCATTAACTGGAAGCCCAATGTTTCTTTGCATCTGAACACTGAGAGCAGCAAGCTTGAAAACGATATGTTCGAGGTTGTGCTAACGGTTACGGCAACAGTGAAGCTTGAAGAAGAAGTTGCTTATCTCATCGAGGTTAAGCAGGCTGGACTGTTCTTGGTAAAAGGCTTCGAGCCTGCGCGTTTAGGCCCTATGCTGGGTAGTTTCTGTCCGAACCTGTTGTTCCCTTTTGCTCGAGAAGAAATCGCCTCACTGGTACAGAAGGGTGGCTTTCCACAGTTGCTTCTCGATCCAGTTAACTTCGATGCGCTATATGCTCAGCACGTAGAAGCCGCCAAGCAGAACGCACCAGCACCAGAATCTACTCAGTAAGCACTCAACACACCCGCTTTAAGCTGAAGAACCCGTGCGCGATCGCACAGCTTTAGTTCAAGCCGGGGAACTCGAGTTGGCGTAGTGCTTCGAAAACAATGATAGCTGCAGAATTAGACAAGTTCAGACTGCGGCTGTCAGCCTGCATGGGAATACGCACGGCCGCCTCTATCAGCGGATCATGTCTGATGGTGTCTGGCAGTCCACGTGTCTCGGGTCCAAAAAGCAGTACATCTCCTGAGCGGTAGCTTATGCTCGAATAGGCAACAGAACCTTTGGTGCTGACGGCAAACACGCGTACATCGCTAGAACCCACCTTTAACGCATCAAAGCAGGCTTGTATGTTTGCGTGAACCATCACAGCTGCCGACTCATGGTAATCAAGCCCTGCCCGTCGCAGCGCTTTGGTCTCCATGGAAAACCCAAGAGGCTCTACAAGGTGCAACGCAACACCTGTATTCGCGCACAAACGAATCAGGTTGCCGGTATTGGGTGGTATTTCGGGTTCAAATAGCACAACATGTAACGAACGCTTGTTTTCTGACACCCAGAGTTGTCTCCTAAAGTTATGTGACCGTACGCGATGCGTGTATTTGAATCGAAACTAGCCCGAATGGGTTAAATTAATTTCATCGCCGACACCTGTGAAAGCCTATTCCAGAGCATGTGCGGTAGATACCTGCTCAGGATATGCAGGTAGTGGGTAACTAAAGGACGGCTTGCTGGCATTGTCATTGCTGGCGTAAGTGAGAAATAGACTCTACGTTGAGCAACCTCACACCAGCATGAACCCAAACCAACCCAGTCTCAATATTGGCAAGCCTCAGCATGCTTCGGCATTGCAAGCACCGTTTTACAATGCGAATAATATTTTCATGTTTTATGGTGGTGGCAACCGTGGCCAGATAACTGAAAACGTTATACAGGCTGTGAGGGGGCGAGAGCCGGTTGTGCATGTCCATGGTGAGCCCGGCAGTGGCAAAACAATGATGGCACTGGTGATCAGTGATCGCGTAAAACGCGATTTTCACACTGTGCGATACGACAAGCCAGACATTACGGCTGCAAAACTAATGCGGCATTTGCTGATAGAACTGGCTCCGCAACATTCGGAATGGGTCGATGCGGAACAGGCGCAACAGGGTGTTGAATGGTCAGTCATTGACTCTACGATTGATCGATTCAAGGCAGTATTGAGTCAGTCAGATGAACAGGCATACCGTAAACCCTATGTGTTTTTCATTGATTCAAGTGACTCGCTGGATGCTGATTCGTTACGGCTTATTGAGCGATTGAGTCGTGTCGAAGTTGACTCTGAAGTTGTCATAAACTGCATTGTTTTTCACAATGCTAACAGCGATGTTGAACGCTATGCCGTCTTGAGTGACGCACAGTCTGAATTGACCAATCACTATTGGTTGCGGCGTTTAACCTATGGGGAGATCAGCGACTATCTACGTCATCACATGATGCTGTTCGACTTCAGCCGGCGTGATCTATTTACTCAGGAGATGGCTTTCACTATCGCTGAACGCTCTGATGGGGTATTCAGATCAGTTAACACACTAGCCAGAAATGTCGTTGCACTGGCAAATCTGGAAGGCAAAGACACATTGTCCATGTCACCATTGTTCAATGAGGTGACAGATGAGGGGATGACGATGCACGACAGCTTGTCTAAGGACAATGCCAAGCCTCAAGGACAGCATACTGCGATGTACGCTTTTCTGGGATTTGGTGCGATGCTTTGGACAACAGCTATTGTGTTCTTGATACGCTAGCGTATTGTGATCTTCAAAGCCGACAAACAGCAAACTGCCAAGTGTTCTTCCGCTAGGCGTTTAGTGCACTAGCTGTATATAGATTCAGTTTTACCGGCAAACTCCCTAGAGAATCACCTGAAGCCCTTGTATGGTGTCTTCATTCCTTGCCATGTAGGGTAAGTAATAAGTCAAAGTCATCAGGAAGATGACTTACATAGTGCGTTGATTCTCGATTGCCTAGCGTGATCGCAACGTGCAAGCAAATGGAGTTGTTTGTGAGTATTAGCAAGCGCAGTTCAAGACGAGCCTGTGGGGCGCATCTCGCACCCGCTGGTGGAAGCAGGTGTGAGCACCTTTACTGCGTGTTTCTATTGGCCTTAGTCTTGTCCGGATGTGCTTTTGAGCAGGCAAGCCTACCTGATTCAAATTTCAGGTCGATGTCGAGTGGCGGCTCAGGCGACGACTCAAGAGGCCGATTAGTTAACGGTCCGGTTAATAGCTTGAGCAACACGTCAGACGCAACTGCAAAGTCGCTAGCCCCGTCGCAAGTGCCGCACACTGGTGTGGATGCTGAATCAAACGGCGATGAGTCGTATCTTGCTCAATCACCTCCACAAATACCGCTTGCTCAAAGCACTGATGCGCTGTTAGCGCGGCATCGATACAAAGCTGGTGACATACCATTACCGGTATCTGGTTTAAGCACGGGTGCTCAGTTATCTAGTCATGAAGGTGCTGCTTCCATCAATAAGACGCTAGCGTCAAATTTCAGTTTAGAGGCGGTTGAGGCACCTATTGAAGCATTGTTGTTCTCTTTGGCGCGTGACGCTTCAGTGCAGTTAAAAATCTATGGTGCGATAGATGGTCGCGTGTCTTTATATTCTCGAGCACAGCCACTGGAAGATATTCTTGCATCTCTGGCAGAGCAGGCACAGTTCAGTTGGCAATTGACAGCCGAATTGTTGAGTATTTGGGGCGGTGACAGGTATAGCTACAGCTACCCTATTGACTACCTCAACATCAGCAGAAGAACGCAAAGCAGCGTTGGGCTGGCTACGCAAGTGGGCACTATCAACGCTAGCGCTGAAAACGGCTCAGTTGCCAATAGCTCTCAGACGCGCGTCGAAAATATCAGTGAGCATCATTTCTGGGATTCGCTCAGTGCAGATATTGAGAACATGATGACTCATTCTGAGCTTGCACAAACCGGCGATATTGGTCAGTTCTCTATTAACAAAGAGGCTGGCTTACTCACTCTGTATGCAATGCCCGGTGTACATAAAAATATTCAGCGTTATCTAGAGTTATTGAACGATAGCAGTCAACGTCAGGTTTTAATAGAAGCCACGGTGGTTGAAGTGGCCTTGTCAGATTCGTTTGATGCAGGCGTTGACTGGCAGCTACTAGCAAAAGGAATTAGTGGTTTCAGCGCCGCGCAGGTACTGGTTGGTGCTCCAATTGTTAGTGCAGAGAGTGTAGAGCGTATTGGTGCTCCATCAGGGCTGATTAGTTTTGTACATGAGGGAGGCGATGGCGACATTGGGGCGACGCTAAGTTTGCTAGAACAGTTTGGCGATGTGCGAATTTTGTCGCGTCCCAGAATAATCGCATTGAACAATCAGTCTTCGGTACTCAAAGTGGTGGATAACAGGGTGTATTTCACCGTCAATGTACAAAGGCGACAGAGAGAAAATGAAGAGGATGAAGTTATAACCGAGACTGAAATACACACAGTGCCCGTAGGCCTTGTGATGAACGTTACCCCGCAAATTACTGACTACGGACGTGTGATGTTGAACGTTCGGCCCACATTGTCAAGAATTCTGGGTTTTGTTAATGATCCGAATCCTGAGCTTGCACTGGCAAATGTAAGGAACGGGGTGCCAGAAATACAGGTGCGGGAAATGGAGTCCATGCTGCAGGTACAAAGTGGCGAAGTAGCCATAATTGGAGGCCTTATGCAAGAAACTCAGGCGGATGACGATGCAAGGTTACCTGGACTTGGTTCATTGCCTGGTATTGGTCGCCTGTTTTCTCGCAAGAGCCGTGCGCGTCGACAAACTGAGTTGCTGATTGTACTTCGCCCCACCGTGTTAGACAATTCACGCAGTAAGGTGGGACGATGAACCAGCCGCAAGTGCCACCTGAAATGAGCTTAACTGATTGTGCGGTGTTACCAACGTACGTGGAGCTCGATGAACTCATTGCATGCCCAGAGGCGTTAGCCTGTATAGCGGAACAAAGTGCAATCCGTCTGGATATGTTGCCAGTGGCTATATGGCCGAATGAGCTCAAGCCTGTTCTGATACTGGCCTGCGACTCGCGTGCTGATAATATTCAAAGCGAGCGTATTGCCCAGCTGGTTGATTATCGGTATCAATTGCATTTGGTACCTTGTGCTAGCGTCGAGTTAGGTTTGGTTATTAGACGTCTGTACACCGAGGCGTTTACGTCTCAGCAGTTGCTGGAGATGAGCCGTTTGCAGATAGATCAGCAGGCCGTTATCGAGACGGTTGCAGAATATCCGGTACATCTTGTCAATGCGCTGATTTTACAAGCTGTTCGTATGGGTGCGTCTGATCTACATTTCTCTCCACAGCGGCAGTCGTTGGAAATACGAGTGCGTGTAGATGGTGTGCTGCTAACGCTTGCGTGCGTATCGCGCAGTCTGCTCAATAGCTTGCTAGTACGCATAAAGATAATGGCAACGCTCGATATTGCTGAAACACGACTTCCTCAGGATGGTCAGTTCAGACGCATTGTTGATGGACACAATATTGATTGTCGGGTATCGAGCTTTCCAACAGTTGCTGGTGAAAATACGGTAATCAGACTGATCAATGCGCAAAAGCAATTACACAAACTCAGCGTATTGAATCTGCCTCAACAGATCGTGGATCAACTTTGTTCGCTCGTACATAGGCCTGCGGGTTTGGTCGTGTTTTGTGGCCCTACAGGCGCTGGAAAGAGCACCACTCTGTTTGCCTTGTTAGAGCAATTAGATCATAGCGCTCTAAGTGTGATGACTCTGGAGGATCCAGTAGAGCAGCGTATTGAGGGGATCAGGCAAACCAGTATTGATGTCTCACGGCAATGGGGCTACGCGCAAGCATTACGTGCATTGCTCAGGCAAGACCCTGATGTTCTGCTGGTGGGAGAAATCCGTGACACTGACAGCTGTCGTATGGTTCTTCGTGCGGTATCTACCGGACATCAGGTTCTCACAACTGTACATGCTAACGATGTACACGGCGCACTTCATCGCTTACAGGATTTGCATACAGACAACAGTGCGTTGGCTTTAGGGCTGAGTGGTCTTGTTGCCCAGCGCTTACTCAGGTGTTTATGTGTCCACTGCAAAGATGGCGTTCGCGGATGCGAAACCTGTTTTGGTACTGGGTATCAGGGACGACAAGTTGTTATGGAAGTGCTCGAGATAACGAGTGTGCTCAAGAGCGCCATCATGCGTGGCGAGAGTATTGATGAGCTACACGACAGATCGATTAAGTCTGGTTTTATCAATATGCGCTCAATGGCGATGCAGATGGTTCGCGCGGGCATCACGGATGTACAGGAGGTGAACCGGGTGTTGGGTGTGGCAGCAACGTTCTAATAGAGTTAACTCAAATGGCGTTAATCTTAAGTGCGTTATGCCTGTATTAGCGAAAATTATTTTTGATGAATAGACATTATTCGTTGATGAAAGAACTAGCGAATAGCCGTATTTTCCCTGATGCAATGCTGGGGTGAAAATGGAGCTGAACAAGGAAGTCGATGCGCGCGAAATTCAAGGATGAGGTTATGCAAAGGAATAGTGAGGTTAGAACACGTCAAGGATTGTGGCGTAGCTTTTATAAACCGATAACACGTACTCAATTGTTGGTCAATTTTTATCAGTTGGAGTGTCTTCTGAGGGCTAATGTCAGTCTGGCTGAGGCTTTAGAAGATGTGGCTACTGGTGAAAGAAAAATGGTCGCTGCTAGATGCTGGAAGACCATTGCAAACGATGTGCGTGCAGGGTGCAGTTTTTCACAAGCACTGGCAACAACTGACACTGGGCTTGATCACACAGCATTGGCCTTGATTCGCACCGGCGAAGCAAATGGTCATTTAGATCAGGCCTGTGCCAGTGTATATCACTACTTGAAGTGGCACAGCGCAACTCGTGGTCGCATAGCAACAGCGTTAGTTTATCCTTTGTTTTCCTTGGCAGTGTCGCTAGCAGTCATTGGGTTTCTGTTTATATCAGTGGTGCCGTCAATTGAGGGCTTTCTAATGTCATCTAACGCTGAGATGTCGTGGCACACGCGTTTGCTGATTGGAGCGTCAGCTTGGGTGAGGCAACAATACCAAGGTGTGTTGGTAATACTTTCCTTTCTGGTTATCTGCGTAGCATTGTCTATAAGATTTAGTTCGCAAGTGAGGTTGTTACTAGACATCGTTGTTTTGCAACTACCCCTGCTTGGAAAGGTAGTACTTGATTTGTCACTTAGTCGCTATACCCAATGTATTGCCCAGCTGTATGGCGCAGGAATTACTCTGGAGAGTGCAGCAAAAATTAGCGAACAAGCGGTATCTAACCAATACATTAGATCGCAACTCACTCAAGCAAGGGTGCGAATGATTAGTGGTGATTCATTTGCTCACGCTCTTGGCCTGCAGTCAGTCTTTCCTGCTTTGTTTGTACGAATGATTGGCGTGGGTGAGCTTAGTGGTCAACTGGTGAACGTGTTTTCACAAATTGCCGAACAGCAACAAGTTGATTCTGAGACAACGTTAACTCGAGTGGAACAGATGATGGGTCCTACTCTACTGCTAATGGTTGGCTCAGTGCTACTGTGGATTGTTGTCTCAGCTTTAGGTCCTGTTTACAACATAGCCATTGGCACAGCAATAGGTCTCACATGAAGCCTGACATAAAAACAACGGCCACTAAAAAGCTGGAGACTCGATCAGTGAGCGCGTTATCGACAATGCTGGTGCTGCAGCAAAATACCGCTTGGTGGCTCAAAGTGAGTCACGATAAGATAGTGGACTGTCAGGCTGTTGAGCTTGACAGTGCCACTGGTACGCCTGCGGCGGAGCTGTCTATTCCTAGGTGGCGGCATGATCAATTACAAAGCGACGTGTTCTATGTGGATCTTGTACTGGATACCACTATTGACGAGGTTGACAGAGTAGGTGTCCCCTCAAGTGGTTCAAAGATTATTAATCACTACTGGCAGTTCAAAACTCTTAGGCGGCTTCGCAATGATTTTCCTCACGCCTGTGTCTATCCTCTGTCGTCGCCTACCGATGAAAGGGCAGCGCTTATGCATCCAGTTGTACCAGATGCCTGGAACGAGTGGTTGCTCCGTGTTCAGACCTGTGGTGTAGTCATGCAAAGTGTGGTTACCAGTACACAGTTGGGTTGTCACTGGTCAAAGCGTTTTTCAGCCCATGTACTCCTTAGCATGCCATCGTCCATGCGTACACGTCATGTTTTAATTCAACGTGGAGCTGCGATTTTTCTTCGAACGATGAAAGTGTTGTCGCCAGAATGCTCAGACTCTCAAAGTGATGCAGGTGTTATGCACACTGATTTAACCGAATTGAATCAAACGATTGACTACATTCAGTCCAACACGTCACTTGCTATGCAACCGATTCTTATTATTGAGCTAGTCAGTGCGCATGCCAATTCATTGGTAGAGAACACAGCTAGTGAAAATTTGCAGATTTGCTCTGACAGCACTTTGCAGAATATGACACAGACATTAAGTCCGAGCATTTATTGTCTTTTTGCTATGTTTCATGATCAGCAGCTCCACTATCGTTCCAGACTGGAGATGCCTGCAACGCAGCTTGGTGCTCATAGCGAAAAGGTAGGCGCCAGTAAAATGTTCACGGAAGGCAATGCCCAACCGTCTGCTCATAAGTTCGTTGCACCCGCTATGCTGAGCTCATTGTTTAAAGCCTTAACTAAATGGACAACCGCTTGGCGTAGTAAAAATCGATGGCTGTTGATAACACCAACGTTACGCTGGGCTCCGTATCTTCAATCTTCGATAGAGCATATGAATGTTCTACGCAGGCAACGTTATCTGTCCAGGTTGTCGGTCGTGATGGTGTGTTCCGTGGTAATTGCTGCCAGCGCCATATTGATAAACGGTGTGATGGGTTATCGTACTATTGAGCGCAATGACTTGGAGAGGAATGGCAAAAGTGAGGCTATAGAAAAGCCAATGTATTCAGCTGAGGGGCTACGTGTGCCGCTGTCATTTACAGCTGATTCTTTGTTCGTTAAGGATGAGCTTTCTAGAGACTCACAATTAAGCACTGATTTTTTACTGACGAGCATTGCGCGCGTTGTAAGCGCTGCGCCCAACATCACCATTGAAAGATTGGTCTGGACTTCACTTGAGGATAATGAGCTATTCGAAACTCTCACGCTTGGCTCAATGGCTGTTGTATCAAGAGCTTCGGTTGTGCAAGCAGATGCTAGAAAAAGTGTACAGATGCAGATTGAAGGAGGTGTTTCTGTCGCAGCTCTTGCTAAACAAAAGAGCGCTCTAGATAGCTTTGTCAAAGAGTTAAAATCGCTACCTTGGATTAGGGAGGTTCGTGTGCTTGAATCCCCACTAGACTCTGCATTGTCGAGTGGCACGCAGGGTCATGAAGCCGGAAAATATCAATTATCGTTATTGTTGGGTGGGGTTCAATGAGCCAGGCTATTGTGGTTTGTCTGGGGGCTTTGTGCGTTTTGGCGGCTTTGTTGTTTGTCAACAAAACCATTAACGGACATGTCAATGAGTCACATGAAAAACTCCGTTTGGAATTGGTAGCCAGCCAATGGAACGACTTGCGGGTTCAGCGTTTAAGTGAGGAGACTGAGAATCTGTTTGTGGATACTGTTGGGGAAGATATAAGCAGCTTGCAAGTCAGGATTGCAGAGCTTCT
>JALZUD010000085.1 GCA_023301725.1 Granulosicoccus sp. | reverse complement strand
TCGTTGCCTGTGCCGCCACGCAGCTCATCATTACCTGTGCCACCAAATAGCCGATCGACACCTGAAGCACCGGCGGCGAAGTCGTTACCTGCTAAACCACAGATTAGATCGTTTCCAGCTAAGCCTAGTATTCGGTCATCACCGCTTGTGCCGACTATCACATCATCCTGAGTTGTGCCTCGAAGAGTGCCAGCAAAGATTCGGCCGGCAAGCTGGCCTCCTACAATCATGTTGTCGCTGTTGACATACACAGTGGCTTCTTCTCCAAAACATAAGGGCGCAGGTTCTACTTCGCACGCATCACCTGCCGGATTGGAATTGCTATTCTCCTGCAAGGGATTAGACACGAGAGGGCAATTGTCGCCTCTATCACCAAACCCATCGCGGTCTGTATCGGTATCTTCGTCCACGTCTCTTGGAAACGCATCATCGCCATTAAGCGTGCCGTCCCCATCGATATCGTCATCACAAGCATCACCAAATGGATCCCCATCCACGTTGGCCTCTTGGTCATTAGCGAGTAGTGGACAGTTGTCTTGCTCGTCGTTGGTTCCATCGGTGTCAGTATCTTGCTCAGTTGGCAACAGTTCAACCGATCCAATATCACACCTGCCATCAGTGACCGCGTTGCCACGCTGATCCAGACCAACGCACACATCGCCAGATACATCATCCAGTGGGCCATTTTCAGCCGGGATCAAAACGGGTAGACCTTGACTACGTCCACTACCCACGGCAAAGCCTTCGTCAGTAAGCAGAGCTTGGGAACCAAAAAAAGATGCGAACACTTCGCGCTCTGTGCCAGTGGCGCCCGAGTCGCTTGGTGAACCACAAGAGATATCGGTAGATAAACTACCAACTGCAAGGAAATCCGCAATGATTAGCCCATTATCTTGCCGCTGGCAATTCATGCTGTCATCATCAACATTACTGCCAATGAAGGTGTTTACCAAATTAACGGAGCTGGCAAAATTCCTGATTGCAGATCCCGTACTGCCAACTGCTGAGTTGTCCCACATAGTGACTCGTGAGATTTGCGCGGCCTCTGCCAACGATTGAAAATACAAGGCACCGCCACCGGTGCGCGCCTCGTTTCTGATAAATGTAGATTCGGATATCGACACCGGACTGCCACCTGCAGAGAATACTCCACCACCTAGTGAGCTTGAGCTATTGTCTACAAATGTTGAGCCAGCGATAGCTAGTGAGGATGAGAAGCCTGTGAATACAGCGCCACCTCGATTGCTTGAATTATCACTAAATAATGAAACGTCGATAGCAACTGAACTTAAGCCATTGATAGCCCCTCCAGCGTCTGCTGCACTATTGCGCTCAAAAAACGAGTTAGACACTTGAATCGTTCTTTGGCTGTAAACAGCACCACCTGAGATGTCTGCACTATTGTCGCTGAATGTAGACCCCATGATAACCAGAGGAAGCGTTGAGAAAATAGCACCACCCTGTCCGCGCCCGGGTGCATCGTCATCACTATCATTCTTGCGGTCGCCGTTGGCAAAGGTCATGTTTGAAATAACAACGCTGTCAGGTGATGAGGCGAAACCCTTTATTTGTAAAATATTTGAATCAGGCCCGGCGAGCAACGTGCCGTTTTGGATAGTGAGTTGAGGTTCTCCAGTGCCAGAAAAAACATAGGTGAGAGGTCCGTTTTTTAACGTGATTGTTGCGCCATTTAAATCAATGGTATCGCTATCACCGTTGCTTGCAGCCGTAGCGAGACTCGCACGTAAAGTGGCTTCGTCCGTTGGCGTAAAAGATTCGGCTATAGCGTGTAAAGGCATACAAGCCAATACAACCAAACCTATAGCCACTGGTCCGCAGTTGCGGTGGCGTTGTTGATGTAAATTATTCAAAATCGTGTTCCCAATGCAGGTTGACATCTATCAACGGGAACCGCCAACTGTCACCTTTGCTGAGCGCGTATTATTCCAGATGCCAAAGGAAAATGTGAAGAATCGGTGAGAACCGAGACACAATTTACATATTGTTACCAAAGTGCCAAACCAGATACACGCACTTAGGGCAACACAACACAGGGTGTCGGTACACTCGGTCTCAACCGATCACAAGCTGGTGAATTTTCGCTCGCTGGATTTTGCCCGACGGGCCTTTTGGCAACTCTTGCATAAAGTGGATTTTGTCAGGGCATTTAAAACGACCTACTCGCTGCTCACAACCAGCAATTAAGTCAGCCTCGCTCAGTTCTGATGACATCTTTAACACCACGGCGGCTTCTACGCGCTGCCCGAAATCATCACAAGGGCAAGCAAAAGCGGCCGCCTCCACCACATCAGTGTATTGATAGAGCGCATCATCAATCTCGCGCGGTGCAATGTTTTCGCCGCCCTTTATGATCAACTCCTTGAGCCTTCCAGTGATGAATACAAAACCATCAGCATCCTTGCGCCCTAGATCACCAGTGCGCAGCCAACCACCGTTCACCAGAGTCTCAGTGGTAACAGATTCATTACGGAAGTAGCGGTTCATGATGTTTGCACCACGAACCAGAAGCTCACCCTCAACACCTGTGGCAACAGGCTGAAGGTGTGTATCAACGATAATGACTTCGCACCCAACGGGCAGCCCTGGTGATCCGTGTTTACGTTGTAATGGTGGCATGGGGTTGCTTAGAATCTGCGCGGCGCTCTCGGTTAAACCCATAGTCTCTATCAGCGGTATTCCAAAGCGTTGCTCGAACGCCAAATGCACGTCCGGTGACAATGGCGCCGAGGCTGATCGTCCAAAGCGCAAGAACTCTCGCGACACAACCGCCAACTGGCTAACATCCGCATCTCGCAATAAATAAGCAATTTGAGTAGGAACCACACTAAACCAGCTACAACGATGATCATCTACCAAAGTCCAGAACTCACTGGTTGAAAATTTATGCGGCAACACCAGAGAACTGGCAGACACCAGTGGACCAAAGAGCGTCACGCACAATCCATTGATGTGATAGAGCGGCAACACACACAGTGCTCTATCCGAGGAAGTTAACTGATGACCGACAGCTACATTTCGACCACCTGCAATAACACTAGCATGCGAAAGTGTGACACCTTTGGGGCGGCCTGTTGTACCACTGGTATACATTAACAGGGCATCATCGGAGTGACGCACAGCTTGTAATACCTGACTGTGTACAAGCGTTTGAGAGGAGCTTTGACTGTCTTCGTGCTTATGGCTTTGATTGTCTTCGTGCTTGTAGCGTTGTTTGTGTGCGTCAATTTGCCCTTTCTGGTCAGCGTCGCTTTTCCTGTGTGTATTAGCGGCGCTTTGTTTATGGGTCTGGCGTTGGTCGGCTTCCAGCTCATCTAACTTCCACAACGTAGTATCAGTATCACTGACTTTAATAATCTGCAGATCAGCGTGATTTTCATGGGTGTACTTTGCACGCTCTTGAGCATAGGCCTCACATGACAAGGCATCACTTAGAAGCTGTGTATGTTCGTTTTGCGTAAACACCAATGCCGTTTGCGAATGAGCCAGAACGTAGGCAATAACGTCACGCCCAGCGACCAGGTTAATGGCTACGGCTCGGTACCCACCGTACATGATTCCCAGCACTGTCATGGCACAGCTGTGGCCGTTGGCCATTGCATAAGCCACGCTATCTCCAGGCGTTATGCCTTGCTCAGCAATGTGATGAGCAATAGAACTCGCTCGTTGCTGTAGTTCGCTAAATGATACTGACAGGGCGGTATCCGGTTGAATCAGATAAAGCTTATTCGGGTGTTCTATTGCCTGACGATCAATGAGATCTCTGACCGATTCTGGCTTGCTAACCTCTAGCATGTCGTTAATCTCAACACTAAACTCTCAGGTAATCGCAACCCTAATCGCAGTCTCGGTCGCAGTCCAAGTCGCATTGGTAACTGCAAACACATTAGTAAATGCAACTGCAATCGCATTAGCATCAGTAACTGCAACTGCAAATTCAAGCATTGTTTCACGGTTTGCAGAAACGCCAACCTGAACACGGGTCTGCTTATTCGTCGGGAAAAATGTGTTGGCCGCGTCAGTTTCACCGGCCTGCAACTTGCCAGTAGTCTGCAAATATGTGATCAAGTGTTGGTTCCCGAACCGCTATGGGCCGCACGACACGGGTAATGTTCATAAAGTGCTTGTAGTTCAAATTGTTGTCTATGGAATTGCCTCCCCAACTGCCGCACCCCATAGACAGCGAGAATGGAAGACCATTGTCAAACGAGCCGCCTGTGGCAAAGCAATGCGCTTGATTAACAATCACACGACACGTCGGCAATTGCTGCCCTAGCGCACGGGCACGTTGGTCATCACTTGAATGTAGCCCTATTGAATGGCCAGCACCTTGAAAACCCAGCACCTCAGTTGCCCGACTCACCGCAGAGTCAAAATCATCTGCCACGTACACGGTTAAGGCCAACGACAATTTTTCACCCGACTCTGGCGCATGCGCACCTACTTCGGTACTTGGTAGTAGCACAAAGCGTGCTGTCAGTGCATCTTCTACTTCTACACCTGCAAAATCTAAAAATGTGTGTATGTCTTTGGCGATCATGTGTCGGTTAAGGTGTCCACCTTCAAACAATGATGCTTTTACTCTACTTGCATCTGGCTCATTTAACAGACGCCCACCCTCGTGATGCAACGCTTGTATGAACTGTTCAAATACTGAGCGCACCACAATTACGACATTCTCTGATGAACAGGATGTTGCATTATCAAAACACTTGGAGCGTGCAACTTTCTCAGCGGCCTGATTTAAATCTGCCGTTTCGTCAACAATAACTGTGGCATTGCCCGCACCCACCCCAATAGCGGGAGTGCCCGATTCGTACGCACGTCGAACGTTATCCTGACTGCCTGTGACGATGATAAGGTCCACAGCCTCCATCAAGCGTTGTGTTTTCACTTTGGACGATGGCAACGGTAGCATCTGTACCAAGTCGGGGTTTATCCCCAATTTAGCGAATTCTGCATGAATCATTTCTATTAGTGCTGCACATACCTCAACACCTTTGGGTGAAGGGGACAGGATAATCGCGTTGCCACACTTCAAGGCGTTAATGACGTTGTTAGCAGGTGTTGCCGCTGGATTAGTAGAGGGTACTACTGCACCAACAACACCGATAGGACGTGCAATTTCAGTAATGCCCGTATCAGGATCGTCGTTGATAACACCTGTGGTAACAACACCTTTTATGTCTCTCAACAAGCCCAGCGTTTTACGATGATTTTTAGTGAGCTTGTCGGCCACGTTTCCAAGACCTGTTTGCGCAACAGCCTGCTCGGACAACTGCTTGTTCCTACTGGGCTCCATGATAGCCCAACCAATTGATAGCGCAGCCATGTCAAAACGTGTCTGATCGCCCTCTTTTGCAAACTCACTTTGAGCTACACGTGCACGGGCGACCAACTCGTCTACAAGCTGTATCTCGCTATTGGTTTCACTATTGTTATTCTCACTATGGGTCTTGGTAGTTTGAACGGACACGCGAACTCCTCGAGGATGAATATCATTAACGCTTAGCGTTGTAAAAAATGTAGGTTGTCGTCAATCCCTGCCTTTTTTGTAAAAGGCAGGGTTCTTCAGTGCCTACTTCAGGCCAGCAAGCAACTCAGTCAGGGTTTCCTGACGTGCTGCCCACATTGTTTGCACCTCTTCACGCGTCATGATTTTCATGGGTGAACCTCCCGCGGCCATCTGCTTTGCTACGCGATCACTGGCAAACATGGCAGGCACTTTTTCAGCCAGCATGTCGATAACTTCCGGATCAGTTCCAACTGGCACCATAACGCCACGAAAGTTAACCGATGCATTGTCAACCTCATATCCCGCTTCCATAAGCGTGGGTACATCAGGAAGGAATTCGGTCGAACGTTCAACATCTGCGACAGCAAGCACTTTTACATTACCCGCCTCCATTGCTCTAAACGCATCTGACAAATTATTGATACCACCGATGACATCACCAGCGATGACCGCTTTCATAGCCGCAGCTCCACCACCAGAGGTGGGAATATACGCAAGCTTTGTGTCAGTAGCTTTCATGATCTGCAGTGCTGCAATATGATGGCCTACATACAAACCAGCACCGGAAAGAGTGACCTTGCCAGGGTTCTCTTTGGCGAAGTCAATCAGCTCTTCTATGGTGTTGTAGGGGCTATCGGCACCAACAATGACCACTGCTGGGTCAGCCCCCCAGTTAGCAATAGGCTCGAAACTCTCGGCAGAGTACTTCACGCCACCCTCAATTGACTGAGCTATAAAATGGGGAATGTTGTAAGCGCCCATGGTGTAACCATCTGCTTCGGCCTCTGTGGCAAACCAGTTCCATCCAACGCGACCACCAGCACCCGGTTTATTGATGATAACCATGGGTTGTCCTAGAAAGTCCTCACCACCAGACATCATGGTGACAATACGTGCCTGAAAGTCGGTAGCACCTCCAGCACCATAGGAGACCATAAGCGATACAGGGCGTTCAGGGTAACCTTCGGCTTGTACGGTTGTGGTGGTAAACAGTGTGGAGGCTGCCAGTACGGCCAGTGATATAAGGTGCTTTTTCATAGTTCTCTTCCGTTAGTGATGGGGCGTATAGTTTTGTGGTTATGTGGTTATGTGGTCGTGTAGTTGTGTGGTCGTGTGGTCGTGTGGTCGTGTGGTCGTGTAATCGTGTAATCGTGTAATCGTGTAATCGTGTAATCGTGTAATTCTGATTTATAGATCCGTGGTTGTGAATTTTTACTAGAAAAACAGGCCTCTTGGCGTTTGAACCTTTAATAACAATGTAAACAATCCGTATATCACCGCCATGAAACCGATGGTGATAACCAAGCGTTTGAGCCATGAACTTAGTGACAAATGAGAGGCTGGATCGTACAAGGAGTAAACCCCGAAAAATGCAGCGGTTGATGCTGCATAAAAGCCTAAATATTTGGCTGCAAACAAAACAAAAACAAGCAGCAAGACAAGCCCTGGCAATAGGTTCAACACGGCTGTGCCGCGTAGCCCATCGCCCACTTTTGCCATACCAAGAAGCGCACGTACGAAATTCCATAGGGCAAGCAACAACATGACACTGCCAATCAATCGGGGAAACAAAAAGGCGGCGGCAGGCTCCCGCGTATAACTCAGCCACGCCACTATTAACGCCAGAGCAAGAATGGCTATAGCAGGTATCAGATGCTGTGCGCGGCTCACTGGCGCATCTTGAATCTTCATAACGCTGCCTGCTTTTTGTTAGAAGAGCCCGTCGTAATGAAACTGTAGGCAATAGAGGCGAGCACCAATGCCACAAGAAACAGATTCAAGGTGCCAGTTAGGAAATAGGCAAACGGACCATCCACCGCATTCGCTATCATGCTGCCCTGAATAAAGTTAGCCTCTGCAATGGGGCCTAGAATAAGCCCAAGCACGAGCGGTGCTGCTGAAAAGCCAACTTTCTCAAGCAAGTACATACCAATGCCCAGCACTGCCATGATGTACACATCGCCCATGGATTGCTGAACCGAGTAGGAACCAAAAACGGCGAGCACCATGACGGCAGCAGCCATGACAGGCGGCGGAATATGCGCCACCTTCGCAGCATATTGCGCAACCCAGATACCAAAAATGACCATCAGTATTTGTCCGATAAGCATGGAATTTATGAATGTCCAAGCCACATCAGGGTAGTTGTCGAACAGATCAGAACCCGGGAAAATTCCGTGAATTAACAAACCGCCTAACAACACGGCAGCCGTGGGGCTACCGGGTATCGATAACGTTAGCAACGGCACAAGCGATGGTCCTACCATGGCATTGTTGGCAGATTCTGCAGCGATAACACCTGCAGGATTACCGCGCCCGAACGACTCCTTATCTTTAGAGAATTTGCGTGTTTGATCGTAGGCTAACAAACCGGCAATCTGACCACCTACCCCGGGAATCAGACCAATGATGGAGCCCACCACCGTACCAATAGACATGGCCTTAACGTTACGGCACAGCAGCCGCATTGACGTAAAGATGGATTGTGAACCCACATTCACTGACGTCACTTTGTGTTCTACACGGCCTTTAGCAAGCATTTCTATTACTTGCGGGATGGCAAATATGCCAATGAGTGCCGTAATGATATTGACGCCACCAGTGAGTGAGTCGTGAAAGATGAAACGCTGCGAACCCTGGATATCATCATAGCCAATCATGGACAACCAGAGCCCTAGGCAACCTGACAAAAGACCCTTTACAAACGAGCGTGAATCAAGCGACCCAATTACAGTGACGCCTAGAATAGCCATCCAGAACAGGTGCGATGGTCCAAAGGCTAAGGCCCATTTGGCCAGCACAGGAGTGAGAAAAATCAACAGCAAGACGCCAATAACGCCGCCAACGCCCGAAGCCATAAACGACACATGCAAAGCTTCTGTTCCGCGGCCTTGTCGAGCCATCTCGTGGCCATCAAGCGCGGTGGCTATGTTGGCAGGTGCTCCCGGTATTTTGAGCAATATGGCGCTAACAGCTCCACCGGCCACTGTGGATGTGTACGCGGCACCCAGAAGAATCAGACCCTGTGTGGCTTGCAGCTGAAATGTAAAGGGGATGAGTAGTGCCACCGCCATGGTGGGTGAAAGTCCCGGAGTTGCGCCCAGAATAAGCCCGCCAATAGTGCCACCCAGCAGCAGCATGAACGACACCGGCTCAAACACACCACCAAAGTACTGTAGAAACTCCATAGTTACCTGCTTCCTAGAATCTAGTTCTAGATTACCGCATGAAAATAAAAATGCAAAGGTTTACATTTTTGATTTAAGGTGCTAACTGATTCGCCTTTTTCCTTACACCCTTGGCCTAATACAATGAATTCGCCAGATCCCAAGCGTCGATCCCGTTCACGCAAAGGCGCTCCAGGCATTCTGGATGTGGCAGCACGTGCTGGCGTATCGGGGGCAACCGTATCTCGTTATTTCAATTCACCTGACATCGTCAGATTGCCAACTCGTGAGCGAATCGAGAAAGCAGCCAGAGAGTTGGGATATATACGTGATCGTATGGCAGGCGCACTGCACGGAAAGATGAGCGGTACTGTGGGTCTTGTAGTGCCAACCATTGACAACGCCATTTTTTCAGAACTTATTGAAGCGTTCTCCAATGAGCTTCACTTACACGATCGCACCATGATTATTGCCAGCCACAACTATGACTTGATGCGTGAAGTGAGCATTGTGCGATCACTGCTTGAAAGACGTATAGACGGCATTGCGCTTGTAGGGCGCGACCATGACATTGCTGCGGTGGAAATGCTCAAGGTACGAGCAGTTCCAACAGTTGCATTATGGAACTCAACGGGAGTGCCGGGCATACCGACCATTGGCACAGACAATTTTCAGAGTGCATTTGATATTACACAACATTTAATTGACTTAAAGCATCGCGACATTGCCCTGCTCTTTCCTGACACGCACAGTAATGATCGCGCTCGAGATCGAAAACGCGGTGTGCTCAATGCGCTGAATGATGCTGGCATTACGCTAAGTGAACATCGTGATTATCAATGCGAATACGACATGGCTTCTGCCAAACAGCTGGCTATGGACGTGCTACGCATCGATGCACCCACAGCGTTTGTTTGCGGAAACGATGTTATTGCCCACGGAGTCATACATGGCGCAATTAGGCTGGGCATACGTATTCCTGAGGACGTGTCAGTGGTGGGAATTGGCGATTTTCGCGGCTCCGCAGCCATCGAACCACCGCTAACCACTGTACGCCTACCCGCACGCAGAATTGGCCAGAGTGCCGCCAGAATTTTGATTGAACAGCTACAACGCTCTGATGCATCACAGGTTTGTGACACGACCATACCCAGCCATGTGATTGTGCGCGAATCGACAGCGTTAAATACCAGCTGTGCAGAAACACGAAACATACGCGAAGGCTAGAGAATGTGAAAGCGACATCAAGCCGTCTTTGTCGTACCGGTTGAATTCCTGAGCAGAGAAGACAAGCAGTTGGCTAACGTCTGAGTAGCGCAATCCAACGCCAGACATTTAATATGCCCATCAACGATGCAGCTACATAAGTCAATGCTGCGGCTTTGAGGATTTGATCTACTGCCTGAATTTCGTCTTTATGAACGTAGCCTTCTTTGAGTATCGGTAAAGCTTTGCCAAAACTGGCATCCCATTCAACAGGCAAAGTGATTAGGTGAATTACTGCTGATCCGGCAATAGTTAAAAAACCGGTAGCAAAAAATAGAAAACCAGCAGCCGGGCTACGCGTTAACACTAAAACTACAGGCATGACCATCATGATAATCGAGCCAAATTTCTCCAGCTTTACAGATACTTTAACCAGACGTGAACGCAGTGCCAATTTAGCTTCATTGTTATGATGCTGAATGGCATGCCCCACTTCATGAGTGGCGACGGCCACTGCGGTCAGGGATTTATCATGATAGTTTTTGGGAGATAGTCGAACGGTTTTTGATTCCGGGTCGTAGTGATCATTGCCCTCTGTGGTCTCTTCAACCTTAACCCCATCGATCTCAAAGCGCTCTATTAGATGCTCTGCTAACTCACCACCGGTTCCTTGCAGGTGATCTTGAATTGTTGAATGTTTAGCAAAGACGCTCTTCGCCCACCACTGCGGTAGGAAAACTATCATCGCCACCAGGGCTATCAGTATCAAAAATGGCATGGTGCGGCTTTATGGTGGCTCAGACATTGGGTTCAAGAACATATAATTCTCGGCTGCAGAATTATTGTCGCGAGCCTTATTGTAGAGCAAAGCTGGTATTGCGAGCTTCAGAGCCACAGAAACAACCTTGTCTTTAGCGTTTCATACCATGCCAGAAAAATGTGGCATGGATTAGCAAGGAACTTCAGGTAGTTTGAGCTAATCGATGCAAAAGCTGGGCAAATCTATCTCCCTCCGAACATTCCAGCCTTAACTGGACACACTGCTCCAAATGGTCACCTAACTCAGGATAGCGGTAATCGAGACCGTTCTTGGCCAACTAGGCTTCTACGTCTACAGGCCGTGGGGACGACATTACACTTCCATAACTCAGATGCAGAATTGCTCATCCTTCTGCACAGAACTCAAATCAATATACTGAAATTTTGTTCTCACTGTCTGGCTTAAAAATCTAGCTGAGATAGCGTCAAAGCACAAATCATGATTTGCTACGAACCGTTCACTATGGTTGTTCATAACGCAAAGATAATGAGTTCACGTTAAGTTCAGCCTTACATTCATTACACGACGGAGTAGACAATACAATTCCTGTAAGAAAATGTCGTAGGAGCTGTTCTGCCATATAGTCAGCGACAAATACATACAGCCTAATTGCCTGGATTTCTGATTGCCGGCTACCCACAGAAACTCTGGCCTCTTCTCCAACATTCGCAATCAGACTATTGTTACCAATGCTGGGAACCCGATAAACGATAGTCGTGCCATTGGATTGAAGTGGTATTGGTGCATTGTAGAAACCCGAACCCGTAAATAAGCCATCTGTTGCATTAGCAAAGACAGTGGCACCAATAGCCCTGTTCTGATCGTTCAGGTATTCCATGGCAACACCTGCAACACCAGAGTCTTCACCCCTTGATAGAAATGTGCCGTCTTCCAATATTCCTTGCAGACGTGAGTAAGCTGCAACGAAATTAATATCATCTAATGAGCGACCTCCCACTAACACGTCTTGATAGAAGCCGTGCTGCAACGACTCATCGCCTCTTGTAATACTGCTCGTCAGAGACAGTCGTAGATCAGTGCGAGTGCTGGTAGAGAACACTCCACTATTTGACGTGCCTGTGGTGAAGCTTTCTGTATTGCTATACTCGGTCCAGTTGTTAGTTACATCACGAAACTCGGGGTCGTTACTCATCAAGTCTCCAGCTTCTCCAAAGATGCTCAACGCCACTTTATCGCCATAGTTTGGAGATCTTTCGTTCAAGACAAGCTGGCGTGCAATCTCTTCATTTAGTAGACCAACGTCTCCGTCTATTCCAAACGTTGTTTCTGCAAGAAAACGAATTTGTTCGGTTATTGGAGAAATTTCCAACACAGCTTTTGTAATAACGGGTCGATTCTGACTAATACCACCTGGTGTATCTATGTAGACGTCATCTATCAACACATCCAGATCAAATCCGGGCAAACTCGTGACCAAACTTATTGCTTCGGCATAGAGTTGTTCGACATCGTCTTGATCAAGAGGACCAACGGTTGTCGCATGCCTCTGTGCTAGCACCCTGTAGGTTCGATAGATTAAATCGCTGTGCACAGATACCCACTGATAGGCGGTGCCCCCAGACGCTCTGCCACCTACAACTGCTAACCAAGGTGGTCTCTGATATGAGTCTGCAAGCCCATCACCTATAGCGCCTAGCTTTGGGTGAAAAGCGTACAGCACGCCATGGTCTGAGTAAGAACACTGTGTCAGCGTGTTTTCATCACCGTAGTCGGAGCGCAGCAAACTGCCGCTGACCAACGCACTCTGGTTTATCTTCTCTCCCAGCTCATCGACATACCAGAGCGAGAAACCGTTGGACGTGATTATTCCGAACTGATTGTTAGGGCTATAGATCCCAAGACCCGAGCCATCTTCAGCAGGATAGTTTTGCATGAAAGGCTGACAATCGTGTCGTATTTTCTCTAAATTCAAGCTCCTCAGAGCAGCTAGATTCTCACGGCTAGTCGGATCAGACTCAGGCGGTACATCTTCCGGTATGTCGTCTGGTGAGACACCTGGAGCGTCTGTCTGTGCATCGTCCTCAATGCCAGACTGAGTGTCTTCTTGGGTACCGTTATCTGTATCGTCTTGTTCCGTGATCGTTGTGTCGTCCTGCTCGTTATCACTCTGACGATTATCATCTGCACTGCCTTGGGAGTTGTCCGTAGCATCCATATTGGACAACTGATTGGACTTTTCCTCATCACAACCAACAATGAAAAGTGCAGTCAATAAAACCGAGATAGCAGATTTTGAAATCATGGGGTTCATAGTCAATGTTGGGTTGGTTCGAGGAACAATGGGCTGCTCCGAAAACAAGTAAAGTGCTTTGTCATGCAGAGGTGACTAAATCGTGTGCCAAAAGTTTTTTAAAGCGCTGAACTTTGCAGCTACCTAAGATGATCTTCTTTTTGCAAATAAGACACAATGGCAGATAACTGCCATTTCAGGCACTAACTTGCAAATACCTCGAACAGTTCAAGCTAAGCGTCTGGGTTTCGACATATCGATACTGCCACCCCAAAGAGCGACAGACTGAAGCTGTTAAATTCATCGCTGCGAATGGGAGATCAACGTTGCATCGTCCAGTTTTCAGCATTTAATTGCCGAACGGTGTATTGATACTTACTTAAGCTTAAGTATCACGCTTTCGCCTTCGCCTCTATTCCTGTTTACCTTGAGCGAGTCGCCTGCAATTTCGATTACCTGACAGTCACGCTCTAAGGGTTCAGAACCTATAGTTCCTTCTCTACAAAAATAACCCTCTTCCCAAGTCCAGGTGCCTGATAGCTTTTTACTACCACCAGTACTTGTCAGTGTTCCATCCGCCAACGCGGTTGAAGAAAAGTCTGAGCCCTTCGATTTGGCGGCACGACCCGCGACTAATTCTATGTACTGCTCTTTTGTAGTAATACGTTCGTAAGCCACATTCTCAGCGGGAGTGGTTGCACAGGCTGAAACGGTTAGAACAACTGCGGTCAGTGCTATGTGGGTAAATTTCATGTTTTTTCTCTCTGTGAATTATTGCCAACGTGTTTTGTTACTGACCATGCTGCAAGTAGGTAACGTCTTTGGATCATGGTCCGTGATCAACAGGTTTACGGCTTGTTTAAAAGCCCGCTAGAGAGTGTGCCTGCAACCAAGATCGAGAAGCAATAGTAGATATCTACCATTCACAACGTGCAAGCGAAACCCTCCCGCTCTAACTTAATGTCAGGTAAAGGGAAAGGTGCGGGCAACTTCGATGTTTGTGCAGAGTTTTTGCGTGGGTATTACCAGCAACTGAATAGTACGAAAAATTCTTGAAGCTGCCAGAACAAATCTGCGCTAAGGTTTTATAAGACCCAGCACATACGCTTTGAACACAGCCTGCTCAAGGCTTGCTGCATTTAATTTTTTACGACAGTTAAAAGAGTGCGTATTCAAAGTTGTTGGCGCTCGATTCCATTTGTTGGCCATCTGCTTTAGCGTGTACCCAGCCGCCAAGTACTCAAGGAACTCCACCTCTCGGGCAGTTAACCCTGTCAATGCCAGGCAATGATGGGTTCTGAGTGCGAGATCCATCACCTGACAAATACCGTGCACCTCGAGTCTATGCTGCTTCCAATAGGCTGCAAACTCCTTTGGGGAAACATCGGCTGTATTCAAACCAACAGCAACACCCACCGCACTATCTTGCAAGCTTGAGAGTTGAAGCGTCACTCCAACGCCCAAACCTATATCTTTTTCCAGATATGCCTGCTCGCGTTGCTCGGCGCTAGCGCTTTTCCACGCGTCGTCATCACTCCAGAATACTTCTTTTTCGTCGGTTAACATCAAATTGGATGTCAGTTCGTGATCTAGGAAATTATCAGCCCCCAGAGCATCCATCCACTGTGGATTGTGGTTGGTTCGGTAAAAGCACGACTTCGTCATTCCTTGCCTGAGAATTTCAGCTTTGGAGGTACAAAAACCATAAAAAACACTGCTAACACCCAGCAAGCTCAGGCGCTCGTTAAGCAAATCCCAGCTGGCGTCGAAGCTCAGCGATTTGGTAGCTTCTATGAGTTCAAAAGAGCTCTTATATGTACATTCAACAGTCACGTCTGGTAAGTTCCTTTTAAAACCTAAGACAATTTGATTCGTAGCCAGCGCTTTTCAACATCCGCAAAAACCTCCTGTCCTGGAAATCGGCCATATTCATCGTGAGTGGTTATCCGCTTTAATCCGCAGGCATTAACGGGCTTATCCGAGATACCAGCTCTCTTCGCAAGGGCCCCTGTGTTCGACATTGTGTAGTCAATATTTTCAGCTACCGCTGCAGCCACATCGGCATTGAGCAAGTAGTCGATTAACAGGTGCGTGTTGTCAGTATTCTGCGAGTCACCAAGAATGCACAACACATCTTCCCAAATCAGCGTGCCTTCCTCAGGATAAATGATGTCCAAGTCATCATCCTCCAGCATGGCTTGCTTTAATGGACCGTCTTGCTCCACCACGATATCTGCTTCGCCTGCTAGAAGCAGGTCTTGACCATTTGAAGTAGTGAACGCCAGTAAATTGGGCTTGAGCAACGTCAGCATGCGCTCGGCCTCCGCTAACGACTTCTCGCACCAGCCATTGACCCCGACACCCAGTGCTTTCAAGGCAAGCTGCATGACAATGATCGAATCGTTAGGAATAGCCAATTTGCCAGAATAACGATCTGCACTGAATACCTCGGCCCAACTTACTGGTGGCTTTGAGATCGCTGAGCGGCGATACCCTATCGCCAGTGCGCCATGCGTGTAGGGGACACTGAATTTTCTGTCTGGATCAAATACCGGGTTGCGAAATGCGGGATCTATGTTGTCCCAATTACCTAGTTTCGTTTTATCTATCGGCGCCAACAGATCGGCTTGTATCATGATTTCAACCAGCATATTTGATGGTGTGATCAGATCATATTGGCCCGGCGTAGTCCGGACTTTTGCAAATAGCTCAAAGTTGTCGGCGAACAGGCCGTAGTTGACTGCAACACCCGTTTCGGCTTCAAAATCGCGCAACGTGGACGGTCCAATGTAGGAATCCCAGTTAAGAAACGATACTGATTGCCTCTCATTTGACATCGAGTGTCTGGAGGCGAGGACCAAGGATGCGGCGGCAAGTTGTAACAGCTTTCTACGATCCAATAGTGGTGTCTTCCTTGGTTGCCGAAATGTGAAATTTTGTCACTAACTTATTTCCGCAAGATTACATTAAAGTAATAACACAAATCAAGGTAATGTCTGAAAGTAGCTGAGGCATTGCTCACATTTTTATAACAAACCGGCACCGAGGTACTTCTTGTTGTAGCGCTGATCGACATGCCCAATCACCTGACTATTGAAGCAAGGTCAACTGCCAAAAGGATTGACTATCGGGACGGATGAGAAATCAGCACTGATCAGAACTCAAGCAAAATCAACTGCCAAAAGGATTGACTATTGGGACCCCAGTTTTCTCAAAGTCCCTAACGTTACGACTTACCACTTGCAAAGAGTGAATCAAGGCCGTTGCCGCTATGAATTTATCCAGTGCATTTTCATGATTTGGCACTCGTAATTCTGCCCACAAACAGGCTATTTCAGAATCAATTGGCAATATAAAGTCTGTGTAGTTATCCACAATCGTCGAAAACCATTCTTGCATGGCGTTAGCCTGTGCTCTATCGCTTCGGTGTCGGACCATTTCAACACCTCGCCTTAACTCACCAATGGTAACGACAGACAGATAGCATGCTTCATTTTTCGCGTCAGCTCGATGAAAGAATTCAAGAACACCTCTATCGGTATTACGTCCCTTCCTAAGCTCACTGATAACGTTCGTGTCAATTAAATACACTAGCAGAGCCGTCTTCGTCTCGGCGCTCAAAATCTTCATCATCTCCATGGGGTGGAATTTTCATCAACGCCGCTGCTAATGAAATTCGCTGTGTTCCACGAAGGGCATGCTCCAGTATCAACCGATGCTCTGCCTCAGCGCTACGTCCATTTTTAACCGCTCGTTTCTTTAATTCCGTCACAACCGCGGGATCAACTTCGCGCACAAGCAACTGTTGTTTTTTCATCATTTTTCCATCTTGATCAAATCATGGGGTCATGGAACTTGGGACTTGGGACTTGGGACTCAGCCTCAGCGAAGAGACTAGGAAATATCATTTCCGCAAAGCCTGGAATGCAAATTTTGTAACAGCGACGATCCACACATCCACTGAGACGACGAATTAAAAAACACACCATTGAGCACAGACTATATAGATATATATCATTGATAGCAAATAGATATATTTGATATTAATGAGCGCATATTCTGGCAATTCTCATCACTTATTTCTCTTCAGTCTCCAAAAATCAACGTAGCAATCGGGACCACGTAACTTGCCTGCATTACTCCATCAACGGCAGACTCATGCGTAAATCTGCCAGTCGTCGTCCAGACTCTTGCAGGTAGCGCTGCTCTCTGGCATTAATCATGGGTTGTTGCGGCTGTATGACTTCGGGGGTTACGAATATTACCAACTCGCTAACGCTGTTGCGTTTTGATCTGGAGCTAAACAGACGCCCAATGATCGGTAGTCTGCCGATACCCGGAATCATGTCAACATCGCCGCTACTCTCTGAACTCAATAGGCCAGATATCACGATCGTCTCACCAGACCTGACCGTCACCTCGGTTTGCGCGCGTCGTGTAAGCAGCCCAGGCGCTCCTTGTATAGACACCGATGAGTCCAGTTGACTGATTTCAGTTTGCAGTTTGGCACGCACATTACCGGCATCATCTATCAAGGGCGCAACGTTTAACTTTACGCCGTAATCCTTGAATTCAACTTGTGTTTGACCATTTTCTCCCACAATGGGGTATGGCACCTCACCACCTGCCAGAAAACTAGCCTCTCCCCCATTTATGGCACTTAACACAGGCTCTGCCAATGTTACCGCGTCGCCGTTTTGCGCCAGAAAGTTAATTCGAGAGGCGATATTCGATGTAATGCCAAAATACGTGGAGAAAGGCGTGGCGGCTGAAACCAAGGCACTGCCACCCTCAATAGTGGGAATAAACGTGGCATTGTTAGAGCTGGCACCCGCCGCTCCCCAAGTGGGTCCTGCTGCGCTGTCGCTCCAGTCGATGCCTAGCGTCCCTAATGCGCTTTTTCTGAATTCGACCATGCGAACACGCATGCGAACCATAGGCTCAAGACGCACGCGGGTTTGCGGATCATTTTCAGATACGCGAATGTTGTAATCGGTTTGCGTTGCATCTGAATTCCATAATCGCACTGAGGTACTACCCACACCAGTGGCAATAATCAGTAGCTCGTTTGATTCGATGACTTTTGCATTGACAATACTGCCGTTGCCAACAGCAACTCGGGTGGTATCAACAACACCCATGACCCGAACCTCCCCCACAAAAAAATCAAGATTGATGGTTTGTGGCGGTAGGCGCTGTTGCAAACTGCCTTGCGGATCTTGTGCTTGATAGGCCAGCGACGGCACTAAGGGTGCGCGTGTATTAGCTTGAGGATTGGGTAGTGAGCCTGCAACTACAGTACCAGACGGAAGCGTTCCGGGACGCCTGGACAGTGGTTGTGTATTGGCCTGACTTGTCGCACTGTGATCGAACGTTGTGAGGGGTTGTCGATACGACTGTGTGGGTGTAGCCGGGACTTGTTGCTGTTCTGTTCGATACCAGCCTTGTTCATCAACAACGCGCGAATAGCGTGCCGGTTCGTTCCATCGTTCGGTATTTTGTACGCTGCGCTGCTGTGTTATGAGCTGCCACTCATCGTGATCGTCGTGGGCTTGAACGGTATTGGCGCTGACACTTAACAGGCACGTAGCCATAAAGCCACCGAGTGCTTTGGTGGCCAACAGCGAGCGTGCTTTACTGAGGCGAGCAGAAGCTGCCCATTGGTTAGTTTTAACCATGATATCCCTTTCATTTGGCGCTCATCTTGAACGCGTTTGATGCAAAATCCGTTGCACCAACTCGCAGGCATTCCCTGCCTGAGCGCCGAGTTTACCCGACATGAAAATTTATTGTTTTGCGTCAGTTCGCAAGACGAGCAAATGAGACAACATTTTTGAACACACTAGTTACGCGTTGTTTTTCGAATTGTCAGAGTAGCTCTTTTTTGCAGAGCTTCCTTTGCCAATCAGGCGTGGATTGTCTTTTGAGTCCGGCAGCTGTGCGTCTTCAGACTCATAGTGCAATTGCATCATGTTTCGCGTTTGTTTCCAGCGCAGCAGGTAGCCACCTAGAGCACCGCTAGCGGCGGTGATGGTTAGCAAGCCCAATGTCATAAATTGAATAAACAACAAGCCAACACCTGCCACAGTGACCAGTGAAAATGCGGCACCCACTTTCATATTGGCAGAGCGGCTCGCTCGCCGTTCTGCTTTAATCATGTCTCGGTGGGTTTTCTGCACCAGCTTTTCGCGCTCACTGCTGGCACGTTCAATCAATTTGGCTTGATCGCTACTGGCACGTTCAATTAACTTTGCTTGATCGGCGCTGGCTTTTTGCATCACATCAGCCCGCTGGCGTTCAAGCGCCTGTGTCAATTTCTCACGCTCTTTAAAATGTTTTTCTACCAGCTCGCTGTGCGCTTTATGCGTTTGACTGCGACTAATGGCAGAGAACCACAGAGCAGTAACTAAAGACAGCAAACACGCTGGCAAAGCAACCAGCGTTAGCAGCTCTTTGGGCTCAGCCGCACGATTCACCCACAAAAGAGCAAACGTGACGAGCTGAATGAGGATGATGCCAGGCAGATATCGAATCATGTAAACGCTTCCTTCCAATAGCCCTAAGTGTACCCTTGATAGCTTTGCAATTTGCACGCAGCCCCGCTTCTGTGACGTTCAACACGCAAGCAGCACAGGTCCAGTACACTGTGCGCCATGAAGCTTGAAGCCTACCTACTGACCCGCCAGTGGCGTGATACGCCTACCGGTGTAGAACTGGTTTTCTGGGCCAGTAGTGAGCAAGGGGCTGTTCAAATTGTTATTGAGGCGCAGCGTGCAGTGTGCTTCATCGAGCGCTCCCAGCGTGTGAATCTACCCAAAGGTGTTGAGCGAAAACCCGTTGAGTTATCGCTTATTCACCGTGGTCCGGTAGACGCGTTGTATTTCTTCCAGCAACGACAATTGCAAGCTTTGCGTCAGAGCGATCTGCCGCTGTGCGAATCTGACATCAAACCCGCCGATCGGTATCTTATGGAGCGCTTCATTCGCGCACCTTTTACCCTCGAGGGAGAGGTGCACGAGCGCGCAGGTTACCTGCAAGTCACTAACCCGAAACTTAGCGCCAGTGAGTATCAGCCAAACCTGAAATCTATTGCAATCGATATTGAAACACGAGGTCGTACACGACAATTGTATTCAATAGCGGCAGCCACTCAAGCTGACGCCCGTACGCAATTGCAGGGGCCTGCGTCTGACACGCAACACACGATGAAATCTGCTTTGCCAATGGCAGACAATGCCGCTCATAGAAGCGTAAGCTCCGATGCAATTTCAGACACAGACACAGACACAGACACAGACACAGACAAGGACACGGACACGGACACGGACACGGACACGGAAAATAACGCTGAAAAAAACACGGTGACAAACAATGAAAAAAACACAAAAACAAACCCCAAAAATACTACTTTCTGTAATCACGTTGACAACTATCGCCACATCGTTTTTATGATTGGTGATGGTGAGCCCATTGAGCGCCATGACTATCTCTTGGTTTTATGTGCATCAGAAACCGAACTGCTAAACCGTTTTTTCGACTGGATTCAAGTGGCTGATCCTGATGTGCTTACAGGATGGGCTGTGGTCAACTTCGATCTGAATTTCATCAGTAACAAGTGCCAGGACTTAGGCATCGCGTGCCGGCTTGGGCGGGCAAATCAGAAGGCTGTTGTGCTGCCACCCGGTAACCCGGGGTCACCGCGTGTGGCGCGCGTGCCAGGGCGTGCCGTGCTCGATGGAATTGATCAACTCAAAGCAGGTTTCTGGAGCTTTGACAGCTTTTCGCTAGACAATGTGTCACACGAGTTATTGGGCAATGGCAAGCTGATTAGTTCAGAGCAAGACAAGGTTGCTACGATCAATCACTTGTTTACTAACGACAAACCGCAACTGGCTGATTACAACCTGCGCGACTGCACTTTGGTTAATGAGATTTTCATTAAGGCGGACCTGCTCAACTTTGCGATCAGTCGAGCTAATCTCACAGGGCTTGCGTTAGACAGATTAGGCGGCTCGGTTGCAGCGTTCGATAATTTATATCTACCCAAACTGCATCGTAAGGGGTACGTTGCTCCTGATGTGCGAACAGAGGCTGCCGACTCTGGCAGTCCAGGCGGCTACGTACTAGACTCTAGGCCAGGACTGTACCGAAATGTGTTGGTGCTGGATTTTAAAAGTCTTTATCCCAGCATTATTCGCACGTTCTACATCGATCCTTTGGGATTGGCGGTGCCGGGCGATGATCCTGTCCCCGGGTTTGTCGACGCCACTTTCTCTCGTGAGCAATCAATTCTTCCACAGCTTATAGAAGCTTTGTGGGCCTCACGAGACGACGCTAAACAGCAAAAGAATGCACCTTTGTCACAGGCGATTAAAATCATCATGAATTCGTTCTATGGTGTGCTCGGAACCTCTGGATGCAGATTTTATTCGCAGCAATTGGCTTCGAGTATCACGCGTCGTGGCCACGAAATTATTCAACAATCACGCGACTGGATAGAGGCCGAGGGCTATGAGGTCATCTACGGCGACACCGATTCGGTATTTGTCTGGCTGGGCGAATCTTCACTGGACTCAGACGCTGCCCGTGTCGGTAAGAAGCTGATGCACGGGCTCAATAGCTGGTGGCGCAACGAGTTGCAAACGCGTTATCGCATAGACTCGAATCTGGAAGTGGAGTACGAGACGCACTATCTGCGTTTTTTCATGCCCACGGTAAGAGGTATGCCAACAGGCAGTAAGAAGCGCTATGCAGGCCTAAGTGCTGATTTAAGTGCAGATGGGAGTGCTGATCTAAGCGCTGATGTGAGCGCTGATGTGAGCGCTGATGTGAGCGCTGATGTGAGTGCTGATGTGAGTGCTGATGTGAGTGCTGATGTGAGTGCTGATGTGAGTGCTGACGTTAGTGCTGACGTTAGTGCTGATCTAAGTGCAAATGTAGGCGGCAATAAAAGCACATCACTGCAATCAGCCAAATTGGTCGTCAAAGGACTCGAGGCAGCCCGCACAGACTGGACGCCGCTGGCAAGAAATTTCCAGCAGGAGCTATTTCGCCGAGTGTTTAACGGGCAGCCGTTTGAGGAATTTGTAAGGCTATGCGCGACAAAACTGCTGGCTGGGGAGTTGGATGAGGAGCTGATTTATCGTAAACGCATAAGACGCAACCTAAGCGACTATGAACGCAATGTGCCGCCACACATAAAGGCTGCACGCAAGTTGCAGGCTTTGAGGCCTGTAGGCAACACGATTAGGTATGTGATTACACGTAATGGGCCCGAACCTGTCGAGGCCATGGTATCAAGTATTGACTACCAGCACTATCTGGATAAGCAGCTAGCTCCAGCGGCAGACGGTATCCTTCAATTTATGGATACCAGCTTTGCGCGAATTACGGATGCACAATTACAAATGTTTTGATCGATGAAGATAACGACTTGGAAGATAACGACTTGCAAACGCAGCGCTACGCCACGTTTGCAACTCAGCGCTCAGCTGCTCAATATGTGGGCAACGGAGCGCTTTGAGGACCTAACCGGTAGAAGCTACTTTTCTGCAGCTTGCTTTCTCAGGAAGTCGCCGTTAGTGAAAACGTAATCGCCTTGGCCACGTAGTTCCGCGATGGAATGGCAGCCTGCGCAGAATTCACTTTCGCCAGCAGCCGCTTTGAGGCCACCTGCCCACATCCAGTCAGATTTTTGAGACGTTTCGCTAGATGACACCTTGATGCTGACAGTGTGTGCTGCTTTACGGCCTGCTGCCCAATCTGCTTCGTTAGCGTACTGCTCTTTTACGATGACCGAACCTTCAGGAAAGTTGTACGGGGCTTCGCCCATGAGTGTTTCCAGAGCAATATCGTTGGCGTAAACTTCACGGAAACCTTCGTCGCCCATGTGTACACCACCCAGAAAACCAGTGGGGTTACCTGTGCCGACTTCGTCTGCAGTAACTTGAGTCCAGCTTTTGTAATCGGCCCAACGAGGATCCGGATCGCGGAACGGCGCAGTAATGGTTGCACACCCTGCGATGATCGCAGTTAGCGATAAAATAGTAGTGGCTTTGATAATCAGGGAATTTTTCAAGACTGCTTCCTCTATGGTGTTTGCCGCACGACTGTTGGGCGTGCGATTGTCGACAAGAATGTTTCACTTGGATCACTTCAGACCCAGTGTTTTTCGATAAGTTCACAGTATATAGAAATTTTGTTGAGAAGTTTTCACGCATAAGTAACGATTCAAAATAGATGAACTTGCCTCACACACTACTTATCGAGCTGCTGCAATAGCGCACTAGCTTGCCCAGAACCCTGCGTTTTCAATCGCTGCAAAGCCACCCTTCCCCCCGCGGCATAAGCTGCGACCGCGTTCAGCAAGTTACCCAGGGCGTGTGCTGACGATTCGTCAAACCGGCAATGCGCACCGCCAGACAACGCAGCCATTTGCTTGAATGCCCGTTCGGCCTGAGTGTTACGTCCCTCCTGAAAAATAAACAAAGGCATACCCAACAGCTTGCATTGCCCCGCCAGATTACCCAGCAGATCAACATCCTCTTCAACGCAATCCCCGATAAAGACGAGCGCCTGAACAGGCATTTTTCGCGCCTCAGCCAACCCATGCTTAAGCAATCGATGAATTTGAGTGGTACCCGCAAGACAACTGACCTTTTTCATCATACCCACGACCTGATCCGCATCGCGCAACCAGGGCGATGCTCGACACTCGTCGAAGCCACGGTAGTACGCGAGCTGCACGTCAAGCTCGCCGATACCTCTTGTGTTCATAAACATGGCGTTCTGCAAGGACATTGCATGATCCCAGGTTGCTTGCCTGCTGGCGGTTGCATCGAGCGAAAACACCAGTCGTCCACGACCTTCAGACACAGCAGTTGGTGGTGTTTGCTTCACCGCATCGAGAAAGGAATCTACATCGGCTTTGCTGGTAAGTACATCGTTCGCCGCAGCCGTGATTTTTTTTGTCGACATGATGTAATGACGTCCCCCGGGGTCTCCCCTCAAGTCAGTGTTTTTAACCTGCAATTAAAATAATTGTTAAATTAGCGCACTTTGAACTACTCTTTGAGTAGTCAGTAAATTCAGGATCAGTTTACTGAAGATTCGCTAGTAACTGGAACTTACAAAATGAGATGTCTGCGCAGCCTGTTAGCCTACCTAATATTTAGCGTGGGACTAGGCGCATCGATAGCCACGCCCGTCATAGCCGATGAAACTCCGGCCACTGAGATACCGGCGCCTTTCGACAACCCTTCCAAAATTCGAATTGCACTAGTGCGTTATTTATCAACTGGTGATTTTTTTGATGCCTACCGCCGTGGTGTGGAACGTCAAGCTGAAGCACTGGGAATTCGCTTACGTGTTATGGATAGTGTGCAAGATGCTGCACTACAGGCTGACATGATAAATCAGGCAGTGGCGCTGGGTGTTGATGGCATCATCATTGAACACGGCGTACGCTCATTGTTGCAGCCAGCCGTGCAACGTGCATTGGATAAAGGCATCAAGGTGGTGGCGTTCGATGTCGATATTGATCACCCTGAAGTACCTCTAATCACTCAATCCGATTTCACACTGGCACGTTTGGCTCTTGAACACGCTATTACAGAAAACGGCACGTCATTTAATGCGGGCTACGTCTATGTGCCTGATATCGATCCGCTAGATCGCCGTGATGAAGTATGGCAAGAATATAAAGAGCTCTATCCCGGGATTATAGAAAAAGCCCAATTTGGGCAACTTGAAAGTCCTATTGCGGTTTCAAATGCCAAGTTGGCGATGAGCGCATTGCAGGAAAACCCAGACATTACGGTGATGTTCGCCCCGTACGACGAATTTGCCAAAGGTGTGGATTTAGCGCTTGATGAGCTGGATATGAATGGACAGGTAAAAATCTATGGTGCAGATATTTCCAACGCCAACATCACATCCATGCGCAAACGAGACAGCGCATGGGCTGCTACAGCTGCAACAAACCCTGCCAGTGTGGGTGAGGTTTCAGTGCGCGCCCTGGCGATGCTCATAGCGAATGAGAATCCCGGCTCCCGGATTGTTGTGCCACCTACGCTTATTACCCGCGAGATGCTCATAGAGCAAGATATCCTGAGCATGTCAGATTTAGAGGAACAGGTACCCTCGTTTGCCCATTCTGATGTTGCAGCTCCCGATTGGATGCCTTTGCCAGCTCGTCAACAGCCGTAATAATAGTTTTGAGGAGAGTCTAGTTTTTTCCTAAACTGGTCGCGGAACCCGTGATTCCAACCAACGAAACAGCAGCACAAGAACAGCGGTTAATAGAATATAAATTCCCGCAACCAAAAGTAAAGGCTCGTACGTTCTGTACGTTTCCTGACGCACAATTGAACCCACGCCATACACTTCATACACAGTGATAGTAGCAGCCAGCGGCGTAGATTTTAGGGTAAGTACAAATTCGCCAGCCAGCGTGGGCAACACATTCTGTAATGCGCGCGGCAGCCAGATGCGTCGTAAGCGAGTAAAACGGCTCATGCCAAAGGCACTGGCAGCTTCCAGCTCACCTTTGGGCACGCTTTTGAATGCGCCACGCATCACCTCGCCTTCATAGCCTGCCACACTCAATGAAAAGGCAAGAATAGCGTAGGGAAATGCGTCTCTCAAGATCGGCCACATGAAGCTTTCACGAATACCAGGCACCAAAGGAAACAAGGTACCAAGACCGTAGTAAAGCAACCATAGTTGTATTAATAACGGCGTGCCACGGATCACTGTACAAAATCCACGCGCTAACGCTGCCAGCCAGCGTGGCCCTGTCACTTGCACCAAACCGATAGGTATGGCTAATGACATGCCCAGCACAATGGAGATACTAAGCAACTGCAGAGTAAGAACAATACCGTCTAAAAACTTAGGCAAGTATTCAGGAAGCCAGTACCACTGCATCAAACTGACTCCGGCTGGCCGCGCCTTGAACGGCGTTCAATCGCTCTGAATATCTGATTGGACACCAGCGTAACCAACAAATACAAACACGCAGCGGCTAAAAAGAAGGTGAAATAAGCACGTGTGGAGCCTGCAGCCTGACGTGTTGTCAGTGCTAGCTCTGAGAACCCAACCACTGCCAATAGAGCGGTGTCTTTAGTTACGATAAGCCAAAGATTGGATAGACCCGGCAGGGCCAGTGGCAACATGGCGGGTACTGTAATTCTGCGCAGCGTTTGCCAACGTGACATTCCAAAGGCCCTTGCAGCCTCGGTTTGCCCTTGGGGCACTGCGAGCATAGCGCCACGCAGCACCTCCGTTGCATAGGCCCCTTGCACAATCCCCAGTACAGCAATACCCGCCACCAGGCCGCTAATATCTATGGGCCGGTAACCCATGGAATCTAGCAGTGCATTGATAGCCCCAGTACCTGCGTAATACAACAACAAGATAAGCACCAGCTCTGGAACTGCGCGAATAATCGTTGTGTAGATCTCGAGTAACCAGCGCGTGATAACACCACCGTTGATTTTACCCAAGGCACCGCCAAAACCAATGATCATCCCCAGTGCATATGCACCAAGCGCAATGTGTAGGGTGCTCAGCAGGCCGCGGAGCATATTCATGCCCCACGCACCTTCGGCTAATGACAAATAATGCCAATTGGCAAACAAATCAGGCATTAGCCAGACACAGCCTTGCACTGAACATTTGCACACCCTTGGCTTTGCGCCACACAATTAAAAAGTCGTTGCAAACGTTCATGAAAGCACCAATCAAATACACACGGCTGTTGCGGTATCCGGCATTTTAATCGCCGTAGATATTGAAGTCGAAGTACTTGGCAGAAATTTCATCGTAAGTACCATCTTCACGAATCTGCTTGATAGCCGCGTTAAATTTTTCCACAAGCTCCGTGTCGTCCTTGCGGATGCCCGCACCCACACCTGGTCCAAAGATGGCGTCGTCTGTGAGGTTAGCCTTGATTTCAAAAATCTGACCTTCCGGGCTATTTAAAAAATCTGACATGGCCAGTGCATCAGCGACCACCATATCAACACGCCCAGCCAGCAAGTCCTGGTTATGCTCATTAAAATCCTGATAGGTCTTCACACTATCAGCGGCATCTTCGTAGTTGGCTTCTACATAATTCTGGTGAGTGGTAGATACTTGCACGCCAATGATTTTGCCCTCAACACTTTCAGGCGAGCCATCGATGTCCATCGATTTTGAGCCAATAATGGCTGCCGGCGTGTTGTAGTACTTATCCGAAAAATTAATGGTTTTCAGACGTTCTTCAGTAATTGACATTGAACCCACGATGGCATCAATTTTCTTTGCCAGAAGAGCTGGAATCATGCCATCCCAGGCAACACCAACCCATACGCAGTCTTCGTTCATGGCAGCACACAAGGCGTCACCAATTTCTGTTTCCCAACCCACAAAGTTACCATTGGTGTCAGCTTCGTAGAACGGAGGGTAAGGCGCAGAGTCGAGCCCGAGACGAAGCTCGGCCATGCTCGGTGTAGCTATCAGCGCCATGGCTGACAGGGATAAAGTAGTAAGTAGTTTTTTCATTGTCTTCTCCTGATAATTATATTTTTATTGATGACTTTTCTGACATTCAAACAAGCTTCTTTAGCGATGCTAGTTTTGCTAGACCCACGCTGCAGGTATCTGGCGATACAACATTACGGCAACATTACGGACAACTTACGACCATACAAAAGCTTAGTCCCAAGGCTTCAATGGATAGATGACACAAACGCTCGACAGCGATCGCTAACGGGGTCATAAAATACCTTTTTAGGCGTGCCATGTTCCTCTACGCGGCCCTCATGCAGAAATATTACCTGCGTGGAAACGTCTCTGGCAAATTTCATTTCGTGAGTCACCAGAATCATGGTTCGTCCCTCGTTCGCTAGCGTTTGTATGACCTTAAGCACCTCGCCCACCAACTCCGGGTCGAGAGCGGAGGTAGGTTCATCGAACAACATAACGCGTGGCTCTATGGCAAGCGCTCTGGCAATAGCACAGCGTTGCTGCTGCCCCCCGGAAAGATAAGCTGGGTATTGATCGCGTTTTTCCCACAGACCAACACGTTGCAGGTAGTGCTCAGCGCGTTCGCGCGCCTCGGCCTTGCTCACACCCAATACTTGTACAGGCACCTCGGTGACATTTTGCATGACGCTCATGTGAGACCAGAGATTGAAGCTCTGAAACACCATGCCTAAACGGCCTCGTAAGCGTTCAACCTGCTTCATATCTGCAGGCACCATTTTGCCGCGGCGCTGGGTAAAGTGGATGGCTTCGCCGTTGATGCTGATTTGACCGCTATCGGGCTGCTCTAATAAGTTGACGCAACGAAGTAGCGTGCTTTTGCCAGAGCCGCTGGCCCCGATAATAGAGAGCACATCACCCTCGTGAGCCGATAGCGATACGCCGCGCAGAACCTCATTCTTACCGAAATTTTTGTGCACGTCTTTTACCACCAGGGCTTCTGCGGTTGATCGATGCAACTCGTGTTCGGTGGAACTCAATGGCTCGGCCTCGTGGGTTTGTCGTTAAGTGTAATGAACCGCTCGCGTCAAGTAAACGACAAGAAGACGGTGATGACACATTTATACATCGAAACAATGGAAAATCACGATACCAAGTTTGAGAAAAAAGTACACCCACCACCAGCCCTGAGCAGGTGATGCCAGACACCGGCAGCTGCCCCACTTTTGCTTGGTCGGTTTCAAGAGTTGCGCACTAGCGCTGAGAGTCTGTTGTCAGCAAATTTACCCAGCTCACTTCCTTGCCGATCGGCACCTAAACCAGCGACGAGAAGATGGTGATACAGAGCACGGTAATCCATGGTGAACATCGGATCGCCGGCCTCTAGTTGGGCCAGATCGGGATGCTTTCCATACAAACCTCCAGCCACAGCTCCCCCCAGCACCATGTGAGGGGCAGCGGTGACGTGATCAGTCCCTTGAGACCTGTTTTCACTGGCGCGCCTGCCAAATTCTGAATAAGTCATCACTAGCGTGTTGTCCCATTCGCCAAGTTCTCGCAGAGCATTAGCGAAACTGCTCAGCGACAGGCTGAGTTTATCCAGCAAGCGTTTGTGTCGCACCTGCTGATTCTGATGAGTGTCGAACCCTGCCAGCTGCACTCGGTACACCGGCGTATCGAGACCTGCTCGAATCATCAGTGCGACTTGCCTCAGCTGCTCACCAACATCGCCGCCTTTAAAGCGCGGAATTTGAGTGGCGAAGCGTTCGGGATCGAGTTTCACTGCCAATGCCGCCATGGTGCTATCGAGAGTTTTCAGTTGTTGTTGCAGCAAGTCCAATGTGGCGTTCGTGTGACTACCAGAGGCATGGATTTGTGGCGGTTTTTGCAAAAAGTCTTTGGTGGATTTAGCCGATAACCAGCGGCCAGTATCACTGGCGAACACTGACATGTCGTCGTTTAGGCTGATACCGTGCGGATCACTGACCGATCGGGCGAGCTGATGTTCAATCGCGTGTGTCATCCAGCCATGCGGATTGCGCGCATGTTGTCCATCGCCTGCGGTCTCCCACAACGCGATCGATTTAAAGTGACTTCGATTGGCTTTGGGATAACCAAGACCTTGTACCCAAGCAAGTTCGCCGCGCTCCCACAGTGGCATGAGAGGTGAGAGTGATGTGTGTAAACCGAGTTGGTCGTTAAGTGTAATGACCTGCTCTTTAGCAAGGCCAAGATTAGGGCGAAGCGTGTGATAGTGGTCATTACCAAAAGGTACCAGCGTGTTCAGGCCATCGTTTGCACCCGATAACTCGACCAGCACGAGGCGTCGTTTGTTGAACGAAGACTCGCCCGCAAATAACTGCTTGTTCAAACCCACCAGGGGAATGCCCGCGCTCAAAAGGGCGGATTGTAAAAAACGGCGCCGGTTTAGCATCGGTATTTTATCTCCATTGCATTCGTCTCATGAATAGCGCAAATCAGGATTAATGAATGATACATCGCCTTATTTAAGCTGGAACAGTGGATGCTCAAGCATCGCATTCAAGTAGTCACGTGCTGGCCGCGTTTTAGCTACGTTAAGTTCTGGGAGTCCTTCTACCGGTAGAGCTGGCATTAATAGCTGATGCAGGTGCATGTCGCTTTGTTCAAAGGTTGCTAAAAGTTCTTCAAAACCACCTAGCTGAGCTGCAGGCGGTGTCAATGGTTCAAGCGCAGGCTCCACGGGTGCGAAAGATACATCAACGTTTAACTGTGAGGCGTGTTGAAAGTAAGGTGTATTGTTGATTTCAACATTGGCCTGTTGGAACTCGCTCTTGAAGGCGTTAATTGTGGGTAAAAATCGCTCGCTCTGATGCTTTACTTTGACGGTATTACTTGCCTGCTCTATCAGCATTGGCACCGAGGCCCAGAGCGTGGATATCAAGCCCTTTTCAGTATCGCTCAACGAGCTGAATTGACATTGATGTGGGTGATCATCGTTCCATAGCTCATGATCTGAGGCTATCCAAGGAAGTGTTATTTTTTTCGTAGGCGCAAAATTTGGATCCGTCCAGGCGCACTCAGGCCAAGGGTTGATACAATCCGGCCAACAGGTCATCGAGCTAAGATGCAACTCGATTGCGCTGTTTGGCTTTTTTTCCAGCACAAAACGCACGTGCTTAAAATCGTTGCTTGATGTTGTGACGTTGTCCAGCACAAGGTCCATTCTGAGAGTTTTATTTGGCTGAAACTTACTGGCTCCTTGCACATGCAGCGCTGAGGCTGTCATTGTTTCAGAATCAGTATTTTGTGTTGCAAGCGGCGAATGCAACACGGGCTTTTGCGCGTCGCTTTGCATAATCTCATTCTGCGACATCTCGCCTAGTGGTGTTTTGCTTTGCATAATCTCATTTTGCGACACCTCACTTGGTGGTGTTTTGCTTTGCATAGTCTCATTTTGCGACACCCCACCTGGTGGTGTTTCGCTTTGCATCATGTCGGGCTCCATCATGCTCGCTTCGGCGCTTTGCTGCCCTACACTGCTGGCAGATACATCGGGGGAACGAGTCAACTGCCTAAGCACTCGAGAACGATTAAGCAGACGCCCGGGCGTAATGAATGCTGCACCTTCGTTCCAGCCAGACACGTTAGGCGGTGCAAAAAGAACCATTCCAGCCAGTGATTGCCAGCGTGGCATTTGTTGCCAATGCTTGATGGGATAGTTCATTGTTCTTGCGGTGCCAATGACGATATCGATGGGTGATTTCACGATGGCACCCCGTTGATCGTCATGCCAGAATTCCTCACTTTGCAACACATTGCGATATAACTTTTTGATGTTTAGTTTCGATTGTCTGAATTGCCCTGCCTGCTCGTTAAGCCAGCCTTCAGCGGGTGGATAGTCGGCAACAAAGGCGTACCAGAAGCGTGCTGCTAAAAAGCGCGGCGCCTGTTCTTGTGCAAGCAGGATGTCAACTAACGCGTCGCCATCAAAACGACCTTTTTGACCAAACAACTCTTTTTCATTTCTGTCTTGTGCCCTCGTATTCAGCTGAAAAGCCAGATTATGAAATAGAGAAACATTGTGACCTGTAAGCGCACGTGCAGCTTGCTTGACCGTGGCCTCATCGTAGTGACCTTCGCCCAACACAAACAGCTCCATAAGTTCGCGCGCTAAATTCTCGTTGGGTGATGCTTTGTGGTTAGACCCCGCATTGAGAAATCGCAACAACGCTGGGTCGCGAATCATTGCCTTCACGAGTTCAGTCCAGGATCCTGAACCTAGCTGTCTGAACGTTTGATTCTGCCGCGCCATCGCTAAAGACATTTGACCAATCTGGAAAAAATTGGTGGCAAACAGATCGTGCCAGAAAAGCACCAAGCGTTCCGTTTGTGGAGAGGCACTTTGCAACATATTCGAGATCCACCAGTGGCGCAGCTGCTCTAGCTCCTCGGCCCGCTTGGTGTTAAACGCACTTCGATCCTCAAGACTCATATCGGGTCGAGCGTGGTACGCAGGCAATGGCCGATTCACCCACTCAGGGGGAGCAATTGCAGGTTCCGTGGAAAGGCCTTGAACAATAAGATCAACGCCTTGTTGCCGGCTTTTTCCAATTAGGTGCATAGCTGCTACAGGTTCGGCTCCAAAGCCTGTTCGCATAAGCAAATGCCGCGCATCGTCCACGTCCATCATTTGCTGCAAGTGCGGCTTTGTTCGGCTGTGTATATGAGGTGATGGAATCCGCGGTAACGGTTCAGCCAATCCTTGAGGTAGCTGTTGAGGTGCCTGTTGAGATTGCTCTGAAGATTGCTCTGGAAATAACGATTCGCTCAAGGACTCGGACAACGTCGCCGTTGCGGGCTGTGCCATCACATCTGTATGAGGAATCACAAGCAATGCACTCACGAACACAGGCAGCGCTAGTAGTTTTGCATCCATGAAAATAACGTGCACCTCAGTTGAGTTGTTGCAAGCCCAATATGCTATCCCCTTTTTCACCGCCAGCGGTCTGACTTACGTAACTGACACGTAAGCAGCTTAGAGAGAGCTGTTTAAGCACATGTGTGAAACTGCTACTGTTCTCCCCACCAATAGAAAATACAGTGCCCGTGTAAACAAAAAAACAGGAGCTTACCCAGCATGAAACCCCGTCAAGGACTTGCAAAGCCTTCGTCCCCTACGATTACAGACAATTTCTTATTGGCACATTGGGGCGCTATGACAACTCTACTGCTTCTAGCCAGTTGTTTGCTCATAGCTCCATTAGCAAAAGCTCAGAGCGAAAGAGTGGTGCCCGACGTAAGGTTCCAACCGCAGGACGTTGTGGAAATTGTGGTTGATTCGCTACAAAGCAATAATGAGGCTAATGACGAAGGTATTGCCACTGTGTTTGAATTTGCATCCCCCAAAAATCGCGTTAATACCGGCCCCTTAGCGCGATTTACACAAATGATAAAACGTGGCTTTCCTGACATGCTCAACCATGATGGCGCTCGGTACGACCCTTTAGAAGTCACCGGCGACACGGCTGTACAGGCGGTATGGCTGCTCACCTCGTCCGGCGCTGAGGTCGGTTATGCATTTCAACTTGGCAAGCAGCAAAGTGGCACCTACAAGGACATGTGGATGACAGAAGCCGTGGTTCCTCTGGGCGAGAGCGCACGCAGTGGAACCCGTATCTAACGGTCGGCATTATCTGTTGATGAAGATCGAGTCTTTAGTGATCTTCGTCCAAGCCGAGAGAGCCCTGGTTCGCTAGCCAATACCGTGTTGTCGCTTCGCCTGTTGAACCGTATTACTCAACAAACAAGCGATTGTCATTGGGCCTACCCCTCCCGGAACGGGGGTAATAGCGCCAGCTACAGGTTCTGCGCTGTCGTAGTCCACATCACCCACCAGTCTGGTTTTACCGTCAAGCTCAATGCGGTTTATGCCCACGTCTATAACAGTAGCACCCGGCTTTATCCAACTACCTGGCACCATCTTGGGACGCCCAACCGCCGCCACCAGAATATCTGCTGTTTGACACAACGCTTCAAGGTTGCGAGTTCTCGAATGAGCGATAGTGACTGTGCAATTTGCTTGTAGAAGCAACGCCGCCATAGGCTTACCGACGATATTTGAGCGACCCACGATCACAGCGTTCAGACCGCTGAGATCACCAAGCGTAGCTTTGAGCATCATCAAGCAGCCCAAAGGCGTGCAAGGCACCACACCCTCTCCATCGGTGTTCAGTCTGCCAACGTTAGTAAGATGAAAGCCATCTACGTCTTTTTCGTGGCTCACAGCGTTAATAACCTTGCTTTCGTTAATATGCCCTGGCAGAGGCAATTGAACCAGAATGCCATGCACTTGCGGATCAGCATTGAGTGTATCGATTAGCGCGAGCAGATCAGATTCCGCCGTATCCGCTGACAAACGGTGTTCGAACGACTGCATGCCCACTTCAGCGGTCTGTTTTGCTTTATTTCTGACATACACCTGGCTGGCAGGATCCTCCCCCACTAGAACCACAGCGAGCCCGGGAACCAGATTATGGTCCGCTTTCAGCGCGCTAACAGTGACCGTGAGTTCTTCACGAAGTTTGAGTGCTGCTGCTTTACCGTCGATTACCGATGCCATTAGAGATACCTTTTTACTTCATTCTGAGCGAATTTTTCGTCTGCAGCCGATGCCGCATGCCCGATCTTATAACGCCAGAGTCTAGGGCAAAGCTCGACAAAGTGCTTGTTGTAAAGAAATGTAATATTGACGCAGGCATGCACAAACTTGCGTGCAACCTATGGGTTAATACGCCGTTGAGTTACCTGATGTATTCTTGTAGCTGTCGAATTCTTGAAATCGGACGTGTTATGACTTTCAAAAAATTGTGCTGGAACTCTACGGTCGCCTCTATTCTGCTCGCTTTGTCTGCGTGCGGCTCAGACGGCGCTACAGTTTTGGAGTCGAACGCTGGCGCGTCTGCCGATGAAGAAACGGAGGTGGGAATCCCCTCAACGGATGAGGACACCACGGGTCCTGACGCAGGTGAAGCGGCGGCACCTGGCGGACAGAATGACCCGGTGACTGAGACTGAGACTGGATCAGCTGACGCTGAGGCAGACGCACAAGCTGCGGCAGACGCACAAGCTGCGGCAGACGCACAAGCTGCGGCAGACGCACAAGCTGCGGCAGACGCACAAGCTGCGGCAGACGCACAAGCTGCGGCAGACGCGCAGGCTGAGACAGACGCACAGGCTGAGGCAGAGGCACAAGCTGAGGCAGAAGCGCAAGCAGAGGCAGAAGCACAAGCTGAGGCAGAAGCACAGGCTGAGGCAGAAGCTCAAGCTGAGGCAGAAGCTCAAGCTGAGGCAGAAGCGCAAGCTGAGGCAGAAGCTCAAGCTGAGGCAGAAGCGCAAGCTGAGGCAGAAGCTCAAGCTGAGGCAGAAGC
>JALZUD010000084.1 GCA_023301725.1 Granulosicoccus sp. | reverse complement strand
TGGCGGAGAGGGAGGGATTCGAACCCCCGGACCTTTAACAGTCAACAGTTTTCAAGACTGCCGCATTCGACCACTCTGCCACCTCTCCGATCGGGGAGGAGTTTACAAGATAATGTCGGTAAAGTGGTACTCAATACCCTGAATTGATGAAATATATTGGTTGAAACCTACCTTTCTGACCACATTACATCGTTACATGGCCATTTTATGGCTCATGAAATCCCGTAGTTGAAATACGGTAATAACGATTGATCTGAACAACGCGTCTGCCGATAAAAAGGTATAGTTATTAGGGTTTTACCAGTCGGCGGATTTACCGCCACTTTTTTTAAATCATGGAGTTCTATTCAAAATGCGACTTAACGATTCTGTTGCGCTCTCGAAAGAGAGTGTCCTCTCTACCAACCGAGTTTTGCGCAATACGTATGCACTGCTCGCAGCAACGTTAGTTTTCAGTGCCGTCATGGCCATGATATCTATGGCTATCTCCCCTCCCCGCATGCTGTCCATGGTGGCCATGTTTGGAGCATTTGGCGTGTTGATGTTTGTACTGCCAAAATTCGAGAATTCTTCTGCTGGTGTGGGAATTGTTTTCCTATTTACAGGCCTGATGGGCTTTAGCATCGGGCCAATGCTCAACCACTACGTTTCAATGCCCAACGGCTCGTCTGTCGTCGCTACCGCGATGGGTGGAACTGGCGTCATTTTCTTTGCACTTAGCGCCTACGTCCTCACTACCAAGAAAAGCTTCGATTTCATGGGCGGAATGCTGTTTGTCGGCCTAATGGTGGTTTTCGGTGCCATGCTTCTCAATCTGTTCTTGCAGCTTCCAATCTTGTCGATGGTACTGTCAGGCGCAATAGTATTGTTGATGAGCGGATTTATCCTGTTCGACACAGGCCGAATCATCAACGGTGGCGAGACCAACTACATTCGCGCAACAGTGTCGATGTTTATCAACATCTTTAATCTATTCACCAGCCTGCTGCATTTGTTGGGTATTTCAAGCAGCGACTAACAGCGACACATTGGGCATCGCTGTTTTTCAGCCATCGCCCGATCAAGCTGACCAGAACTAGGATTGAACAGTTCGAAATATGGGCCTCTTGATGAGGCCCATATTGTTTCCAAATTCGGTGCTTCTGCGACAACTGCAGAATTACGATAGCAACCAACATTTGGGAACATTAAGGCAAACATAAGGAGTTAATCTGTTGTGAATGATTTGTGGTTTCAAATTCCAATAGCCATTTTCCTCGGGTTCATGCTGGTACGCATGTGGCCTGTTGCAAAACACTGGGTCAAAAATGGTCCAAAAGGCTCGTCCAGTGAGTGGCTCAATGTATCGATGTTAATAGGAGCCGTGGTGCTGTTCGTAACGTTTCTCATTGTTGCAGTGCAGTGAAACGGCGCCCCTCTAAAGGCGTGCGTTACCCTGGCGGCTTTATTTCGCATGCGCACGACAGCACATCGATGAATGGTGAGTTCGTCTACTGCGGTTAACGTTCTTATCGCAAGGGTCATCAAGTAAGTCTCAAACTAGCCGAAAACTATGTATACCCTCAATAGTTGGCTTGTCTCAAGATGGCACGTTCGTCAGATTCCAATCCTCTGTTTTCGTTACTGCGCGATAAGAGCTTTCAGGCTCATGAAATTCGGCGTGTAATCAAACTCTCGGCCATATACCTACTGGTTACCACTTGCGTGGTGGGTGTGTTCTATTACTTTATGCTGGGCAACCTTATTGAAGGTGTTGCCCCCATGCTGTTTGTTTCCGAAGACATCGCATTGGTCAACGAAGTCATACCTAGCATGAGCACCGTTATTGGCCAGTGGATTCTGGTGATGCTCGCAGTAAATGTGGTGCTTACAGCTGCACTAGCAGTTTACATTACCCGCAAACTCGGCCAACCCATTCTCGCTATAAGGCGTGCCCTGCGAGAGATTGGAAGCGGCAACCTGGATGTTCGACTCCGTAGCAGCGATAGCAAAGAGTTTGGCGAGATTACCACCGAGCTCAATCTGGCCATACATAGCATCCGCAAACAAGTCGCCACAGCACAGCAGAGCGTGAAAAAAGCACAATTTCTTAGTGAGCAAACGCCCGACAGTCCAAAAAGTGAAGTCGATGATGCACTAGGTGAATGTAATGGAGCACTGGATTTCTTTCAAATTCAGGACGGATTGCATCAGCAAGTGCCCCCTTCCGATGGCAACCTAAATGGCAGCGCTCGAGTAGCCTGAATCTAACCTCTTGATGTCACGTCAAAACGGATTATGAATATGCTCTCATCCCACGCTATTTTGCCTTTCATTGAATATCGCCATTCACTGCGGCAATATCGCCTGTCAACCTGCTTACTTTCGGCACTTTCAGTGGCTATTCTTAGCAGTTGCGAATCAGGCGGTAGCGGCGTTGCGGGATTTGATACCGGCACAGCACGAGGTATCAACGGAACCTCATTGTTTGTTAGCTACAACGGCCAAGAGCTGGGCGATGACGGTGTGTACTTTGCCACCAGAGATGTAGGCACCAGCACCAACACCAGAATTCGAATTGCAAATCAGGGTGCCGACTCCTACACCCTTCAGAATTTTGGCATTGCAGGTACGAATGCTGAGGAATTTTCCACGCTTGTGCTTGACGATCTAGAACTAGGGCCTGCGCAGATTCTGAATCTTGATATAGCGTTTCAACCCATTACAGATGGAGAAAAATCAGCTAATTTCTCTGTTGATTTTAATCTGATCAAACAAGCAAGCGATGATGCGAACGCTCTTGAGCGATCGTTTTATGAGGGCCAAAGCCAGCTTGATGACGGACAGTTCAGAAGCGCTCAAAATACCTTCACTGAGTACTTACAGGGTGACCCTGAAACCGTCAACAAACAACGGGCTGCAGCCAGAATACCCGTGATTGCTGAAGCAAACGCCTACTCATCAACGTATGAGCCAGAGTTGTTTATGGAAGCGATGACACTGCGAGATGAGGAACAATACGATCAGGCTATACGCAAGCTAGAGGTATTCACAACCCTCTACCCTGATAGTCATCTTGCAGATGATGCACTCTATCTCACTGGCTACATTCAGTTACAGCATCTAAATGACTCCAAGCAAGCCTTGCGTAATATGCAAACGCTTCGTACGGCTCACCCTGACACCACCTATTACGACACCTCCCTGTACAGCGAGGCGTTGGCGCAGATAGAGTTAGGAAACAATGCAGATGCCCAGAGCATTCTGTTATCTTTAAAAAAGCGTCACACAGGCTTCGATGTCCTTGGCATTCAGTTGCCAAAAGATACCTTGTTATCGCGTCTATGGTTTAAGCGAGCCGAGCAAGGTCTTGAGCTAGTCTGATTGTCACGCGTAGCGTGAGCTGCCCAACCGAGTCTTAGAATGTGGGCGGTTTTGCGACATAATGCGGCAATGAAACGCATACTCAAACGTATTCTTGTTGTCGTACTGGCCTACAATCTGGCTCTAGTGATAAGCACCTTTGCAATCACACTGCAGGCAGAAGCTGAACATCCTATGCAGGGCGAGCTCGTCTCTGCTGGTGACCACTTTCTTCATGTGATTGAGGCGGGTACCGCAAAATCCCCGAGCGACCCCACCCTCGTGCTTATCCATGGCGCAAGTACCAGTGCGATGGACTTCTCAACACAGCTGCAGCCACGGCTTGCAGAGCATTGGCGCGTACTGGCATTTGATCGCCCCGGACATGGCTACAGCGATCGCGGCGCCGATGAGCTTGCAACCAATCCGTCGTATCAGGCCAACATGATTCTGGATGCCCTTGCGGCGATGGATATCAAGAACCCTATATTCATTGGACATTCATGGGCAGGCTCAGTGGTCATGGCTGCGCTACTAGCCGAACACCCACAGGTACAGCTTGCCGCCGGTGTGCTTATTTCAGGTGCAACTCATCCCTGGGATGGCAAGGGCGCATGGCATGTAGAATTAAGTGCCAAGCCTTTCATTGGAGATATTTTTGTTTGGCAGTACATTTCACCGATAGGCCGGTTGTCTTTACAAGATGCCATTGGTGGGGTTTTCTCACCCGAGTCGGTGCCAGAAAACTACGTGGACGATACTGCCCTCAACTTGTCACTACGTCCTGCAACATACAAATACAATGCCCTGGATCTCACATCACTCAGTAAACACTTACACCTGCAGTCAGAGCGGTACCCAGAAATAACGCAGCCCCTACTGTCTATTGCGTCCAGTGAGGATCACGTTGTAGGAGCTTGGAATCATCATGAACGCGTGATGGTTCAAGTAGAGGGTGCTCAAGGTGTCGTCATAAAAGGCGCTGGGCACGCGCCCCATCACACACAACCCGATGTGGTTATTGAAGCCATCGAGACGTTTATCCAGTCACTTTGATATTCAGTGAGATCAGGTGATGTCAACAACGTTTCTTGGTGGCAACCCAATGCCGCAACGATTAGCTTCAAAAACCTTGAACCTGTCTATTGGTTGCGCTTACAATCGGTGAAAACAATAATACACCTGTACCGAACCACAGACCACAGACGTTAGTCACCATGGAATTCCTCAAGAAGGCCGTAAAGTCAGCAACCACTGGCGAGCAAGATGTACGATCCACCGTACAAGGCATTCTTGATGCTATTGAAGCTGGTGGTGAAGAGGTCATGCGCGTACCGCAGATGTGCGACTGGCTAAATACTTCCCACAAGAGAACTTTGACTTGATTGGTAATGACTGAATATTTACGCATAGAAGGTTCTAACTAAAATGATAACCCCAGCCTCTCGATTCAACTTAGACAACACTATTGCTGTTGTCACTGGCGCCTCATCTGGCATTGGTTGTCACATGGCAACCGCACTGGCTGAATCCGGGGCTAAGGTTGTTGTACTAGCACGACGTGAAGACACGCTCAATGCATTGTGCGTGGACGTAAAGTCAACCTACCCACATGCACAGATACACAGCGTCACCAGTGACCTTCTGGCAGTAACAGATTTTGATGCTCTGGCCGTTGAGTTGAGTGAACCCTTTGGTGCGCCTACTTGTTTGATTAATGCAGCGGGCGTCAACTATCGCGAGCCCGTCGACGACATCAGTGTTGAATCCTGGAATCAAACTCTGAACCTGAATTTGTCGGTACCCTTTTTTCTTGCCAGAGCACTGGTTAGCGGCATGCAAAACAATGGCAGCATCATCAACATAGCCTCTTTGCAATCCGTGCGCGCTTTTGCCAACAGCATGCCGTACGGCGCATCCAAAGGTGGTGTGGCCCAACTCACGAGAGCTATGGCAGAGGCGTGGGGACCGCAAGGCATTCGTGCCAATGCCATAGCGCCAGGGTTCTTCCCTACAGAACTCACAAAGGCTGTGTTTGATAATCCAGAAAAAGCTGCCGCTAATGCAGCACAAACATGCCTTGGCAGAAACGGCGCTTTGGACGATCTTACCGGGCCAATGCTATTTCTGTGTTCCGCAGCTAGTGCCTATGTGACAGGTCAGGTTCTTTATGTGGATGGCGGGTTTACCGCGCGTTGAGTGGTTGCACGTGTTGAGCACGCCTTAAATCGCGATGTGTGGTTGCCACTTATTAGTTTTTACTTACTAGTTGTTACTTACTAGTTTGTTTTTGCTAATTGCCAAGTGTCAGTTATTCGCTAGCTCAACATTTTTGCACAATAAGATAGGCATGCGTTCCGGGATATTCTTCAAATTCCAGATGCCTGCAGATGCAATCTAGACTTAAAAATAGCTTCAAAAACCCAGTAACACCCAAAGAAGAATAGTAAACCTGTGGCCCCATAAAATCATCCACATGAGTAGTCTCCTCTTGCGTACCGCCAAACGAAAAAATCAGCACACCGTTGGTGTTTAGTGATTCAACTAGATACCCGAGAACAGGTTTTTGTTGGTCAAGTGGAATGTGCCAAATGCTATCCCACGCGGTGATTAAATCGTATTTTTCTGAACTACGCCATTGGCAAATATCTTGTTGATAAAAACGTATAGCCGGATGCCTTTGTCTGGCAAGTTTTACCATTTCTGACGATATATCAAGGCCCTCTGGCTCAAAACCTTCATGCAATAAAAGCTCGATAAATCTACCGGTGCGCCCACACCCAACATCCAGCGCCTTACCCTTTTGCTCTAAGAACGTAAACGCGCGCTTGTGTTGCTCTATACCGTTACTTGCGTTGAAGACTTTGTCATCCCAAAGATGGGTTATCTGATCGTAGGCTTTACCAATATCGTCAGGCTTCACGCTCTCTCCGCTAAACTTGCCGCCTCATGTGGCGTAATCAGAGCTTCAACACCACCTAAGCTATTGAAATCATAGACTTGATCGCTACTATTAACACTTAGAAACACATTTTTCAACTAGGGCGAGAGTGAATTCATGGAATACCTAATCGAAACAGGCATGATCTTTTGGGTAGGCTTGGCCTTTGTGCTAGTGCTTGTTCTCAAATCCTCCGTCAAGTTTGTTCCTCAGCAAACCGCGTTTGTAATTGAGCGGTTCGGTAAGTTCAGAACCACTCTTACCGCTGGCCTTAAATTTGTCATCCCGGTTATTGACCGAGTTGCGTACCAAGTTTCACTCAAGGAACTTGCCCTCGATGTACCTTCTCAATCTGCTATCACCAAAGACAACATCACACTAACAGTTGACGGTGTTTTGTATCTGAAGGTTATCGATCCTGAGAAATCGAGCTACGGTATCGACAACTACATCTTCGGTGTCACTCAGTTAGCGCAAACCACCATGCGTTCTGAAATCGGCAAGATGTCGCTCGACAAAACCTTTGAAGAACGTGAAGTGCTCAACTTAGCTATCGTCGCCGCGATTAACGAAGCAGGCGAAGCATGGGGTACCACCTGCTTACGTTACGAAATTAAAGACATCACGCCTCCACAAAGTGTCCTTGAGGCCATGGAGCGACAGATGAAGGCCGAACGTGACAAGCGCGCCACCGTACTAGAATCTGAAGGTGAGCGACAATCTGCCATCAATATCGCCGAGGGCCAACGCGCCTCGATAGTGCTTGCGGCACAGGCTCAACGCGAAGAGCAAATTCTAGAAGCACAAGGCGAAGCTGAAGCCATCATGACAGTGGCAGAGGCACAGGCCAAAGCCCTGACCACTGTGGGTGAGGCCGCTGCAACTGAACAAGGCCAGAAAGCCGTTCAATTTGATCTTGCGTCTCGCGCTATCACCGCAAAGCAAGCCATTGCCAAAGAATCCACTATTGTTCTTATGGACGGCGAAAAATCTGAGGCGGCCAGTGTTGTGGCTCAAAGCATGGCAGTGATGACAGCGATGAACTCCGCAGGTAATAATTCTGGAAACAGCTAATGGACATTTTTGCCATCGAACAAGCAGGCTTCTGGCTGGCTCTGGGGTTTGTGCTCTTAGCCATAGAATTGGTTGCTTTCGGTTTAGGTAGCGGCGTACTGCTATTCGGCAGTGTGGGCGCCTTGATCACTGGTGCACTACTTTGGTTTGGCATTGTGCCTAATGGCAGTGTCGCCGCCATTGCCTGTTTCGCCATCTCAACCGCTGCTGCCACCGCACTACTCTGGATACCGTTCAAGAAATTGCAAAGCGGTGCCGAACTGGGTAATGATCGAAGTAGCGACATCATTGGTCATCAATTCGTACTTAGTAGCGACATTTCTCAGCAGGTACACGGTCAACAAAAATACTCAGGCATCCAGTGGCGAGTAGAGCCTGCGCGTGACCTGAAAAGCCTCACTATAGAGGCAGGTACCGAGGTATCAGTAGTGGCGGTTCAGGTAGGTGCTTTCTTCGTCAAGCCCGTGGGCTAACAAATAACTAGCTAATCTGCTCACGCCCCATCCGCGCCAGCGGCGCCACAAACTCACCCATTTGCACAGCACGTTCGTTGGATGCATTACCATCCAGCGCGCGTTTGTACACCCCTTGCAATATGGCAGCAAACCGAAAAAAGCTCAGGCTCAAAAAAAACTCCCAGTGTGGAATGCTTGCAATACCGGCACGATCACAATACGCTTGAACATAACTTACTTCATTGGGTACCAACAGCTGCTCGCGATCCACTCCCCCCAACCCCGACATAAGACTCCCGTTAGGCATGCGTAATTGCATGCACTGATACGCTAAATCAGTATACGGATGGCCAAGCGTTGACAACTCCCAATCAACAAGCGCTAACACTTCCGCTCGCGTAGGGTGGAACATGAGATTATCCAGTCGGAAGTCGCCGTGCACCAGCGATACTTGACCCTCATCCGGTGGGCATAATGCCGGTAGCGTATCAATAAGAAATTCCATATCAGCAAGCTGAGTCGTTTGTGATTGTTGATATTGTCGTGTCCACAAACTGATCTGACGCTCCAGATAACCTTGCGGCTTGCCATAGGTGCTCAGGCCACATTTTTCGATATCCAGTTGGTGCAGAGCCACCATCGTATCGCTCATGGCGCTGTAGTAGCCCGCGCGCTCTGTAGCTGTGACATCTGGTAGTGAGGGATCAAACAACACCCGCCCTTCAATAAATTCCATAAGATAAAACATACTACCAATCACACTATCGTCTTCACACAAGTGCAGAGGCTGTGCCACCGGTACATCACTGCCGTACAACGCGCTCATTACTCTATATTCACGATCAACGGCATGTGCAGACTTCAGCAGCTTGCCTGGCGGCTTACGTCGCAGCACATAAGTGCCACTGGCAGCATCAATTCGGTATGTTGGATTAGACTGGCCATTGCCAAATTTTTCACAGATCAATGGACCTTGAAAGCCATCTAAAACACCACTTAAGTAATCGCTTAGCGCCTGTGTATCCAGCTCAAAAGCCACCACCTATACCCCAGCGTAGCGTTGGATGATTTTTTTACCTAACGCCATTTGATGAACCTGATCGGGACCATCCGCCTGACGACACCAACGCGCATAATTAAAGGCCTCTGCCATAAAATAATCTTCAGTTAACCCGCCAGCACCGTGCATTTGCATGCATCGATCAATCACATTTTGCACGAGCAGAGGCACTGTAGTCTTAGTGGCAGCTATCATATCGATAGAAGCATTCACGCCTTGCTCATCAATCTTGAAGCAGGTTTTGAGCACCAACAGGCGAGCCATTTCTATTTCGGAAAATATTCTGGAAATGTCTTCACGTACTGATTGATGCTGGCTCAGCTTACGCCCAAACGTTGAACGTTGTTCAACACGCTGACAGGTAATTTCAAGCGACCTTTGTGCAGCCCCTATCAAACGCATACAGTGATGCATGCGCCCTGGCCCTAATCGGCTTTGTGCAATCTCAAATCCACGACCTTCGCCGAGCAATATGTTGTCCAGAGGCACTTTCACCGCATTGAAATGCACCTCAGCATGACCTTGAGGCGCGTCGTCATAACCCAGTGTGGTGAGTGGTCTGACAATACTGATTCCCTGCGTGTCTTTGGGCACCAGCAGTTGCGTTTGTTGGCGGTGCCTGTCTGGATTGTCAGGATCGCTTTTGCCCATCACGATAAAAATCTGCGTTCGTGCATTCATGGCGCCGGTGATAAACCACTTCTTGCCATCGAGTAGCCAGTGGTCAGCATGGCGAACCATTTTCAATTCAATATTACTGGCATCACTGGAGGCCACCTGCGGCTCGGTCATGGCGTACGATGATCTGATCTTGCCAGCGAGCAACGGCGCAAGCCACAGCGCCTTCTGCGCATCGGTGGCAAAGTTCATAAACACCTCCATATTGCCCGTATCAGGTGCACTGCAATTAAAGAGCTCAGCCGACCACTGTACTCTTCCCATAATTTCAGCTAGGGGCGCGTAGTCAAGAAAGCTCAAGCCCCCGTGCAGGGAATAGTGCGCATGCTCCTCAGGGACAAACAGGTTCCACAATTGCTGCTCTTGCGCCTTCTTTTTCAGCTCCTCTACCAGCGGCAAGGACCCAAAACGATCAGATGCTGACGCACGCTGGCGGGCGTACTCATGCTCATTAGGAAACACATGCTCATCCATGAAACGCTGCAAAGTGGCTTGCAGTTCTAAAGACTTATCGCTGAACGTGAACATAACCAGTTTATTGCTTTAAGTGACGACAGTAGAGCTATACTCTACCTTGTGAGCAAAGACAAATCAGGTTGGAATAAATACCGACGCGGCCCAGTCAATCGGGACAAAACCATCAGTGCAATTCGCATCGATTCCCTAAGCAGCAATGGCGATGGGGTGGGTAGGCTCGACGGTCAGGTGGTGTTTGTGCCGTTTGCCCTGCCTGGCGAAAAAGTCAGCATCAAGCAGGTGTCGAAAAAGCGCAAGTTGATACACGCGCAGATCGTAGAGATTCTAGAGCCTGTCGAACAACGCCAGCAACCGCCTTGTGCCGTGTTTGGCGAATGCGGCGGCTGCGACTGGCAACACTTGCCTTACGATCTGCAACTGAGCGCCAAAACACAGCAATTGCAAGATGCCCTGCAACGCATCGGTAAATTCGACAATCCCCCCATAGCACCCATCATTGCCTCGCCTTCAGCCTTCCACTACAGAAATCGTATTCGCGGACACGTGGAGTCGGGGCAATTCCATTTCAATCAGCGCGCAAGTGCCCAAAAGGTGGCTATCGATCAATGTCACATCGCTGAAGAGGCAATAAACACCTATCTGTCCGAAGGCAATCTTGAAGGTATGAAGGGTAAAATCGAATTGGCAGTTGACGATGAAGGGCTGGTCACTGTCATGCCTGTCGACGAACAACAATCAACCGACGCCGGTTTTCGGCAGGTGAACACGGCAGTCAGTAAGCATCTGTCTGAGAGAATCATCAGCGCCGCAGAGAGCTTTACGGGTGATACGCTCATTGACCTGTACTGTGGACAAGGAAGCTGGAGTATCGAATTGGCGCAGCGCTTCAAGCAATGCCAGTTACTCGGTGTAGACAGCTCCAAGCAGAATATTCATATTGCAAAACAAAAGGCACAGCAAGCTAAGTTGTCGAACGTACGCTTTGAACAAGGCCGAGTTGAGGAGCGCCTACGCTCCATGCCATTAGCGGACAGTTTCTGCATTGTTGACCCACCCAGAGCCGGGCTTGCACCAGAGCTCTGCCAAGCCTTGTGCAGTAACAATCCCACAACGCTTGTTTATATTTCCTGCCATGCCGCAAGCTTAGCCCGTGATCTTCAACTGCTTTGCGACAGCGGTATGCGCTTGCAATCAGTTACACCGATAGATATGTTTCCACAAACAGCTCATCTGGAAACACTGTCCATTTTGAATAGGGAGTAGTTTTTATGCCCAATGAAATTTTACCCAGTGAGATTTTACCCAGTAATACTGTACCCAGTAAAAATGTACCGAGCGAAATCATCGCATTTATAGGGCTCGGCAACATGGGCTTTCCCATGGCGTCCAACCTCTCTCGTGCAGGCTATACAGTGAATGGCTTCGATACACAGATTACTGACGAGCTTAAAGAACAATCCTCAACAGCCCCTGCTATTGCAATACACGAACAGCTGGAGCCATGTGTGGCGGATGCCCATGTAATTTTTACCATGCTACCCAACGGTGGCATTGTGCTTAAGGTTCTTCAGCAACTCATAGACGCTCGCAGCAAACCGTGCACTATCGTTGATTGTTCAACTATTGATATCAATGACGCTCGTGCCGCGCATGAGCTTGCACAGCAACACGGCTATACCTTCTTTGATGCACCGGTATCTGGTGGCATAAAAGGTGCCGCTGCTGGCACTCTCACAGCCATGGTGGGTGGCGATGAATCGCAGCTGGCGCAACTTGCCGATGTACTGCAGCCACTGTTTGCCAACATTATCCATTGTGGTGGTGCCGGCAATGGGCAGGCCGCTAAAATTTGCAACAACATGCTCTTGGCCACCACCATGATCGGTGTAGGTGAGTCTTTTAATTTGGGCGACAAGCTTGGTCTTGATCCTCAGATCCTGTTCAATATTTTGTCTAGTTCAACAGGCTCTTGTTGGTCGGTCAATAGCTATTGTCCGGTACCAGGTGTAGGCCCAGAGTCCCCAGCAGACAACCACTACCAACCCGGTTTTTCTGGCCACATGATGCTCAAAGACATGAAGCTGACGCAGGCGGCAGCCAAATCAGTGTCAGTCGCCACACCATTGGGTGAGCATTCTCTGGCGTTGTACGAACAGTTTGTAGCGCAAGGTGGCGGTCCTCAAGATTTTTCAGCCATAATTCGATTTTTGAATGATAAATCCTAGGAACTTGTGGATGTCATTTAGCATCTGAGGCACACGCTTTTTCAGAACTTTGTGTCTACTTGGCTAAGTACCCAGTCATGAAAGCACGCTGATTTTCCAAAATTTTTAAGTTGGGCGGGTTGATATTTCTCTCGCTTGGCGCAATCTACTAACCTTACCTCCACTATTATTTGAAACTATTATTATGATGAAGCTTTATTATCACCCTTCCCCCAACCCACTCAAAATTGCTCTGTTCCTCGAAGAGACAGGCATGGAGTATGAGCTGGTACCAGTTGATACCCGTAAAGGCGAGCAACATGACCCGGCATTTTTGGCCATCAACCCGAACGCTAAAACGCCAGCACTCACCGATGGTGATGCCGTCATTTTCGACAGCACCGCAATCCTGTTATACCTAGCTGAAAAATCCGGCAAGTACGTACCAACCGATAACACAGCCAAAGCACAAATGCTGTCATGGCTCATGTTTGTCGCCACAGGTATCGGGCCATACTCTGGCCAGTGTGTACATTTTCGCCATATCGCGCCAGAGCCAAAAGAATACGCCCTGAATCGCTACGATTTTGAAGCACATCGCCATTGGCAGCTTATTAATGATCAGCTCGAAGGCAAAAAGTACATGCTGGGTGATGAATATACCATCGTAGATATGGCTGTTTGGGGTTGGGCACGCGCGGTCCCTTTCATTCTTGGTGGAGAAGACGCATTTGCTGCACTACCGAACGTTAAGCGTTTACTCGACGACATTAATGCACGCCCGGCTGCACAGCGTGCAGAAGCTGTTAAAGATAAATTCGCATTCAAGGCCGACATGGATGATGAAGCTAAGAAAGCCATGTTTCCTCAGAACGCACGTCTGAAGGGTTGATAGATCCTTGCTCGAACAGCATCCACAGCTTTTCGAGCAAGTAGTCGAGCAAGTTCTGGGTGCCACTGGCGCCAAATCCGTAGTCGCTGTAGAACAGGTGCAAAGCTTGTGGAGCGGCTACGGACAAATTGTACGTTTGCACCTGCAGTACGGCGAAACAAAAAGTGGTGTGCACGTGCCCTTGGCTGCGCCTCTGGAAGTATCGCCGGCGATGTCTTCAGCCGTACCTTCGAGCAGACCTTCAGCCAGCTCCACGACCGGCTCCACGACCAGCCCTACAATAATAGTAAAACTCATTCAACCACCCGAAGAATCCGCACACCCTCGCGGCTGGAACACCGACGCATCCACACAAAGAAAGCTTCTCTCCTATGACGTGGAGACTCAATGGTATGTACAACACGCAGCCAATACGCAGGCGATCTGTGCGATACCCAAGCTCCTGCACCATCATGTAGATGGACAGACTCGCTGGTTAATTCTAGAGGATCTCGATACACACTACCCTGTACGACACAGCTATTTGAGCGTAGACCAATGCCACACCTGCCTACAATGGTTGGCACGCTTTCATGCCTTGCATATAGGTTCTGAAGGTCATGGCCTATGGCCAACAGGCACCTATTGGCATCTGACGACCCGTGCTGATGAATTCGCTGCCATGCCAGAGGGTGAACTCAAAAAAGCTGCGCAGCGTTTGGATGCTCTTTTAGAGAACTGTCAATTTAAAACCTTGGTACACGGTGATGCCAAGGTAGCCAATATATGCTTTAGCGAAGACTCAAGCCGAGTGGCTATGGTTGATTTTCAATACGTCGGCAAAGGCTGCGGTATGCGCGATGTGGCCTACTTTCTGGGTAGTTGTCTCGATGAAACCGAGTGCTCACGCTATGCCGATCAATTGCTCGACGTGTATTTTAAAGAACTGGGTACACACGTAAGCTCTGATATTCAACAAGCACTAGAGGCTGAATGGCGCGACCTTTACGCCATTGCGTGGGCCGACTTTCATCGGTTTCTTGCAGGCTGGATGCCAGAGCATAAGAAAATACACCGCTACACCCGTGCTATGACTCAACAAGCATTGTCGCAGCTTTAACCTGTAGAGCTTCACTACTCAGAGTTTGCAGCGTGTGTGCTACCAGCCTCTGCTAACAAATCCACCATGCCAAGTGGAATCACGGTTTAAAACGCGTCAGCGACCAGTTTCAAACAAATAGCAAACAAAGCAATTTGCACAGCAAGAAAAAACTTCGCCTCTGACAACACCTTGGTTAGAAGCCGACCACCTATTGCACCGGCAATAGCCGCTGGCACTAACCACAAAGCGACCTGCAGTGTGTCTCGTGAATAAGGATGCAAGGAGGCGTACGGTATCAGCTTAGCCAGATTAATAGCGGCAAAGACAATCGTTGTGGTCCCGGCAAACACCATCTTCGGCAGACGCTGCGGCAGCATGTACATTTGATACGGTGGCGCTCCTGCATGAGAAACAAAGCTGGTGAAGCCCGAAAGAGTCCCCCAAAATAGACCTCGCGGTAATGACTGATTGGCAGGCGCACTTTTCGCACCTGTTCCCAACCACATATTCAAACAGAAGGCGATGCCCATTAACCCGATAAGCAAGGCAACCACTTCATCAGAGACTAGTGATGCAGTAGCCCATCCAACCAGAACTCCTACGCATCCAGCAGGAATGAGCAGCTTGATGTTGCCCCAGCTATGTTCCTTACGATATAACCAAACACCCATAACGTCTGACAGGATGTAGATAGGTAGTAGCAAAACCGCAGCATTGATAGGAGACATTACCAGTGTCAGTACAGGCACAGATAACATGCCAATGCCCGGCAACCCACCTTTAGACAGCCCAACCAAAAATGCAGCTAATGCAAGCATGGCGGCAAACAGTGGATCAGCTAGTAGAGTGTCGAGCGTGGGCATAGGTGATTGAGGGCTGGTTGCGCATGTAGTACGCTATAGTGGATAAACGACTTGGAAGCATGTACGGCACAAGCCAATCGTACTGAGGACGCCTCCCCTGTACTCAAGACCCTAGCGATGCACAATATTCCAGAGAATCAAATGGTAGATGAAAACCCCAGCATTGTCTCTCACGTGTCTGTAGGAGTTTCAGACATGCAAAAGGCCCTGGCTTTTTACGACCCCGTTATGGCAACCATCGGGGCAAGCCGTAAAGCTACCATCAATCTGCCCGACCTTGGGGTTGTCGCTGTAGCGTATGGCAAACATTTTCCAGAATTCTGGATACAACTACCCAGCAACGAGCAACCGGCGTCTGTGGGCAATGGCCAGCATATTGGATTTACTGCCAGTGATAAAGATTGCGTGCATCAGTTTCATGCGGTGGCTCTTCAACATGGTGGTACCGACAATGGTACGCCCGGCCCTCGACCAGACTATGGCGATCCTTATTACGGATGCTTCGTGCTGGACCCTGATGGTAATAAAATTGAGGCTACTTATTGGGATGTGAGTTTGGTGCAAGAGTGAACTTGAGCTGCTGTCCTTAGCTTAAGTGTTTCGATGTATGGTGTAGGTACGAACTCGTTGAGTCGTTAAGTCGTTAAGTCGTTAAGTCGTTAAGTCGTTAAGTCGTTAAGTCGTTAATTGATGACCTAGTCGCACACAGGGAATGTAGATGTTGGACACGTGCTGTGCAACGGGCAACGTCTAGCCGAGCCTTGTTCATGACTACAAAAAACCACGCCGCGCGGCACCCTGTGTGGTCTTGTGCATAGAACCGGGTTGCGCCTTGATGTAGTGGAAAGTGGAGTTGTTAAAACAAGGGATGTGATCATTAAAATGAACTGGGCACGATCTAAAAGGTGGAATGTGTTGATGCAATGCGCCGCTGCACGAATAGAGAACAAAAAATGAATGTAGAAATTGAAACATATCTAGCGTCTTGTCATTGTGGATTGGTAACGTTCAAAGTCCGATTAACAGATGAGTTCGACACAATCAGAAGATGCTCGTGTTCCTACTGCCGTATGCGTGGTGCGATCGCAGTAACTGCCAACCTGGATGGAATCGAATTTGTGCAAGGGCAAGACAAATTGACGCTGTATCAATTCAACACGAATGCAGCAAAACATTATTTTTGTTCTGCTTGCGGCATCTATACGCACCATCAGCGCCGTTCAAACCCAAATGAATTAGGAGTGAATGTCTCGTGCATCGAAGGCGTGAGCCCATTCGATTTTAAGGAAGTGATTGTCAGTGATGGCATCAATCACCCAACAGACAATAATTCTGAAACACGCATAGCGGGCGTGCTGCGTTACTCTGAAACGTAATCCGCAAATTTGATATGAAAGCTGGAAGTCAGTACCTTCAAGGTGTATTGGTAGTTCTCGAGAAATATTCCGTAGAACCGGCCAACAATAGATGAAAAACAGACAATGAACAGTCCATCAGCACAAAAATACCTAGGCGCTTGCCATTGCAGCGCAGTTCAGTTTGAAATTACCAGTAACTTTGAGGAGCTTACAACATACGACTGCTCGATCTGCCGCCTTAAAAATGCGTTAATGGTAAAAGTTTCAGAAAACGACTTCAAACTCCTCACTGGCACAGATCAACTCACAGAATATCAATTCCATACTCACACTGCTCGCCATTTCTTTTGCAACGTCTGTGGCATCTATACATTCCACAACAAGCGCAGTGCTCCGGACAGCTATGGCGTGAATATCTTCTGTTTGAAAGACTTTGACCACGAAGGTATACCCATACGCCAAACTATTGGAGCTGCAATGGACTGAACTGGAGATACTGTTCCAGCAGCTTTTATTGATCAGTGAGTCAGGATCTAATCAGCTTGCAGGCCCCTACCCGAGTGTTTAATCTCAGTACACGTCAACCGAAGAATAATTCTATAGCAGCTGGCGCCAGCCTGTAGCATCTACCCAACCACGAATCATTTTTTTCCATTCAGTGATTCGTAAGTAAGCTCACCCTCTGTAAACATTATCGACCAGGTTGAGATGTCCAACAATTCGGGTGAACTCCAAAGATTACTCAAGGAGCAGTTTTGGTCCAATCATCAAGACCGTATTTTCCCATTATTGCCGAAATTGTTCCGTTGCTCCGTAACTCAATCATTCGTTTATCAAAAAAGTCTTTCATTGATTGAACCGCTTCTGCGTTGCGACTATTGTTTGAGAAGGCAACGTACACTTTCTCTGACGTAACGCATCCCGCTTGTCGGTAGTTGTCTGAAACGCCGTTTGACTCGATCTCATTCATGACTGAATTTTTTGTAAAGAGCATGGCATCGATACGACCAGCATCCATTTTCTTCAAATTATTGGGAATGTAATTACCGTCTCCTACTGTATATTGAAACTGCTTTTTATTGTCTTTCATGTAGTCATCGATTTCACCAAAATAGCCGTCACGGTGTGCTGAGGCTTTGATACCCTTCAACGATGGTAATCCAGTGTAGCTCCAGGAAGAGTCAGATTTTGTGAAAAAGCAAACCATCTGAACAGCTACCTCACTATCTGGAAATAACAGGTCAGGTGCTTCATTTTTCGTTGGCGAGAGCAATATATCTGCACGACCGTTTTCCACCGATGCTACAGCACGCGGCCAAGGGTAGAAATTTATTGACAAGTTGAATTCACTGTTCGCATAAACCTCTTTGACAATATCCAAAATAAAGCCTTGTCTTTCTTCGTTTGTGCACAGTTGTGGACACCAGTCAATAGCAGCAATTTCTATAGTTTCAGCATGCGCAATACTTATGCTCTGAAAAAATGCCAGTGCGGCAACCGCTTTCATAAATTTGGTCATTACATATACCTCACATTGATAATTTTAAAGTTGAATGCCATTGCTGTTGGAAATTTCATGCACGCTAACGGCTACTTATGTACTTACGCTGCCTTAGCGTCAGTATTGTGCTTTTCTTCAAGCTTGAACTCGGCAACTAGAGCTCGTAAATTTGCAGCCATCATTTCCAAATCAATAGAAGCTTGTTGAGCTTGCCTTGCATCTATCGATGTTTTTTTGCGGCTTCTTCAACGGATGAAATATTCAATGAAATTTCACGGCTACCGCGCGCTGTTTCAGAAACCGTACGAGAAATTTCTTTCGTAGCCGTCGCTTGTTCCTCAACAGCACTTGACACTGAAATTTGATGTTGGTTTATTTGATCAATAATCTGACCGACACTGGAAATGGATTCTGTAACTGATACGCTGTTATTTTGAATAGTTACAATCCGTTGACTGATTTCTTCTGTTGCTGTTGCTGTCTCTTTTGCAAGTTCTTTAACTTCGTTTGCCACTACAGCAAATCCTTTACCTGCATCGCCAGCACGTGCAGCCTCTATCGTCGCATTAAGTGCGAGAAGATTAGTCTGTTCAGCAATTGATGTGATGGTCTTGATTACACCGCCGATGCCGTTTGAGGACTCTGCTAGTTGTTGCACGATATCGCGAGTCTCGTTTGTTATCTGAGTGGCCTCTGTTGCGACTGCTGACACCTGATCTGTATTTTTTGAAATTCCGGAGACTGTTGCACTCATTTCAACAGCAGCAGCGGCTACCATTTCGACATCAGAACTAATCTGCTCTGCTGCAGAAGAAACCACTATGACCCGCTTGGATGTCTGCTCTGTAGTTGCGGAAATATTTTGACTTGTTACTGAAAGAGCTTTGGACGCTTCGCTGAGGGAAATAGCACTGTTGGCTATCTGGTGCAGACTGCTTCTCAAATGCGTCACAAGCTGGTCAACTCGTCGCGCTATTCTTCCAATTGCGTCGTCTCCAACTAACCTCATACCACGCGAAAGATCACCATTAGCAACCGCGTCGACAACGACTAATAAAGAGTCTGCACGTTCTTGCAGAATCTGGGCTTGCTCACTTTCACGTTCAGAGGCAAGCAGCTTTTCCTGTTGTAGTTTTCTTTCAGCTTCCAAGCGTTCCTCTTTCACTCTCCGATTGTCATCTTCTTGCTGCCTTATAGTTTGCCGCTCTAGTTTTTGTTTTTCCTCTAGAATATTTTTTTCAGAGGCATTTTTCTTGAAAACTTCCAAGGCGCTTGCCAGCTCACCGATTTCAACCACTGCGTGACTGTTTATTGGTGTGTCAAGATTTCCAAGGCTCAGTGCGTTGGCAGCTACGGTTAACTGAGTCAGTGGTTTGATCAGAATGCGATTCAATATAACGGTCATTGAAATAACAAGAAAAATTGTCATTATTGCTGTTTTTACTACTTCACTAATATAGAAATCACTTAAAGCCTGTTGCATGAACTTCTGCGTAACTGTTATCTGCAAAGTACCCAGAAATTCTTCTTCAAATTCAATGTTGAATGTTTTGGAAAGGTATCCAGCTTCAGCCAATTCTACGCTAGGATCGATGAACTCTATGTCTCCTTGCTCAGTGCGTATCTTTCCGGAGATAAACTTGAAATTGGCATCTTGAAGACTAACGGCATGGATGCGACGCTCATTGAATTCTGCATTCAATAACTTGTTTGCACTGTCTGTATCCATGTCCCACATCGAGCTGGTCAGCCCTAGCACTGCGCGCTCTCCAGTGCTCTGAATCAATTCATTGAGTTCACTTTGAAATTGCTTTCGCATCTCGACAGCACCGTACAGACTTGCAATGGACATGTTCAAAATGACCGTGGCAATGATCAGGGTGATCACAATGTTCCTGATGCCTAATCTCATCTCAAGTATTCCATGTAAGTACAATCGTCATGAATCTCGGCTAATTGTTAAATCCCTACCTCTTTATCGTTGGTTAAGTCAGTAAATGAACGTTACACGTCCTATTTCTTTTATCGATAAGTTACTGGCCTGCTGTTTTTCGTTCGCTCATAAGGCTGCATTGGCATCAGCGCAGATATGTGCATTCCTTAGAAGTCACTCCAGAGAGTTCTAGACATCCAGATGTAGATCAGTGCCCATCGACTATCAAAGAGTGTCCTGAATTGACTTGCCGATGCGATCCCAACGTACACCCTCTTCTCCGTTCGAGAACCAGATCTGACGGGGGCGACCCACTACATCCGACAACGGCACATCACCAAAATGACGCGAGTCTAGGCTGAGGTTGCGTTTGTCGCCCAGTACGAAAACATGACCCGGCGCAACCTTGTGTTCATCCATTTTGATCGATGCATCACCGCTGAAAGCATCGGGGGTCAACGTACCGTTGATGATCAACTCACCAGCGTCTATCTCGATCGTGTCCCCAGGCATCGCAACGATACGCTTGACAAAATATTGAGTGCGATTGTCGGGATAGACAAAGATGGCAACGTCGCCGCGCTTCACCGCTGCTAAGCAAGTCGGGCAGTTGTAGTTCATATTAGCGAACAACATATCGCCAGTGGCTAGCGTTGGACTCATGCTGCCGTTCGGGATGTGAAACGCTTGTACCAGGTTTTGACGCACGAAGCCTAACACCGAGGGCAATAGCACGAATGCTATCAACAGGAATACACTGGTATACACCGTGCGCGTCTGCCATGCAGCAGGTATAAACGGATCGCATCGCCTCGCCTGACGCCAAGCATCCACGATAGCGTAAAGCCATACACCTATGCTGGCAAGTGTTGCCAACGCAACTGCTACACCTGTTAGCTCAATGGGCAAAAGAAGCGATATGACAACTACCACTGGAATTCCCAACAGCGCGAACACCAACACGAACCCTAGCGCGCGATTCGCATCACCCACATAAAACTGGCCAAAACCTGGCAATACGAGAGATAGCAAGGCGGCTAACCATGGACGTCGAGGGGCAGCTATGTTACTCATAAGTGAATCTCCTAGATAGCAAGTGATGTGGCCCAAAGGCCAAAAATAAAACCTAGCGTCTGCCAACCGGCAGCAATAGCGCCGAGCAGCACAAGCCCAATCTGTACCGCGTTCGCCACCCTACTAATCAGAGAGGGCACTTGTGCAGGTGCAAGCTCTTCCTGTTCAACTCGCTGCATTACGCGTTGTTGAAAGTCAACTGGCGGCTCAATCAACCCGCTGTTCAGCAACTCGTCCCATTCGGGTGGAAGGTTATTGTTTGTATTCATGTTGTTTCCTCCAGCACGGCAGCGAGCCGCCGTCGTGCACGCGAGAGTCGGGCTCGAAAAGCATCGACGCGACAATTAAGTAGAGTTGCGGCTTCTGGTGCTGACAAGCCGTCGATATAAGACAAAGCAATCGCCGTCCGATCTGCATCTGACAACTGCTGCAAAGCACGATGTAGCCGGTCGCGTTGCTGGATCTGTTCCAGTGCATGCGAAGCATCGTCTGGACTGCAGATGTTGTCTATAGCCCCATCGTCCACACACTCGGTGGGACGACGCCCAGCTCGGCGCCACTCAGTCAGCGCCACATTGCGTGCTATACCGAACAACCAGCCAATGACAGTGCCTCGTGATGGATCAAAGCTGCCACGGAAGCGCCAGGCACGCACAAAGATATCCTGTGCTAAATCCGCTGCAGTGGCCTGATCGAATCCCATGCGGCCCAGAAACGCGAACACACGGCGTTCGTAGGCGCTAACCAGAGTCCCGAAGGCAGCAGCGTCTCCCGCTAACGCTGTGGTTGCGGCAGATTCATCAAATTGTGTGAGTAAGTCATTCATCTACACTGCACTACTCGCGCGGTGGCTAAGTGTGACAGGCAGATGAGCTTGTGAGATGAAATATTGCTGAGTAGAGCTGTCTTGTGCCTTATATATAACAATCATCGGCAGCTCTCTACTCCGTACAGTCGATATTTAATCTAATACGCTACTCTGTGTTTCGGCCGATATTAGGAGCTACCGATGGGTGTGCTGTACAAAAAGGACAAAAAGGACAATAAAAATCAATTATTCTAAGTATCCACAGTGAATTATTAGCAAAATCAAGAAACATGCTGATCAACCTGTCTGCACTTCTCGAAAGCGCACTTAAGGAAAAACTAGTGCAGTCTGAAAATGTAAAATGGCAAACGAAAAAAAATTGGCTATCGTAGCCTACAACAACAGGGTTGACGAACAGGGTTGCTTTAGCGATTCGACACGAGACTTGTAACAACATAACTTGCGCGATAGGTATTTGGTCAATGAAAATTCAAAAAGAGGATCCACGTACCGCTGATATTCATGCACTGCTACTTGAGCATCTTGAAGATATGCGCACGCACTCTCCTCCTGAAAGTGTTCACGCTCTCGATATGGAAGCTATTACTGCACCAGAGATCACTTTCTGGAGTGTAAGAGACAATGGTGTTCTGCTTGGCTGCGGTGCCATTAAAATGCTCGATGCAAAGTCGGCGGAGATAAAATCAATGAAGACTGCCACAGCACATCAGCGCAAAGGTGTTGCGCAACTGCTATTGAACCACATCATTGAGGTGGCGAAGCAACGCAATCTAAAGCGCCTGTTGCTTGAAACTGGAACGCCGGATGCTTTTGCACCAGCTCGCAAGCTGTATGCAAAACAAGGGTTTGTAGAGTGCGAGCCATTTGCTGACTACATCCATGATTCATATAGCGTTTTTATGCAGCGTGTATTTTCTACTTGATTGGCGCAAATACCCACTAAGCCTTAGCCACATCATCACTGTTCAAATTCAAAGCAGCCACCCCACTATGGCCCAGCTCAACAGAAGCAAAAGGCCCTCCGTGATGAGTATTACCAGCATCTAGCGGGTCAAGTGGTCCAGCTTCAGCGAAAATGCTTTGTGCAAATTGCTCTGCATTGTCTTTAGGCTGGTAGCCCAAGTGTTGGGCTTTAGCATTATCCACGGGGGCACGGTCATTGTTTGATACGCCGTAGACCACAGAGAAGCCGGTAATGGGTGTGTCGATTGAACGTTGTACTAGTGAAATAAGATCATCATAAGACAACCATGTACCTACTGCTCGCGGGTTCGTTACTTGTGCACAAGACAAAATACGCATGCATACAGATTCTACGCCGCGCTTGTCCCAGTACATGCTAGCCAGATCTTCAGCAAAGCACTTGGCTAAGCCGTAAAACGTATCAGGCTTATGCGGGGCATCGATGCCAATAAAATCAGTTTTCTTGTGCATGCCCACTGCGTGAATGGATGATGCATAAACTACGCGTCGTACCTTATTGCGAAATGCGGCTTCCCAGATATTGTAAGCACCGATAAAGTTGGGGCCCAGCAATGTCTCAAACGGGGCTTCATCGCCAATTGCTGCGAAATGGATAACCATGTCTGCGCCTTCTAACAGCTCAACCATGGCATCAAGGCTGGTGATGTCTGCTTTGACGTACGTCTCATTGGCATGCAACTTTGCAGGCGCATCCAGGATATCTGTGGATACAAACTCATCACACATTTTGGATAATGGTTCTCGCAAGTAGGAGCCGAGTCGGCCTAGTGCGCCAGTTAGTACAAGTTTTTTCATAGTGGTGTATTGATATAGAACTTCGTTTAATGACTTTCACTTTAGCGTGTCACCCACGACACCTAGGTGAACTTGCTATACCCTAGTGATGCATAAAACCCTGGATTCCCGCCTGCGCGGGAATGACGTTCTAAACTAGCGGGAATAACAAACTAAATAATAGCTTTTTCAATAATCGGGGCTTTATTGACTATGCGCTCAAAATTGAACGGCGATAAATCCAAGCTTCTGTATTCACCATAGGTCAGATACTCCGCCGTACCACGTCCCATGGCAGGTGATTGTTGCAAGCCATGACCCGAGAAGCCATTGAGGAAAACGAAGTTTTCAACCTCCGTGTGTGGCCCCATAATGGCATTGTGATCAAACGTGTTCATGGCGTAGTGGCCACCCCATTCATTGGTCAGCTTGATCGATTCGAATTGCGGAATACGCGTTGCCAACACAGGCCAGACATGGTTCTCCCATAGCGATTGGTCCATGGCAAAGTCATCAAAATCGACTGCAGGATCAACGTCTGCATGACCACCACACTGGTAAGTGCCTCCCCCATTCTCCCGACAATGCACACCAGAGGGATCAATGGTTAAGGGCAGATCCTGATCGAGCGGATGTTCAGCTTTGAATATCCATGAAAAGCGCTTACGTGGCTCTACCGGTAGTTCAATGCCTGCCATCTTTGCCGTGCGCGCAGCCCGTGGGCCTGATGCATTCAACAGCTGACCACAGCTTATAACCTCACCCGAGGCTAGCGTGACACTCTCTACCTTTGTACCGTTTGTGTTCTTCGTGATAGCAACCACTTCATTCGATACATATTCAACACCACGCTCACGAGCTTGTCGACGCCACCATTCAAACACAGCGGCACCATCCCAATAACCTTCATCTACCGTGTTGATCGAACCCAGTACGATGTCATCCACGTTGTAAAATGGATACTGTTTTTTAATCTCATCCGCATTCATGAGTTGTGTTGCAGCACCCGCCTCGAGTTGTACCTTCTGGCTCTCTCTGAGCACATTGGCAAAACCTTCATTGTCAGCCAGGTACATGTAACCAAAAGAACGAATGGACAGCTCAGGTACACGTTCGTCATTACCCATATAGCTGCGTATGTTCTTAACAAAGTCAGCGGCAAACTGCGACACACGAACATTCAATTCAGTACTGAACTGTTGGCGCATGCATGAATTAGTGTGTGCGGTAGAACAGAACTCATAGTGCGGATCTTTTTCTACCACTAGGACTTTACCGTTAAAGTCTTTGTTTTCAGTTAAAAACCATGCAGTGGAGGAGCCCATTATGGCGCCACCAACAATCACAATGTCGTAAGACGATTGTTCAGGTGTACCCTGCATTTCACCGATAGCCATTAGCCCTCTCCTCGTGTTGATGCTTTAATTATTGCAGTGGCTTCAGAGGCGGGAAAATTATAGTGCTCTGCAGCATGTTCAGCTGTAATGTAACCCATGGCGATATCACGTTTCAAAGCGTCTACATCACGGCCTGATGGTTTGCCATACCCTGCACCACCAGGAAATGCCATCTCAACCCGTACTCCATGAGGGATGAACTGCTTACCTTTTCCTTGCATGGCTTCGCCGTCGCTACGCACAATGGTTGTTGCCCCACCCGGTTGACCTCCGTGACGACCCAACGCTGGATGATCTACACGATCGAACATCGCAGAGATATCAAATTCATGCCCTTCACGCGCACCCACATCCATGTACTGACCCAAGCCTCCACGAAACTGGCCTGCGCCGCCAGAATCAGCTCGCAGCTCCTTACGCCAGATAATGACCGGCCCCACTTGTTCTGTTGCCTCTACGGGCATCGTCATCACACCCGATGGAAATGCAGTTGCACTCATACCATCCAGTGTGGGACGCGCACCAGAGCCACCTGAGTTGAAGGTTAAAACTTCACGACGCACGGCATGCTTGGGCGCAGGTTCATCGGTACGCGGCCGCAGTGACATTTGAAAATTACATAAACACCCTGCACCTTCAGCAGGCACCACACCTGGTAGTAGTTTTTCAAGCGCGTTATAAACTGTATCCGGAACCATATGACCAATGACATGACGTAAGGCAACCGGTGCTGGCGATACCGCGTTAACGATGGAATTTGTCGGCGCGACTATTTTGAACGGTTCAAGTGATGCAGCATTATTGGGAATGTCTGGCGCAATGGCACACTTCAATGCATAGCAGGCATACGCTTTGGTATACACGAGCGGTACATTGATACCTTTTTTATCCAGACCGCTGGTGCCCTCCCAATCACTGATAATGGCGTCTTTTTTGATCGTCAGTTTAACTTTCAGGTCAACTGGCTGCGAGTAACCATCAATACGCATCTCGCCCGAAGCGGTTCCCGGCTTTAGCGCATTTATCCTCTCTAGAGTGGCTTTTCTCGAGCGACTAAGGATGAATTCAGAAATACTGCCAAGATCGCCCAAGCCGAATTCTTTGAGCATTTCGATTAAACGACGATGCCCAATTTCATTGCACGAAGCCAATGCATAGATATCGCCCAGCAGTTCGTTCGGCTCCCGCACATTGGCTCGAATAATTTGTACAAGCGTTGCGTCAACCACACCCTTGTCGGCAAACTTCATGATCGGAATAGCTAAACCTTCTTCATGAATATCGTTGGCATCAGCACCAAAACCTCGTCCACCAATATCCGTAACATGTGCGGTACAGGCAAAAAATCCAATCAAGGCACTATCAAAAAATGACGGTGTGACCACAGTGATATCGTGCTTGTGCCCCGTACCTTCCCATGGGTCATTGGTGAGATACACATCACCTTCAAGCATGTCGGCAGCCCCAATACGACGAATGAAATGTCCTACCGCATCGGCCATGGCATTGACGTGACCAGGTGTGCCTGTTACCGCCTGTGCCAGCATCTCGCCAGCGCTGTTATATACCCCTGCAGAGAGATCTCCAGCTTCACGAACCGATGTTGAAAAAGCGGTGCGCACCAGAGCTTGCGCCTGCTCCTCTACCACTGAGATCAATCGGTTCCACATCACTTGATGAGCTACTTGTCCAGCTTCTACAGAACTGACTATTTGCTCAAGACCCGTTTTTTCACGGATGTCCAGAGTGCCGTCCACATGCTGAGTGAGCTGACGGTTATCGTGCACAACAATCGCAGTTTCACTTTCAGTGACAATACAAGGGCCCTGTACAGTGTCACCCGTGTTCAAGCTATCTCTATTAATTGTTTTAGCTGACACATTCTTGCCTAGCCCTGGATCAAACAAATGGCGTGATGAATCGCCGGTGATGTCCTTTAATGAGGCAGGCGCTTTTATTGAATTGGCTTTGGGTACTTGTGTATAGGCATTAACAGACCATACAGACACTTCAACTTCCATACTCTCAACCGTACGGCCAAACAGATTTTCGTATTCTTTTTCAAACAGTGCCAGATACGTTTTAGCATCAGGGTTGGCGACTTGGGCCGCGCTTAAGATCACGGGTATTTCCCAGCCCTGCCCCGAATAGCGCATGTAGACCTTGAAGTCTGAGCGTATGTTGGCCTGCGCATCACACTGGCGTACAAACTTTGTAGCGTCTTGCTGCATATCGCTAAACAGCTGCTTAACGGCGCCGCTATCAAATTCACTAAGGCGCATAAATACAGAACGATTTTCCTCAAAACTGAATGGCGCACGCAAAAAGCCAATAGCAGAACCAACGCCTGCGCCTTTGGGCACCAGACATCGTGCTATACCTAACTTGTCACACAACCTAGCTGCATGAAGCGGTGCTGCGCCACCAAACGCTATCATCGTGTATTCGCTTAAGTCTTCACCGTTTTCTACCGCATGTACACGGGCAGCATTTGCCATGTTCTCATCAACGACCTCGGCCAAGCCCCAGGCCGCCTCGGTCTCACTCATGTTCAACTTGGAACCTAGCTCGGAGTTAAGAGCCGCTTCTGCCTCCTGCCGGTGTAGCCTAATAGAGCCACCTGCAAAATTATCAGGGTCAAGTTTACCTAGCACCAAATCGGCGTCTGTAACAGCTGCACGTTTTCCGCCACGTCCGTAGCACGCAGGACCAGGCTCTGATCCAGCACTCTCTGGCCCGACACGAATCTGGTTCAACGAATCAACATGCGCCAGTGAGCCTCCACCCGCGCCGATTTCTACCATGTCGATAACCGGGATGGATATAGGCATACCCGATCCCTTCTTAAAACGATAGGTTCTTGCGACCTCGAACACTCGTGCCGTTTTTGGCGTTTCATCCTTGATTAAACAGATCTTGGCCGTGGTGCCGCCCATATCAAAACTCAGCACTTTATCAAGCCCATGCTTTGCAGCAATATCAGCCGCGAAAATAGCACCACCTGCTGGTCCCGACTCAACCAATCGCACAGGAAATTCAGCCGCATTCTCAAGCGACATAATACCCCCGCCAGAGTGCATCATAAATACCGGGCACTGAACTCCCTCTGTTGCAAGGCGAGCCCTGAGACGCCCCAGATATGACTTCATTAGTGGCTTGATGTAAGCGTTGGCAATAGTGGTATTGAAACGCTCATATTCACGCATCTGCGGAGAAACTTCAGATGACAATGACACCATCACTCCACTCAGCTTTTCAACGAGCACATCGTAAATCATCCGCTCGTGCGCATCGTTGGCGTAAGCGTGCAGCAGGCCAACTGCAATGCTCTCGTACTGTGCTGCCGCCAGTTCGTCAGCAAGTTTTTCAATGTCGGCACGTTTGAGCGGTATTAACACACCACCGGTGGCGTCCATACGCTCCTTTAGTACATACCGGCGATTGCGCGCAAGCAAGGGTGCTGGCAGGGTAAGATTCAGGTCGTATTGTTCGAAGCGGCTTTCGGTGCGCATTTCTATCACGTCACGAAAACCCTGCGTTGTGATGAACGCAGTTTTCGCACCACGCTTTTCGATCAAGGCATTGGTTGCCAGAGTGGTGCCGTGAATGATTTGCGCAATAGCGCTGGGCTCAATGGCGGCATCAGAGCACACCTGGTGCAGGCCTTGAATGATCGCATCCTCAGGAGCCGCATAAGTGGTGAGCACTTTCGTGGAAAATTGCTTCTCACCAATTTCAAGAACCACATCGGTGAAAGTGCCACCAATATCCACGCCTAGCCTAGGTTCTATAGTTCCCATGTTCACGTCTGTACCTTATGATCCTTTGCGCTAAGAATACGGCACAGAAGTTATCATTGCTGATTGTTTGGTTGTTTTAAATACGAGTGCGTGACAAATAAATAGCCAAAGCCCACCACCGTCCGCACTAACAGCGGTAGGCCCAACAACACGGGGAATTGCACCTATATCCCTGCGCGCAGATCCATATGCCGGTTCACATCTTTGTACAACAAATACCTGAACCTGCCCGGCCCTCCGGCATAGCAGGCCTGAGGGCAAAACGCTCTTAGCCAAAGATAATCACCTGCCTCCACTTCTACCCAATCCTGATTCAACCGGTAGACAGCTTTTCCTTCGAGCATGTATAAGCCATGCTCCATGACGTGGGTTTCAGCAAACGGAATGGTACCGCCTGGTTCGAAGCTCACAATATTGACGTGCATATCGTGACGGAGGTCGGTGGGCTCGACGAAGCGCGTGGTACTCCAAGCTCCGCCGGTGTCAGGCATGGCAATGGCATCATGATCTTCTTCGCAAGTTACAAATGATATTGGCACATCAAGGCCATGAACCACTTGATAACGCTTTCTTAACCAATGAAAACGTAGCGGCGCATCACTTTCATTGTGCAATGTCCATGACGCTCCAGGTGCAAGCCATGCGTAGCCACCTTTGTTTAGCGTGTGCTGCTTTCCATCAACATTAAGGTTAAGCGTGCCATCTACAACAAACAAAACGCCTTCTGCCTCGGCATCCGATTCAGGTTGGTCACTACCACCCCCAGCGCTGACGTCCATCAGATAGTGAGAGAAGGTGGTAGAAAAACCTGACATGGGTCGAGCCAACACCCATAGCCGCGTTTTCTCCCAATGTGGCAGAAAACTGGTGACGATGTCGGTCATCACACCACGTGGAATAACCGCGTAACTTTCTGTGGTGACGGCTCGCCCAGTCAGCAACTCGTGCTGACCGGGCAAACCACCTTGCGGCACATATAGATTACTACTGTGCTTGTCATTACTCACTATTTTTTACTCACTATCTAGCAACACCATCAGTTCCAGAAATAGCGCTTGCAGGCTTTGACAGATCAGCAAGGCCATCCGCTTCTTCGTCTTCCTCGTGTGGAATCACAAGATTAAGAACAATCGCAATGATGGCAGCTGGCAACAGGCCAGATGTCATTAGAATTTTGACTGTGTCAGGTAAATGTTGCAAAGCAGTTGGCTCTAACTGCAGACCCAAGCCCACTGACAATGCCGTGGCAAAGATCATCATATTGCGTCGGTCCCACGCTACATCTGCAAGCATGTTAACGCCAGCGGCTGCCACCATTCCAAACATGATGATTACGCCACCACCAAGAACTGCGATAGGCATACTGGAAATAGCAGCTCCGAACTTCGGCACAAGGCCACAGGCCACCAAGAACACAGCGCCGATGGTCACCACGTGTCGACTCATAACGCCCGTCATTGAGATAAGCCCAACATTCTGACTGAACGAGGTGTTTGGCAATGCACCAAAAACACCAGAAAGCGCTGTACCCATTCCATCTGCAAAAGTACCACCACGAATCTCCTTATCGGTGGCCTCACGTCCGGCACCGCCTTTAGTTACACCCGAAATATCGCCAACGGTTTCTATTGCCGATACAACACCCATCAAACACATACCAATAATGGCTGTAGCGTTGAATTCAATGCCAAAGTGCAATGGATTAGGCGGTGAAAACCACGCAGCCTTTCCAATATTGTCGAAATTAACCATGCCAAACAAAAAAGCAACCACATAACCCGCAAGCAAGCCAAGCAGCACCGCTGACACGGATAACATGCCACGTGTAAAGAACTTAAGCCCTAGTGTGACGAAAATAACCACTAGCGCCAAACCCCAATGCGAAAAGCCACCAAATTCCGGCTTACCCATCAATGGCACGCCTCCGGCTGCATATTGAATACCCACTTTTACTAGCGATAAGCCAATCATGAGCACGATCAAGCCTGTAACCAACGGTGGCAGCCAGTGTCTGATACGGCCAATAACCGTACCTAAGAAAAAGTGGAAAATACCACCAACAATGATGCCCCCCATCAGTGCCGCCATACCAAACTGGATGGCAATAGGAATCATGATGGGAATGAACGCAAAACTAGTGCCTTGCACAATAGGTAGTTTGGCGCCAATCGGGCCAATCGAAATGGTTTGCAACAGCGTTGCAATACCTGCAAATACCATAGACATCTGAATCATGTAAATCATGTTTGAGATGTCACCAGAACCAAAACCAAATCCGGCAGCGCCAGAGACGATAATAGCCGGTGTTACGTTACTGACAAACATCGCCAGAACATGTTGTATACCGAGCGGTGTTCCCTTAATAATGCCTGGGAAGTAGTTCGGGTCGCGCATTTGTGCCGGTGTCATTCCTGCTTCACTGCGGGCCATATCCTTTATCCTTATATTATCGTTCGATAACCCTTTACCAGCTGGGCACAAACTCGTGATCTGGCTATATTGCCAGTGGGTTGGTGTAGTGGTTTATTAGTATTTTAGTGGTCTAGCTTTTTATCAATGCCTCTAAGCGAAGCAATGCAATTTTATTGATTTCAACCAGTGCAGTGTCAAACTCAACCTGCTTGTCGTTGCTTAACCGGAGTTCAAAAGCGGCAAGAATACTCTGCCGATCAGCTCCCCTCACGGCCATAATAAAGGGGAAACCAAAGCGCTCTTTGTAGGCGGCATTAGCACTCTGAAAACGCGCTAGCTCATCAGCTGAGCATTTGTCCAAGCCGGCACTGGCTTGTTCAGCATTTGATTCATCGGTGAGTTCGCCAGCCAGAGCAGCGTTACCCACAAGGTCTGGATGCGCCAGAATAAGTGCTAGCTTCTCAGGGTCAGAGCTGTTGGACAATGTTTTCGCAAGAGAGGCGGCTAAGGCCGAAGCCTCGTCAGAACAACGAAGCTCGATGGGATCTGATCTGCCAGGCTCACTCAAATAGCTCGGCAAATGGCCTTGGTCGAATGCGCGTTCAGCGATCCACGCTGAATGCTCATAGATGCCACCGTAGTGTGAAACAAACGTCGCTCGATCAAGTAATGGTGCAGCATCTGTCATTGGGTTGTCCAACCATGGCACCCTGGGCACCAAATGAGCGTTGTCTTATAGGAGCCGATTCTCTACCATCCCCCCAGAATACTCAAGATATTTTTGCATATCTTCTGTATACAGTTCGTACAAGGCATTTAACCCCGCCATTCAAGCTCGACAACCACGGAAATTCTCTGCACATGGGACATCTATCCACGCACATCCTAGACACCACCCGTGGCAAACCTGGCGCTGGCATCAAACTGGTGGTTGAGCGCATTGAGAACGGTGAGCGTACAGTTGTTAGTCAAGCGGTCACGAACGATGATGGCCGTTGTGACAAACCCTTGCTTGAGGGTGACGATTTTGTCTCTGGAGAGTATGAAATACAGTTCGCTGTGGGCACCTATTTGAAATCAACGGCGGGTAAGTCAATAGCAGGCTCAAGCAACCCACAAGCAGCCGATGCACCACTATTTCTTGACACCGTGGTCATTCGGTTTGGTGTTGCCAGCGCCGATGAGCATTATCATGTGCCGCTGCTCATCTCCCCTTTTGCCTATTCAACGTACCGAGGAAGTTAAACCATGGAAGGGTACATTCTTGAATGGCTAAACTTGTTAGGTCGATGGGTACATCTGGTTACCGGTATTGCATGGATTGGTGCCTCTTTCTACTTTGTCTGGTTAGATAATCACCTGGAAGCACCCAGCAAAGCAGAGGATCGAGAGCTAGGTGTGGGTGGTGAACTATGGGCTGTGCACGGCGGTGGTTTTTATAACGCGCAGAAGTACACCAACGGCGTACCTGCCATGCCGCAGAATCTGCATTGGTTTAAATGGGAGGCGTACACCACGCTAATAACGGGTGCCTTCCTGATGGCGCTTATTTATTGGTATCAAGCAGAAATTTATTTGATCGACCCCAATGTCATGGCGCTATCCAAACCCGTTGCCATCATTTTGGGTGTGCTTACGCTGGTTGGTGGCTGGCTAGGCTACGACGCACTGTGCAAATCAAAGTACGGCCAAAACGAAAATCTGATGGCGGTAATTCTGGTGGTCTCACTCACCGTTATCGCCTGGGGTCTGTGTCAGCTGTTCAGTGGACGAGGAGCTTACATGCACTTTGGAGGAATGCTTGGCACTATTATGGTGGCCAACGTATTTTTTATCATCATGCCAGGCCAACGCGCCATGGTTGCCTCCACTGCAAAGGGCGAACAACCCGACCCTGTGCACGGAATACGCGCCAAGCAGCGATCGGTACATAACACCTATTTCACACTGCCTGTGTTGTTCGTGATGATCAGTAACCACTACGCCATGACCTGGGGGCATGAGTACAACTGGCTCATTCTCATTGCCATGTCTGTGGCAGGTGCGCTCATTAGAGTGCACTTTGTTAAAGCGCACTTTGGCAAACCATCGCTGATACCCATGGGGGCCGCAGCTGTATTGTTACTTGGTGTTATCACAGCCATTGCACCTAGCCCGCGTGTTATCAATAATGACGACACGATAGAACGTGTTTCGCTAAGTGAGGCGCACGCCATTGTCGAAGCCCGTTGCGTAACTTGTCATGCAGATGTGCCTTCGCACCCTGGCTTCTCAGCGCCTCCCCAAGGTATTGTATTGCAAACACCTGAGCAGGTACTGGCACAAGCGGCTGCTATTCATCAGCAAACCGTGGTGACCAAAGCTATGCCTATTGGTAACCTTACCGGCATAACAGATGAAGAGCGAGACACCATTGACCGTTGGTTTCTAGCCGGACCAATAGCGGATAAATAGACATGAAGGATAACAACACTGAGCACTACCCTCGCGATCTTATTGGTTACGGACAAACCCCGCCAAATCCCGCCTGGCCAAACAAAGCGGTTATAGCATTACAAATCGTGCTTAATGTTGAGGAAGGTGCAGAGAACAATGTACTGCATGGCGATGCGGCCTCAGAAGCCTTCCTGTCTGAGATCATAGGTGCAGCACCCTGGCCAGGGCAACGCCACATGAACATGGAATCCATTTACGAATATGGATCCAGAGCGGGATTCTGGCGTTTACACCGCTTGTTCACCGAGCGCAGTATTCCAATTACAGTGTTCGGCGTAGCCAATGCACTGGCGCGTGTGCCCGATGAAGTAGCTGCCATGAACGAGGCCAACTGGGAAATTGCCACGCACGGCCTGAAGTGGATCGACTATAGAAATTTCAGCATCGAAGAGGAACGTGAGCATCTGGCACAGGCTATTCAAACGCACAAGCAAGTGACAGGCAATTTACCTGCTGGTGCCTACATAGGCAGAACCTCAGAGCACAGCCAAGACTTGGTAGCCGAGCACAACCACTTTGAATACTCAGCAGACAGCTACGCAGACGATCTGCCTTATTGGCGACAATCCCCTAGCGGTGCACAATTAATGGTGCCGTACACCATGGATGCCAACGACATGCGCTTCTCCAGCGGCCAAGGTTTCAATACTGGCCGAGAGTTTGAGCATCACCTCACCGACTCATTCGATGCACTCTATGCAGAAGGCGTTGCAGGCGCCCCCAAGATGATGTCGATAGGCTTACATTCGCGCCTTGCAGGCCGTCCCGGACGTGCAACGGCGATTGCACGCTTTCTTGATCACGTGGCCTCACATAACAACGTGTGGATCACACGGCGTGTCGATATTGCACGACACTGGCAACAGACGCATCCTTCGAATGCTTAGTTTGCGTGACTTGCATCACATTCCCTACACAACACGGTTTGAATGACGGTGTCACAGAAGTTACGTCCACTCTTTGCTCAACCGGTCTCTATCGGTTAGACTCGCTTGAGTATCACTCAGGCGATAAAAAGTGCCGGGAAAAGTTACCCCCACGACGGCGATCTATAGCGACATAGGACCGAATTTGAGCACTTTACATTTAGCTATCACAGCCCCTCATCCTGTCAGGCGCCTGTTTTTTCTGTGTACTTTCATGTTTGCGCTGTGTGCCAACCCGGTTTTTGCTAACACCAGCCTAGTCGACCCAGAAGCATCAGAGGCAACCTATCAGTCTCTAAACATAGACAGTATTCTCGTACAGGCCACACAAGGCGATGTCTTGGCACAGCACGAGTTAGGCAACCGGTTTGCTAGGGGCAGCGGGGTACCTCGCAGTTCCTCGGCAGCAGCTCGATGGTTCTCCTACGCAGCCTCTCGCGGCACGCCCGGCAGTCCACCTCTGGATGGACTAAGCAATTTTCCCCTACGCGCCGACAGAACAAACCTAAGCACCGACAGAGCAACAAGGGAGTCTTTACCTACTCCACCTGTTGCCACAGTCACTGTTTCTATAGAACAAACAGGAGGACTCAATGTCGGTTTAGATGGTACATCCTCTGAAATCTCAGGCGCTATTTTCAAGCAACTGTGGTTTGTGCAAGACAATGCCGGCGCTATTCTTGATCTAGACATTGCAGAGAGTTTATCCACACAGATAACGCTCCCCGAGTCAGGCGAGTTCTACGCCACCCTGATACTCATCGATACCACGGGCCAGCTGGACTATCACACAGCTCTCATCTCTGCTGAAGGCACCATCGAGCCACCCATTATTCCTCAGGTTCCTGTCATCATTTTACCGACTGCACAAAGCACCGTAGTGTCATCTGCACCAACTGAATTTTCGTGGACCTCTGTTGACGCAGCCAGTGGCTACGAGCTTGAGATCTCAAACATCCCACTGGATGCCTCTGGAGACTTCGAGCAAAGCTCAAGTCGTGTCATTCTCTTCCCGGCTGTTAACTGCATTGACGTCAGTTGCAGTATACAAACCGCATTTGATACTCCCGGCGGTGCCTCGTACGCGTGGCGAGTTCGCGCGGTCAATGAACTGAATTTTTCTGCGTGGGCCACCTCCAGTGTTTACGTGGTTGATGAGGCCACTAGCAGGCCGGCACTGGCTACCCCGCTCTTCCCTGCTAGCGGTACCGACTTGATCATCGGTGCTACCGCCACGTTCAGATGGGCACTTGATCCACTGGCGACCACCTACTCATTTCATTTCTTCAATAACGCCCCGCCCAATCGCGGCGAATTACCTCACATTACCGGGCTTCGTCCACAAGACATCTGCACAGGTCAAGTCTGTGAGTTCCAAGCTGAAGTTAACCTAGTAGAATTTACCAATCACGCTTGGCGCGTCAGAGCTGAGAACCGTGTAGGCAATCTGGGCTGGTCGCGCACCACTTTTAACGCCGTAACTCTCGTAACAGAGGCACCTCCCACGCCTGTACAAATAAGTCCTGCAGCAGGCTCATTGCTGGAGGCCACCAGCAACGTAGTCTTCAGCTGGCAACCAGCTGACAACGCTACACGTTATGATTTTGAGCTCTTCAATAGTTCTCTGGAGACCAATCAATCTGTCGTAGCATCAGTACCTGTATCTAATTGCAGCGACACCCTGTGCTCCTTCGCCACCGATATCCCTTCCGACTTAGGCGTGAATTTCCAATGGCAAGTTCGCGCTAGTAACGCCGTTGGCATATCCGAATGGGCAAGCAGCCCCGTTGAAATAATCAATCTGGCAACACAACCGCCTCCCATACCTGTCGCTATTTCCCCCGAGCCTGAAGTACAGCTTGAGAGCGGGCGAACCTATGAATTTTCCTGGATGCGTGACGAACATGCTGTCACCTATGAATTTCATTTCTTCGACAATGAATTAAAAGACACAGCACCTTTCGTCACGGGCTTGCGACCAGACACCGTTTGCAACGACACCACCTGCTCAATATCACAAGTGGTGGCCTTGCCCATAGCACAGGGCCATGCTTGGCGTGTACGAGGCCGAAACTCCCTAGGCGCATCTTTCTGGTCACGATCAGTGTTCGACACCATTGAACAAATAACCGAAGCCCCGGGGGCCTTTGCATTATTATCGCCTGCAGATGGAGCTGACATTGAAGAGGGCCTTGCAGTCACTTTTTTATGGAGCCGTGCGTTAAGAGCAACCAGTTTCGAGCTTGCCATCATTGATGGATCGCTCAACGATGCCTCAGTTACGCCCATTACAGTTTTAGCCAGCACCTGTGATGAAGCAAACTGTCGATACAGCACGGTTTTAGACCTGCCGCTAAACATTGCTCATCAATGGCAAGTGAGAGCAATCAATCCTATCGGTACCACCGAGTGGGCAGATTCCAGTTTTACCATCGTTGAAGAAGTCATTGAGCCTCCGCTCACACCGATTGCCGTTGCACCCACCAGTGACGTAACGCTCATCAATGGTCAGAGCGTTAGCTTTCAATGGCAAGGCCGAAATGATGTAGACACCTACGATTTTTATATTAACGATGCGTTTAACGGCGCGTTGGCCATCGTGCCTGATCTTGACCCAGCTGTTTACTGCGAAGCGAATGTTTGCACACATGTCGCCACCATTGATCTGGCAGCCAGCAATCTACACACCTGGCATGTGCGCGCCAAACGCAATGATGGTAGCGCCTCAGAATGGTCGCAAACAGCGATGACCATAGTTGAAGGTAGCGGCACAGGAGAACCTAACGCCGCCTTCTTGATTGCAGGTTTTCGGGAAGAGGCAATAGGCTTAGCGCCTCTGAGTCTGTCGTTTGATCCGTCAGCGTCAACTGATGATCTGGGTATTGTCAGTTTTATATGGAATTTCGGTGATGGTTCACCTGAGCTCAGCGTGACATCTAATGATACTGTACAACACACATATACCAACCCTGGAACCTACAGCGCAACGCTCACTGTGGTTGACGCGGCTGATCTAGCTGACACAACATCGCAAACTGTCACAGTCTTAGATTCAAACAACACGGTGTCGGCCGTGGAAGCATCTCGTCTTCTCACTCAAGCCAGCTTCGGCCCCTCTCGCAATTCCATACTCGACGTTCAGGCACTGGGCATCGAGAACTGGATTGATCAGCAATTCGCACTACAAGGACCTGCTCACCTACCCTATGTGCGGCAATTCTCAAATGGCAGTAACCGAGCCCCGCGCCATGAGGTCTGGTGGAGTGATGTCGTTTTGGGCGAGGACCAACTCAGGCAGCGAGTGGCATTTGCATTGAGTCAATTGTTTGTTATATCCGACACTGGATTCACGCTTAGTAATGCACAGTACGGCATCACAAATTACTACGACATGCTACGTGAACAGGCGTTTGGCAACTACCGTGATTTGCTGGAAAGCGTCACACTAAGCCCTGTTATGGGCTTGTACTTGAGCATGCTACAAAACGCGAAAACCGACGTAGAACTCAACACACGTGCTGATGAGAACTTTGCACGCGAGGTTCTGCAACTGTTCTCTATAGGTTTGTACGAGCTGAATAGCGATGGCACAAGCACTGGAAATTCCTCATTTACTCAAGACAACATCGAGGCATTTGCGCGGGCATTTACCGGTTGGAACTACGCCGATGCGGGAAGATGGGATCGCAAACCGTTCACCAACGCCGATGTCATCAACCCGATGCGCCCGTTCGAAAGCTTCCACGACATTGATGCAAAGACACTACTCAATGGACAAACATCACCCGCTGGGCAAAGTGCCCGACAAGATCTGGATTTTGCACTGGACAACATCTTTAACCACCCGAACGTAGGCCCTTTTGTGGCGAAACAGTTGATCAAACGTCTAGTCACCAGCAACCCTACCCCAGCCTATGTGGAACGTGTAGCAAGTGCGTTTAACGACGACGGCACAGGTGTAAGAGGCAATTTACAAGCGGTTATTCGTGTCTTGCTACTAGACAGCGAAGCCCGATCTGCCCCTGCCAACATAGATAACACGAACACCTTTGGCAAATTGCGCGAGCCAGTGCTTCGCTTGAGCCACTTGTGGCGTGCTTTTAGTGTGCAGCCTGGCAGTCTCAGTGTCAGAGGTGAATTCAATACCCCATCACCGGCCATGGAAAACCTGGATAGTGTGACCGGTCAAGCTGTATTGAAATCACCGTCTGTCTTTAATTTCTATCAGCCGTCCTTCTCTCCGGCAGGGGTCATTGCGGATCAAAATCTGGTGGCACCCGAATTCGAATTGTTCACCGAGAGTAATGAGCTTGCCACCAGCAACAGAATTGGTGAGCAGATTCAACTCTCTTATCTGAACAACCCGGACAGTCGCGGCAGGCGTGCATCACATCTGGATTTCACCTTCGAAATCAGTATTGGCAATGATGTAGATGCCTTGCTGGATCATCTGGACTTGTTGCTTACCAGCGGTAATTTACGTGCTGGCACTCGCAGCACACTGTTTAACTATTTAAGCGATCTGCCCGACACCACGGAAGGGATAAGCCAGCGAGTACGCGATGCGGTGACCTTGCTGATGGCTTCCCCTGATTATTTGATACAACGCTGATATGGCAAACCTGCAATCCAAAAACGGGCGACAACGCCGCGAACTGCTCAAGCAATTTGCCGCTATTTCTTTGCTAGGCTCTGGCGCCGGCGCCATGAATGGAAAATTGAGTCTGATTGGTTCGGCTTTGGCGCAAGGCTCTAACTACAGCGACTTGTCAGATTACAAAGCTTTGGTGTGCGTCTTTTTATATGGCGGCAGCGATTCGTTTTCGATGTTTGTGCCCACCGATGATGCGCGTTACGATCAGTATGCAGGTGGCCGCGGTGGCTTGGTCATTCCTGCTGATGATTTATTAACAGGTGCGGTAGATACTGGCATTGGATTTCACCCGCTACTGGGTGGATTACACGGCATGTATGAAACGGGTGATCTTGCGGTTGTCGCAAATGTAGGTAATTTGATTGAGCCCATCACCCGCAACAACTACCTTAGCGGCAGCTTACCCATTCCCAATGATCTGTTCGCACACAATCACCAACAAGAACAATGGCTCAAAGGACTAAGTAGCTCACCTGCCTCAGTGGTGGGCAGTGGTTGGGGCGGACGCATGGCTGATCTACTTCAGCAGGCAAACCCCACTGCCACTCTGCCCCCCAGTTTTTCGGTCAACGGCAGTAACTACTGGTTGCCTGGTCAGCAAGTACAACCCCTCAGCTTAAACCCTGTTAACGGGCTTAGCTTATTGAACTACCTAGATGATCAAACAGGCTTGTCGAGTAATCGGGCCAGAGAGCAAGCTCTGGATTTGATACTAGGCCAATCCAGTGATCATGCACTTATGCAACAGGCAGCTACCTCGTTCTCTGGAGCAAAATTTGGCTCAGGACAACTCGCCGCTACACTTGCAGATACGGTCAATATCGACGCACCATACGATGAAAAAAGTCGTCTTGCGCAGCAGCTCAGAATGGTTGCTCGCTTAATCTCTGGTAACCGAAGCCTTGGGATGAAACGGCAGATTTTCTTTGTTGGTGCTGGTGGTTGGGACACACACGACAATCAAACGCCACGACTTGCCGAATTACTAGCCGATCTGGATCGAAGCCTCACTGACTTTCAAGCAACACTTGCAGAAATTGGCGCCTCAGATGCAGTTACTACATTCACCGCTTCAGATTTTGGCAGAACAGTCACCATCAACGGTGATGGATCAGATCACGGCTGGGGTGGGCACTGTATGGTCATGGGAGGCGCTGTAAACGGCGGACAGCTCTACGGGGAACTGCCTAGCTTCGCAGTAGATGCAGACGATGACAGTGGCGATAAAGGACGTATTATCCCCTCACTATCTATTAATCAGTATGGCGCGATGATGGCGAGGTGGATGGGCGTCACGGAGACTGACCTGAATCAGGTGTTTCCTGACTTGAGTAATTTTGGTGAAGACTGGTGGGAAGGGCTGGATTTTTTGAATCAGGTTTGAGATCGTTAGCTCCAAAACCGATACCGCCTCTGTTGCACCTGAGGGTTTTAACCAAGCAATGAAGATAGCTTTAGATTATGACGATACCTTCACTCTGGATCGGGCCTCGTGGCGCAAAGCGGTAAAGGCACTGCAGATGAATCCGAGTACATCCGTTACTTTTGTCACCGCTAGAATGAAGCGCGGAGACAATGAGGATATTCATCAAGATGCCAATGTGATGGGTATCGACATTGTTTTCTGCAACAAAAAGCCTAAGCAGGAGTGCTTCAAAGCTGATGTCTGGATTGACGATAATCCGCTAGCGATTCCAACGCCTGATGCCATGCGCGCATGCTTGTCATAAATAGAGTGCTGAGCTGACTGTAGAGCAAAGAGGATTAGCCAGAGGCGTGATGTCAGCTATGTGTGCAAACTAAGTGTGCAAACCATTGTTTTAAATGGTGCCCGGGGCCGGACTTGAACCGGCACGGTATTGCTACCGAGGGATTTTAAGTCCCTTGCGTCTACCAATTTCGCCACCCGGGCATGGGCCGTTCGGTTAAAACGACTCTACACGTGTAGAGTGAGCATCTGTGCTTTGAGCGCCTGTAGACTAAGCAGCTGAAAAGCGAACGTCGAGATGTGATACAAGATGGAGGCTGAGCCCGGAGTCGAACCGAGGTAAACGGATTTGCAATCCGGTGCATGGCCACTCTGCCACTCAGCCAAGTGTTAAAAAGTAGAGCCTTAAAACTTGTAACGCTAAATTGATGACGGTGGAGCGGGAAACCAGGTTCGAACTGGCGACCTCGACCTTGGCAAGGTCGCGCTCTACCAGCTGAGCTATTCCCGCACCGAATTCATCAATTTATTTTGACAACAACACAAACAACGAGTTGTTGGTCTTACTTGCCTTGGTCCTACTTAACAAGACTACTGCTGGATACTGTTTACAACTAACTACTTAAAAACTGCCAATATTGGAGCGGGAAACCAGGTTCGAACTGGCGACCTCGACCTTGGCAAGGTCGCGCTCTACCAACTGAGCTATTCCCGCACCGATCTGCGTATTTTGGAATGCAATTGCTTCGCTGTCAAGCGTTGCGTACAAAGTTTGTGGCGATATATTTCACAGACTTAAGTCTGATCGCTCACGTAACTTCAGTCCAAGCCTAAAACGGACGCTGAAACACACGATTCTTAGCACTCACCACTCATCTCAAATCGCCCAACTTTACTTAATACGAGCTCACCTCTCATCACTAAAGGCTGCGCGCATGTAATCAATCATCGACCAGATGGTAAGCGCGGCTGCGATGTACAGGCCAACCATACCTATTTGATAAATAGGTATGCCAAACAAATCGTATAGATATAGGAGCATCGCTAATGAGGCAATTTGAGCGGTCGTTTTAACTTTACCTAGCCACCCGACAGATACCCTGCCCCTCTGGCCCATTTCAGCCATCCATTCACGTAACGCACTGACGGTAATTTCACGACAAATGATGACGATTGCGGGAATGGTAAGCCAGGGGCTGTGATCCCATTCAACGATAAGGATAAGCACAGTAGCCACCATGAGCTTGTCGGCGACTGGGTCGAGGAACGCACCGAAGCGGCTCTCTACACCCCACAAGCGTGCAAGGTACCCATCTAGCCAGTCGGTGATGCCTGCAATAATAAAAATCACGCAGCTCAACGGACGTGCCCAGCTATAGTCGAGATAGAACACGGCAACAATGACTGGCAACAAACCAATCCTGAGAAGTGTCAGCCACGTCGGCAGATTTTCTTTTACTTGAGGTTCTAGCCCGTCCTTCATAGCTTCAATTTGTCCGCAATTAACTGTTGCTGCGCTGAGGATGCAGGTCATCGTACACTTTTGCTGCCAAATCGGGGCTGATCCCCGGCACAGCTGATATGTCATCCACACCGGCTTTCTGCAACCTTTGCAGCCCACCAAAGTGGGTCAACAGCTGCTTTCTTCGCTTGGGGCCTAGCCCTTTGATTTCCTCAAGCACAGACGTTTTACGTTTTTTTGCACGTTTTGTGCGATGGCCGGCAATGGCGAAACGGTGTGCTTCATCACGTATTTGCTGAATTAACTGTAACGCGGGAGAGTCAGTGGTTAATTGGCGCTCTTGCCTACCGCCATGATCCTCATCATTGCAAAGGATCAAGGTTTCATCTCCTGGACGCCTGTCAGGCCCCTTAGACACCCCAATAACCTGCACGGAATCTATCTGCAGCTCGCTCATAACTTCCAGAGCCACAGATATTTGTCCCTTACCGCCATCAATAAACAAAATGTCAGGCAAATCCCTTTGCTCTTTTAATAGTCGAGTGTACCGACGCGTAATTGCCTGACGCATGGCCGCGTAGTCATCACCGGGCGTGATGTCCTCTATGTTAAAACGGCGATAGTCACTCTTGAGCGCGCCTTCAGCGTTGAACACGACACACGAGGCAATGGTGGCTTCACCCATGGTGTGAGAGATATCAAAACACTCCATACGACTGGGCGCATCATCAAGCTCTGCCAACTCTCGTACCGCATCTAGGCGCGCCGCCATCCCCGATCGCGAAGCGAGGCGCGTCGCCAGCGCTATATCAGCATTTGTCATAGCCATGGTTTGCAGTCGCGCACGCTCACTACGAACCTTGTGCACAATATTTATCTGGTGCCCTGCGCGTGCACTAAACACCTCCTGAAACAGCTCGACATCTTCAACAGCTTCACTGCAAATAATTTCACGTGGCAAATCATGCTCTAGATAAAACTGCGCCACAAAGGCGTTGAGAATTTCACCACTGGTGCTACCTTTGGGTGTCGTTGGATAAAATGCCTTGTTGCCAAGGTTTATTCCATTTCTGACAAAGAATACCTGCACACAACTCTGCCCGCCCTGCGTCACGGCTGCCACGTAGTCCACATTGCCATCATCTCGCATATTGCCAGACAGATCACTCACAGCTTTCAAGCTACCAATCTGATCGCGTAATTTAGCCGCTGTTTCAAATTCCAACGCAACACTGGCATCCTCCATACGTTTGACCAAACCCTCAACAACATCCTGACTTTTTCCTTCCAGCACTTGTATTGTCATATCTACATCGCGACGGTAGTCTTCTGCTGATATTCTATCAACACACGGTGCTGTACATCGCTTTATTTGATACTGCAAGCATGGCCTAGAACGATTATTGAAGTAGCTATCCTCACACTGGCGCACTTTAAACAGTTTTTGCATCAGCTTCAAGGAGCGCTTAACCGAGCCAGCACTGGGGTATGGACCAATATATTTACCTGGCGCCTTGCGAGCACCGCGCTGATAACTCAAGCGTGGATACTGTGCACTGGTGGAGATATACACATAGGGGTAACTCTTATCATCGCGCAGCACCACGTTATACCGTGGTCGATGCTCCTTGATAAGATTCTGCTCGAGTAACAGAGCTTCTGCGGCACTGGCAGTAACCGTGGTCTGAACCTGCACAATATGCGAAACAAGGGCCTGCGTTTTGCGACTATCTACGTTCTTCTGAAAGTAACTCGACAATCGGCTTTTGAGATTGCTCGCCTTACCCACATAGATGATGTCATCGTTCAGGTTGTACATCCGATAAACACCAGGACGCGTGGTCAGCGTTCGCAAAAACGCCTTGGCATCGAACTCTTGCTTGTCGTTGTCAGCCATAGGCTTATGGTCGCTGAAGTTTACTTATTTTCAGACGCCGAAACGAATAGCCAAACGCGCCAATTCTGTGGGGGTTTTTATGCCCAACTTTTCAAATGCGCGAATTCTGTGCGTACTCACCGTCTTTTCGCTGATGTGCAAAGTGATTGAGATTTGCCGATTAAGTTGTCCTTGAATAAGCATCGATATTATTTCACGTTCGCGCGCTGTCAATTTATCAAAGGGGTTTTCGGCATTGCCGCGGATAGAGTCCATGGCTAGGCGTTGCGCCACATCAGCTGACAGGTATTGGTCACCACTCAAAACGCTACTTATCGCTTTTTCTATCTCTTCGGCACTACTGCCCTTGGAAATATAACCGCGCACACCTGCATTGAGTAACGTGCGTATGGGACCTGCATCTAGGTTGCCGGTAATCATGATGATACGACTCTGTGGCGACTCTCTGAGCAGTTTGCCAGCCGCTTCAAAACCGCTCATGCCAGGCAGATTGATGTCCATAAGAATAATGTCAAAGGCGCTTATCGAAGCCATCTCCAACGCCTGCTCTGCACAACCCGCCTCTTCAATCGTTGTTACGTGCGGATTATCTTCGAGCAGCAGGCGCATACCTGAACGAATCAACTCGTGGTCGTCAACGATGAGGATCCTTAAGTTAGATTGCGCCTGCATGCTGCCGACACTACCACTTAACCAGGGCAGAACCCCAGGTAAAACCACCACCAAAGCCTGCCATAAGCAGATGCTCACCCCGCTTGATGCGCCCATCACGTACTGCTACGTCTAATGCGAGTGGTATGGAGGCGGCAGACGTATTGCCGTGCGTGGCAACGGTTTGTACAACCTTGTCCATGGGCATGGACAACTTTTTGGCCGTTGCCGCAATGATTCTGTTATTGGCTTGATGCGGCACTAGCCAATCCAGCTGATCTTTGTGCATATTGTTGGCCGCAAGGGTTTCATCGGAGATACGGCCGAGTGTTTTCACTGCCATACGAAAGACCTCACTGCCCGCCATCTCAACGTATGCAGTACCTTGTTGTACAGCGCTCAATTGATTCGACACACCTTTAGGAACATGCAACAGCGATGCGTAGTCACCATCAGCATGCAAGTGAGTGGACAGAACACCGGGTTCTGAATCGCGCTCCAGAATGACAGCGCCAGCGCCGTCACCAAACAGTACGCAGGTGTTCCGGTCAGTCCAGTCGATGATACGTGAAAAAGTTTCCGCCCCGACAACCAATGCTTTGGATGCCATCCCCGTGCGCATGAATTGATCAGCTACAGATAAGGCGTAGACAAACCCTGTACAGACCGCTTGGATATCAAACGCTGGGCAACCGTGTATGTTCAGACGACTCTGCAACAAACAGGCAGTACTAGGAAACACCTGATCAGCGGTAGTGGTGGCGACGACAATGAGATCGATATCGGCAGCATTCACACCTGCAGCTTCGATAGCACGTCTGGACGCAGCTTCAGCTAGGTCTAGAGTAAATTCATCATCTGCGGCAATGTGACGCTGGGCGATACCGGTCCGCTCACGAATCCAGGCATCGGAGGTATCGACCATGGTTTCGAGTTCAGCATTACTGAGAACTTTTTCTGGCAAATAGCCGCCGGTACCAGTGATGCGCGAGAAATGTGCCATATCGGATTTTAGCGCTGCGGTCTAGGCAGCGTTCAGTGCCTCACCCAAGCGGGATTCGATCATGGATGGCACATTGGTACCAATTTCCAGTAACGCAATGTTAATAGCATTGGCAAATGCCAGTGAATCCGCACCTCCATGGCTTTTAACTACCACGCCCTTCAAGCCGAGGAAGCTGGCACCGTTATAGCGCCGAGGGTCTATTCTGTTGCCGAACGATTGGAGTATAGGGCGCGCTATAAGTCCCACAATCTTGTTCCACAGAGAGCGTTTGAACTCTTCCTTGATGTAATGAGAGACCATTCTTGCAACGCCTTCGCTGGTTTTTAGGGACACGTTGCCCACGAAACCATCACAGACCACCACGTCTACTTTGTCGGTATAGATTTCGTTACCTTCCACAAAGCCAATGTAATTCAACGAGCTACCAGCAAGCAAGGGTGCAGCCTGCTTGACCTGCTCATTACCTTTTAAATCTTCAGAGCCAATATTGAGCAAACCCACTCTTGGTCTGTCCAGCCCGTCGACTGCCTGAGCGAGAATAGAGCCCATAAGCGCAAACTGGTGCAGGTTGCTCGCCGAACTATCGACGTTAGCGCCAAGGTCGAGCATGTGGGTGTGGCCATCTATGGCTGGGATAATAGCCGCTATTGCTGGTCTATCGATGCCCTCAACGGTCTTTAGGACGAACTTGCTGATGGCCATCAGTGCGCCCGTGTTACCGGCGCTAACGCACGCATCTGCCTTGCCTTCTTTGACCAAATTGACGGCAAGACGCATGGACGAATTTTTCTTCGATCGGAGTGCCACCGCAGCACTATCATCCATAGTGACGACTTCTGAGGCAGGCACCAAGGTGTAGCGATCCTCAGGCAGGGGATCACTAGCCATGCACGATTTGATGTGCTCAGGATCGCCTACTAGGAACAAATGAACATCGCTGCGACTGCTAAGTACTGAACGCGCAGCATCCACGGCGACGATTGATCCTCCGTCACCGCTCATAGCATCGATCGCCACTTTGATAGGCGTTCCGGGGATCGTTCGTTCCGGAAGGCTAGCGGGCATTTCAGCGCCATTACCGACAGCTGATTTAGCCGACGATTCAGTAGTCGCAGATTGTTTTGCAGGCTGAGCAGTCAGCTTATCGGCTGACGCTTCAGGCTGCTGCCTCTCTGGCGACTTCGGGTTGTTCGTAGACACCCTGCTAGAGCTTAGTCTTCGTCGCCTTCCTCGACATCTTCAGCAACCTGTACAACCTGGTTGCCGCGGTAGAAGCCATCAGCCGTGATGTGATGCCGACGGTGCAACTCACCAGTGGTAGGGTCTGTTGATAGCGTAGGGTTGGAGAGTGCATCGTGAGAACGACGCATGCCTCGACGTGATGGGGTTTTGCGGCTCTTTTGAACTGCCATTGGAGATTCTTCCGATTACTTAAAAGTTTATCTACTGTTGACTACCGGCATACACAATAAACCGGCGTACCCAACAGGGCTTACCAAACGTTTAGCCAAGCTGAAAATACTCAACTTGCCAATATTAACTGACTTTTCACTAAATTTTATACCGACTTACTCTGATCGATAAACAGCTTCAGACTTTATTTCAACTGCAGATCCTTCAGCGCTTCAAACGGGTTGGGCTTGTCTTCACTGACTTCCTTGGGCAACTCACCGAACTCGGTTTTTGCCACATGACACAAATCACCGTCCAGGTGCTTCGGAATGGCAGGCACATGCAATATGATCTCATCTTCAAACAGGTCATACACACCCATATCCCCGTTCTCGTCCAGAATAACGGGGTCGAACTGATCGGGCAACGCCTCAGCCGCGTCTTCATCTTCAACAAACACCAACTCGTAGGGCTCGTCGATTTCCACATCCATGGGCTTTAAACATCTTTGGCACTGCATTTTCACAACGGTTTGAAAACTACCCCTGACATGCACATGCCGTTTGCGCCGAGAAAATACAGCGGTACAGCGAACATCGTTTTCAGCTGTCAGAATGGCAGCCTCCAGACGCTTCAGATTGTTTTGCGCAAACGTGACCTCGAACGAAGCACCGTCACGCTCCAGAAGATCGGGATTGAACCGTTTAGGAAGTGGCTTGACCATAACCCGACAATGATAAAGAAAGGAACACTATGATGCAAGTGGTGGTATTGGCGTCTGAATCACGCTACCGAGCAGAGCTGCTATCCCGCTTGTGCATAGATTTCATAAAAATGCGCCCAGATATCGATGAAAGCCCTTATCCAAAAGAAAATGCGCAACAGCTCTGCCAGCGACTAGCTCGCCAGAAAGCGCACACTGTGCGTGATCAATTGCACGCGAATAACTCCGATGAACATAACGATCAAGTGGCAGAACACTTGATTATTGCCTCCGATCAAATGGCATTTGGCGCAAATCAGCTTCTCGGCAAGCCAGGATCTGTGGACGCAGCCCTAGCTCAACTTGAGGCTATCAGCGGGCAGCAAGTCATTTTTTACACCGCACTTAACATACTCAACTCGCGCACTAGTCAAGATTATGTCGCAATGGATATCACGACGGTGCGGCTACGAAAGCTCGACAGGCAAACGATTCGCCGCTACGTGGAACGCGAACTTCCACTGGATTGCGCTGGCAGTTTCAAAGCAGAGTGTCTGGGAATCACGTTGTTCGATTCCATCAGCAGCGAGGACCCTACTGGTTTGATTGGCCTACCTTTGATCAAGGTATGCGATGGCTTGCGCCAATTTGGCATGCAACTGCCTTGACGTCTCGCCTGAGCATTGTCTGATTATCACTGGCTAGCGGGCACTAGATAAAGCGATACACCACTTGCAAGGTCACAGCCGCAAAAATGCCAGCAAGCACATCATCCACCATAATGCCTAAGCCACCATGCACTCGTCTGTCTAGCCAACTGATGGGCCACGGCTTAATGATGTCAAAAAACCGGAAAACGACAAATCCGGCTAGCATCCAGGGCCAGGTGACTGGCAGCGCGACCATGGTGATCAGATAGCCGACAACCTCATCCCAGACAATAGCGCCGTGATCATGCACGCCCAAATACCGCGTACAAACGTCGCAGCACCAAACGCCGAACGCGAAAAGCACAAGCACCACCAGTAAATAACTGCCAAACGTGGACGGCATAACCAGTAAAAGTGGAAGTCCGGCCAAGGTTCCGAAGGTGCCAGGCGCTTTTGGAGCGAGGCCCAGCCCGAAGCCCAGGGCAAAGAAATTAGCCACACTGGCAAATAATGCTTTAACAGGTACGGGCTGCATACTGATTAATCCTTAGCTGCCTTGCTACCGCGTGAATTCATTTCCAATGGTCTGAGCGTTAGCGCCAGTTTATCCAACACCCCATTGATGTATCTATGCCCGTTGTCAGCACCAAATCGCTTGGTAATTTCAATGCCTTCGTTGATGGCTACCCTGGCGGGCAGTTCCGGTTGCGATGACAATTCGTAGGCGACAATACGAAGCACAGCTCTTTCAATTGGATCCAGATCGCCTATCGGACGATCGAGGTGCGCCTCTAAATGATCATCGATGGGCTGCGGGTTTTTGCTGACGCCATCAAAAAGCAGCTGGAAATACTCTACATCTACCCGGCTCATATCCTGATTATCAAGAAATTCCTGACGAATCGTGGTGCTGGAATCTGCACTGACATCCCACTGATACAAAGCTTGCAGAGCACGCTCACGCGCAAAACGCCGCGACTGGGCCCTGCTCGGTCGCTTGGATCGACGTGCTGGAGTGGTCTTTTTCTCACCGCCACCAGTAGTCCCCTGAGATTGAGCCTTTCCAGCACCTTTCTGGCCTTGGCCTTCCTGGGCAACGCGCTCTTCAGTTTCTCTTTGCTGCTGAGTTGCCTCAGCCTCCCGCATCAACTCTCCCAGAGAGCGGGCGTTTTCTGTGCCCGGTATCACTGGCAAGTCAGTGGTCGGCTCTGCTGGTTGGGGAATTTTTTTCACGCTTTGTGTGTTTTACATTTTGTTGGTTTATTAAAAGAGCTGATGGACACAGCAAGCATCCGTCTTACTTACGACGCCAAGTGGTCGTGCCGCCAGTGTCTTCAAGCACAATACCCAATTCGACCAGTTCATCACGAATTTCGTCGCTGCGCTTGAAATCCTTGTTAACACGAGCGCTTTGTCGCTCTTCAATCAGCGCATCGATGGCAGCGTTCGGCAATTGCTTTGCGGTGCTCGCGCCTTTGCCAGCCGCCTTTAATATCGTGTCTGCATCGTGTTCGAGAATACCTAGGTGCCGACCCAGGTGTCTTAGCGTATTCGCCAGTTCCTGCCCTGTGGCCATATCGGTGCTCTTGTTGATCGCTCCTGCCAGATCGTGCATCACCGCTAGGGCTTCAGGCGTATTAAGATCATCATTCATCGCTGCAGTGAAGCGCTCAACGTAGG
>JALZUD010000083.1 GCA_023301725.1 Granulosicoccus sp. | reverse complement strand
TTGTTGGTGTCTAATATTTTGAATTCAGGTTCAAGTCTTTCTCGTAATCCTGATTCATTTGTTTTGCAGAAAAACCTAGCTTGTATTTTAGCTTCAATCTTTGATTCATCAACGATTGTTTGAATATTCCATTGCTGGTGAATCTGACCGGAGACGTAAAAGACGTTTCTCTTATTCGAAGAGGAGCTGCCTTTTTGCGCAGCTTTTTGCTGAACAACGTATCCTCAAATATATCAACCATGGGAACAGGCTCTGAGTCTTGTTCACTGATGATATCTCGTGTAAAAAAAATACAGTGATCCAAGTAGACAATGCCTGTCTGGTCAAAGCGTATTCTATTTGAATAGAATGACGTGAATTTTAGAGCAAAGTGGTTTGATTGATAGAACTCGTGGGTGAAACCGCCCCAAGTATTTCCGCCACTACAATCGACTTCAGAGAGGGCAAAAATCGCCTCATGGGATAGAAAAGATCGTGGGTGATTTAAAAGGACAAGATTGTTATGACTCTCTTTGATGCCAGTATTGATTCTTTCGGCACGAGAGTTAGAGTTGGTTAGTACTACGCGTTGGTTGCTGTTTAGGAGATCTTCATAGGTGCCATCATCATTCGGTCCAAGGACCCACAGCAGTTCGCAATTCGGGAAGGCTTGATAACTATCGATTATTTTGTGATGAAACTGTAACTTCATCTCTTCCTTAACTGGAATAACGACAGATATTTTATTCAACGTGTTCCTTTGCTTGTTGTTTATCAAAAAGCCTGCCGCGGGAATAACGATCCGTGGCAGGCTCAGATGGCAATCAAATATTAAAGAACTGCGTCGCCGAAGCTAGCGCGGAAGGGGATACACCAAACGCTGATGCCATTGAAGTCGTCGAGTGTTAAGTTGTCAGGGATAGTGAGTCTGATGGTCTCTCCACTGAAAGCCCTTCCAGTTAGTTCCGAACCTATGGGCCCAGCTCCAGCCGCAGCATCTACGTAATTGCCATCGGTTCCGGTATAGAAAAAGACCGTAACGCCACCGCCATCATAGAAAAAATTGCTAACTTCCAAAGTGCGATCATCAATAACAGTCAAGGTACCGCTAATATCGTGTGCCAGATCACTGAACTCCGCGCTTGTGCCCACTGATGGGTGGAGAGACGTATTTTCTGTTGAAAGTGGTGGTAGTTCTTCCACAGCCGGTGGCGCTTCGGCTCGCTCTTCGACACCCTCTATGAACAGCGTTTCTTGCAAATGTTCAACAGCTTCCATCATGTCCACTAATTCTGTATGAATTGAGCCACTATTGGCCACAAGGTTACCGACTTGATCTGCAAATTCAGATGATGCGAAGTCAACTTCGAGTCCAGTAGCACTGGCTATTGCATCTGCAGATATCGTTATTCCACCGACTGGATCGCCATCCGTATCTAGGGTTTGCAGAAGAACTGCTAAATTCATGACACGCGTGTCAGTGATCTCGTCAGTTGAAAAAACGGACAAAGGGGTGATGAGTTCTGTAGCGGGCACGGTTGGCAGGACGATGTCACCTATTGAAAATGTGACGCTTTGGCCCGCTAGAAAAGAATATGATCCGTCGGCCCCAGTGAATCCAGATTCTGTGCCGGTGGTGTACTGAAGGCCCTCAACCGCAGAATCGACGAATCGTCCTGTTTGCGGTTCGTTCGAGGACTCTGTACCTTCGGCTGAACCGGTTGATACCCCCGAAGAGCCACCACCACAGGCAGATAATAGCAGTGCGGTGAGCGTTGGAAGGAAAAAGTGTTTAGTTTTCATGGAGCGTCCTGCGGGTTCATTTTGCGTGAAAATCACTAAGGTTTAAGTTGTTGTGAATCTTATAGAGAATAGCTGAGGCTAAAGGTTGCTATGTTTGTGTCAGCAACATTTCTACCATCTAAGACGGTAGAGAGAGAGAAATTGATGCCAAGACCATTTGAAAACCCATAATTGGCGCTTGTTATTAACCAATCAGAATCTCTATCCGTTTGTGAAAACTGTTCTACACCGAAGCCAGGGCCCGCTACGTCGATGTCGCTGTCTGTACGGACAAGCCCATAGCCAAGCTGAAAACTCAGACCTGGCAAGGGGGCTGCGTAGTTGCCGCTGAGGAGGAACTTCACTGCATCGGCCACATCATTATCGCGTTGTCGGTATGTGAGATCACCAGATACAGAAAATTCAGGCGCGAGATTTTTACCCACTAATAGGCTCACATCAAAACCGGATGCGCCGTCACCGATAGCATGGATCAGATCAGTTTCGTAGTCTCCTGCAAAGGTATAACCAAGTCGGCCAGATATGGTGGGTGAGCCGTTGTCCTGTTCAAACTCATTTAAAAATTGATAGGTTACACCCAGACTGGTGTCGCTAATATCACTTTGTTCATCTGGATTAGTTCCAAATTGTGTTTCGGCATATCCTGTTCGAACGTCAAATGCCCAAATGTCGTCGTAACCACGGCTGGCGTTCAGCCAGATAAAGGTGCCTTCGAGGTCCGATCCTAGATCAGTACTGGTGTCACCAATAAAAAAATCTTCTGACGAGCCAGAGATCACGCTGATGCCAAGGTTGGTTGCGCCATCTTCTAGAATCCAAGGTGAGCCCTCACCATAAGCCACCGATGAGCCGCCGAGTAGCAACACAACTAACAATTTTTTACGCATTTTATCCTTCTTTATTTCGTTAATGTATGGCCAGCGGCCTATCGAATGCTCTTCAACTTCCACATTCATTGTCAACACTACAGTAGCCGTTTAATGACCAGTCGTAGAAGTAGTCTGGTTTACCACTGAAATTCAGCATTGCGTTTTTAGTTTGTGGGTCAGCATACTTGCTTAGTGTCTCGAGTAGCTGCTTTTGATTAGCTCCGAAATCACTGCCATACCATTCAAACAATGAAGACAGTTGCAATTGATCGCCGTTGACAGTGACACCGCGTGGATGGCCGACATATTCGGCAGCTCCAGTATCTAGCAACTGCTCCATATTGTCGGAGGTAAATGCTTGAGTTGCGAGATCAGGGCAGCCAATGCTGGCACAATTTACCGCAAAGTGGATTCGATAGTCGTTGTACAGCGGTCTGATAATCCTATGCTCAATATCATTGAGGCTCAGACTAATTCCATTGAGTGTCACCGCGTCGTTGTCCCAAGGACCAAAGCTGCCCACTTTTCCGTCGATGTTTGTAATGCTGACCAGAGGATAGTTGTTGAGGATGACTGCGACCGTTACTGCATTGTAAAGATTGATCCAATAGGCTTTCTGTTCTGCACGGTTAAATAGCAATGGGTCGACTGATGCCATTGTATCGATGTATTGATCAAGAGGCTCGCGACCATCATCAATTAATCCACTGTAATCAAACAAATTAACACCAGAGTCGGTATCTGATACCAAGTAGTCGTCAAGTATCAATTGCCAATCTGAATGGTCAAAAACTTCAGCGTTGCTTTCAACAGAGGCAGCCCACCTCGTATCGAGCTCTGACTTGTTTCTGTCAACTACCAAGAATTTATAGCCTAACGCGACAGTGGTAAGCAACGTGGCGGCTACGAAGCCCAGAATGTATTTCCTATTTTTCATCTATGCATTTGAACAGTTTTTGACAAAATCTCAATATCCACAAAAAGACTACACAGACTCGCTATTGTCGCGAACTTTAGCCACGTGGTTCCCGGCAATGTTCACCGAGTCTGAGGACCCATACTTAGCTGTTAATTCACGCCAGTAGAGTTTAGCGATGGTTCCCAAAATTCCCCTCGAAGCACCAACGACACCGCTTACGGTACCGCTAATTTTTGACTTACCGATTCTCTTCCGGGTGCTAACAGGAACTTCAACCACATGTTTGTTCAATTGGAAGGCTCTAACCTGCATCTCTACAGTCCAACCAAATTGTCTGTCTTGCATCTGTAATTCATTGAGCACACTATTACGCACAGCACGAAAAGGACCAAGATCAGTGACTCGCTCTTTCCAGATAAGCCGCATTAGCGTGCTGGCAAGTCTGTTACCAAGTACTTGTGGAATCGAGAGTGCGCCCGATTCACAGTTTCCTAGTGTTCTGGAGCCTATGACCAAATCAGCCCCGGATGAGATGGGCTCTAACAGTTCAGGAAGTTCGCTACAGTTTACTGAATGATCCCCGTCAACAAACACAACAATGTCTTTTTCTAACGGAACACTCATGGCTGCAAGGCAGGCGGCACCATAACCCTTTTCTGGTTCCGTTATGACAATTGCACCACAGTCTTTGGCAATGGATGCAGTGTTATCCGTCGAACCGTTGTCGCATAAAACAATATTATCAACTAAAGTCATCGAGACGCCACCAAGGCAGCCCGAAGTGCAGGGCCAGCCCGTGGAAGTTGTTGGTTCTATTACTGGAGTGTTAGACTGAAAAACGTTATTAATTTGTGATAAATTTTTGATTACACAACCGCATTCCGAACACACTTTTAGTGCTAGCAGTTCGTTAATAACGACAGCGATCGATTGCTCTTCGTTTAACGCGGGTATGACCGCGGTGATTGTACTTTCTCTAAACATGTGCGTTGGGAGTGGTAACTCTGTTAATGGTTCAGTATACGATTAAGGTGATAGAACGAATTGTAGGAATATCGGTTAACACGTTCTTCTTTGGCGCTATGTTAGTTGTTACATCTGCATGGGTGGGTGTGTGCTTGTTGTCTCGACAGCCAGGCGATTCAGCATTGATACAGTTCCTTTTGTTGGCCTTGCTGATGGTGGTCGCCACACTACTGGTGTTGTGGCATTGTCAACATAAGGGTTTCAAATTGCCTTTTCGCTGGATACTCCTGACCGCTATCTTTTTGCGGCTCATGTCAGTAACTGGAGACCCGTTGTTCGAAGACGACTTCTATCGGTATCTATGGGATGGCTATCAAACTGCCACCACGAATGATCCATATTCGCATGCTCCCGAAAAATACTTTGATGAGGATGTACCAGAAATTTTTGAAACGATCTTGTCATATATTAACTACCCTGCAATTGCGACAGTGTATGGTCCGGTGGTTCAGTGGGTTTTCGCGCTGGCTTATCGCGTAGCGCCTGGTGAGATTTGGCCACTTCAGCTGATGAGTGCATTTGCTGATGTTGTTATTCTATGGCTGCTGAGCCGATTGGGCGCTGGGAATGCTTTGTTGCTCTATGCTTGGTCTCCACTAATACTCAAGGAACACTCGCTCACAGCCCACCCCGACGTTTTCTCAATAGCCTTGATGTTTGTGAGTGTCGTGGCTGCGTATCGTAAACGGGCTTTGCTTGCAGGGTTCGCTTTAGGGCTTGCGTTGGGGGCAAAAGTATTTGCATTACTGATAGTTCCTTTTCTGTTCTCTCGAGTCTGGGCTTTGGGCTACTGGCTGCGTCTGGGCGGTGCCACCTTAGTATCTCTGGCATTGATCACATTATCGTTCGGCACAATTAAAATCTGGATTCCAGAAGGCCTGCTTGCTATGGCTGATAGTTGGTTATTCAATTCACCTTTGTATTACCTGCTTTTACCTTCGTTGAGCTTTACGAGTATCAAGGCAATATTGCTGGTAACTTTTGTGCTCTACGTTATGGTGGTGTTTTTCCGCAGATTCTATAAAGCCAGCCCTGCAAGATCTTGTGACGATGGCAAGCTGCAACAATGGACAACGTCATCGGCGGCTTTTCGTGGTGATTGGTTGTTCGCTTTATTTTTGCTCTGCCTGCCAGTGATAAATCCCTGGTATGTAACTTGGCTTTTGCCCTTCGCAGCACTATACCCACGCTGGTGGTCATGGACAGCCAGTTACACGGTGCTTCTCTCCTATTGGTACGGGAGTAACGTGGGTGCTATTGGCAGTGATTCACTCCAACTGCCCATTAGTGTATTGATTCTTGAGTTTGCGCTGGTTTTGTTGATACCTTTAACAGTGTGGATTGCGCAGAAGTGTCGAAGCAGAACTAAGTAGGGTAGGGGGAAACATTCCGATGCTTACTCTAGGGGTTGTGCTTCCTGCTCGTTAACCACAAGCGTCCCTGCGTATACGCAAGGACGCTACTGTTACTATCCTTGCTCGAGCTTTAGTTTGAAGCGCTTGTTCAGGTAGTACAGAATTGCTTCACCTTGATCGTCGTTTACCAGTTGCGATATTTTGAGATCGGGATTAGAGCAGCTGTACAGGCTATCAACAAAGGCCGACACTGGACCTTTTTTGAATGGTCTCACAGATTTTCTCGATAACTTACTCAGCGAATCTCCGTTTCTGAGACAGTAAGTTAGTGTAGATCCGTCTGCTTGCTTAGACTTATAGTATGATCTTCCAAGTTCGTATTGCTGGTCTACCTTTTTCTGCGAGTAGCCTCCCTGACCGAAACCGCCCCCGCCAGACGCCATCGCTAACGGGCTAAGAAGCACCGCAAAAATCGTGATAAATGTGAGTAGTTGTTGGCGCATCAAATTTCCCTGTTAATTAAGTTGTTATACACATCACAGACTTCGTTTAAGGCGATGAGTTCCTCAAACTATGCAGAATAACCGACACGTCGTGATTTTTGCTCGTGCCCCATGCTATGGGCGCGTGAAGCGTCGGCTTGCGAAAGATATTGGCAATTTGCATGCCTGCTACTTCTATCGGAACAATCTAATTAATCTGATGCAAGAACTACGAGTTGGCAACTGGCACACTCACATTTCGCTGGCGTCTGCACAGGATGCGAGACACCCTTTGTTTTCTGGTATGTCTAGGCTGGTGCAAAATGAGGGTGATCTGGGCAGCAGAATGCGCGCTGTGTTGCATCAGTTTAAAAACCAACAGGTCATTATCGTTGGTAGCGATATACACGGAGTTTCTAAATCACACATTGAAGCTTCGTTCTCGGCGCTTAATCAAAACGACCTTGTGTTTGGTCCAGCGTTTGATGGCGGTTTTTGGCTGGTTGGGCGTGGGTTAATGCGCTCACCCGGATGGCGCTTTATGCAGGGTGTCCGGTGGTCAACCTCATTCGCTCTTACAGATACCTTGGAAACAGTCACGAACGGACATCGAGTTGCGCAAGTGTCGCAACTGCACGATATCGATGATGGAGTATCCTTTGACAAGTTTTACAGACGAAATAATCTGGAAAAAGGGCCAGAGCTATCCCGGTAATTGAGTCGCTGAAGCGAGTCGTCGCGATGACAGAGAAGTGATGTAATCGTTATGTCCCAATGCGTTCCCACACAAAAAACTGATTATTTGCAGGCATATCGAGTGTGCTTTTATGTGAGAACCGGTGGCGAGTCGCTAATGCCTGCAGATCGTTGAATTCGCGTATTCCGCTATCTGGATTCTCGTTACGCAGTTGCTGATCGAATGCGCGATTGCCTTCGCTGGTGTATTTTCCATCAAATTTACATGGCCCATAAAGGCATAACTTGCCACCTGCCGGCAACAAGGTAGCTGCGTGCAGGAACAGCCTATCAACTAATGGCCAACTCACAATATGCAAGGTGTTCGCGCTGTAACATACGGTTGCATGCGCAGAAATTGGAAGCTCCGAATTCAGATCGAGTTCTATTGGTGGCAAGATATTCAAACACCCTGAATCAGCTATCCACAGATTGATGCCCGGAATTCGGACAGCTAGATCGGATGGTTGCCAGGTATTGCTTGTGCGGTTGGCGGCGAAATGACAAAGATGCTGGCCGGTTCCGCTGCCAAATTCGAATACATGATCGGTGTCAGTCAGCTCATCCGTCAATGCTGCAAGGATAACTTCCCGGTTGCGATCGGCAGAGGGTGCGTAGGGTTTTTTATCGTTCATGTCTTGGTGTGAGTTTGCGCGGTCCATAAGTATTTGCGGGAAAATCGCTTGATACTGACATTGTAATTTATTAGGAACATCAACTGGATATGAAGTGGGTTGGTAATGTTTCGATAGGTGTTGTTAAAAAATTATTGGCATAATGGGGTCGCGGTGCCTTGGATCTCTTCTGCATAAGCCGCTACTCGGAGATAAATATGACGATATACACAGCAACCTTACGAACAGTAATGTTAAGCGCAGCGCTCTTGACTGCAGCGTGTTCAAGTTCGGATGACGATGACTCATCGGGAGTCACAGGTGGTGAGTCGGAGGGCACAGATGACACATTGCCGACTGTTACTACAGATTTTGATTTTTTCTTGACCAGTGCAGGACCAGGGGATGGAGCTAACTTGGGTGGTCTTGCAGGTGCTGATGTACATTGCGCGAATTTAGCTTCAGCGGCAGGATCAGAAGATCGAGAATGGCGTGCATTCTTGAGTACCACAGGGGCTGATGGGGTCAATGCTATAGACCGGATCGGCGAAGGCCCCTGGACCAACGCAAATGGCGTAGTTGTGGCACAAAGCACTGAAAATCTGATCTCCGATGCAAATAATTTGAATCAAGAAACAGCCATCAGTGAAGTGGGCGTTGTTATCAATGGGCGGGGAGATACACCAAACCGACATGACATACTCACTGGAACAAACCTTGACGGTACCGCATCAATCGATGCCGCTGATTCAACATGCGGTAACTGGACAAGTAATGCTGCAGGCAGTGCGTTTGTTGGCCACCATGATAGGGAAGGTGGTGGTGCTAACCCTATGTCGTGGATAAATGCGCATGGTACAGCTGGCTGCAGCCAGACAGACCTACAATCTACTGGTGGTGACGGTCTGTTCTACTGTTTTGCTATTAACTAGAAATCATAAACGGGAAAGCAACAGTCCGGCGTCGTAGGCTAACTCAATGCTGGTTAGCGACGTTTAGATGACTTCAGAGAATTCCGGCTATTACAGCGGTGTTCTCCGAAGTCTACTTCCTGACTAAGCATTCAGTCATATAGGATGTAGTGCAAAGCAATGATTTTCCACCCTGGAAATACGCGTCCATAGCAGTGGCAGTCGCCTGCCAAATTACCAGAATCTGCCTTTGTTTTCGTGTAATGCTATCGGTTTCGCCGGTGACGTTCTGATTGGCCAGGCGTTGTCGTGTCTTTTGAAGTTTCGTTTTCTGGCGAAGCAAAAACCTTGGGTTTTTTAGGCTTTTTTGGTCTCTTGGGCTTGACAGATCGCAGTGGTGACGGAGATGCAGGAACTTCATGATCTGGTTCAAAACCCGGTTCGTGCTTGCGGATAATCAGTTTGCTCAGTAGTTGTTCGATGTCGATCAATTGCTTGTGTTCGTCAGAGCAGACCAATGAAATCGCCTCGCCATCTGCGCCAGCGCGGGCAGTGCGTCCGACTCGATGAATGTAGTCTTTTGCGACAATGGGTAAATCGAGGTTGACCACTTGTGGCAATTGGTCGATATCAATTCCCCTAGCGGCAACATCTGTCGCGACCAACACACAGATGGATTTTTGCTTAAAGCTGTCGAGTGCTTTTGTGCGAAGCGCCTGACTCTTGTCGCCGTGAATCGCTGCACTTGTTATATCGGCTTTGCTCAGTGCGCTAACCAGCCGGTCGGCACCTTTTTTTGTTTTAACGAACACCAGTGCACGTGACCATTTACGCTGCTTGATAAGATGGATCAATAATTGAGGTTTGCGCGTTTTATCGACAGGAACCAGCCAGTGATTGATCGATGGTACGGTGGTATTGGGTGCATCAATCTGAATCTCGACTGGCTTTTGTACGATGGTGGTAGCAAGATTTTTGATATCTGAACTGAAGGTGGCGGAGAACATCAGGTTCTGACGTTTTTTGGGTAACGTTTGTAGAATGACTTGAAGCTCTTCTCCGAAACCCAAGTCGAGCATGCGGTCTGCTTCGTCCAGAATCAAGGTTTCGAGTTGTTGAAAGCGCACTGCATTTTTTTGATACAAATCAATCAATCGACCGGGCGTGGCCACTAAAATATCCACACCAGCACGCAGTTTTTGCATTTGAGGGTTGATCTTCACGCCGCCAAACACCACCAGGGACCGCAGACTGGTGTGCACACTATAATCGCGCAGATTGTCGCCAACCTGAATCGCCAATTCGCGAGTAGGTACCAGAATTAGTGATCGTGCTTGATTGCTGCGGGGGCGCTGGCCGTCGCTTAGGCGCTGCAGCAAGGGTAGTGAATAACTGGCGGTTTTACCGCTTCCTGTTTGTGCGCATGCCAGAACATCTTTGCCGGATAAAACGACAGGTATGGCTTTGTGTTGTATCGGGGTGGGGGTATTATAGTTGAGTTCTGCAAGTGCCCTTAACAGTGGTTCTGATAGTTGGAATTGATCAAACGTCATGTTGCGGCACAGCTATGGTTGAACATAAAACTTTCATTAAACGATAACTCACCCAAATCACAATTACAGGGGCTTGTAGCAGCGTAACAACTCTTCATTATACCCAGTGGACTGATACAGGCTTCTGGCGCGCGTGTTGTTTGCAAAAACATGTAGCGTTATGCTCTGAGCACCCTTTATTTTGGCGGCAGATTCTGTGGCATTGATGAGCGCGTTCCCAATACCTTGTCTGCGAGAATCCCCACTGACGGCCAATACTTCCAAGTGTGCGCTAGGCTCACCCGACAGCAGTTCTTTTCGCAGGGTGTATACGGCGACTCCTAGAATTGCCGAATGTCCATCAATGGCAACCAAAACGTCAGTTTCAGGAATAGTACCTGCAAAAAACTGTTTGAGAAGCTTAGCGTCTCCATGCCATGTATCATCGGGATTCCTGTACTCTGGCACATTGAAATCAGATAGGGCAGGTAGCAAAGCTAATGCTTCCTGCTGGTCTTCTGGGATGGCGTTTCTTATCGAATATGTCATGTGGGTGATAGTACATTTCACGTGCTGAGAATGATAGCCACCACAATGCGTTTTGGCCTAATTGCTCCAGACATTCAAATAGGAGATAATTACCAACAACTATTGGATTTTATTTTGGGTGCGAATAGAACCAATAAGTGATAACCGGCAGAATTCAAAGCAGCAGCAGTCGCTCTAGATGAAATACTATCTCAATTCAAAGCACTGGAAGCAGCCGGCGTTACTCATGTGTCTACTCTGGAGCTCGTGCACTCTAGCTGGCGATCTTGGCGATTTGAAGCAGAGGCTGGCTGCCTGCGAGAGTTGTCATAAGCACACTGACAATGCACAACAATCCTATGCGCCTTCAATTTCAGGAAAACCTGTTGAGTATTTATATCAGCAGTTGCTCAATTATCGTGATGGTCGACGCTTGAACAGCAGCATGAACACCATGCTTACTTACCTTAGTGACGACTACTTGCATGAAATAGCTAGTTATTATAGCGAGTTGCCTGAGACAGATTTCACAGGTGAGTCTGATGCTAGGAAACTGTCTTCCGCTGAGGCTATCACTGGCAAAGAGCTTGTTCACACCGGTGCCACTGGCCCTGCGTGTAGCACCTGTCATGGCAGTGACTTACGCGGAGACGGTGTCGCTATTCCCAGTTTAAGAGGACTGAGTGCAAAGTACATAGCAGCGCAGCTTGGAGCTTGGCGAACCGGTACACGTCACGCTCTAGCTCCCGACTGCATGAAAGAAGTGGCTACTATGCTTACTGGTGATGAATTAAACGTAGTGTCACAGTGGATAGCGCATGCATTCGAAGAAGCTTCGACGCCGCAAGCGATTGATGTTGAGATGCCGTTGCCTTGTGGAGCACTGCAGTAATGCAAAAGCTAGTTTTTTTGCTGAATGCTATTCTGATGACCATCACGCTCTCAGGCTGTGCACCGGAGTCCCCACCAACGACAACAAGTCCGTTGACATCAGAAACCTTTGAGTTACTGGAGCGAGGGGAGTATTTGGCACGTGCCGCAAACTGTGTGGCCTGCCATACACCGACCGGTGCGGCACAATACAGTGGCGGAAAGGCGATTCACACCCCGTTCGGTGTGATCTATAGCAGCAACTTGACATCTGATAGATCAAACGGGCTGGGTGACTGGAGCGCGGACGAGTTCTGGCAGGCCTTGCACCATGGTAAATCCCGAGACGGTAGCAATCTTTATCCTGCGTTTCCGTACGCTAGTTATACCCTGATAGTACGTGATGACAGCGACGCCCTATTTGCTTATCTTCAAACAATACCTGCTGTTTCTATGGATGTGCCAGATCACGAGCTGCGTTTTCCCTTCAACATGCCGCTTGCGTTAAGTGTATGGCGGCAGCTTTTTTTCAAACCAGATGCCTTTGTCGCAGACTCTGAGCAAACTGATTCATGGAATCGGGGGGCCTATCTTGTGCAAGGACTTGGGCACTGCGGGGAGTGTCATACACCGCGCGGTGTGCTTGGTAATACCCGGTCAGACAGCACACTGGCGGGAGCCTATGTAGAGAGCCTTGGGTGGGATGCTCTACCGTTGGCCACAGGCCCTTTAGCATCACAGGACAAACGTGAACTGGTAACACTGCTAAAAACAGGTGTTAATGAACGCAGTCAGCTTTCCGGGCCAATGGCTGAAGTCGTTTTTCATAGCTTACAATATCTGGATGACGCGCACTTGGGAGATATGGTTGAGTATATGGCTGACCTACCGATAACACCTTCACAGCTAAGATCATCCCTGCAACTTCCTGCGGCCATTGCTAAGCCACTGGCAAATGCGGGCGAGACAATCTACGGTGAGCATTGCTCTGACTGTCATGGTGCACAGGGCCAAGGTAAGCCCTTTCAATATCCAGCGCTTGCTGCGAATAAAGGCGTTATTGCTGCGTCCCCAAACAACGCCATAAAAATAGTAAAGCACGGTGGTTTTGGTGCCAGTACAGCGGTAAGACCTCGACCCTATAGTATGCCGGCTTATGCGCACCAGCTAAGTACAGCGGAAATAGCAGCGGTAGTTAGCTACCTACGAGCTGCATGGGGGAATGCGGCCTCAGCTGTTTCACCGCAAGATGTATGGCGCGACTAAGCTTTTGTTGAATATGTGATGAGTACTGTTGAAATCACATAGAGTAAATCGGCATTAGTGTAATGAGGTAGGAATTATGTAGTTGGGTTAACTGTTGTGTGCATTTGTGATGATACCCAAGCGCAATTGACTCACGCTGGACAGCGCATTAAAGGACCATTTTTGTGCCATTGATTCCAGACTATCGTTAGCGCATCATCATCAGAGAGCTTAAATGTGATTTGGTAGTCGCGAACAGAATCCTCCCCACACAAAGCTTTGACTGTTTCAAACGTATCAGTGCTAGAAGGCGATGCCGTTGCCCAGTTCAGTCGGCACCAAACATCGCCATAGCTTATCCAATCTGGACGAATTTCGAAGGGTGTCGCATGCTTGGTACCTGTTGGAGTAATTAATTCTCCTTCGCACTGCTGTTCGGTGCCCCACTCCCCGATCAGCGAATCCCGATCAAAGGCTAGGGCGGGTGATGCGCATAATAGAAAGGTGATATTTATTCTTGCTATCTTTTTGGAGAATAGATTCATCGCATTGCCAGGAAAGTTGAATTTGCTTTTTCTGCCCTTACTCCGACAATACGCAGCTATCCAAGTTCATAAGAAACACACACGGCACTCGCAGATGATAACGGCGTCACTTTTGATTGATGTGACAGGGTTACTGACTGGAGGATGTTGATATGATGGTGCGATCTTTCACCATGTCCAAACTACACTATGGCCTTCGGTATTTTTAACAAACAACCTGTCGTAGATCCCTCCTCATCTGGTTGGATTTTCGAAGCTTACGGCTGGGCGCTGCAAAATTTTGATGCTGATTTGTTTTATTCTGACACCGTGTTAGTGCGCCCGACTAACGAGTTTTTTCCAGGTACAGTGAACAGTATTCAAGGCATGGCGGAGTCAATCTTTGAGCGTGTCAAGGTTTATGCTGGCATCAGTCACTGGCCAACACTGGTGCAGGATCAGAGCCTGTGCCATCTTATCGAATCTCAGCAAGTTCAGATTCGCGGGGCATTGCGCGGGCCTGCACGGATTGCAGACCAATCGGTTAAAGACAGTCAGCGACTGGTCATTCCTTACAACCCTCAGCAGATTAACAATCCCGAGGGAATGATTGCTACCTATGCCCATATCCTATCGCATCACATGGGGCAGGTAGTGAAAGTTCCACCTCCCGGGGGTGCTGAATACTGGCCTCAAGCTACTGAGCTGCTAGCAGTGTTTCTCGGCTTTGGGTTTATGTTTGCCAATAGTGCCTACAATTTTAGGGGTGGTTGCAGCAGCTGCTATAACCCCTATGCGCAGCGTGATGCCTACCTGTCGGAAGCGGAAGTCACCTATGCACTAGCGTTGTTCTGTGTGTTAAAAAGTATTCCCAATTCTGCAGTGACGCCCCATTTGAAAGGGCATCTGCGTGGTGTTTACCGTAAATCTATCAAGGAAATATCCAGTAAAGAACAAGAGCTTGATGGCCTTAAACAGATAAAGAATGCATAAAGAAGTCGATTGCCCAGAAATGAAATTACGTATTGGGTTGGGTGATTGTTACGCGGCCTTGCTTGCGTGTTTATCTTTTGCCTCTTGAATCAGCTTTACAAGTTCGGCTATAAATTCAGTCGGACGTAATTTAGGCATGTAACCGTCGGCACCGACCTTCATGCCTAGACGAATATTCTCCGCGGCTGATAATGATGAGTGCATCATTACAGGAATTCCGTTAAAACGTGAATCGGCTTTAATATTGCGCGTGAGTACATATCCATCCATTAAGGGCATTTCCACGTCAGTGACTATTGCTTGAATGCGTGTATCTAGTGACACTCCATCCTCGTCGGCTACATCAGCCAAATGTTGTAACGCAATTAATGCATCCTGACCGTTCTTAGCGCATTGGTGGGGTACTCCAACATGATCCAGTATTTTCGCAACCTGAACTCGAGCCACGTTAGAGTCATCTGCAAAGAAAACCAGACGCCCATCAAGCCCATGTTCCTCAAGATCATCGTCGAGTTCGGCTATGGTCGAACCAAGGACATCAACCAGTACTTTTTCCACATCGACGATGAGCAACATACGCCCGTCCTTAAGAATCGTCATAGCAGTGAGAATGTTGCCGTGTTCAGCACTAAAAACATCAGGTGGTGCCTGTATATCGTTCCAATCTAACCGTTCGATACCCGCCACGTCATGCATCAGAAACGCTTGAGTGCTGCGGTTAAATTCGGTGATTGCCAGAATTTTTGGTGCGCAGTCTGATTTAATTCCGCAATATTTCGGCATATCGATAACAGGTATTGCCTTGCCGCGGATGCTCGCGTAACCGGCTAAAAATTCTTTGCGATTCGGTGTCTGAGTTAATTCAGGTGCTTCGACTAACTCCCGAACTTTGAATACGTTAATACCAAAAAGCTCTGTCTGATCATCATCGCTATTCTCTAAGTTGAACATGAGAATCTCTAGCTGGTTAGTTCCCGCTAGACGCGTTGAGTCGGTGGCCGACTGGATCGAATTCGTCAAAAGTGACTCCTGATCAGTATTTTACATTAGCGTCTGAGACGCTAACTGTGTTTGAATCGTGTCGGCCTCTGGCAACAATTTGCATCAGAAGTAGAACTGTTGTTGTTGCGAAATACAAGCCAAGTTCTATCCTAGCGGTTGCTTTTCATCAAATGTGAGTGTTTGCTGGTTAGCTGACCTGTCTGTTGGCAGCGTTGGTGCCTGAACCATGAATAATCCTGATACTGTACCGTGGTCCGGATGATGAACCAGAGACGATGTAACAGCCGTAACCACAGGGAGTCTTCGCTTGCGATTCCGCCTTTATTTAACGATAGCCTTCATTCAGGACATATCTGAACTGTGAGCCCTTCGGGCAGTCTGGTTTTTTCATCGCCACATGCCTTAATAAGTTGAGTCTGACTGAGGTTTCTAGCCGACGAAAGATTAGCCCCCGATAAATCAGCATCACGGAGATTGGCTCCTGACAGGTTGTTACCTTGTAGAAAAGCCCTCGACAGATCGGCTTCAATCAGATTAGCCTGTGACAGATTGGCACCCTGGAGAAAAGCCCCCGACAAATCGGCATTCCAGAGATTAGCTTGCGCTAGATTAGCAATAATGAGATAAGCCCCCGATAGGTTGGCAGCATTGAGCTTAGCCTCTGACAAGTTGGAGCCATAGAGATTAGCGCTTGATAGATTGGCATTCGTGAGATCAACCTGAGAGAGATTGGCGTTAAAGAAAAAAGCCCCCGACAGATTGGCACCGCTGAGATACGCCTGCGACAGATTGGCATCTCCAAATTGAGCTCCTGCGAGTTCTGCATCAAGGAGGTTAGCCCCCGACAGGTCGGCATTTGTGAAATCTATCCCAGATAAATTTGCCCGAAGCAGATCAGCTCCCGCTAAATTGGCATCAAGCAGATTAGCCTTCGACAGATTGGCGTCTTGGAGGCTCGCCTTTGATAGGTCAGCACGAACAAGATCCGACCCTGACAAATTGATTGCATCCAAATAAGCACCGCTCTGATTATCGCCAGAGGATAGATCGATACCTGTGAGACTAATTTGTTGACTTTTAAGATATTCCAGAGCCGGCCCTTTGCCTGAGTTGCCTGGCCTGTCTTGAGTCACTAACTGCCACGCTTGTGCAATACGCTGGGTTTGGCGACTATCTGAATCAATCCAAAGCATGATCACCGTCGGTATGACAACGGCCAAGCCAACAACAAAGGTGGCAACTTCTGCCCATAGCCACGCATCGTTTTCGCTACATCGTCGAATCAGTGAACCGTGTTTGCCGAGTTCTCTGTAAGTCTCAGGCTTGCCAAAAAACTGTCCTGATTGTTGAAGGCGTGTACCCATGATATCTATCTTGTTCAAGTCACTGCAATGCTCTGATTCTAATGATTGTTGGTGCATAAGTGTGCAGCTCATAGCATTTGCCTAGAATGCGAGCCGTGGTCAAGGGTTTTCTCGCCCCGGGGGAGAATCAGTGTTTTGGGCTAAATCCAGTGGGATTGCCCCGTGGCTGATGACAGAATCAATCGAACATTATTGAGCGGAGGCCCTCTGGGATCAACCGGTCAGGTTTGTGTTCAGACAGGGGCTTACCGGGCTTTTACGAGTGCTGCTAAACCAACCACCAATCCGGACAAAGCGAGAGTGGTCTTCGGCCAGATGAGCGAATGGCTGAACAGGCCATTGGATCTCACTGACAACGCGCACGGCAGAGCAACCATGACAGCTCTATATGTTCTAAACTGAAGGGGTCAGAGCAAGCAATCATGTATTTTAGTTTGCGACTGAATCCTAGTTTGGTGCCTAGCATTTATTGGAGAACACGATGGTTCGGAAAATCAAAAAGACACAATCTATTACAGGAAATACCCTGTTGCTGGCCGTAGCGAGCGCAACGTTGGTAGCCTGCGGTGGTGGCAGCAGTACCGGTACTGGTACCGACATTGATGGCGGCAATGAAACATTTGTTATTTTCGATGCTGATAACGACGGTATCGAAGATGCCATCGATTTGGATGCCGACGGCGATGGCCTCGCAGATTCAGACAGCAATGATGTTTTTATTGACCTTGATGGCGATGGTCTGGACGATTTTTCCTTTAATTCCTTGGGTGAGGCCTATGTTGGGGTCACGGGTGGGGAGGATCTTGTCTCGGTAACATTAGACGATGTTTGCGGGAGTGTTTCTGGTAGCGACGCTTTTTCTACTAACACAGATTGGGCTGACAACTGCTTTATAGAAAGAAGTATCAGTGCCGGAGGAATTTTCGCCGACAGCCTGTATTCGGTGGGCATCCAGCGAATTCTGTTTTGCTCTGGATTTGCTGAGACTGCCGGGCAAAGCTACGTCGAATTTGCTGATGGAGAATATGGACCTGCATCAGAAACCGCTATGAGGGCTTTTCAGGCCAGTACACCCAACCCGATAACGGACGATGGCATTGTGGGAAGAGACACGTGGGCGAAGCTTCAGGATGCTCTGGTGTTTGATACTGCAGCAGTTCAAGTGGTGACACAATCCATTCAAGGCACTGACGTGGAAAGAGATGCGTATAGCTACATTGCAGGCCCTTGTGCAGGCATTGTTCTGTTCTATCAGGACGTTGTCGATAATGGTGACTTCAGAACTCTCGGCGCTTGGCGTCTGGCTAAAAACACACCTAATCAAGATCAAGCAGTTGCCTTCTCTATAGAGCCTCCATTCTCAGGACGCCTGGACTAGGGAGCTTTGGGTCGCGTGTCTGACTAATGTTATCTTCGATGCTTCAGTCTTACCCAGCTGCAGTATGGTCTGTGTCATGACACAGACCATACTGAGTTTCGGGCTATGAAACCTATCGCGTTTGTAGGTGTTGCCTTGGCGTTTGCTGCAGCTTTGGCCATTTGGATAGTCATTTGGATAATGAAGAATCCTGATCTTCCAGATGTCGAGTTGGATAGGGCAACATCCTATCCAATCCCCACTAGGCCATCACCCTTTGACATTGTCGAGCAAAATTCAGACGATAGTGTTGTTGCAGGCGAGACACCTATTGTCGCCATAGAACCAGACCTGACAATTGACGCGCTATCGACTACTCGTTTTGTTGACTGGCACTCGGCCCGCAGCGAAGATGAGCTTAGAGAACTAGTTGATTCTATAAGCGCGGATCCAGCTTTACTACAGCTTCTGATGGATGCTTACCGTCAGGAGCTTGATCCCTTGCGCAGACAGTCGCTGGCCTCAATTCTAGGTCTGGTAGGTGGTGAGCAAGTAACCGAACTTGCCAGTGAGTTGATCTATTCAGGAGACGCCGCTCAACGCGCGGAAGGTATGGATCTATTGCAATCTGTGCAACCGGGTAACGCTATAGCTCGCGATATCGTTTCAGGCATATTGGCAACAGAGGTTGAGCCGGATGTCTTGATCGATGCCCTCACAGCGTTGGCAAAGCCCGGTTCAGTTGATGCACAAAGTCGTGCCCAGCTTTCAGATCAAGTGTCACGACTCGCAACTCATGATAGTGAAGATGTGCGAGGAATTAGTCTTGGCATACTGTCGCGATGGGCTGATGGTGTTGCCTACACGGATGTATTTGTGTCAGCTTTAGATGATACCTCTCGGCATGTACGTACTGCGGCGGTATACGCGCTTCACGATCACGTGGAGAATCAGGAGTTAGTAGTTGATCGCTTGTTTAGCGTACTCCGAAATACGGATGAACACCTGCGTGTTAGAAGCGCCGCCTTGCTGTCGCTTAAGTCGCAAACATTAACACCTGCGCAGCTGTTGGAGCTGGAACGCTTGGAAATTGAATTAACTAGGAGGCCAAGCCGCAAGTAGTGGTTTATCGTAGAGTGCTATTCCAATACTAACTTATCCTCACAGCTAAAATGCCGTGCTTGCTGAGTGATAGGGTCAATAAATTGAAGCTCTTTGGCTAATAATTGTAAAGGTAAGCTGTAGTCGTCCGCTGATAACGGTTGTAGTTGTGGGTAGTATTTGTCATTGAGTATTGGCCAGCCCAAAGATTGCATGTGTAGTCGTAATTGATGAGTTTTACCTGTTATCGGGTTCAGTTCAAAAAGTGCTTTATCTGTGGTTTGCTGTAAGCATCGAATGACAGAGTGGCTATTGGGTTGACCTTCGGCTATGCGCATCCGAAAGCGAGGTGTGCAATGCACAATCTGGTTTCTAACTTCCCACTCTTGGCCTACAAGCTCCTGACCATTATCGACTTTGGCAATGGCTTGATAGGTTTTTTGTATTTTACGTGCTGCAAACAAGTGATGATAGAGATGGCAACTCTCTGGGTTGACCGAAAACATAACAATGCCTGCAGTCACCCGATCTATGCGATGCAGCGCTTGAATGGTGTCTATGCTGGTACTGCGCCTTAATCGATTTTGTAGGCACTCATTGACATAAATGCCACCAGGTGTGATTGCTAGAAAGTGTGGCTTATGGACAACTAAGATATGCTCATTTTGAAATAGTATTTCTTCGGCAAACGGGATACAAGGTTCGCTGTCGACTTCTCTATAGTAGTAGATGCGTTCATGCGCTTGAAAGGGCGATAGTGGTGTTATCAACGATCCATCGTGGCGATGTACCTTTCCTTCAGCGATGCGTTTACGCCAAATGTTTTCATTCAAGTAGGGAAATTTGATGACTAGGTATTCTAGCACCGTGACAACACCGGGATTAGTCTGCGGCAAGCTCACCTTGGATGGGTGTTCAGACATCACCATTTAAGGGTTGAACTTAGTCGAATGTTGCATGAATTAGGTCTTCTTAGGGGTTGGCATTGTGTTTTCAGGCTTTCGCCTGGCATAAAACGCCACTAACAAAATCCCAGGTGTTAGTACAAATAAACTTAACCAGCCCGCCATACCCGGCACTTCTGACAGAAACACCACCCCCAATACCGTCCCTAGCGTAGGCACTGCGGCCATGAACGCAGCAGTAGAAGACGCACCAATGTTGCGCGTTGCGTAGGCTACAAGTACCAGACCCAGAAGTCCGGGGATAAGACCCTGATAGAGTGTCTGTAGCAGTATTTGACTCTGCGCAGCATCAGCAAAACCAGTAGGAAGAAAGAAAAACCAGATTGGGACATAGTAGATGGCATTGACCACTGAGCTGCACAATAACACCTGCATAGTACTAATATTCCACAATCTTCCCACCACCAGATAGCCTGCAAAGAAAACCCCGGCGATGATGAATAGCAGATCGCCCCGCCAGGCGCCTACTACTGATATGGCAGATACATCGGCTGCAGCCAAGAGGGTGCCTGTAAATATCAGAACAACGCCTAAAAGCTGCCAGCGGTGCGCACTTTCTTTTAGCCATATCCATGATATCAATAGCGTTATGGCAGGCAATGCGCCATTCATGAAAATGCCGCCGTGAGCAGCTGGTGCAAATTCGAATCCAAAAAACACCGCTAATATGTACTGCGGCCCAAGTAGAATACTCACTACAGCAATTCGTTTAAAAGACATCGTACGCCACGGTTTGAAATACAACACGAGTGGAAGCGCAACAACTGCAGATACCCCGTAACGAAGTGCAGCAAGATCATACGGTGTTAGGGAAGACTGTGCACCAGTTCGGCTGGCAACCAGCCACGTGGCCCAAATTAGCGTTACACTAAATGCGGCCAAGTAGCCTGGCAACATGTTTCTATCTGGTATTAGTGTCATTGTAGTGCGTGGTTTTCAGCTGAACTAGAGACGCCGGTATGAGCCTAACATGTCCGTTATCAACGGCAAATTGATACTAGGCAGATAGAGTGTACGGCTTGTAGTAGTGATTGAGAGCAGTACTACTTAGCCGCGTTGTAGTTCAATTGCCTCACCGTGAGGTGTTCTCGCAGCCGCCTCATGCCATTGGGTTTTTCGAGCTTGCAGGGCAGCCGCTGATGCCAGTTTCTTTATTGCTACAAGTGATTCCAGCGCATGCAGCCAATGTTGGTAGTAATCTCGTTGCTCAGAACCATGAATCTCAGTAGACAAAGCATCTGCCCACTCTGTCCATGTGAAAGCGCCTTTTTGGTGAAGGTCTATCACCATGGCAAATGCCTGAGCTTCCCAAGGTTCGTTAAAAACGGGCTCATTGTCAACGAGCACCATATTAGGTAGGTGAGTTAGGTCGACATCTTTCATGATACTGCCTTCAAGTACGGTTGCCACAGATCGAGAGAGACAGTATCGCGTGCGCTTTTATCTTCACCCCATAATGAAGTGGCAGAAAAGCTCACTTGATAGAGCCATGTTGGCGCATCTCCAAGTCCTTGAGCACTTGAATCTGGAAAAACATGGACGCCATGAATTTTCTTTATCACGCCTGTTTTATCTCGAGCATAGCGAGGTAGGCGTGTATGTGTGCTCGGGTGAGCGTTGATGGTTTGAACCTGTTGTCCTACCGAAAAAGAGGCTGCTGTTTTCTCTTCTCGATTAGCCGGCCCACCTGCCATCAGCATAGGCATGACGTCGTCAGGCAGTAGTTTTCGTTTTATGGCCACTGGCGGTAGCGAGGGTTGTCCAGATGCGAGTTCTGCCTCATTTATCATATTATGTTTTTTCAGAAGGTTTGTTATGCCACAAAGCCAAATCTGGTAATAGCTGAATTTCATGTAATCGGCTGGTTGCATATTTTCTCTGGCGAAGCGCGATTGATCAATATTCCACAGCCCGCAAGCACCTAACGCCACGGTCATTCCAAGTACACGTTCCTCCCATGCGGCGTGAAAGTTAAGTTCGTTCTCCTCTTGTACAACAGGACCAAATCCCATCATACCGCCCAAATCTGCCCCGCCATTCATGAGCTTACTGTCGATTTGTTAAGCACAGCTGTGCCAATCATAGAGTTTCTTGTCACAAGCTTTGCCAATTCAGCTTCACTGAGGTTATCGGTGTTTGCTGGTCGTTCTGGAATAACCAGATAACGTACTTCAGCCGTTGAATCATGCACTTCGATACTTGTTGATGTCGATACTTCTACTCCAAAGTCTGCCAGTACGGCTCTGGGTTCAAGGACCGCTCGTGAGCGAAATGGAGGCGATTTATACCAAGTTGGTGGTAACCCAAGCACCGACCACGGATAGCATGAACATAATGTACAAACAATGAGGTGATGCGTGTCGGTTGAATTGAATACGGCAACCATGTGTTCGCCTTGTCTGGAGGTGTATCCCAAAGAGTGAATGGCGGCGGTTGCATCGTCTTGTAACCATGAGTTGAAATCAGGGTCGGTCCATGCTTTGGCAACCACATGCGCGCCATTTTGCGGACCAATTTTTTTCTCGTAGGTTTGCACTATTTTGTCGACAGATGCACTATCGATATAGCCCTTTTCGCTTAGCAGACTTTCTAAAGCCCTTACGCGCGCTTCGATGTCGGTTAAGTGTGAGTGATCATCATCATCGTGGCTGTGCATAGAGTTTTAACCTGTAGTTGATAAATGGTTTATCAAAAATCTTGTTTTCATGGTTAATATACTACGATGCTGTGGTGCTGATCACCTAAATTGACAGGTAGGTACCATGATTCGATTTATTTCATTGTTAGTTATGCTAACAGTTGAGCTATAGGTTGTGCTAGTGGCTTTTAGCTCCGCCTCATTTGCTCACCATCCGCTGGCTATAATGCCTATGTCCACTTTTTCGCACGGACTTTACTAAACAGTCGCGGCAATTAAAGCAACGGATAAGATCCATCTTCGTCGTGAGTTTCTGTCCCAACTAGCGCAGGTGTAAAAATACACACCAACCGCATTTCTGTGAGGGCTTTAAGGCTGTGCCGGTCATGCTTATTCAAGGTGTACATAGAGCCCGGTTTCAGTGTATGCACAGTGCCAGTGGCCGCATCTGTCACTTCTCCTGTCCCTTCAATGACAAGATTGGCCTCAATATGATTTTTATACTCCATTGTAAATTCAGAGCCTGCACAAATGGTTGTTTGCGTTAATGTAAACCCAACATCATCAGTTTTCATCAGGTAGCGCGCGCTGGTCCAGACGCCTGCTTTTTCCTGGTAGCCACCTGAAGCTTTTAGTTGGTCAAGGTTTCTAACTATCATTCTTTGACTCCTCGTCCAGAGAAAACCATCGTGTTCGGCCCGGATCTGCCGGTGCTTCAGGATCGATTGCAATGAGCTCAAAGAAACTATCGTTGCCAGCTTGCATCACACAATTATGAGTGCTCATAGTGTCGTGTTTGCCACCTCTAGGTAGCTCAACGCCCAGGCTCTGCTTCATTGCAGCAATGCCTTGTTCAAGTGAACTTGTGCCAATGGCAATGTGATCAATTTTATGTTTCATCTAGCTGCTTTGCTCCGGAGTATTTATTCATTGTAGGCTATTAACGAAGGGTGCTTTCATAAGCTCATCACCCCCACATAAGTGGCGATCCATGCGGCTGTATACCTTGGATATCTAATGATGCATACTTGTTTCAGCGCACCAACAGGAGTGATGACCTTGTGAGTACAGATAGCCCGATCTCGCTGTGGGACTCCTCTTCAGTGGAGCAAGAGAGAAGCGATCCATTTTTGGTAGGCCAGCACTTTGATGTGCTGATTGTAGGTGGAGGTTTTACAGGTCTCTCCACAGCTTTACATTGTGCTGAGAAGGACCTGAATGTTCAGGTGATAGAAGCAAATCAGATTGGCTTTGGTGGTTCTGGGCGAAACTGTGGTCTAGTCAATGCAGCACTCTGGCTGCCACCTCAAGATGTTCGCGAGCAGTTGGGAAGTACCTACGGTCCGAGGTTCATCGAGCTTTTTGGTAAAGGCCCCGAGTACGTTTTTTCGCTGATAGAGAAGCATCAGATGCGTTGCGAAGTTACCCGCACGGGCACCATTCACGCGGCCCACTCTGCCAAGGGGTTCAAAGACCTGCAAGGCAGGTACAACGAGTGGCAGCGATTGGGGCAGGCAGTCGACCTGATTGATCGCGATAGGGTCTCGGAGATGATTGGCACGCGTGCGTTCCATGGTGGGTTGTTAGATCATCGCTGCGGCACGATAAATCCAATGGGGTATTGCCGAGGCCTTGCCCGAGCTGCGCGGAATACTGGCGCTAGTATAAGCACTGGTGTGACGGCAACAAAGCTGCAAAAAGAAGGTAAGCAATGGATTGTGGAAACCGATCAAGGGCAGGTCACAGCGGACGCTGTTGTCTTGGGCACAAACGCTTACACAGGCGATCTTTGGCCGAACCTAAAACGAGCTTTCACGCCAATCCATTATTTCCAGCTAGCAACTAAGCCACTTGGACCAGAGGCCGACTACGTATTACCGAAAAGACAAGGCCTCTGGGATACAGGGCAGATCATGTTTAATATTCGCCGTGATTCCTTTGATCGACTTCTAGTGGGCAGCATGGGTAAACTTATTGGAGACGTTGATAGCGGTTTATCCCATCGTTGGGCAAATAGACAAATCAAAAGAATTTTTCCAGATCTGGGTGAGATGGAGTACGAGCAGGCCTGGCATGGACAGATAGCGATGACGCCAGATCATCTGCCGCGCGTTTATGAGTTGGAAAAAAATCTGTATACCGCCATCGGCTACAACGGGCGTGGGATAACGACCGGTACAATGTTCGGACAATCAATGGCTGAGCTTTTGACGGGTATGGATCCGAATGATTTGCCTTTACCCATCACAAAGCTATCAACAGTCCCTAGTGCGCCACTGCTTGCACCTATTTTCCAAACTGCATTTACTGCAAATCAGCTGATGAAGAGTCTGTAAATGATAGAAAATTCTTTGAGATACAGGTGAATATCGATATAGACGACACGTTACAGTCGTCGCCCTACAGCATCAGGAAGGTCATTCGACTTATGGTCGGCTTGAAACGGATTTCTGGAGCGTGCACTGCGAGAGCTGCAACAACGAGCAACTGGTAGCTTTAGATCAAGTATTTTTTCCGCAAAATCGGGTGTCACTCTGACCGATGGAATACGAATCACTCCATATCGGTGAGCCATTTCTTAATCTTGAAACAGTTAAGTGGTCGTCGACTATTTTGAAATCAAGATGGAAGCCCAAGCGAAGACTTCCAACCGTTATGGCTGTTATATCGTTCCAGCACTGTTGCATGTTTGACGAGCGCCTTGACCAGTGCAAGTGCCCCGTTATCATTGCAACCACTCGATAGTCCCTGATCACCTCTTCATAGGCATTCTTGGTTTCAGTGGTCCACCACTTGTTGGAGAATCTGTCCATGCCATAGTGATGAACAATTATGACATTTTTATCAGGACCGGCATCTGCCAGCTCGTCCTTCAGGAATTTCAAGGCATCCTGAGGATCTCGACTTGAACCGTTCCACACCGATTCAGCTTCATCTCCTGGTAGAAGATTCAGTTGAACAAAACGAATACCATCCCATTCCCAAGAATAATGAGGCGGTTGTGAGCTTATTTGATCTCGTCTATCGTCCCGGCTGATGATATTGGTAAGATCGCGCTCGCATATGCTGTTGTTGCCGATGCCCACACTACATGGACCTTTTCTCATATCGTGGTTACCAAGCCCTTCGTACAGCCTGTTTAATTCCTTGCTGCGCTCAAGAATGGGATCCAGTTCGTTTTCCTTACTGGTTAGCAGGGAGTTGTAAAACTTTAGAATCTCCCACTTGTAGGTGTGCTCCGTAAGGTCGCCAGCAATGATGAGTCCCTTGTAGCTACTATCGTTGTACACCTTAGCTAGTAAGTAGCTGGCGATGTCGTTTTGGAATGACGCTCTCGGGTTGTTAGTACTCTTGTTGATTTGAGGATCCGCTGCTGCTGCGAATGACAAAAAGTCGGTAACAGGCACAAGAGCATTGTCTGGATGTGTGCCGTTTGCAATGCAATCTAGACATCGCTCTGCAAGCTCTGCATTCTCAGCTTTTAATGGGTACTTGGTGTCAACACCGCTATCAGATTTACTACCTAACCACGGTGCTGCTTGTAAATACGGGCTGGAGAATGCAGAAAACTCATTGGATTCTACCGCTGTCGCTGAGACGGCCCCTGAAACGACTGAGGAAGCCAAGGTCAAAAAGGCGGTAGCAACTACTTTTTTTATGTCAAAGGGCATTGGAAATATCCGGCGGTAGACTGACATCTACCCAGTACGCCGTTGAGGCAACCATTTCTGAGAAAAGCTTGCAAAACAAAGGACGATCTTCAGACCTTGTCAAGCTTAACGAGTTCCCATATTTTACACTGTTGAGCAAATATCGCGGCCGCGTTTTTTCACCAGATATCATCAGCTACGCCTTGTGCTTCAATTTTGATTCACGGGATTTTCCGTGATGTCGAAGATAGGCCCGTTGAACGTGGTGTAGGTGTCTTGCGCGAAACGAGGAATGTGTTCTATGAAACCCACGATACAGAAGCTGACTGAGGGAACAAAAATGAGGCAATGATTGTCGAAGGGGTTCTCTTGTATCTATTGCAGATAGATATCAACTACTGATGTTAAGCCGTAAAAATGGAAGTCACATTCATGAGAAAAATATTCTCCGCCATTGCCATCACAAGCTTGCTGGTTGCTCCAACGTATTCAGTTCACGCACAAAGTGATGTAATTCGCTCGGTCACTGAAGTGGCCAAAGATATCTATCGTCTACAAAATAATTTTCACTATTCAATGGTTGTCGTGACTGGTGAAGGCGCGGTTGTCACCGACCCGATCAATGCAGATGCTGCAGAATGGATTAAGTCTGAAGTGGCTAAATTGACAGATAAGCCAATCACTCATCTTATTTACAGCCATAGTCATGGTGATCACGCTTCGGGCGGTGCGGTGCTGGCCGAAGGCGCAGAAGTTATTACTCAAGCCAACGCACCTCCTGCCATCGATGGTGTGGTGCCTACGTTTCGGTTTGAGGAGACTCATGAATTTACCCAAGGTGATAAGACCTTCGAGCTAACTTGGCTGGGGCCTGGGCATGGTGAAGATCTCATCGCTGTAGTAGTAAGGCCCGGTAACGTGGCTTTTATTACTGATGCGGCCTCTCCTAAGCGACTGCCGTGGAGAAACATGGGCGGCGCTAATATTGATAACTGGATTGAGCAGGTTCAAAATATCGATGCCCTTGATTTCGACGTATTTGCCCCAGCTCACGGTACTGTCGGAGAAAAATCTGACGTGGCTGATGTTATCGCTTATATGGAAGAACTAAAAGCTGAAGTACTGGCGGGTCTTAATGCTGGTCAGTCGCTTAGTGAGCTTCAAGCGAGTATCACTATGAGCGATTACACAGACTGGGAGCAGTACGATAGCTGGTTGTCTGAGAATATTGAAGGTATGGCTGGCTTTTTAGTCTCGAGTGGTCAAGCAAAAACCAAGTAATGGATTGTGATGCCTAGTGCACCAAATACACTGATTTTTCGGTGTTTGTTGTAAGCAAGCACAACGCAAGAGGCAGCAATTTCAGCTTCATTGAAAGCTGGAGAGAGGTAATCCCGTGCGTTGATTTTTTCGGGATATCTTCTTGAAGAAGAGTGCTCACTGTCAAGTATCTGACAGAGATGACAGCAAGGCAGTCCGACTGTGGACTGCCTTTGCACTTTTAAGACTATAAACCCAAGTCACTCAAGCTTGCGTGATCATCTGGACGAGTGCCTTGGGGCCAGTGAAAAAGTCGATCCTTTTCCTCGATTGAGACGTCATTGATACTGGCGAATCGAGTCCGCATGAGCCCAGCATCATCAAACTCCCAATTCTCGTTTCCATAGGAGCGGTACCACTGGTCAAGATCGCTATGCCACTCATAGGCGAATCGAACGGCAATCCGGTTTTGATGTGTTGCCCATAACTCCTTTATCAGCCTGTACTCATGTTCTTTTTGCCACTTGCCTGATAAAAATGCCTTAATAGATTCCCGGCCTGTAATAAAAACTGAACGGTTACGCCAAACGCTATCTTCGGTGTACGCCAGGCTAACTTTTTCGGGGTCGCGTGAATTCCACCCGTTTTCGGCCATTCGAACTTTTTGAGCGGCAGTTTCGGATGTAAAGGGTGGTAGAGGTGGGCGTTCCTGTGTCATAGGTGTTCCGTTAATTGCACTTTAAAGGGTGATACGTGAAGGGTCGTTCACGAAGCTAAGCTTACTCCCATGGAATTACCAGTCATTTCATCTTTCGTAAAAAAAGCGATGAATTTTCCTAATTTTATGCTGCCAGAGTCAGTAGTCTACTTACGGATTGAAAGAACTGAACTTGACGATGGGTAAGTGTCAGGGCCTGTGTGGCATCTCTATAGCGTTAAGTGGCTAGCGCTTCCTATACTCTATGCTTGTGCCGATTCTGTATTCCAGCTGTTTTCTATGGGTGCACTCAAAGATGAATTAAACAAAGGATCTATTGGTAGATTCAATACATGTAAGCTCTAATAAATAATACAATTACGGAGTTTTCTGATCAACCTGAATTAATCTCATCAACTTGTCGCCGTGCTGTGCGACAGCAAGGTTATTAGGTATGGGAATTGCATTTAACGGTTATTTTGATGGGCTGTTCGCTGCACAATTCAACGCTGGTTTGTGAAAATATTAGTCTGACATTTTGCTTGAGGAAATTATGGGAATAGAAGCGAAGAAAAATGCTGGCATAGAAATTGTGGGCACCGGAGGGCCACCCAATTCTATGCCGTCAGTGTCTCAGCCTGTTTTTTCCAGTGGCGAGCTTGGCCAGCTACAGGAAATTCTGTTTGGACAGCAGCAGCGGTCCACACATGAGCAAATAGTGCTACTACGGGAACAATTTAGCGATCAATTGCTTTGCTTGAGTAGGGAACTCAATAACAGATTAGATCAGTTGACCGATTCCATTGAAAAACACAGGCAGCAAGTCAACCAACAAGTCGTCGATCTGAACCAAACCTATCAGTCTGAACTGGCAAGTGTGAATAAGGCGATTAGTTCGGTGAAGACTGAACTCCAAGTGGATGTTTTGGCCCTGTCAAAGTCCACTGGCGAAGAATCAAAACGCCTTGACACTAAATTGGCTCAGCATGAATCCGCGCTCATTAATGAAATAGAAGATACAAAGCGTGTTTTGCAGGCTGAAATCACGGGCTCAATTGATAGTCTGAGTAGCTCCAAACTGGATACACAAAACTTGGCCCAATTGTTAATTGATGTGTCTAGTAAGCTAACTGATCCAGCAAAAAATACGTCGAAGTAAGCGCTAGTGCTTCATACAGAATAAGTAGGAATGGACAGTTCACATCCGATGAATAACAGCATGCCAAGGCAACCCGAGAGTGATGGTGTCGTAAGCGGGGATTTTGAAAAACTGCGCTCAATTCTAGTCAAGGAAGAGCGCAAAGAGATTATTCGACTACAAGAGCAACTTGATGCTCTTCAGCTTCGAATCTCTGACAAAAAAATCAGAGCTAACGATATCAGCGAGATTTTGAACTCAGCCACCCAGATAACTCATAAGCGCGATGACGTCTACGGCAACAATCTTAAGCCGATAATCGTTGAGCAGTTTCAACATTCATCTCGCGAAAATCCAGAGATAATGGCTGAAGCTTTGTTCCCTATACTCGGACCAGCGATTAGAAAAATGATTGCTAGTATGCTTACACCTGATTCAAATAAAGCAAAACGCACTTATAAATTTGAGCAGATTTTTCTGATTGAAAAAGAATCGGGTTTGCCTCTTTGCCATGAGAAATCAGTATCTGGCGAAGCTCGGGACGCAGATATGGTGAGTGGAATGTTGAACGCGATTCAATCTTTCGTTCAAGATGCGTTTTCTACTCAAGAATTTGATGGGCTGAATACGTTGCAATTGGGGGAGCTCTCAGTCTGGATCGAATGGGGGCCAGAGGCCGTGGTAGCTGCGGTTATTCGTGGAGTCGCACCAGAGCGTTGCCGCACGGCTCTACAATTATTGCTTGAAGATATCCATCAACGGTATGGAGATCAATTAGCTGCTTATAAGGGCGATGCTAGTCCATTTGATCCTTTGAAAGCAGATTTCACGCTATTCATGGAAAATCATGATAGTCGTTTACGCAACAGGGTCAAAAGCATTCCAAAAAACATGCACAACAGATTAGCGATTGCTGGTCTTGCCCTTTTTTGTCTCTTGGCTTGGAATCTCCACAATCAATATGACAAACGCAAATGGGGTCGTTTTGTTAAACAGCTTGATGCGCAGCCAGGTATTGTTATTACAGATTCTGAGCGCCACGATGGACGTTATATGGTTCGTGGACTCAGAGATCCACTCGCAGTAGATGTGGATGCTCTATTAACAGACAGTGGACTAGATAAAGATAGGGTGTTTTTTGATCTAGAACCCTACAAGTCCATGCACCCCGATTTGGATTTTCAGGTTTTTCAATCAGACTGGCTACTACCCAGTGGAGCGAGCGTGGACATAGATGGTGGTGCGCTGCGTATTACGGGAATAGAAACGAACGATTGGATAGAACAATTTAAGCGATTAAATAGTCAATATTCAGAAATTACACATGTGACTTTTGGCCCGGCAACGCGGTAATCATCGAGATGCTTCAAAAAAAGATATGCATGCTCGGTTCATTTGCTGTTGGCAAAACCAGCTTGGTACGTCGTTACGTTGAAAGTATGTTTTCTGAAAACTACGTAACCACAATCGGTGTGAAAATCGACAAAAAAGCCATTTCAGTGAATGGTACTGACCTTGCGTTAATACTGTGGGATGTGTACGGCGAAGATAACTATAAATCAGTCCTACCATCTTACCTTCGCGGCATGGCAGCCTACATTCTGGTGATTGATCCATCACGCCCAGCAACTTTTGATAGTGCTAAGCTTCTTTATAGTCTGGTACTGGAAACTCTTGGTCCGACGCCGTTTGTCATGGTGCTGAACAAATCGGACCTAAAGTCGGATTGGAAAATAAATCAAGATATTTTTGAAGAGCTTAATGAAGCAGCTTTGGCCACTATTGAAACCAGTGCAAAAAACGATACAGGTGTTAATGAAGTTTTTCAAACTATCGGTAGTTCTTTAGTGCCACCAGCTCAATGAAGAACATTCCCAAATCAATACAAGATTATCTAAAAACGCTTGATGATATTCAATGTGTGGATGGCTATCTGCGTCTGAACGATAAGCAGGAAATAGTGGCGAACTGCGGGTCTGTGGGTGCGACTAATATCACTACTATTGATTGCTCCATCAATGCAGTTCAATTGATTCCGGCGCTTGAAGGTTTGCTGGTTAAACATCTCGCTGAGCCAACAATTATTTACTGTGTTCATGTCGATAAAGATCACTATTTTGATATTCATCTTTTTCAAGACACTATGGGTGAATGGGTTGTGTTTATAGACAAAACCAACAGTGCAAAAAAAATGCAGCAGGAACAGCAGATTCGACTCGCCGAAGATTTCAAGAAAGACAAATGTCGAAGCGGTAGCTGAAGATGTCGTACATTACAGCGCAAGCACTTAGCGCAGATACTCAACACGCATCGAGAATCAATTGAACAGCCTCGAAGATCAGCAGGAGATACAATTTAGGCTTGCATTCGATGCATTGCTTTGCGTGTTTACAAACACGGGTTTCACTGATGGTGAGAAGAAACTAAAAATGCTTGATATTGGTCAAGAATACCTTTCCATGCAAAGTGGCATCGTGGGATCTGTATTTGGCCATTCACTTGAAATAAACTGTGTATCGGGTGAGCTGGCTAGAACAATAGAATCCAGAGACCGAGTACCTCTTCATGGGCTTGTGTATCGGGAAGTTCTTGAGACAGATCAAGTAATTACGAGCAACAACTTCGTAGACTATCGGCTCTCTAGTGATGCGCGTCATATCTGTACAAATTTTTGCTCGTTTATAGGCGCACAGGTATCGACAATCAACGGGCCATTAGGTGTTATTAGTTTTATCTCCAGTGACCCGTTACAGCATCACTTTACCAGCCATGAACTGAAATTTGCACGTCTTGTAGCTGACTGGATTGGCGTGATTATCGGCAACGAAGAGCAACTTGAATTCGTTAAGGTACAGACCGATCATTATCAGTCTCTTTTTCGATCACTGCCAGCCATGATGATGTTATGCGATCGACACGGACTCATACTCTCAACCAGTGATCGCCTGTCCAACACTATTGGCGTTGAGCCATTAACTATACCTGGTAAAAATTGTCGTCAATATTTCATCGAAGATCATGGTGCAGTTGTTGATGAAGTTTTACAAAAAGGTGATGTTGACCGAGTGAATTTAACTCTACTACGAGCAGATAGCGGATCATTCGACGTTGAACTAAGCAGCAGTGTAAAGAATATAGGCTCAATGCAAGGCATGAGAATGATAGTTCTGGCTGATGTGTCAGAGCGGAATCAGGCGATGATAAAAATCGAAGAACAAAACAAGCAGCTAGAGCATGCCAATCATAGTCTTAACCAGTTCGCATCTATTGCGTCACACGATTTACAACAGCCACTAAATAATATTCAACAATTTAGCGGTTTTTTGCATGAAGATATGTACAGCGCGATGAATGACGAAGATCGTTATCACTTGGATGTGATAGTGAAGTCTGCAAAGCGAATGAAAACTCTTATTAAGGATCTACTGCAATTATCAAGCGCTGCAAAGGGCAATCTTGTGCTTGATGATATCGATCTGAATGAGTTGCTGAAAGATGTGTGTTCTGAATTTCAATTGAGAATTGTGGAATCTAATGCGAAGATCGTTGTAGGAAAATTTCCAAAAATTAGAGGCGAAAAAAACCTCGTGAGGCAGTTATTTACCAACCTTATCAGCAATAGCCTTAAGTATCGAAGTGAAAACCGCGACCCTTTGATACAGATCTCGTGCGCTACCAATGGCAGCAGCCTGGTCATCACATTTGGTGACAATGGAATAGGCTTCGATCAGACGTTGGCAAAAAAAGTATTCGAACCTTTCAGCCGATTGAAAACTGCAAAAGAATATGAAGGCAATGGTATTGGATTATCGATCTGTGCGACCGTTTGTGATAAGCACAACTGGGAGATTTCTGTCGATAGTCAACTAGATGTTGGTACCGTATTTACCCTTGTGATTTAAAAACCGTTAAATTGCATCCACACAATTTAGACAGTGATAGGGCTAGGACATTTAATTATTAGGTTGAATTTTTCAACGATTCGCGAACATCAGCTAGTAGTGCCTCACAAGTCTCTCTCATTAGAGGTTTTTCTATACAAGCCAGTGCACCTTTTGCCATTAGTTGCGAGTACATCTGGCTGTCCACGCAAGCGGACATCATGATCAGATGCACACTCAATTCACGTTCATTGACTATATTCAGTAGCTCCTCGCCACCTAATTCGTCAGGAAGACGAATATCGCTAAAAATGACATCTACTTCGTGTGTTTCAATAAAAGAAATAACTTCTGCGACCGAATCAAATTCGTTAACTTCGCATCCACATTTTGCTAAAACACGTTTCATGGCAAAGCGACAAACAGAATCGTCGTCTAATACAATAGCTTGGGTGACATGATCGTGTGACATGCCCAATTATATTTCAGAGTGCCTAACTAATTGTGTAAACATATGTCATTTTCACTGCCATAGAGTACTAAGCATCTGTCTGCCAATCATCAATACTGGGGCACTGGTATCTCAGTTGGCAGATTCAGGGTGTTGTCAGCGTAATTATCTTGCATTTTTCGGTTGGCACACCGGTACTGGTGCGCCAATCTCAATGTTTTGTTGTGAAGCGTTTCAGCACATTCATGTGACTCGCCCAAAATAGCGACCATCTACCTGTTGCCACAGCGTGCTTGGCAAAGCAATTACCCTGTCACGCTCATCGAGTGCGAATCTGTCAAAGCGCTCCGAACAGAATGCAATAGCCGACTGGATAGACTTTTTTTCTGCGGTACTACCTCACATTTGACAGCGGCCGTGCTCTGAGTGAGCGCAAAAGCTGCGGCAACAGATAACGACTCTTGTGCCAAACATTGCCGCTCAAGTAGTTCCTTTTCCTCTTGACGTTCCGCTACTGCATTTGCCACAGAGATGAAGCTGTTCAACTCACTTTTGGTCAGTTTTGAAGTCGGCACGTTTTTAAGCTTTGTTAACGATGACGACTTGGGAGTGCTACACATGTGTTTTATCCTTTAGGATTGTTGACACACAAGTATCGGCCCGATAGCTTCCAGATGATTCGAAAAGCAATAAAAATTACGTTTTTTTGCGAGATCCACTTCACATAGATCTGAGAAAAGGGTCCCGAAACTCGCTCGAGGCTGGTCATGGCTGACTCTGCGACCGAAGCCAGAGGATTAGTGTTCGGATCTACAATTCGAGCTTGTGGAACAGATGCGCAGCCGTTACGGGAGAGGGTTGCGACCCGCTGAACCACTGTTGGTCAATGGTGCTTTAGAAAGAAGAGGATGGTAGTGCAACAGTATGCCTTAAGGTTTATGGCCGTATGGAAGTGATTAGGCATCTGCTTCCAATGTTATCCTAAGCACTTCATACACGTTGTGTTCAACGAGGTGGTACCGCTGAGTAAACTAATGGCGATACGTGTGGGCCTGGTCAGGTTTATGAATGGGCTACTGGGTTTTTTGAACGATTCGGGCTGATTATGCCTTTGGAAAACTGAATTTTGCGCTTGGAGCGATTAAATTGTCTAATAATGATTCTGTATCAAATACAAATAGTAGCTCGGAGTTAGACCAGAGCGGTAAACTTGGTTGTTTAGGTATTGTCGGCATACTTCTGTTAACAGTTGTCGTAACCATAGGGGCCACAGTGTGGGTTATTCAAAGCAAGCTATTCGCTAAAGAATTTGAGCCGGTTGCGCTGGATACAAGCGAGCAACAAACGCTGCAAGCAAAGCTTGATATATTCGCTGATGCCGAGGACAGTTCATCTTCGACAATTGCGTTTCCAGAAATTACTGACTCTTCAACAAGTGATACAAGCGAGGAGCTGAACGTTGATACCAATGAAGCTAGGACAGACGACACGCTAACGCCTGAAGCTTATATAGAAGACGACAGTAAAAGGCGTATAGAACTCACTGAGCGTGAACTCAACGCACTGCTAGCGAAGAACACTGATTTGGCTGAACAATTAGTCGTAGATCTATCTGGTGATTCAGCCAGCGTAAATTTACTGATTGATCTGGATCCTGATTTGCCCTTTTTCGGTGGTAAAACACTCAAAGTCAGTGGTGGAACAGAACTGTCCTACCAGAACGATAGGCCTGTAGTAATCATGACGGGTGTCAGTGTGTGGGGAGTACCTATGCCAAACGCCTGGTTAGGTGGTCTAAAAAATATCGATTTGGTTAAAGAGTTTGGCGGAGATGGGTTCTGGAAGGGTCTGGCTGAAGGTATCGAAGACTTTCGTGTGGAGGACGGTAAATTGATGATTCAACTTGCTGAGTAATGTGGCTGATTAAGAGAGACCAGTTGCCAAGCTTGGTCTGCAACTTCGACATCTTTTCTGCGTTGCAACCGGCAAGTCGCATTTTTTAAGAATGCTCACACCCTACTGACTCTTTTTGACATAGATTTGTGAGCTCTGAAAATGCGCTCTGATATCAGGACGAGAGCAGTCTTTTATGCTGTCGATTGGAGCCTGATCACAATTTCACTTTCTAGAGTATCTGCTAGTGCTTCATATTGTGATTGGGTGCGCATCAGGCGACTATTCAACTGATGATGTGCCACGGTTATGATATTTTTCGGAGCTATGGTACTTTATGCTGGCAGCGCCGCGCAGATGCTTGTCTGACGCCTTTGTAATGGCTCTGCTTATCTATGTGTCTAAACTGCCTTGGGGCGAATACAAATGAAGCGTAAATGATGACTGAGATTGGAGCTACCCCTAGCCTGAGTAATACCCCAAAAACACCATCATTACCTGGCAAAGCGACACACTCTGAAGGTGTGGCCGGTTTGCTGCGCGTTATGCTTTTGGTATCGGTCAGTGCGCTAGCAGCATGTGGAGGTGGAAGTGACGATCCTGCTGTGAATGATGGCACGTCCAATGATGGCGGCAATTCTTCCGGTTCTACCAATCCTGACATTACAAGCGGCGCTGGTGATTGCACGTTTGTACTTAGCTCCGATATCACGTCGCCCACCAGGCTGGTCAATACTCCAAATCAATGTGATTACTTATTAACAAGTAGCGTAGATGTGCGTTCGCTGCTAACCATTGATCCAGGGACCGTTATCCGATCCGAACCTGACCGACGAATCAGCGTGGGAGGAGGTGAGTTGAGGGCTATTGGTACTCCAGATCAACGCATTGTGTTTGAGGGACTTGCCCCCGTGCAGGGATACTGGCGTGGTATAGACGTTGACAGTGCTAGAAACGTTGTGATGGATTATGTGGATATTAAGGATGCAGGTCAGATTTGCAACTTATTGTTCTGCGCAGACGTCGGCGTGCTAATTGCTGACACTACATTGAGTTTTACCAATTCCAGTGTTTCAAACAGCTATGTGATCGGCATGTCGATAACAGGCTCTACTCGGGTCGATGCGTTTAGCAACAATCGGTTCTTTGGTAATGGTTTGTCAGGTCTGAGTGCAAATATCGAATTGATTCCTGAATTAGACGCTGGCAGTGACTATTTCGGAATAGAACGGGCGAACGGAAATCCTGTTGTAAGGGTATCTTCTGGTGCGCAGGAGAGTGGGGCGGTTTTTCAGTGGAAGGCACTTAATGCACCGTATTTCGTTGCAGGTTTCATGAATATAGAAGGCGGTATTTTACAGCTTGATCCGGGGGTCGAGATTGTCTTCGATGAAGAAGCTTGGATGACAGTTGAAGGTAATGGTGTGCTGAAAGCTCTGGGAACAGCAACTGATCCAGTTATCTTTCGTGGCGCTCAAGCACGGCCAGGCTATTGGGATGGAATTCGCATGTCTGATACCAACTTTGAAACTAATATTTTGCAACACACAATACTTTCGCATTCGGGTAACACCGAAGGCCTACTCTCAGCCTTTGCAGCGCTGCGTCTCGATGAATCATTCATTACTCTTAGCAACACTAGGTTCAGCGATAATGCGAGGTGGGGCATCTACTGTACTGAACCCAATAGTGTAACGAATGCTAGTGTAATAGTTGACGGTGGAGGAAACAGCTTCAGCAATAATGCCAGTGGGGCGTTACCCAACCTTTGTTCAATACGCTAGGTTAGCCTATCTTTTTAGGGTTTTTTATTTAGAGTGACGCACTCAACTGTATTGTCGTACTACATCCCCCGCTACGAATGCCGACCTCTCAAGAGTGTCGGTATTTTGGTGGTCTTCAGTATGGAGCTTCCAATACAGTAGAATCCTTGTTGTGTGCCTGCGTTATCGGCGATCGCCACGTGCGCATTATTGCAGGCTAGCTCTGCGAGCGTTGTGTGCAAACAAACTCAATGAGAATAAATTGAAATGACACACAGCACACCATTGTTTGAACGGGCCTGCCTACCTTGTAGTGGCTGCATACCCCCTTTGACACAGCCTGAGGTTCAGGAAAATCTTGCTCTGCTACACACCAACTGGTTGCTGGAAAACGAGCACAAGGTGATCACTCGTAGATACACGGTTAAAGGATTTGCCAAAGCTGTCTACCTAGCCAACTTGACCGCTTTTTTGGCCGACCAGGAAGGGCATCATCCGGATGTTGAATTTGGCTGGGGCTATTGCGCTGTGTCTTTCACTACACACGATTCAGGTGGCCTGACAATCAATGATTTTATCTGCGCACAAAAGCTGGACAAATTGACTGCAGAACAAGTGTAGGAGTTAAGAACTCGACTGTGATTACCAAATTCCTTTCAAGACAAAGTCGCAGACTTACCCGTAAGGCGCCTATTCATGTGCGCATGCGTCTGCTGCGGGCACAAATATTGTGGGAGAAAGGACAACCCTTCTTATTGGTCAAGAGCTATGCAAGCTGTACAGGCTTGCCAGAGCGCGTGTTCGACGACGATGACACAGCCCTACTCGATATCAGCCCTATGTACGCCGGTGGATTTAAGGTGACCAGAGAGGCTTTAAGCTTTGAAGGCTACTTTGACGAAACAGCCAGACAAATTGTCATTCCCGAAAATTGTATTCTGGCCATATACGATAGATTGTCAGGTGACGGCTTGCTATTCAATGATCTCTACGAGAAACATAAGGACGATGACGAACTTGATGATCATGCCTCTTGATGTCACGGCTGAATACCCTGTTAGTCAGCCTAGGCTGCTCGGCTTCTAAATGGCTATGAAGCTGTGCTTTGCGGTATTGCACCTAGTTACAAGCACATTGCTTTTTATTAAAAATGGGAATATAGTCCCAAATATATTAGGAGGGAATATTTGTGATCAACTTCAATCGATTCAGCAAAGCCGCACTATTAGCCACAGCAGGTTTGTTTCTGCCGTCAATGAGCAGCGCGTGTGGAGGTTTTTTCTGCACGACAGTGCCTATCAATCAGGCTGCTGAGCAAATCCTGTTTAGCCAGCAAGGCGATCATGTGAGCGCCATGGTGAGTATTGTGTATTCGGGCAATGCTGAAGATTTTAGCTGGGTGGTGCCAGTGCCTGATACCCCGGAAATTTCATTAGGTGCCAATGCCACCTTTGCAGAGCTGGATTTTGCTACGCGCCCTCAATTTTTCTTGCGCCAGGAAGGCGACGTGTGTGAAATTGACCAATTTGTCTTACCGCCTCAGAACGCCGCAGGAGAAACAGATGGTGGAGCTGAGGCATCTACAGAAGGCGTAACTGTTGAGGAACAGCTGACCGTCGGGCCTTTCGATATCGATATTGTCAGCAGCGATAACGCGGATGATATGTCGATTTGGTTACAAGACAACAATTATTTACTGACCGATCGAGGCCGTGACCTTATTGAGCCCTATGTGTTGGCCGGGATGAAGTTTGTTGCTTTGAAGTTGAAAAGTGGTGAGTCAAGTGGCAGCATTCAGCCGTTGATCATGAAATACCCTAGCGATACGCCTATGGTGCCAATAAGGCTCACCGCCGTTGCTGCTGAAGATGACATGGGTGTTATCGTCTGGGTTGTCAACAATGCCAGAGCGATTCCTGAGAACTACGAGCATGTCACTCCAAACTACACAAAGCTGGATTGGTACTCAGGCAGCTTTAACGCCTACGCAAGCTACCAGACGTTAGTCACTGACGCCATGAACGAAGCAGGTGGGCGAGGTTTTGCCACCGATTACGCAGGACCACTGGACGATGCGATTCACTCGTCACTCACTAATGCAGAGCGCGTTGAAAACAATCTTGTGCAGCTGGATGCTATTGCAAATGATGCGCAGTTTATAAGCAATAGTCTCTTTTTAACCATCGATCCTGCTGGAGCATTGTCCAGCTTGCCGCCAATTTTACCCTTGCCTGAAGGGTTCGATACCAACTTGTATTTTGACAGCGATCGGATGGAATCAGTATTCACGCCCGATGAACTGCGACAGGCACGAATTGATGTCAGAGCCTCTATAGTCACGCGTGAGCTTGAGCCCATTCGTAACGCTTTGGAGCTGTTGCCACGTGATGCCTACATTACGCGCATGTACACAACGCTATCGGCAGATGAGATGACGGTTGATCCCACATTCAATTACAACGCCAACATGCCAGAACAGCCTCGACAACGCGAAGCACTGCTTAGCGCAAGCTGCGACAATAATGTTTCTCAATGGAACCTGACACTGGGGGAAGGTACTGGACGAGAAGGGCAGACGGTACTAGAGGTCACCGGACAACCTATACCAGGGCCTACGTTGCCGCAACCCATTAACGACCAACCTGCTGCATTTCTAAGGGAGCGTACGTCGGCAATGGCAGACCCGGAATTGCTGTTTCAGGCTGACACCGCGGTAGTGCAAATCGGTGCTAGCAGTGGCGTAGTAGCTGCGTCAGGTATGGACAGTAGCGATGATAGTTTTCTAGGTGCCAGCGGTGTGTACTGGTTGTTGCTTGGTGGTTTGGCTGTCTGGTTTCGGGCGTGTTATCGAAGAGTTTAATGTGCATCCTGCATCCGCAACCGTTGCGAGAAGAGCATTGACACATAACAAGGGTGTCACATCAACGGATTAGTTAGAATTGACGTGTAGCAGTTCGGTGAAGAAAATCAAAGCAGTTCCGGGGCCTAGTGTGGTCCCGGCTGGATGCCCATTATTGCTAAATCATTACCGTTCATTTGGCTACGGCTCCCTACATTCCACCCATCCCCACGCTACAGCTTTTCCTGGTGCAACGTTCTCTCCTGAACTGCAAATGGCGATAGATCAGTTTTTTAGCGCGCTTTAATCAGTTATAGCACCGTGTGTTCAAATACAGAAGCTAATTCGGTCCAACGTGCTACAAGGATTTAGCGTTTAACGATATGATTGCTTCATGGTATTGAAGCAATCATTGTGGTTGGAGGTGCTGTTTCTCGTGTTCAGGCTTTATCGATCTCACCTCGCACCATCGAAACTCATCGTGCAAATCGATCTACAAACCTAGGCACGCATTCTGTCGTTGAGTTCTCACGGATGCTAAATGATGCAAAAACCTCCATGTAATAGTCACGGGTAAAAATTGTTTATACTCCAATCTATTGGACTCCTATGAAACTTTGCTCTGTCGCTCTTTCAAAACTAAAAAAGCGCCAAAATCTTTCCATAAATTGTTGGCATTGACCAAATTAGCAAACATTATTTACCGGAGAATTACGATGAATCTTAAGCAAAGCATGGCGCAACTATTTTTTGCTTCACTTCTACTTTACATCGTGCCTTCTCATAGTGTGTACGCGCAAACAGCGCCTTCAGCGAATGAGAGTGCATCCTACAAAGGTTTACAGAGTGCAGCGTATAGTGGTGATGCCGAAGCAACAATAGAAATTATCAAAAACAATGCAAATATAGAAGAGCGGGATGGCTCAGGCAGAACTCCATTACTCATTGCAGCTTTTGCATCACACGAGTCGATAGTCGAGATTTTGGCAAAAGCTGGTGCTGATATGAACGCAAAGGAACATCGTGCATACGATATTGTCACTATTGCCGCAGTGGCTGATGACATTGAGATGCTTGAATTAGCACTATCGCTTGGTGCGAGTGCCAGAAATATCACTAGCCCCTATGACGGCACCGCTTTGATAGCAGCTGCGCATCTTGGGCATCATGAGGCGGTAGATCACCTAATCAAAGGCAATGCGCCGCTTGACCATATTAATAATCTTCAATGGACCGCTCTGATCGAAGCGGTGGTGCTAGGAGATGGTGGGTCGAATCATACAAAGACTGTGGAGTTGTTGTTGAATGCTGGAGCTGATCGCCTTATTCCAGATGGTCAAGGTGTTACACCTCTTGAACACGCTAAAACTCGCGCTTATTTGGAGATGATACAACTTCTTGAAGATGATGCCGAGTGATTCTAAAGGGCTTCCTTCATGGCTAAATATGTTCTCGTAGTTTGGTTCGCTCTGAGCATCGTCTACGTAAGCTTATTGATCCAATATCAGAGAGTCAACATTTCTAAAGAGTTGGTTGCAAGTACTAATTCTTTGTTTAACGTCGCATCGCAACGAGCCAATCAGCACGATGCTCATCTAACTGGATTGGCCGCTGTTGCCTTGGCAGGTGAGCAGCCGGATTCTTCATTGTTTATGGAGGTCGTTGCCGCTCTTGAGCAGTTCTATCCTCGTGTGACAGCGATTGATCTTATCTCTCTTGCTGGCGACGAAATACGGTCATTTTGAGTCAAAGTCAGACTGGCCTGCGTATATTGAAGCAATCAGATAGTCAGCATGATGAGATATTATCAGAGGTACTAAGTGCCAACGTGGTACAGGCAAAAAGGGCTTCAGATATTTTGGCAAGCCTGAGACAGTGGACAAAGCAAACTAATGACTCGTCTATCCCAGTGGACATTAATACGTGCGTTAGTTAGAAATGTGTTATTTCTACTTGAAGCCGAGATTAAAACACACGCTATTCAATTAGATATACATCTCAGTAAGAATCAGCTGCTTGTATTGGGTGATTCTGTGGAGATAGAGCAGGTCATTTTCAATCTTATTCAAAATGCTTTAGACAAGCTAGACACTGAAGATAAATCACCCCACTCAATTGTATTATCTACTGCCAGGGTGGAGAATCAGACTTTGGTTTCTGTTGTAGACGACGGATTTCAAATTGACGATAGCATGTTGGATCGCATATTTGAGCCGTTTGTCAGTACTAAAAAAGATGGAATGGGACTTGGCTTGGCTTTATGTGAAAGAATTGTTAATCGTTTGAATGGGCAGATAGAGCTATATAACGTACCCGTTGGTGTAAAAGCCAGATTTACTCTACCTGCTATTTAGATTTAACCGTTGTGGTGTGCTTTGCACTGAGAACAACGTAGTTATGATGTGCATCGCATAAAGCCGTCGATCAAGTCTTTACATACTACATCTACATCTACATTCTAAGTGTTCGTATATGGTCTGCTAGTTTTAGTGCTAGGGCAACAATAGTAAATGTGGGATTGACATGCCCGGCAGTTGGAAATACTGAACTGCCTGAAACGAACAAATTATTAATACCATGTATTTTGCAGTTTTTATCCACCACCCCGTATCTTGGGTCATCGCTCATACGAGTGGTTCCTATATGATGAGAGCTGTCTGTCAGGTTTTTCCACTCAAAATCATCATTGTCGAATTCTGAAACAATCGTACCTAGTTTATTTTTCTCCACTATTTCACTCATAATTCTTTGAGTTTTGACCAGTGAATGTTTGTCATTTTCGGATATTTGTAGATTCGTCTTCAAACGTGGAATCCCCAAGGCATCATTCTTATTTCCCAAGAATACACGGCTATCACGATTCGGCTCTTGCTCCATATGATTGCGTATGAAAACAGTTTTTTGCCGCAGAGGCGTATTGAACCGAATTTTATGTTGCCTGGCCATGGATTTAGCTAGGGTAAGTGAGGTTCCGACTAGACTGGCTGCAAATTTTCTATTGGTACCGATGGCATCAGATCTGTGTATCGATTTGATAGATTGCTCGGCATCACCAGTGGTACGAATGAGATCAATTGAATTATTGGGTAACTGCTCAGCTTTCTGTACGCTTTCGGGCAACTGAAACATAATGTCCATAGATCCTTTTGCCCCTACCTTCTTTGGCCAATACATTAGAGGAGATTTAAAAAAATTATTGCTCGGTATCAACTTCCCACTAATAATCTTTGGATGTTCCATATAGTATCTACCAACGCTGTCATGCTCGTTTCCAACACCGTTAGCATTCTGCTTATTGGACATTAGTAGCGAGCGTGCGTTTTCCCATCCTCCACAACACAAAATATAGGTACACGCCTTTATAGAAACCTTGTGATCAGACAAAGTAGATGTCTCAATGTGAGTAACATGTTCACCGTTCTGAGTTGTCTCTATGCTAGTCAGATTTGAGTTTAGTAGAATACGTATATTGGAACTGTCAGTTTCGGATTTGAAAAAAAGCTCTCTTGTATTTGCCGGTTGATCGCCAAAGAGAAATGTTTGAGGCGTAAGACCAGATTCTGAAAAATTGTTTGGATTGTAATCGAGGCAAATGTTTCCCCATTCAGAACCTGAAAATAATTCATGTCCTGGCAATTCAAGTGCTTTGCATGTTCTACTAAAATAGTTTTCAACGCTTTTAAACGAAATGGGCCATCCGCTGTGCTTTATCCATTTCCTTTCCTCAAAATCAATTTTACCTAAAGGTGCACACCTGCCTGCCCATGTGTTTGAACTACCGCCAAGATACCTGTTTCTGGAGTAACCGGTCATTTTGAACCGTTCTTCCAGCACAGGAGTTCCCCCGCTATTGTCAGTTCTCCAACCACAGGAGAACATCATGTCTACAACCACTCGC
>JALZUD010000082.1 GCA_023301725.1 Granulosicoccus sp. | reverse complement strand
AACTAAGTCGTAACTGGGCCGCAATTGGCGTTTAATGTTCTCACAACTATTGAACGATGTACCTTCAGCGCACACTATATACAACATATGCTCGACAAACTCACCCAGGTAGACTCGCCGGACGATATTGCGTTGCATCAAAACGCCGACTCGCCCAGGGTGGAAGCGTTGTATCACGCGGCAGTTCTCATACCGCTTGTATGGCAGGACAACCAATGGAAAATCCTGTTTATTCGCCGAGCACAGAACACCAGAGACCGTCATAGCGGTCAGGTTGCATTTCCAGGTGGACGCATTGAACCCAGTGACAGCAACCCCATCGCGGCGGCGCTGCGTGAGACACATGAAGAAATCGGCGTTGCTGCCGAACAAATCAAGGTTATAGGTTGCATCGAACCCTACACCACCGTGAGCAACTATGAGGTCACACCCGTGGCAGGCGTTGTCAACTGGCCGACCACGCTGAAACTACAAAGTAGTGAAGTAGCAAGAGCGTTTTTAATACCGTTAGATTGGCTACGCAAGCGAGAGAACTTTACCTTCCGTGCACGTCAGAACATGGACCCTCAAAGTGCAAGGCGGCATCCAATTATCGTGTACGAACCGTTCGACGATGAAATTCTCTGGGGAGCCACGGCACGCATGACCATAAATTTTCTCAAGGCTCTGGACGAGGGTAAGTTCCCCTTAACCGTGATAAAACCCCAGCCTGTCGTGTAGTTGCGCCCTTCAGGCTAGCCCAAAGACTCTACAGCTTTTCGCATTCTGGCAATGCCGGCCTCCAGAGTACTACGTGGGCACGCAAAGTTAAGTCTAACGTAGTGTGCTTGCCCAAACTGCTCACCAGCAGACAGACCCACGCCGTGCTTCTCAAAAAAACCTTGCGTATCTTCAAGGTCAAGACCACTAGCATCAATCCATGCCAGATAGGTTGCCTGCATAGGTTCGACGACAAGACCTTTCATTGCTCCGATCTGTTCACGAAGATACTCATAGTTGCCTACCAGATACTGAAGCAGCTCGCGCCGCCATTCATCACCATCACGGTAGGCGGCAAGCGTAGCGGTGTAAGCCAATGGTGGCACCGAAGGCACTATTGAGTTTGCAGCAGAACAAAAACGGTGGCGCAAAGCGTCATCACTGATGATTGCAAATGAGCAATTCAGCCCAGCAATGTTCCATGTTTTACTACCGCTCATCAGCGTCACAATACGCTGCGCATTGTCAGGGCAAGCCGCGGCGCTCGGGTGGTGCTGCGCCTGTGGATCAATCACCAGATCACAATGAATTTCATCTGACACCATAATAACATCGTACTTTTCGCACAGCTCAGCTACGGCATTGAGCTCACTTGACGTGAACACAGTGCCCGTCGGATTGTGTGGCGAGCACATCATCAGCAATCGCGTGTTGTTGTTAAACGCCGCCTCCAAGGCTTGCATGTCATACGTCCAACGATCGTCCACTTTATGCAGAGGCACTCGCACCACATTCTGCCGCTCAACTTCGTGTGAATCAAAAAAGTGATGGTAGATTGGTGGATTTACAACGATATCGCCACCGTCGGTGCAAAATGCACGACAACTCACCGCAAGCCCGGTGACGACACCGGGCAACCAGACAATCCACTCAGGATCAATCGACCATTGATACTCGGATTTAAGATGTGCAATAACAGCCTCTGATAAGGCTTCAGGAGGCAATGTGTAACCAAAAACTCCGTGATCAAGCTTCGCTTGCATCGCATCAATAATGGGCTGAGCCACCTTGAAGTCCATATCCGCGACCCAGAAAGGCAAGATATCCTGATTCCGATACTTGTCCCATTTTAGGCTATCCGTGTCTTTACGCGAAACAACCGTATCAAAATCTGTGGGCATAAATTCTCTTCACTGTAAATTCAAAACAAACCAGAATAGTTATTTCAAACGTTGCAACGGTAAATTCTCTATCGCTAGGATAAAAGATTAACGAACAAAACGATACAGGTACAGCAGCGACTCGATCAGCCGTGTGCGATGAACGGGAGGCGCGCGAATAGTTGGAGTTGGCAAACAGCCAACAGCCATTCACCACAGCTCGAGACCCGGCTCAAGAACCGCAGCGTCGAAAACCGATACAATACCGTGTTTAACTAACATTGGTATCTACCTAGTGATCGCAACGGCAAATCTCACCATCCAGTTTGGTGCCAAGCCTCTTTTTGAAAATGTTTCAATAAAATTTGGCGAGGGAAACCGCTACGGCTTGATCGGCGCCAACGGCAGTGGTAAATCCACTTTCATGAAAATACTCGGCGGCGACCTAGAGCCCACCGCCGGCAACGTGACTCTGCTGCCCGGCACCCGTATGGCCATGTTGACTCAGAACCAGTTTGGTTACGAGGAATTCACCGTACTCGATACAGTTATCATGGGCCACAAGGAGCTATGGACGGTCAAGCAAGAGCGCGACAAGATCTACTCGATGCCTGAAATGAGTGAAGATGATGGCATGCGCGTAGCCGACCTTGAAGTGCAATTTGCTGAAATGGACGGTTACTCCGCTGAAGCACGCGCTGGTGAGCTGCTACTGGGTGCATCCATCCCTCTAGAACAGCACAATGTGTTGATGAGTGAAGTAGCTCCTGGCGACAAACTGCGCGTTTTGCTGGTACAAGCACTATTTGCAGACCCTGATTTGCTGCTCCTCGATGAGCCCACCAACAACCTCGACATCAATACGATTCGCTGGCTGGAATCTGTGCTGGATCAACGCAACAGCACCATGATTATCATTTCTCATGATCGTCACTTTCTCAACAGCATCTGCACCCACATGGCAGATCTGGACTACGGCGAAATCAAAGTTTATCCGGGCAACTATGACGACTTCATGCTGGCCTCTACGCAGGCACGTGAACGTCAGTACGCCGACAATGCCAAGAAGAAAAACCAGATTGCTGACCTCCAAGCGTTTGTTGAGCGATTCAAGGCCAACAAATCCAAAGCTCGTCAAGCAACCTCGCGACAAAAACAGATAGACAAACTGGCCATCGAAAAGATGAAGCCTTCGAGCCGGCAGAATCCTTACATTCGTTTTGAGCTTGAGAAAAAACTTTTCCGTAACGCCGCTGAGTTAGAAAATATAGCGGTAGGGTACGACGATCATACCGTGATCAAAAAATTAGATCTGATGATCGAAGCTGGCGAAAAAGTCGCTGTTATCGGTCCGAATGGTATTGGAAAAAGCACCTTTGTTAAACTGTTGGCTCGCGAGATGGATCCCTCTGCAGGGCATTTAAAATGGGCTGAAAATGCCAAGCTAGGTTACTTCGCTCAAGACCATGAGGAAGAATTTGACCAAAGCGTCACTGTTCTTGACTGGATGAGCCAGTGGGGCAATGAAAACCACGATGAACAGGAAATTCGCGGCATTCTGGGCAGACTGTTATTTGGCAAAGACGACATCACAAAGCCTATCAAGGTGCTATCAGGTGGTGAGAAGGGGCGGTTGTTATTCGGCAAGCTCATGATGTTGTCGCCCAACGTCATGATTATGGATGAACCCACAAACCACCTTGATATGGAATCTATTGAGTCGCTGAATCTGGCGGTTGACCTCTACACGGGAACTGTCATTTTTGTCAGCCACGATCGTGAATTTGTGAGTTCACTAGCGACACGCATCATCGAGCTGGATGAAGGCACCTACACTGACTATCGCGGAAACTACGAAGAGTATCTGCAAAGCCAGGGCATTGCGTAGTTAAGCCTGCCATCCTCACGAACTAAGCTCGTCATCCCCACGTAGGTGGGGATCCATGCTTCGACAACACGTGGA